>NC_002932.3:1402500-2030000 GCF_000006985.1 Chlorobaculum tepidum TLS
CCATACGATGTACCATACCAGCCATCGTTGGTAACAAGCGTCAAGAACTGCGCACCTCGCCTGACAAACGTCGATACCTGACCGGGAAAAATCGATTCATAGCAGATAATGTTGGCCATCCTGACCGGCTGACCGTCACGGCTCGTGAAGTGCATGACCGTAGCTTCCCGCCCTTTCGCCCAGCTCGATATTCCTGACATCGAAAAGCTGAGCCTCTCCAGCCAGGGGAAATATTCCGAATAGGGAACCCGCTCTCCGAAAGGCACCAGGCGCATCTTCCGGTAAATCTGCACCGGCCCGCCTGCCGGATGCAGAAGCATGGAGGCATTGTAAGCGGCATACTCCGCCCCGGAAGCAGCCACAGCCTCGCCCCTCGCAGAGTTCGGAAAAACCGGCACCTCATCGGGAAATCCGGTCAGCAAGGGGGTATTCCAGCGCATGACCATGCGCCTGACCGAGTCCATGTAGGGCTTGTTTTCCGGCAAGCGGATATAAAACGGTATGGCGGTTTCCGGCCAGATGATCAGCTCCAGACGCTCCCCGCGCACCGATTGCCCGGTCAGGCTGTATAGCCGTGACAGGGTCTCTTCCGGGCCGAGGCCATCCCATTTTTCGTGAGGATCGATATCAGGCTGCACCAACGCAACACGTACTTTAGGGGAAGTATTATCCAACGCCGTATTCCGGAAAACCTGACGCGCGTAAAGAAGCGGAGTAGCAATCATCACAAGCATGACCATTACGATACCCACCTTCACCTGAAACGACTCCTTTTCCATGAAAAGCAACAGCACAAGCACATTGAAAGTCAACAGCCAGAAACTAACGCCCCACACGCCCGTCACATCAGCATACTGTACCATCCAGAGCAGATTGGCCTGCGAATTGCCGAAGGTCAACCACCCGAGCGAAAAATCCTGCTGCATGTAAGCCCACTCCCACCCCGTCCATATAAAAGGCAAGGCAAGCAGGGCTGATCGAAAACCGGCTCTTTTCTTGAAATAGTAGAACACCACCAACGGCACGACTGAAAAAAGAGACTGCACAAACACGGTGAGAATGCCGCCAACAAAGGTTGCGAGGCATACCCACCAGAGCGCGATAAGACAGAACAAAAGCATCGACATCCAGCTCTTTCTGAAAAAAGGGCCAAAACGTTCTTCGTGTTCAAGTGAAAGCAATAACGGCACCAGAGCTATCCATGCAAGAGGTTCGAGATGGACGGCAGGCCAGGTCGGAAAGGATATCCCGAGGAGCAGGCCGCTCAGGAGCGGCAGAAAAAAAGGTTTCGAAAGTAAACGAGACAAGGCGCCTCTATAAGCGCCATTCATGACTGACACCCCTTTACAAGACATGATAATGGGCAGAAACAGCTCGCCTGAGTCAATGCAGACACTATTGAAAGGAAACGGAAAGAAGGTCGCCGGAAGCCGGGAAGAGACATATTTTACTTTACTTATTAATATTTATTCTTTAAATTTGTTTCAAGTTGTTATAACAGGAAGCAACCCAGTGTTTTTCCTGAAAATACATTTTAAAACGCCACCAGAAAAAGGAGAATCATTATGGCTCTTTTCGGCTCAAACGACGTGACGACCGCTCACTCCGATTATGAAATCGTACTTGAAGGCGGTTCCAGCTCCTGGGGAAAGGTGAAGGCTCGGGCTAAGGTCAACGCACCTCCGGCTAGCCCACTGCTTCCTGCAGACTGCGATGTTAAGCTGAATGTAAAACCGCTCGATCCGGCAAAAGGTTTCGTTCGCATCTCCGCCGTTTTCGAGTCGATTGTCGACAGCACAAAGAACAAGCTCACCATCGAAGCCGACATCGCCAACGAAACCAAGGAGAGAAGAATCTCCGTCGGTGAAGGCATGGTCTCGGTTGGTGACTTCAGCCATACCTTCTCCTTTGAAGGCTCTGTTGTGAACCTGTTCTACTACCGTTCCGACGCTGTCCGACGCAACGTGCCCAACCCGATCTACATGCAGGGCCGTCAGTTCCACGACATCCTCATGAAAGTTCCGCTCGACAACAACGACCTCATCGACACCTGGGAAGGCACTGTGAAAGCCATTGGCAGCACCGGTGCTTTCAACGACTGGATCCGTGACTTCTGGTTTATCGGTCCCGCCTTTACTGCTCTGAACGAAGGTGGTCAGAGAATTTCGAGGATCGAGGTCAACGGTCTGAACACCGAGAGTGGCCCCAAAGGTCCGGTCGGCGTTTCCCGCTGGCGCTTCTCGCACGGCGGTTCCGGTATGGTCGATTCCATCTCCCGCTGGGCAGAGCTCTTCCCGTCCGACAAGCTCAACAGGCCGGCACAGGTCGAAGCAGGTTTCCGTTCCGACTCTCAGGGTATCGAAGTCAAGGTTGACGGTGAATTCCCCGGCGTCTCGGTCGATGCAGGCGGCGGCCTCCGCAGAATCCTCAACCACCCGCTCATTCCGCTGGTTCACCACGGTATGGTCGGAAAGTTCAACAACTTCAACGTTGACGCCCAGCTCAAGGTCGTTCTTCCGAAGGGCTACAAGATTCGCTATGCCGCCCCTCAGTACCGTTCGCAGAACCTCGAAGAGTACCGCTGGAGCGGTGGCGCTTATGCCCGCTGGGTCGAGCACGTCTGCAAAGGTGGCGTCGGGCAGTTTGAAATTCTCTACGCCCAGTAAGCGAGAAACAACAATTTCGAATGCAAAAAAAGACCGGCGCGAAGGCCGGTCTTTTTTTTACTGACTGAAAACCGAGTCAGACCCCGATTTTGATAACGATTTCAGTTAAGACATTTACCGCAGAATCAATATGAGCAAAAGAAGCTCATATCCGCCTCTTTTTTCGGTCATCCCAGAAGCTCCAGAATATCCTCAATCTCGTCCTTGATTTCAAGCAGCAGCATTCTGCGGCGCTCTCCGGTGATCTCGTACTCCTTCTGCTCCCTCAAAAGCTGCTTTTGCAGCTTCAGTATCTCGTTGGTTTTGTGATCGGCACCATCATGATCAACCTTGCCGCCCTTGACCATCTGGCTCGCCTTGTTCAGCTTGTACCCTTTTTCGTACACCAGATCCTTGATATTGAGCACCATGGCAATATCCCGGTTGGTGTAGCGCCGGTTCCCGCGAGTGTCTCTTGCCGGAGCGAGCTCGCTGAAATAGTCCTCCCAGTAGCGGAGCAGGTAAGCGGGAATGCCGGAAATCCGGCTCACCTCACCTATCGAATAGTAACTTTTGCTTGATTCAAAGGCCATCGTCGAAGTCCGTTTTGATTTCGCTTCACTTATTATACATTAAGTGCGTCACATCAAAAAAGAACGGATGAAAAATCTGCTGGCCCTGCGCCCATATCTCTTCCGCTACCGGAAATCGCTTGCCGCGGGCATCGCGTGCGTCATCGCCACCAACTTTTTCGCCGTCGCCGCACCGCGTTATCTCGGCGAGGCGATCGACCTCATGGGCAAGCCGTTCGAGATGCACGAAATCCTGCACAAGATCGGCCTCTACATTCTGTTCGCCGCCCTCAGCGGCATCATGCTCTACCTTGTTCGCCAGCTCATCATCGTCACATCCCGGCATATCGAGTTCGACCTGAAAAACGACTACTACTCGCACCTGCAAACCCTCTCCACCTCGTTTTACGACACCACCGGATCGGGCGAACTGATTTCACGCGGCACCAACGACCTGAACGCCATCCGCGACTTTCTCGGGCCGGGCATCATGTACTCGATCAATACGCTTTTCCGGCTGCTCTTTGCCATCGGCGCGATGCTTGCCATCTCCCCGCTCCTCACACTTTTCGCACTGCTTCCTGCGCCATTTCTAAGCTGGTCGGTTTACAAAAGAGGAGTGTCGCTCCGGTTTCAGTCGAAAAAAATCCAGGAGAACTACGCCTCCATCACCAACCTTGTGCAGGAGAACATCTCCGGCATCAGGGTGGTCAGGAACTACAATCGCGAGGAGTGGGAAACCAGCCGGTTCGAGGCGCTGAACCAGGACTATTACGACAAGAACCTGCGGCTCGGCAGAATCCAGGCGGGCTTCATGGCGGTGCTGACCGCGCTGACCGCGCTCTCGCTGATTCCGGTCATCTGGGCGGGCGGCCTCGGCGTGATGAACGGCACAATGACCATCGGCGACATCGCCCAGTTCGTGGTTTACGTAACGATGCTGAGCTGGCCGATCATCTCGATCGGCTGGGTGACAAATATCATCCAGAAAGCGGCAGCAGCGCAGGGGCGGCTGGATGAGATTTTTAATACGAAGCCGGATATCGTCGAACCGGCATCCAGGCAAACGAGCGAGACAAAGAAGCCGCTCAAAGGCGAGCTGGCGTTCGAGCATGTCAGCTTCGCCTATCCCTCGCAGCCCGAGCGCGAAGTGCTGCGCGACATCTCGTTCACCGTCGAACCGGGCACGAAAGTGGCCATCGTCGGCGCGACCGGCTCCGGAAAATCGACGCTCGTCAACCTTATTCCGCGCCTGTACGACCCGACGAGCGGGCGCATCACCATCGCCGGGCAGGATATAAAATCCCTGTCGCTCGGCGTGATCCGGCGCACCATCGGCTTCGTGCCGCAGTCGAACTTCCTCTTTTCGGACACGATCCGCAACAATATTGATTTCGGCAGCAACGGCGGCGGTATCGACGTGATTGAGGCGAGCCGCATCGCCATGCTGCACGACGACGTCGAGGATTTTCCGGACGGCTTCGACACCATGCTCGGCGAAAAGGGAATCAACCTGTCGGGCGGCCAGAAGCAGCGGGCCTGCATCGCGCGGGCGCTCCGGTGGCACCCGTCGATTCTCGTGCTCGACGACGCGCTCTCGGCAGTCGATACTGCCACTGAGGCCAGCATCTTTGACGGCTTGCTCAAGAAGCTGCCTGAAACCACCATCGTGCTCATCAGCCACCGCATATCGACAGTCCGGAACTGCGATCGCATCATCGTGCTGCACGACGGCGCCATCGCCGAAAGCGGCACCCATGAAGAGCTGCTCCAGAACGGCCGCTACTACGCGGACCTCTACATGCAGCAGATGCTCGAAGAAGAGATCAGCGCACTGAGCTGAGTTCCGCGAGCTGCCGCCGCAAGTCTTTCCTCGACAACCCGTACATGTGCACGTAGAGCATGTTGAACATCAGCACTGCCGAGCGGAGCGTGGGTGCGCGCATTGCCCGTTTGATAGCTCGGCGCGGAGTAAAAACTTTCGAGGTGAGCTCGGTGTAGCTCGGGATGAACTGGTCGAGGCTCATCTGCTTTGGATAGTAGAGCATCTCCTGCCCCCACGAAAAGCGGAAGGCGTCGTGGTCGTGGCTGGGGTGCAGAAGCCGTCCCTCGGCAGCGAGGCGGTCGAACACGCCGGTGCCCGGAATCGGGCGCAACAGGTTGATGCCCGGCACGTCAACACCCGCCTCATCGATGAATGCATCGATCCGCTCCGGCATGGCGAGCGTGTCGCCGTCGAGGCCGTAGATGAAACTCCCATAGACGCAGATGCCTGCCTTGCGAATCTCCTGGATACAGCGCACCTGACGCTCGGCAGGGTTATGAAATTTGTGATGCGCCCGGTTACTTTCGTCGGCAAGGCTCTCGATGCCGACCAGCAGCGCCCCGCAGCCGGAGCGGGAGAAAATGTCAAGCAGCTTCGGATTCTCGCCAAGCAGCGTGGTGGCCTGCCCGACCCACTTGATGTTGAACGGAATCAGCTTCGAGAACAGCTCCAAGGCGTAGGCTTCGTCGGCGTTGATCGTGTCGTCGAGAAAGAAGAAGATGCGCTTGTCCTCGCGCAGGAATGCCTCCACCTCGCGCACCACTTCACCAACCGGACGGTGCCGCAGCTTGTGGCCGTTCATCACGTGCACGCTACAGAAATCGCAACTGTAGGGGCAACCGCGCGTGGTCTGCACGACGTTGGTCGTGAAGTAGCGGTTGATCTGAAGCGCGGATTTATCGACCGGGCGCGGCGCGGAAAGGTCGGGAAATGCCCCCTGCCGGTACTCCGGCTTGAGCGCACCGCGACGCAAATCTTCGAGCACTTCGCGCCACAAATCGTCGGCCTCGCCGATCACAAGCACATCGCCGTGCTCGCGGCAGCGTTCCGGAAAAATCGAGACGTACGGCCCGCCCAGCACCACCGGTACGCCGCGCTCGCGAAACAGCGATGCCACCTCGACGGCCGGTTTGACCGCGCCGGTCTGGACGCTGATGCCGACCAGATCCCACGACCTGTCGAGCGGCAGCTTGTCGAAACGAAGGTCGCAAATCTCCTGCCGGACGCCGAGGACTTCGACCGAACTGAGAATCATGAGCGAGAGCGGCGGGATGGCGAACTGCGCCCGCTTGATGACAGCGCTCATGGCGCGATCTTTCAGGAGGGCGAGGCCGGATTTGGGCGTGCTTTCGAGCGAAGCCGCGCCGTCCACGCCGCTGGAGGCCTGCACGAAAACGAGAAGAACCGAGAGAGGACGACGTTCGCTCATGTGCATCACGCTCCTTTGCCGAGCGCGATCTCTTGCAAGCGCTTCAGCTCCATCAGCGCGTCAAGCGGCGTGAGGCGGTTGATGTCGATGCCGGAGAGCGCTTTGCGCAGGCGGCTCTCTTCCTCCTCGAAAAGCGAAATCTGTCGCGACTCGACCCGGAGCGGCAGAGCTTGGCGCTGCACCGGCACCTCAACCTCGCGCCGCTCCATGCCGGCCAGAATCTCCCGCGCCCGCTCGATCACCTCCGGCGGCATTCCGGCCATTTTGGCCACCTCGATGCCGTAGCTGTTGTCCGACGCGCCGCGCACGATCTTGCGCAGAAAGATCACCGTGTCGGCGGTCTCGACCACCGTGGCGTTGAAGTTGACGATCCGCTCGAAGCGGCTCTCCAGCTCGGCCAGCTCGTGGTAGTGCGTGGCAAAGAGCGTGCGGGAGCGAAGCTGGTCGTGGATGTACTCGCACATCGACCAGGCGATGGACATGCCGTCGAAGGTGCTGGTGCCGCGCCCGATCTCGTCGAGCAGCAGCAGGCTGCGCTCGGTGGCGTTGTTGAGGATGCTCGCCGCCTCGTTCATCTCGACAAGGAAGGTGCTCTCGCCGGAGGTGAGGTTATCCGACGCGCCGACGCGGGTGAAAATGCGGTCAACGAGGCCGATCTCGGCAGACTCGGCGGGCACGAAACAACCCACCTGCGCGAGCAACACCACAAGGCCTACCTGCCGCAGGTACGAGCTTTTACCGGCCATGTTCGGGCCGGTGATGATGAGCAACTGCTGTTCAGAACCGACCTGGCAGTCGTTGGCGACGTACGGTTCGTCCGCGCCGAGAATGCGTTCGAGCACGGGGTGGCGGCCCGCCCTGATCGACAACTCCGTGCCCTCGTTCATCACCGGACGGCAGTAGCCGAACTCGTCGGCGCAGCTCGCGAAGCAGGCGAGGCAGTCGAGTTCGGCAAGCGCGGCGGCGGTGGTCTGGATCGAGGCCGCCTGCTCGGCAATCATCGCACACAGCTCTTGAAAGAGCTGGTGCTCGAGCAACTGGCTTTTCTCCTCGGCGGTCAGGATTTTCTCCTCATACTCCTTCAGCGCCGGAATCGTGTAGCGTTCAGCGTTGACCAGCGTCTGCTTCTTTTCATAATACTCTGGAACCTTGTCGCTGTTGGCGCGACTCACCTCGATGTAGTAGCCGAACACCTTGTTGTACTGCACCTTGAGCGTGGAAATCGAGGTGCGCTGCCTCTCCTGCTGCTGGATTTCGAGAAGCCGGTCACGCGCCCCGGACGAGATCGCCCGCAGTTCGTCCAGCTCCGCGTGATACCCGGCTCGGATGTAGCCGCCGTCGCGCAACGTGCCGCTTGCCTCGGCATCGAGCGCCTTCTCGATGGTTTCGGCCAGCTCCGGCAGCGGATCGAGCCGCAGGGCCAGTTCGCGCAACCGGAGCGACTTGCTGCCCTCGAGCAGCGATTTGAGCTGTGGAATCATCGCGAGCGACGAGCCGAGCTGGCGCACCTCCCTCGGCATCGCCCGCGATGTAGCGATGCGGGCCAGCGCACGCTCCAGATCGATGATTCCACCGAGCATCCCGCGAATTCCCTCACGCATCTCCGGTGCGTCGAGCAGCTCCCCAACCGCGTCGTGCCGCCGCACCACCGGCTCCAGCTTCCGGAGCGGATGCAAGAGCCAGCGCCGGAGCAGCCGCGCCCCCATCGGGTTTTTCGTCCGGTCGATCACTTCGAGCAGGCTTCCGTTCAGCGAACCATCCTGCATCGAGGAGATGATTTCGAGATTCCGACACGTCTGGATGTCGAGCGTCATGGTCTCGCCGCTTTCGACAAGACCGATCCGCACGAGGTACTTCAGGCTCCCCTGCTTCGCCTCTTCGAGGTACTGGAGAATAACGCCCGCTGCGATCCGTCCGGCCTCGTACCCTTCGATGCCGAAACCCTTGAGCGAATGAGTCTTGAAATGGTTTTCCAGCACCCTCGCCGCCTGTTCTTCGGTAAACATCCACTCGTCGAGCGTCGTGAAGAGCGCGCCGCTGAAAAGACTTTTGGCGAGGGATTCGCGAAGCTCCTTGTCACGCGAAGAGATCAGAATCTCCGACGGGCGAAGCGACTGGAGAAAATCCTTCAGCTCGCCAAGCGGCAGTTCTGTCATGCGAAACTCGGCAGTGGTCACGTCCACAAATGCCACGCCCGCCATGTGCTCGCGCCCGCGCTTCACCGGCGCAACGGCACAAAGATAGTTGTTGTGCCGGTCGTCGAGAATCTTGTCGCTATAGGTGATGCCCGGCGTGACGATGTCGGTGATCTCGCGTTTGACGATCCCCTTGGCCAGCGCCGGGTCTTCCACCTGGTCGCACACGGCCACCTTGAACCCCTTCGTCACCAACTTGGCGATGTACCCCTCGCTGGCGTGATGCGGGAACCCGGCCAGCGGAATCTCGCCAGCCCCGCCATTCGAGCGCCGGGTCAAGACGATATTCAGAGCCGAGGAGACCGTAACGGCGTCGTCAAGAAACGTTTCGTAGAAATCCCCCACGCGGAATAGCAGCAGATAGCCAGGATAACGCTCCTTGACCTCGAGATACTGGCGCATCATCGGTGTCGGTTCTTTTGTGCGGCCCTGAGCGCTTTTTGCCATGATGAGATCGCGGGATGAGATTGTCGTGTGCTGAAAGGAAAATTAAGCTAAAGCAGCGGCAATAAATATACAAGTCCGCAAGAAAGCTTGAAAAGCTCTGAGCAACTCCATATTTTGGATTACCATTTTATCCGGCAATCAACCATCGTTCTCTCATGGACTTTCACGCTCTTCTGCGCGTCATACACATCACGGCCTTCGCCGCCTGGTTCGGCACGATCTTCGCAACCCTTTTTCTGCTGAAAACGCTCGAACCCGGCCTGACCGGCGAGAAAAAGCAGGCCGAAGAGTACTCGCTGCTCCTGCGCCGTTTCATCAAGCTCGAAACGAAGGTGGCCGACGTGGCGGTCATTTCGGTGCTGCTTTCCGGCCTGCTCCTCGCGCACTTTTACGAAGGATGGCATCCGTGGGTCTTTGTCAAGATAGGCCTGATGATCCTCCAGATCGCCCTCACAATGGGCTACATCATCAAGGCAATCCAGCCCATCACCTACCCCTGCGACACTGCGAAATATCGCGCCTGGTACCGGCTTTTCACCATCTCGTTCAGCATGTTCGGCATCGTGCTGCTCGTAACATTTTTTCTGCGCTGAACATCTCTGTGAAAGATCAGGGTAACGATTTGAAAAACAGTTTCTTTCTTGTATATTCTTGCTCTTTATCACCAAACTATTACTAATGATGCAGGCGCTGATCGAGATTTCCGACAAACAGTATCTGGTAAAAGCGGGCGACAAGATTTTTGTTCCCAAGCAGAAGGCCGCCGCGGGCGACGTTATCGAAGTGAAGACTCTCATGCAGGTCAATCAGGCGGATTCGGCCCTGAAAGCAGGCACCGCAACGATCAAAGTTCTTGAACACGTCAGGGACGAGACCATCATCGTCTTCCGCAAAAAACGCCGCAAACGTTTCCAGAAACGCAATGGACACCGCCAGCACATGACCCAGGTCGAAGTGCTGTCACTCTGAACGAACAGGAATTGATAACACAAATTTTTTTATCTCATGGCACATAAAAAAGGTGGCGGATCGACCAAAAACGGCCGCGACAGCAATCCGAAATACCTCGGCGTGAAAGCCGCCGGTGGCTCTGTGGTCAACGCAGGCACCATCATTCTCCGTCAGCGCGGCACGGCTATCAAGCCGGGCAACAACGCAGGCCTCGGCAGGGATCACACCATTTTCGCCCTCGTCGATGGCACCGTTCACTTCAGGAATGGCCGCAACAACAAAAAGCGAGTCGATATCATCCCCTCCTGATTTGGACGGAGGCATTACGCTTATATTGAAAGCAAGCCGGCTCACAAGCATGAACGGCTTGCTTTTTTTACACTCCCCGCGGGGAGCATCCCGATACATCGCCGATTGAAACGCTCTACTGGCCCTCAGGGCACAGGTGCCGAACATCCCTCGCCCGAACACTGACCTGAGCGTTTCACCTGCGGCTTCTGCTACGAACAGGAAGCGCTGGATGTCTTGATGCATATTCCCGGCAAGACACCTATTGCCGAACGTATTGAATCAAGTTTCTTGAGCACACAGTGTAGATTTCCGCGGAAATTCGTTTCTATGAGGTTTAAAACCACTCAAGGCACCGGCTTGTTCAAACAGACCGAGGTGGTGAAAACTCCATGATTTTCAGCGGCTTCACTGATTCTAAACATGTCCCCTGCGGCTACGAGGCAAGGACATCATTCCAACAGAAACCAAAACCCGTAAGTGCATTATGAAAATCACCGTTATTGGCGCAGGCAACGTTGGGGCAACCACGGCTTTCCGTCTTGCAGAAAAACAGCTTGCAAGAGAGCTCGTGTTGCTCGATGTCGTCGAAGGCATACCTCAGGGAAAAGCACTTGACATGTACGAAAGCGGCCCGGTCGGCCTGTTCGACACGAAGGTAACCGGCTCAAACGACTATGCCGACACTGCAAATTCCGATATCGTCGTCATCACCGCCGGTCTGCCGAGAAAACCAGGCATGACTCGCGAGGATCTGCTTTCGATGAATGCCGGTATCGTCAGGGAGGTGACCGGACGGATCATGGAGCACTCGAAAAATCCGATCATCGTGGTGGTTTCCAACCCGCTCGATATCATGACGCACGTGGCCTGGCAGAAAAGCGGATTACCGAAAGAGCGGGTCATCGGCATGGCCGGTGTGCTTGACTCGGCGCGCTTCCGCTCCTTCATCGCCATGGAACTTGGCGTTTCGATGCAGGATGTGACCGCATGCGTGCTCGGCGGCCACGGCGACGCAATGGTGCCGGTAGTCAAATACACCACGGTGGCAGGCATTCCGGTTGCCGACCTCATTTCCGCAGAAAGGATCGCGGAGCTGGTCGAGCGCACCCGCACCGGCGGCGCAGAGATCGTCAACCACCTCAAGCAGGGTTCGGCATTTTACGCTCCGGCAACATCGGTGGTCGAAATGGTAGAGTCGATCGTGCTGGATCGCAAGCGCGTGCTGACCTGCGCTGTAAGCCTCGACGGGCAGTACGGCATCGACGGCACCTTCGTTGGCGTCCCGGTCAAGCTCGGCAAAAACGGCGTCGAGCACATCTACGAAATCAAGCTCGACCAGAGTGACCTCGACCTGTTGCAGAAATCGGCAAAGATCGTCGATGAAAACTGCAAAATGCTCGATGCATCGCAGGGCTGACCAAGCGACATCTTCCGCGTAGTGCGGACAAAGACGCGAAAATGAAAAGAGGCTGTCACGGAATCCAGACCGTGACAGCCTCTTTGTGTTTATAATATTTTGAATGGCTGCAAAGTGTCCGGGAAAGTCCCGACGGCATCCGTCACATCCACAGATTCCATGAGGAGAATCGCTTCTCGCGGATTTTATCCAAAAAAAGCTCAGCAAACAAAAAAAAAGAGCGGCACAGACTCAGGATATCGGGGAATAAAAAAGCGACCAGAGATGGGTCGCTTTTTTATTCCCTCCTACTTATTGAAAAATCATCGTCGTCGTGATCAACCCTGCAGAATGAAACAAACAGCAGACCTGTTAACGTTACATCGCCGGTTCTTCATGCGTCACGCAGTGAATTGCGCCGAGCCCCCAGATAAGATCGCTGCAATCGATGCCGACGACCTCCCGCTTGGGGAAACATTGTTGCAGGATATCGATGGCTTGCTGGTCGCGCGGGCAGCGGTAGGTCGGTACAAGGACTACGGTGTTGGCGATATAGAAGTTGGCGTAGCTGGCAGGAAGGCGTTCGCCGTCGTAATACACCGGCTCCGGCATGGGAAGTTTGACGATGTTGAGCGGCTTACCGTCGAGGCCGGTCATGGTTTTGAGGAGTTCGTAGTTCTCCCGGAGCGGCTTGTAGTTTTCGTCCTCTGGATCCTCCTCGACGGCGATGACGACGGTGTTTTCGTTGACGAAACGAGCCATGTCATCGACGTGGCCGTCGGTGTCGTCGCCAGCGATACCGTCGCCGAGCCAGAGCACCTTTTCGATACCGAGATAGCGCCTGAGCTGCGCTTCTATCTCGGCTTTGCCCAGCGATGGATTGCGGTTGGGGTTGAGCAGGCAGGCGGTGGTGGTGAGCAGCAGGCCTGCACCATTGACGTCGATCGCGCCGCCTTCGAGCACCATGCCGGTCGAAACCATCGGCAACCCTTGTGCCTTCGCCACACGTTCCGGAACGGCGTTGTCGTCGTCGTACGGCTCGTACTTGCCACCCCAAGCGTTGTACTCCCAGTTCATGATGACTTTATCACGTCGCCCATCCTGCGTGCGGATGACGTAGTTCGGGCCGTGGTCGCGGCACCAGGCGTCGTTGGTTGGAATCCGGTGGAACACGATACGCTCGGCGTATTTCCCCTCGGGATCGCGCTCTTTCAGCAACTCACGCGCCTGCGCCTCCATCGCATCATCGAGCACATTGATATTGACCGTTTCAGAGCGGCTGAGCTGATACGCCAGTTCGGCAAAGACTGCCGGAACCGGCTCGAACTTGCCGGGCCACGATTCGAGCTTGTGCGGCCACGAAAGCCAGGTCGAGGCGTGCGGCGCCCACTCAGGCGGCATGAAATAGGTCGGTTCGCTCATCGGTATGTGGTGACAGGAATGGATTAGATAGTTCAGTGCCGGGCCGCCGCTTCGATCCTTTCAACACGCTGCAACACCGGCGGATGAGAGTAGTTCAGGAAGACGTTAAACGGGTGCGGCGTCAGGTTCGAGAGGTTCTGCCGCGAAAGCTTCTTGAGCGCGTCAGCCAGCAATGCGCCGTTCCGGTACGTCTTCACGGCGTAGTTGTCGGCCTCGAATTCGTTGCGCCGCGAGAGCATCTGCATCAGGATCGAAATGATGAACTCCACCGGATTGTAGAGCAGCATGAAGAAAAGCAGGCTCGCATAGACCGAAGTCTCCTGCATGGCGAAGGCATCAAAGAGCATCCGGTTGTTCATGAAGAGTGAGAGCAGGTAAAAAACCACGCCGAGGTTGAGCATACTGAGCCCCATCGACATGAAAATGTGCTTCTTCTTGAAGTGGCCGATTTCATGGGCCAGCACGGCGACCAGCTCGCCGGTCGAGTGGTTTTTGATGAGCGTGTCGAACAGCACGATGCGCTTGTTCTTGCCGAATCCGGTGAAAAAGGCGTTGCCCTTCGCCGAGCGTTTGGAGCCGTCCATGACGTAGATTCCGGTGAGCGGAAAGCGCACCTCGGCAGCGTAATCCATGATCGACTTGCGAAGCTCGCCATCTTCGAGCGGCTCGAACTTGTTGAACATCGGCATGATCCAGGTCGGCGCAACATATTGCAGAAGCAGACTGAACGCTGTCACGCCCCCCCACGCCCAGAGCCAGCCGAGCGGCCCGGCACTCTGGAAAAACCAGAGGATCGCCGCCAGCACCGGTGTGCCGATCAGCACGGCAAGCAGAAGCGTCTTGATGAGATCAATTACGAACACCTTCGGCGTGGTCTGGTTGAAGCCGAAGCGCTCTTCGAGCACGAAGGTGTGGTAGATGCTGAACGGCAGGTCGGCAACGCTTTGAAGCAACAGCAGCGCGCCGATGTAGAGCACGCCGTTGATGACCGGATCGAAACCCCAGGCGCGAATAAGCTGGTCGAGCGCGTTGAAGCCGCCCGCGAACCAGAAAACGAGCAGCAGGGCGAGATCGAAAGTCGAGCTGATAAGTGAGAATTTGGTGTTGGCCCGGAGGTACTCCTGCGAACGGCGATAGTCCGCCGGATCATACACGTCGCGAAACGCCTCAGGAAGCGTCGGCGACGCAGCACGAAGGTTCAAAAGATCGGCGGCAAGTTTGATGAGCCAGGTGCCGATAAGCGTAAAAAGAATGATTTGGCCGAACAGGTTCATCATCATAACGGTTTATTCGTCGATCCAGCGCCGCGTGATGTCGCCATAGGAGTCGATCCTGCGGTCGCGCATGAAGGGCCAGTGCGAGCGGTAAAAGCCGATCTTCGAGAGGTCGCAGTCGGCGTAGAGAATCTCCTCGCTGTTGTGGGCCGCCTCGGCAATCACCTGACCGAAGGGATCGGAGACGAAGCTGTTGCCCCAGAACTCGAGTTCGCCCTCCGTGCCCGCACGATTGGCGGCGGCGACAAACACACCGTTTGCCACGGCGTGACCGAGATGCGAGGTTTTCCACGCCTGCCGCTGGCTCGCGCGAACCTCCTGCGAGGTCTCGGAGGTGGCCCAGCCGATGGCCGTGGGATAGAAGAGAATATCAGCTCCGCGCAGCGCCGTAAGTCGCGCGGCTTCGGGGTACCACTGATCCCAGCAAATCAGGACGCCGATCGTACCAAATTTCGTATCAAACACCTTGTAACCGAGGTCGCCGGGCACAAAGTAGAACTTCTCGTAGAAGCCCGGATCGTCGGGAATGTGCATCTTGCGGTACTTGCCGAGGTAGCTGCCGTCAGCATCGATCACCGCCGCCGTGTTGTGGTGCACCCCCTTGGCGCGAATCTCAAAGAGCGAAGCCACGATCACCACCCCAAGTTCGGCGGCCAGCTCCTGCAATGCAGCGGTCGACGGGCCGGGAATCGGCTCGGCGTATCCAAACGGCTCGTACTCCTCGGTCTGGCAGAAGTAGAGCGTGGTGAACAGCTCCTGAAGGCAGACGATATTGGCCCCGCCCGCGGCAGCCTGGCGGATGCGCTCCTGCGCTTTCCTGAGGTTTTCCTGCGGATTCTCAACGCAGCTCATCTGGACGAGCGCTATGCGAACCTGATCGGTATTCATGGACGAAAAATCGAAATGATATTGGGAATGACAAGCCCGAGCGAAAAGAGTAAGCCGTGCACGGTAAGCACCTTGCCGGTGCCAGCCAGCACCGCATTCAGCGCCTGGCCCTCGGAAGCGTAGAGCGTGCGCACCATGCCGATGGCGAGCGGAATGCTCAGCAGACTCAGAAGGCACCAGAGCGAATAACCGGTGCTAATCATATAAAACGGAACGAGATAGGCCAGCACCACAAGCGCGACGTACAAAGCGCGGGCCGCCGGAGCGCCAATGCGGGCCGGAAGCGTCATCTTGCCAACCTTCCGGTCGGTGTCGATGTCGCGGATATTGTTGACGAGCAGGATGCAGACCGAGAACGCGCCGGGCGCGGCTGCGGCAACGAGTACCTCCATCGGCAGCGAAAGCGCCTGAACATAATAGGTGCCGCCGACCGCCACGAGGCCGAAAAAGATGAAGACGAACACATCGCCAAGCCCGGAATAGGCGATCGGAAACGGTCCGCCGGTGTAAGCCCAGGCGAAGAGCAGCGAGAGCACGCCAATCAGCAAAATCGGCCAGCCGCCGATGGCGACGAGATACAAGCCAAGCACGAACACCGAAACACCGAGTACGATCGAGACGCGAATCATCGTCTGTTCGGTGATGATTCCGGCAGCAACTGTGCGCGTCGGGCCAAGCCGCTCGGCGGTGTCTGCGCCCTTGCGAAAGTCGTAAATTTCGTTGATGAAGTTGGTGGCGATCTGGATACCGAGCGCGCAGATCAGCGCAACCAGCGCCGGAAGCGGCTTGAATACACCACTGGCTGCAGCGAGAGCCGCACCGATCACGACAGGCATTGCTCCCGCTGGAAGCGTTTTCGGGCGGATAGCCAGCATCCATGCCTGAAACGCCGACAGCTGTGATGAACTTGAAACGGACATACACTTACTCTGCCTTGTTCTCCGTCGCGTTGCCCGCCTCGGCGGCCTTCTTCTCCTTGGCCATCTTGACGCTGCTGAAGACATTACGAATTTTCTCGCCCGGCTTGATGTAGGAGAGGCTGTGGCGCACGGCCATCGTGGCCTCGCTCAGGCCGGTCTGGATGATCTTGAGCTTGCCGGGGTAGTACGCGATGTCGCCCGCCGCGTAGAGGCCATCGACCGATGTTTTCATATGGGAATCAACCACCAGCGCGTTCTCGTACAGTTCGAGGTCCCACCGGGCCAGCGGACCGAGATTCGATTTGAAGCCGATCAGAATCAGCAGCCGGTCAGCCTCGACCGTCCACTTCGAACCATCACTAGAGCGCAAGTGCACGCGCGTCAACACGCCATTTGACTCCTCGATGCTCGCCACTTCAGTTTCGAGATACACGTCGATCGTGCCGTTCGCCCTGGCCCGCTCCACCTCGTGCGCGGTCTTGCCATGACCCTGAAACTCGTGGCCGCGGTGCACCAGCGTCACTGAAGCGGCGTTCTTTATCAGTCCCACCGTCCAGTCGAGCGCCGAATCGCCGCCACCCACGATTACTACGCGCTTGCCCTTGAAATCCTCGACAGATTTAACCGCGTAGTAAACCGAGCTTCCGGTAAGGTGGTCGATGTTGCCGAGCTGCGGCAGCTTGCGCGGCTCGAACGCACCGAGACCGGCAGCAATAAGCACGGCGCGTGAGCGATAAACGTTACCCGTGTTGGTTCGGGTTTCGAAGGTGCCGTCGTCGAGTTTGGTGTATTTCGTGACCGTCTCGTTCAGCACAACATCGGGATTGTACCGTTCGGCCTGCGCCCAGAGACTCTCGACCAGATCGATGGCCGGAACTTCCGGAAAGCCGGCCACGTCGTAGATATGTTTTTCAGGATAGAGCGCCGCAAGCTGCCCGCCGAGCTGTGGCATGCTCTCAATGATACGGCAGGAGATGTTGTTCATGCCGCACTGGAAAGCTGCGAAGATGCCTGTTGGACCACCGCCGATGATGGTGAGATCCCTCATATCGTGGTGGTCGGTCGCTGGATTGTGAATATCTAACATTATGAATGCCTTGATGGGGTTTGCCCTGACGCTTTAGCTGTCAGACTTTTTCAGGTAGATCATGCCCTCCGGATCAACCATGCCATAGAGAATGGCGACAAGCCGATCCTGGTCGTCAAATTCGTGTATTTCAACATGCACAGCCTCCTGCTTGGAGACCTGTTTGCCTGCATCGTTCTTGAAGTAGAAGACCGCCCTAACGCCGCCATGCGGAGTTTCGCCGATGAACAGATAGGTGCCGTCACTCTGTTCGTCGAGAGCGCAACCGGGCTGGCTGGACTCGATGGGACAGCTTGCGCACTGGGAATAGAACCCCTCTTCGGATTCTGCAAAATCGCAAACAGGAAATTTCATGACGGTTTCTCTTTTTCTGTTGGCTGCTTTGAATGCGGCTCAATATAAGAAGACTTTGATATATTGCGGCAGATTCAAAGTCATCCGATGTACCGGGCCGCTGTCCGGCCAACCAACAGTATCGCGCACATGTTAGCCAAACGCATCATACCCTGCCTTGACGTCCGCGACGGACGGGTGGTTAAAGGCATCAACTTCGAAGGCCTCAGGGATGCCGGTTCGATTCTCGAACAGGCCCGCTTTTATAACAATGAAATGGCCGACGAGCTGGTCTTTCTCGACATCTCCGCGTCGCTGGAATCAAGAAGGACAACCCTCGAAGAGGTACTGAAAGTTTCAGGCGAGGTGTTCATTCCGCTCACGGTCGGCGGCGGTATCAGCTCGGTCGAGCGGGCGCACGACGCGTTCCTGCACGGCGCGGACAAGGTGTCGGTCAACACCGCCGCCGTCAGCGAGCCGGAGTTGATCTCGCGCATCGCCGAAAAGTTCGGCTCGCAGGCGGTGGTGGTGGCGATTGATGTGAAAAAGGTCGATGGGCGGTACATCGTTCATACTCATTCGGGCAAAAAGCCGACGGAGTACGAAGCGGTTGAATGGGCACACAAGGTGCAGGAACTCGGCGCGGGCGAGATTCTCCTGACCAGCATGGATCGCGACGGCACGCAGGAGGGCTACGACAACGAAATTCTCAAAATGATCTCGACCACCGTACACATTCCGGTGATCGCCTCCGGCGGCGCAGGCAACCTCGAACATCTCTACCGGGGATTTACGGATGGCCACGCCGACGCTGCGCTCGCGGCCTCGATCTTCCACTTCCGCACCTACTCGATCCGGCAGGCCAAGGAGTACCTGCGCGAACGGGGAATCACGGTCAGGCTCTGAACCTCCGCATACGTAGCGATCGGCCCGGTCGCGACTCCCGGCTTATGAGACAGCTTCTCTTGCGTGGCGCAACATGCGGGAAAACGCTATTTCGGCATGACGTCCATTACGCCATTTCAGTGGTCAGAAAGTCGTAGAGTGAGGCGGGTCAGAAGCACGGGAACGAAGCACAATGCAATACCGGCGCAGTCGGCAAGAAAATCCGACACATCGGAGCTGCGCCACGGGAGAAAAGACTGAATCCATTCAATGAAAATCCCGAAACCCAAAAGAAAAAGCAGCTTTGGCAGGAGTGATTTCAGGCCCGGAAACGATATTTCCGTGAGCATGGTCAATGCAAAAAATGCCGCTGCGTGAAGAACCTTGTCACCGTAATCCATCCTTGGTGGCAGAATCGGGTGATGTATTGTCGCTTCATACAGGGTAAAACCGATCGCAAGAGCAAGTAAAATCCGGGCGATAGAGACGATCCACAAACGGTTGTATTCTCTCGTAATCTTTTCGGATGGAGTAAGAAGCATACTGATTTTTTTCTTGTTGCCGTACAGCGCTCCGGCACATGGCGTACTTTCGTCCTCAAATAGTGTAACGAAAATACAGCTTCATCCAGTAACGAAAAAATCCCGACGAGCAAGCCGTTACGGATCAGGACTTCTTCTCTGAACTTCCGGCCTGCTTGACCGTATCTGAAACGCCATCGACCGCTTTGTGAAACTCCGACTCGATATCGGCCTGCGCTTTCTTGAACTCCTTGATGCCCTTGCCAAGACCTCTGGCCAGTTCCGGAATTTTCTGGCCGCCAAACAGGATCAGTATAACCACTAAAATAAGTAACAACTCAGGCCCACCAACATCCATGACAACTACTCCGTTTTGATTTGATAAAAAAAAGACAAATTCCTTCCCTCTTCACCGTCGCAAAGCGCTAAAAGGCTTTGGTAATCCGGCCTGAAACCGGCAGTTAAAGCTCGTTGAAACGAGCCCCCGTTCTTTATCGCTAAGATAGTACTTATTCTTTCATTTGACACCACTTTTTTTCCCCCTTTTGTGGATTTTATCGAGCCAAAAGTGCGTTGAAGGTTTTTTTCGGATGTTGACGTCAAAAAAACTGCGACGAGACAACACTATTCAGCTAAACGATGAACAGGCGAGGTAAACCATGAGAACACGTTTCTGGATTTTTTCGATGATCGCCCTGCTGACGCTTGCGGGGTGTTCTAACTACCGGGTCGTCAGCGACTACGACCGCACCATTCCCTTCGAGCGCTACAAAACCTACCGATGGAGCGATAAAGGCAGCGCTGGAATCAGCGACGACATTCTTGCCAACAATCCGCTGATCTACAAAAACATTAAATCAGTGGTTGATCGTGAACTGGCCACCAAAGGCTTCGTGCTGAAAGCATCCGGCCCAGTCGATTTCACGGTCTTTCCTCACGCACGAGTCCGCGAGCGGGTGGTTATCGAGCCGAGCGGCTTCTTCGGTTACGGCTGCGGCTACTGCCCCGGCTGGGGATGGCGCAGCTACCCGCCCTACTGGTACGATCCCTACCCGTACCCGGTGTTCAGCCACTATGAAGAGGGCACGCTCATCATCGACATTATCGATTCCAGAAGCGGCGAAGTGGCTTGGGCCGGCATCGCGCGAGGCATCCTGAAAGACTACGATTCATCCGTGCAGATGAACCGCGACCTCGACGAAGTGCTCACAAAAATCATGGCCCAGTTTCCGCCGATGGTGAAATAAGGAGCAACGGCCTCGATTTTGCAGGGGCAGGTTTCGCGCCTGCCCTGTCCTCCGTTCTGCGACTTGCACCATGATGGTTCATTGGATATTTTTTCATTTGCCCGAACGAAAATACCTGAAGACAAACAGGAATATTAGATTATGACAGCGAGCGCCGAAAAAATAATGAACGATGCCCTCAGACTAACCCCTGTTGAAAGGGCAGAAATGATTGAGCGACTCTTTCAGAGTTTCGACAATCATCGCAAAGCCGAGATCGATGCTGCGTGGGCTGCTGAATTCGAGTCGAGGCTCGACGCTTACAAAGAAGGCAAAATCAAAGCATCGCCGGTCGAAGAGGTAATGGCAAGAATCAACAAAAGATGAACATTTAGTGAAAACAATCATGGAACAAGCATTATTAGATCAAGCGTTGGCAATGTCGCCAAATGAACGGGTTGAATTCGCGCAACTTATTCTGGCAAGCATTGAGCACGAAGACGAAAAAATCAGGCAAAAGTGGATTACTGAAGTCAAAGACAGAATGGCGGCCCTAAAGTCTGGTAAAGCGAAATTAATCGATTTTGACAGCTTGTACCATGAAGATTAGAATTCATGAGCTTGCAGCTCACGAATTGGATGAGGCTATTGAATGGCATGAACTTCAATCCAGAGATCTTGGCAAGCATTTCAGGAGAATTGTCAGAGAGCAGGTTAAAACCTTAGCCAGAAATCCGATTTGGTATCTCAGAAAATCCGATGATATTTATAAGGCATTCATCCCCAAATTTCCCTATAAAAATATTGTACACCGCAGAAGAAAATGAACTTGTAATTTGGGCAATCGCCCACATGCATCGAGAACCAAGATATTGGCAAAACAGGTTAAGCTGACAATCTGACTCTCCCTACCTCCAACACAAAAAGCGGCCTGTCAAAGGCCGCTTTTCTTTTCATATCACATCAAATCAATCCTCCCAGCGCCAATCCCTCACTTCCGGCATATCCTCGCCATATTTCGTGATGTACTCCTTGTGCTCGATCAGGCGGTCGCGGACGTATTGTTTGATGTAGGCAGCTTGTGGCCTGAGGCTCTCCACGCGGTTGGCTACGTCGGCTACCAGGTGGAAGCGGTCGAGCTCGTTCATCACCACCATGTCGAACGGCGTCGTCGTGGTGCCCTCCTCCTTGTAGCCACGCACGTGCAGGTTGTGGTGGTTCGTGCGGCGGTAGGTCAGCCGGTGGATCAGCCACGGGTAACCGTGATAGGCGAAGATGATCGGCTTGTCTGTAGTAAACATGTCGTCGAAATCGCGATCGGCAAGGCCGTGCGGGTGCTCCTCTTTCGGCTGGAGAGTCATGAGATCGACCACGTTGACCACCCTGATCTTCAACTCCGGCGCGAGTTTGCGCAGAATCTTGACGGCGGCCAGCGTTTCAAGCGTCGGCACGTCGCCCGCACAAGCCATCACCACGTCCGGCTCGCCCTCATTCGCGTCATTCGAGGCCCACTCCCAGATGCCGATGCCGCTGGTACAGTGCCGCACGGCGGACTCCATGTCAAGCCACTGCCACGCTGGCTGTTTACCCGCCACAATCACATTGATGTAATTGCGGGAGCGCAGGCAATGGTTTGTGACCGACAGCAGCGAATTGGCGTCTGGCGGCAGATAAACACGAATCACGCTCGACTTCTTGTTGACCACATGGTCAATAAAACCGGGATCCTGATGCGAAAAGCCGTTGTGATCCTGCCGCCACACGTGCGAAGTCAGGAAATAGTTCAGCGAAGCGATGGGCCGGCGCCAGGGAATTTCGGCACCAGTCACCTTCAGCCACTTGGCGTGCTGGTTGAACATCGAGTCGATGATGTGGATGAACGCCTCGTAGCATGAGAAGAAGCCGTGGCGTCCGGTCAAAAGGTATCCTTCAAGCCACCCCTGGCAGGTGTGCTCCGAGAGAATTTCCATCACGCGGCCATCGCGCGACAGATGATCGTCGGTCGGCAGCATCCCGGCCATCCACGTGCGGTCGGTCTCTTCGAACAGCTCGCCAAGGCGGTTTGATGCGGTCTCGTCCGGCCCGAAAACGCGGAAGTTGGCCGCCTTCTCGTTCATCTTCATGATGTCGCGCAGAAAGCGGGCCATCGGCTTAGGCGCTTCGGCCTCCACCGATCCGGGCTTCGGTACATCGATTCCATATTCCCGAAAGTCCGGCATCCGCAACTCCTTGAGCAACAGGCCGCCGTTGGCGTGTGGAATATCGCCCATGCGCTTCTTGCCACGCGGAGCCAGCTCCTGCAACTCAGGAAGAAGAACGCCATCCGCTGTGAACAGCTCTTCGGCACGGTAGCTTTTCAGCCACGTTTCGAGCAGCGCCATGTGCTCCGGATTGTCTCGCACCGTGCTGAACGGCACCTGGTGTGAACGCCAGCTCCCCTCGGCGGGTTTGCCGTCAACCACCTTCGGCCCCGTCCACCCTTTCGGAGAGCGAAACACGATCATCGGCCACATCGGTCGCTCGGTCACGCCATCGACCCTCGCCCGGCGCTGGATTTCGGCGATCTCATCGAAGCAGCGGTCCATCGTCGCCGCCATCATCTGGTGCATCGTCGCCGGGTCATCCCCCTCAACGAAGTACGGTTTGTAGCCGTAGCCAATCATGAGCTGCTCCAGCTCCTCGTGCGAAATGCGCGCCAGCACCGTTGGGTTGGCGATCTTGTAGCCGTTCAGGTGCAGAACCGGCAGCACCGCCCCGTCGCGCTTCGGGTTCAGGAACTTGTTGCTGTGCCACGCCGTCGCCAGTGGCCCCGTCTCTGCCTCGCCATCGCCGATGACACAGGCTGCGACAAGATCGGGATTGTCGAACACCGCGCCGTAAGCGTGCGACAACGCATAGCCCAGCTCTCCGCCCTCATGGATCGATCCCGGCGTTGCGGGAGCCACGTGGCTCGGAATACCGCCCGGAAACGAGAACTGCCGGAACAGCCGCTTCATGCCCGCCTCGTCGAACGACACATCGGGATAGTACTCACTGTAGGTACCCTCCAGCCATACGTTCGCCACCAGCGCAGGCCCGCCATGTCCCGGCCCGGCGATATAGATAATGTCAAGATCGCGGTTGCGGATGATGCGGTTCAGGTGCACGTAAAGGAAATTGAGACCGGGAGTGGTGCCCCAGTGGCCGAGCAGGCGGGGCTTGATATGTTCTTTGGAGAGCGGCTCTTTCAGGAGTGGATTGTCCATCAGATAAATCTGGCCGACGGAAAGGTAGTTCGCCGCTCGCCAGTAAGCGTTCATCAGATCGAGTTCGCGAGGGGAAAGCGGAGTCGTCATTTCAGTCATCAGTATTGTTGATTTGATAGTTGTTGTATGCTGAGTCCGGAGTTCATCCGGAACTCTATTTTCCGATCTTACAATCAAGTGCATCACGTTAAACGAGAGGGTGGCACCAGTGAACCGGTGCCGCCCTCCTTTCGTCATTCAATGCCAAACCGGTAACCACACCATATTGGCATCACATCAACCATTTTCGAGCACACGTCTTGTCTCTCTGACAATCGTCACCTCTTCGTTGGTTTCAATAACTTTGACGACAACCCGGCTGGTATCTGTCGAAATAATTCCGGAATGATTCAGATTCTTTTCATGATCAACCTGGACGCCAAGAAATTCGAGGCCTGAACAGATTCGCTCGCGAACATCTGGCGAATAAAGGCCAATGCCGCCGGTGAAGACGATCATGTCGAGGCCACCGAGCACCGCCACGAGCGCGCCAATGTGCTTGCGGGCGCTGTAGCAGAAAAGCTCCCCGGCCAGTCGCGCCTGTTCGTTCTCCGCTTCAGCGTCAAGCAGGTCGCGCATGTCGTCGCTCAGGCCGGAGACACCAAGCAGGCCGGACTTTTTGTTCACCATGTCGCGCAAGCCATCTGAATCGAGATGCCCTTGCTGCAACAGAAACAGCACCACGCCCGGATCGAGATCACCCGTGCGCGTGCTCATCACGAGGCCACCCGCAGGCGAAAAGCCCATCGTCGTCTCGACGCTCCGACCGTCGAGCACCGCCGCCATGCTGGCTCCGTGGCCGAGATGCGCGAGAATGAGGCGACCCTTGCGGGCAAACGGATCCCCCTCGGCTTGCAGTTGACTGAGAATGTACTGGTAGGAAAGACCGTGAAACCCGTACCGCTGCACCCCCTGATTCCGGTACTCTTCAGGAATGGGACAGAGCTTCGCCAGCGGCGGCATTGTGCTGTGGAATGCGGTATCGAAGCAGGCCACCTGGAACACACCCGGCAGTTCGGATGCGGCGTAGCGGATGGCGTTCAGCGCCTGCGGCAGATGTTCGGGGGCGTAGGGAACGATTTCGGCGATGGAGTCAAGCAGTTCAGAGGTGACCTTTTCGGGAGTGGTGTGACGGGGTCCACCATGCACCACCCGATGGCCCACAGCGTCCGGCATTCCGGGGCCGTGCTGCGTGATCCAGGAAAACACGTAGCGACAAGCCGCGGCATGATCGGGAACATCAACCCGCTCACAATCGATAAATCGACCCTCGGGGTCGGTCACGGAGAAGCGTCCGTCCGGCAAACCGATCCGGGTCAGTGATCCGGAAAAGAGCAGCTCCTCGGTATCCCCGCTCTCATACAGTGAAAACTTGATACTCGACGAACCGGTATTGAGAGCAAGAATGGTACACACCGGCCTGGGCATCATGGCAAAAATCCTCAGAAAAATTACAGGCACAAACGGCAACCATCACCGTCAGCTCCAAAAAGTAAGATCAAGATACATGATAGACAACACTAACCAAGCCGGTAAGTCGTTACGTTCCTGAAAACTCGGAGGGGGCACGTATCCTCAAAATTTCGCCGTATCTTACGCAAACACAACCACCCCTCATTTTCAAAAAGACAAGGAGACCCATGAGCGACCTTGATGTTATCCGGCAAATCGAGCAGGAACTCGGCATGCAACTTGAGCCTGTTGACAAATTAAAATGGTATTCAAAAGGGTATAAGCTCGATAAAGATCAGCGGGTTACTGCGATAGGATTGTACGATTGCGGAAGTGACACGCTGGATCGAATCATTCAGCCGCTTGAATCGCTCAAATCGCTCTCGGAACTCTCGCTCTCCAGCAACCAGATCACCGACATTTCGCCGCTCGCATCCCTCAACTCACTCTCGATGCTCTGGCTCGACCGCAACCAGATCACCGACATTGCGCCGCTCGCATCGCTCAACTCACTCTCGATGCTCTGGCTCTTCGGCAACAAGATCAGCGACATTGCGCCGCTTGAATCGCTCAAATCGCTCACGGAACTCCAGCTCTCCAGCAACCAGATCACCGACATCGCGCCGCTCGCATCCCTCAAATCGCTCACGGAACTCTCGCTCTCCGGCAACAATATCAGCGACATTGCGCCGCTTGAATCGCTCAAATCGCTCACGGAACTCTCGCTCTCCAGCAACCAGATCACCGACATTGCGCCGCTCGCATCCCTCAAATCGCTCACGGAACTCTCGCTCTCCAGCAACCAGATCAGCGACATTGCGCCGCTTGAATCGCTCAAATCGCTCACGGAACTACAGCTCTCCCGCAACCAGATCAGCGACATTGCGCCGCTTGAATCGCTCAAATCGCTCACGGAACTCCAGCTCTCCAGCAACCAGATCACCGACATCGCGCCGCTCGCATCCCTCAAATCGCTCACGGAACTACAGCTCTCCCGCAACCAGATCAGCGACATTGCGCCGCTTGAATCGCTCAACTCGCTCTCGAAGCTCTGGCTCAACGGCAACCAGATCACCGACATTGCGCCGCTCGCATCCCTCAACTCGCTCACGGAACTCGAGCTCTCCAGCAACCAGATCACCGACATCGCGCCGCTCGCATCCCTCAAATCGCTCTCGACGCTCTGGCTCTCCAGCAACCAGATCAGCGACATTGCGCCGCTCGCATCGCTCGAATCGCTCTCGGAACTCTCGCTCTCCAGCAACCAGATCAGCGACATTTCGCCGCTCGCATCCCTCAACTCGCTCACCGGGTTCGACGTCAGGCGCAATCCGATCAAAAGATTGCCTGAAACAATCACCGGGTTCGACATGGAAATTCTATGGAATGATTTCAGCTCATCAGGGTTCATCACGTTTTTCGACAACCCTCTCGAATCTCCGCCGCCTGAAATCGTCAAACAGGGCAAAGAGGCCGTCCGGCAATATTTCCAGTCGATTGAAGAGGCCCGCTCAAAAGGCGAAGCACTTGTCCACTTGCAGGAAATAAAAGTGCATCTCATCGGCGACGGGATGGCCGGTAAAACCTCGTTGCTGAAACAGCTTATCGGCGAAACGTTTGACCCAAAAGAGTCACAAACGCATGGCCTGAATGTTGTCACAAAACAGGCCCCCAACATCAAAGGTCTGGAAAATGACGATGAACTCAAGGAGTGCCTGTTCCACTTCTGGGATTTCGGCGGGCAGGAGATCATGCATGCTTCGCATCAGTTTTTCATGACCAGAAGCTCGGTTTATATGCTGCTGCTCGACAGCCGCACCGACAGCAACAAGCACTACTGGCTGCGCCATATCGAGAAGTATGGCGGAAAGTCGCCGGTGATCGTTGTGATGAACAAAATCGACGAAAATCCCAGCTACAACATTGAGCAGAAAAAGATCAACGAGCGCTTCCCAGCAATCGAAAACCGTTTCCACCGGATTTCCTGCAAAAACGGAGATGGCGTTGAAAGCATCGCGAAAAGCCTGAAAAGCGCCGTGCTTCATCCAGATTCGATCTACGGAACGCCGCTGGCGCCGAGCTGGATAAAGGTCAAGGAAAAGCTGGTCGAAGCGACTACAGCGCAACGATACCTCAACCGAACAGAAGTCGAAAAGATATGCAACGATTCGGGCATCACCGACCCCGGCGAAAGAAAAACGCTGCTCGGCTACCTGAACAACCTCGGCATCGTGCTCTATTTCGAAGCGCTCGACCTTTCCGAAATTTACGTGCTCGACCCCCACTGGGTCACCATCGGCGTGTACCGAATCATCAACTCATCCAAAACAAAAAACGGCCACCTGAACACCAGCGCCCTCGGCTACATTTTGAACGAAGAGCAGATTCGATGCGACGAGTATGACCCGGCAAAAAACAACAAATTCACCTACACTCTCCTGGAGCAGCGCTATCTGCTCGACATTATGAAGCAGTTCGAGCTGTGCTATGATGAAGGCAAAGGTTTGTTCATCATTCCATCGAACCTGCCCACACAGATCGACAACGAACCGGAGATCACCGAAGGAGAACCGCTGCGGTTCATCATGAAGTACGACTACCTGCCATCAACCATCATTCCTCGGTTGATGATCGCCATGCAGCACCAGATTCTCGATAGAATGCAGTGGCGCTACGGCATGGTGCTAAAAAGCCAAGATCACGAAGGAGCTCTCGCAAAAGTAGTGGCCGAGACAAAAGACTCGACCATCACCATCGCAATTCAGGGCGAACCGCGATGCAAACGAGAGTACCTCTCCATCATCTGGTACGAGATCAAGAAGATCAACGCCAACTTCACGAACCTCGACGTCAAGGAGTTTATTCCGCTACCCGGCCATCCAGACGAACTTGTAGAATACAAAGAACTGCTGGGACTCGAAAAAATGGGGCGAGACGAGTATGTTTCAGGAAAGCTCGAAAAAGTATTCTCCGTCTCGAAAATGCTCGACAGCGTCATCAGCAAAGAAGAACGAAACAAGGAGAGACTCATGGGCGACATCAACATCAAATTGGAAAACATCGGTAATCCAACTATCCCGATCCACCAGCAGGTCGAGGTAAACGTTAGTCAGGAAACCGTTCAACATGTCGAAAACCTGCAAGGCTTTTTCGAAAACCTCAAGGCAGACATCCTGCGGGAAGCCGAACTTGAAATCGACGATCCGAAAGAGAGAAAACGGCTGGCAAATGAACTGGAGCTGGCGGAAAACGCAATTACCAAAATGGACGCCGCCGTGAAGAGCGGGAAGAACAAGCTGAAACCAGACGTAAAAGATCGCCTCGGTGAATTCATCGACAACCTTGCCAACGAAAATTCGAGACTGCGCAAAGGGATCGCGCTGGTCATGAACGGCGCGGAAAAAGTGCAAAAACTCGCTCGATACTACAACAACGTCGCGCCATTCTTCGACCTGCCATCGGTGCCGCCCGTGCTGCTGGGCAAAGAGAAAACATGATCGAGAACGTGCCGTTCACCGAGCTGATCTCCGCCGAGCGCATCGCGGCTCGTGTCGCCGAGCTGGGCGCAGAAATTTCACGCGACCTGGCCGGTATCGACGAGCTGACTGTGGTGTGCGTGCTGAAAGGCGGATTCATTTTCACAGCCGATCTGGTGCGGCACATCACCATTCCCTGCCGCATCGAGTTCATCCGCGCTTCGAGTTACGGCACGCACCGCGCCTCCACAGGCAAGGTGATGCTCGATCATCACCACGATCCGCATGTCGAGGGCAAGAACGTGCTGCTCGTCGAAGATATCCTCGATACCGGGCTGACCATCACCCGCGTCCTCGAAGAGCTGCGCGGCCACAATCCTGCATCCCTGCATGTCTGCACCCTGCTCGACAAGCCTTCAGCGCGCACCACACCCGTCAAGGCGGACTTCACCGGCTTCACCATTCCGGATGTTTACGTCGTGGGTTATGGACTCGATGCCGCCGGAAAGCATCGCGAGTTGCCTTACGTCGCATCACTGAACGCCTGAAGCCCTCTCCACCGCTCTCTCCAGGAGAACCCTCCATGCCCTTCGATCCTTGCGCCGCACCTTCTCTTCACCGGCACATACCGTCACCATACTACCATAATGTTTACTTTTTTCTCTTAAAATCGTTTTATATCCTAATATTTTTATGATTAGTTTTATATTTACCTAAATTAAAAGGATCAGTAAAGTCAATACGCAAAAAAACACCCGTGCCAACCCGAACTGAAACCAGACCCGGAGTGATCCGCAAACCGTGGATCATCGATACGACCCTCCGGGATGGAGAGCAGGCCCCCGGCGTGGTGTTCAGTCCGCACGAAAAAAAGCGGATAGCAGCAATGCTTGCAGAAACCGGCGTCGATGAGATCGAAGTGGGCTACCCGGCCATCAGTGCGGCGGAGCGGAAGGTGATTCGCGAGATCGTCGCCATGAAACTGCCGGTACGCCTGACTTCGTGGTCGCGGGCCAATATGGCGGACATCGAGTTGGCGGCAGAATGCGGCACCGATGCGGTGCACATCAGTTTTCCGGCCTCCCGGCTCTATCTGGAGCTGATACACAAGAAGGATGACTGGATTCAGGAGCAGCTTCACGCGCTTGTTTCCAAAGCTCGCGAACGGTTCGATTTCGTCAGCGTCGGCGGACAGGACGCCACGAGAAGTAGCACTGATTTTCTGCAACGCTTCATGCTCGATGCTGAAGCTGCCGGAGCCAAACGGTTCAGGATCGCCGATACGGTAGGCATCGCCACGCCGGTGTCGGTGATGGCCCTCGGCGCAGCGTTGCGCCAAAGCTCGTCGCTGCCGCTGGAGTTCCACGCGCACAACGATCTCGGCATGGCGACCGCCAACGCCTTCACGGCACTCAACGAGGGATTCGAAGCGGTCAGCGTGTCGGTGACCGGTCTCGGAGAGCGTGCGGGCAACGCGGCCCTCGAAGAGCTGGCAATGGCGCTTGCGCTGAATGGAGACTTCGACACGCATCTCGACACATCGATGCTCTCCCGGCTTTGCGACGCCGTGGCCACGGCTTCCGGACGAGCCATTCAGGAGCAAAAACCGGTGGTCGGACGTTCAGCCTTCCAGCACGAATCGGGCATTCATTGCGCCGCGCTGTTGCAGGATCCGCTCTCCTACCAGCCGTTCCTGCCGTCGCGGGTTGGCCGCAGCGATTTCGAGATAGTCATCGGCAAACACTCAGGCACAGCGGCGATCATCGCCCATTTCAACCGGCGCGGAATCACGATTTCGAAAAAGGAGGCCCGCGAACTGCTCGATCTGATCCGTAGTCAGTCCGACCGCCTCAAACGGGCGCTCCGGACCGACGAGATCGACGCGCTCCGTGAACAAAACTCTGTGAAACACGCTTAACTCGAATAGTTTTCATGCTCATCGCTCAGGAACAGGAACAGAGCAGCATCAGTCTACTCGCCGAGGTCAGCAGGGCCGTCAACAATGAGGAGGACATCAGCAAGGTGCTCCGGCTGGTGCTTTTCATCTTGTCAGAACATATGAACATGCTCAGAGGCATGGTCACCATTCTGAACCGCACTACCGGCGAGATGGTCATCAACGAATCGTTCGGCCTGACCGACGAGCAGCGTCAGCTTGCCCGCTACAAGGTTGGCGAAGGCATCATCGGCCAGGTGGTCAAAACGGGACGCCCCTCCGTCGTGCCCCGCATCAATGAAGAGCCGCTTTTTCTCGACCGCACCCAGTCCAGAGCCGAGGAAAACAAGGAGGAGTTGTGCTTCATCTGCGTGCCCATCAAGGTGGGACGCGAGGTTATCGGCACACTGAGCGCTGACCGGCGAATTTCCGTTCCCGCTGAAAATGGCGACAAGAAGCTCTGGCGCAAAAGTGACCGGATCGATGTTCTGCAGTACTATGTCGATCTGCTCTCGATCATTGCGGCCATGATCGCCCAGGCGGTTCGCATCAAGCAGCTCGATGACGAAAAGAGCATCGATGGCGCACACGAACGAACCGGTACCCCTGCACTGGGCTTCCAGATCATCGATAGAGAAATCGAAGAAGAGTTGCCCGAAACGGAACGGCCCGCCAACATCATCGGAAACGCCAAGCCGATGATGTCGCTCTTCAAGATGATCGACAAAATCTCGAAAACCAGCGCTACGGCCCTGATTCTCGGCGAAAGCGGCGTCGGCAAGGAGCTGGTGGCCAACGCCATCCACTTCAAAAGCATGAGGAATGGCAAGCCGTTCATCAAGTTCAACTGCGCGGCGCTGCCGGAAAGCATTGTCGAAAGTGAGCTGTTCGGCCATGAAAAAGGAGCCTTCACCGGCGCCTCGGCACAGCGGCGCGGGCGCTTCGAGCTTGCCGACGGCGGCACGCTTTTTCTCGACGAGGTCGGCGAGCTGAGCCTGCCAACGCAGGCCAAGTTGCTGCGAATCATCCAGGAGAAGGAGTTCGAGCGGGTCGGCGGATCGAAAACCATCAAAACCGACGTGCGCATCATCGCAGCCACCAACCGGAACCTCGAGGAACAGATCCAGAAAGGCAACTTCCGCGAGGATCTCTACTACCGACTCAACATCTTCCCGATCACCGTGCCGCCGCTTCGCGAGCGCAAGACGGATATTTTGCTGCTGGCGGACTATTTCGTGGAGCAGTTCAACAAGACCAACCACAAGGGTGTGCGGCGGATTTCGACCACGGCCATCGACATGCTGATGCGCTACCACTGGCCCGGCAACGTGCGCGAGTTGCAGAACTGCATCGAACGCGCGGTGATTCTGAGCGAGGACAACGTCATCCACGGCTACCACCTGCCGCCGTCGCTCCAGACCGCCGAGTCAAGCGGCACCCCCTACACCGGCGACTTGCAGCAGAAACTCGACGCCATCGAGAAGGAGATGATCATCGAAGCGCTCAAACGCACCAAAGGCAACATGACCAAAGCCGCCATCCAACTCGGCCTGTCGGACAGGATCATGGGATTAAGGATGAAGAAATTCAATATCGACTACCGGAAATTCCGGGCGTGAGAGAAAAAAAAGGCTCCTCGCTGCTTCGAGTGGGTAACGTGTGAGAAGCGTATCTTTTGGTTTGCACATTTTACCACTTCGCCTAAAAAAGACCTCAACCTTTTTCAGTGAGCCCTGGGACTTGAATCGCCCTGGCAGGTAAGCTCCTCATCGTTCGATGCTGACAAGAAGCGGCTGGACACCCACCTTGACGTTGCGCCGGGCAGTACCTTTTGTTGCCCGCGATGCGGCCAAAAAGGCATGAAAGCCTATGCACCTCCGAGGCGACGTGGCGTCACCTCAACTTTTTTCAGCACGAGGCCGGTCTGACGGCCAGAGTACCGCGAATCTCCTCTCCTGAGTGCGGTCTTCTCAAGCTGCAATCCGTTCCCCGGGCTTACCGTGACAGCGGTTTTACGCTGTTGTTCGAGGCGATGATTATGCTCATGGCCAGGTCAATGGCGGTTAAGACGATCGCCACGATAGTCGGCGAACACGATACCCGCATCTGGCGTATTGTACATCATTACGTCGATCAGGCCCGCGCCAAAGAAGACTACCCGGCGGTCACGAGCAGCGGTATTGGCAGTTATTTTGTCAATGCGCAACTGAGCTGTGACAAATTTCACGTCATGCAGATCATCAACAATGCCGTCGATGAAGTACGCCGTCAGGAGCAAAAAGAGCGGCCCGAACTGAAAAAAACCGGTATCTCTGGCTGAAAAACCAGCAAAACCTGAAGGTCTGGCAACGCGAGTGGCTCGACGAGTTATCGTTAGTCAAGCAGCCTCTGAAAACCGCGCGAGCCTGCCGGATGTGCGTCTGGCGTTTCAGGACTTTTTAGTCAGCCGCCAGCACTGGTCGGATCGTTTCTGAAAAAGTGGTATGTCCGGGCGGCAAACTCAATTTCGCCCTACCCACTTGAAGCAGCGAGTAACCACATTTATGTAATATCACCAAGAAATCGCCACCAAAACTCCAGAGTCAACTCATGACCTTCGACAGCGTCTCCTGAAAAGCCCTTCAAAGCAGCATCCCGACCCCGACACCACCTTCATCGACACCACTCGACTTTCCTACTATTTTGTAGATAAAGCCACTTTCCTACACAATGGTAAGGTCACTCCATCCCCGTTTTACCTCCCGACATAAAAAACAGAGCCTGAGTTGAGCATAGCCTCAACAAGCTGCCGCATCGATAATTCATTGACTGAAAACAGGTTACCGGATCGACAGAAAAATAATTCAAACAAAATCGATAACCCGCCTCACTCTGGCACAAAAATTGCTCCTTATTCTTTAATTATTCAGGCATAGAAAAATATCGGCCTGAATATTTTCGACAGAAAAGAGTAACAAACAATAAAAAGTACAGCTATGAGAAAAGTCGCAATTTATGGTAAAGGCGGTATCGGCAAATCCACAACCACCCAGAATACGGTTGCCGGTCTTGCAGAAGCAGGCAAAAAAGTGATGGTCGTCGGTTGCGACCCGAAAGCTGACTCCACCCGCCTCCTGCTCGGCGGTCTTCAGCAGAAAACCGTTCTCGACACCCTGCGCGAGGAGGGCGAAGAGGTCGAACTCGAAGACATCATTAAAGAAGGTTACAGAAACACCCGCTGCACCGAGTCCGGCGGTCCTGAGCCTGGCGTCGGCTGCGCTGGCCGCGGCATCATCACCTCGGTCAACCTGCTCGAACAGCTCGGCGCTTACGATGACGAATGGGAACTCGACTACGTGTTCTACGATGTGCTTGGCGACGTGGTGTGCGGCGGTTTCGCCATGCCGATCCGCGACGGTAAAGCCGAAGAGATCTATATCGTCTGCTCTGGCGAAATGATGGCCATGTACGCCGCCAACAACATCTGCAAAGGCATCCTGAAATACGCCGATGCAGGCGGTGTGCGCCTCGGTGGCCTCATCTGCAACAGCCGCAAGGTTGACAACGAGCGTGAGATGATCGAAGAGCTGGCCCGCAGGCTCGGCACCCAGATGATCCATTTCGTACCTCGCGACAACTTCGTTCAGCGCGCCGAGATCAACAGGAAGACCGTGATCGACTTCGATCCGACCCACCCCCAGGCCGACGAATACCGTGCACTGGCCAAAAAGATCGACGAGAACAAGATGTTCGTCATCCCCAAGCCGCTCGAAATCGACGAACTGGAATCGCTCCTGATCGAATTCGGCATCGCCAACTAACAGGCTGGCGATCAATCAAAAAACCGTAATCTCTTGAAATTATAGCATTTAACAAAGAGGAGAACAAACACATGTTAATGATCAGAACCATCGTCAGGCCGGAAAAAGTACACGATGTCATGCAGGGCCTGCTCGACGCCGGTTATCCGGCGGTCACCAAAATCTCGGTTGTTGGCCGAGGCAAGCAGCGCGGTCTGCGCGTCGGCGATGTGGTCTATGACGAACTGCCGAAGGAGATGCTGTTCCTCGTCGTGCCGGACGCCGACAAGGACTTCGTCATCCGCGCCATCATGGACAACGCAAAGACCGGCGACGGCAAGTTCGGTGACGGTAAAATCTTCGTGTCGGCTGTCGAAGAGGTCTACACGATCAGCTCTGGAATGAAGGAAAGCGAGACGCTGCTCGAAGCAAAGGAGGCCTGATGAAAGAGATCATTTCAGTCATACGAATCAACAAGGTGAACGAAACCAAGAAAGCGCTCATCGACGCTGGCATCCCGGCCTTCACGGCGACCGGCCGGGTGATGGGTCGCGGCAAGGGCCAGGTTCACTACGACATCCTCCAGGGCGCCGAAGCAGGCCACCCGGAGGCGATTGCCCAGCTCGGTAACGCGCCGAGGCTCGTTGCCAAGCGAATCCTGACCGTGGTGGTTCCGGATGATCTGGCCCAGACGGCTATCGACACGATCATCAAAACCAACCAGACCGGCAAGCCGGGAGACGGCAAGATTTTCGTGACGCCGATTCTCGACACCATCAGGGTCAGAACCGGAGAAGAGGGCGACGAAGCGCTTAAGTGACGCAGAACAGAAACAATACTTTAAAGGTGTAAAGGGAGAACGTTACCATGGAGGCGAAAGTACTCATACCAGATCCTTCCAAAATCAAGGAGGAACTGATCAATAAATACCCGGCCAAGGTCGCCAAAAAGCGCAGCAAGTCGATCGTGGTCAACGACCCGGAGATCGTTCCTGAGGTGCAGGCCAACGTCCGTACGGTGCCGGGTATCATCACGCAGCGCGGCTGTGCCTACGCAGGCTGCAAGGGCGTGGTTCTTGGTCCGACGCGCGATATCGTAAACATCGTGCACGGCCCGATCGGCTGCAGCTTTTACGCATGGCTGACCCGCCGTAACCAGACAAGACCGGAAACCCCGGAGCATGAAAACTACATCACCTACTGCTTCTCGACCGACATGCAGGAAGAGCACGTGGTGTTCGGTGGCGAAAAGAAACTGAAGGTAGCGATCCAGGAGGCCTATGACCTCTTCCACCCGAAGGCCATCGCGATCTTCTCGACCTGCCCGGTCGGCCTGATCGGTGACGACGTGCACGCCGTAGCGAGAGAGATGAAAGAGAAGCTCGGCGACTGCAACGTCTTCGGCTTCAGCTGCGAAGGCTACCGCGGCGTCAGCCAGTCGGCTGGTCACCACATCGCAAACAACGGCGTGTTCAAGCACATGGTTGGCAACAACAACGAAGTCAAACCCGGCAAGTTCAAGCTGAACCTGCTCGGCGAGTACAACATCGGCGGCGACGCTTTCGAAATCGAGCGCCTGCTCGAGAAATGCGGCATCACACTTGTTGCCTCCTTCAGCGGCAACTCGACGGTTGGCGCCATCGAGAATGCACACACGGCTGACCTCAACGTCATCATGTGTCACCGCTCGATCAACTACATGGGCGACATGATGGAGACCAAGTACGGTATTCCATGGATGAAAGTCAACTTCGTCGGCGCTGAATCGACCGCAAAGTCGCTGCGCAAGATCGCCGAGTACTTCGGTGACGAGGAGCTGAAAGCGAAGGTCGAAGAGGTGATTGCCGAAGAGGTTCCTGCTGTCAAGGCGATCATCGACGAGATTCGTCCGAGAACCGAAGGCAAAACCGCCATGCTGTTCGTCGGCGGCTCGCGCGCTCACCACTACCAGGATCTGTTCTCGGAACTTGGCATGACGACCATCGCCGCCGGTTACGAGTTCGCTCACCGCGATGACTACGAAGGCCGCGAAGTGCTGCCCAAGATCAAGATCGATGCCGACAGCAAAAACATCGAAGAGCTGAAGGTCACGGCCGATCCGGAGCTGTACAACCCGAGAAAGAGCAAAGCCGAACTCGAAGAGCTGAAAGCCAAAGGCCTTGAGATCAACGGCTACGAAGGCATGATGAAACAGATGATGAAAAAGACCCTCGTAGTCGATGACATCAGCCACTACGAGTCCGAAAAGCTCATCGAGATGTACAAACCCGACATCTTCTGCGCCGGTATCAAGGAGAAGTATGTCGTCCAGAAGATGGGTGTGCCGCTCAAGCAGCTCCACAGCTACGACTACGGAGGTCCTTACACCGGCTTCAAGGGCGCGGTGAACTTCTACAAAGACATCGACCGCATGGTCAACAACCCGGTCTGGAAGATGATCAAGGCCCCCTGGGAGAAAAGTGAACCGGAGTCGCTGGAAGCCAGCTACGTCGCATCATAAGATGTAAAATATTAAAGGAGAATAATCGATGTTATTACGTCATACCACAAAAGAAGTCAAAGAGCGCGAGGGGCTGACGATCAATCCGGCGAAAACCTGCCAGCCGATCGGCGCCATGTATGCCGCCCTCGGCATACACGGCTGCCTGCCCCACAGCCACGGCTCACAGGGCTGCTGCGCCTACCACCGCAGCACCTTGACCCGCCACTACAAGGAGCCGGTGATGGCCGCCACCAGCTCGTTCACCGAAGGCGCTTCGGTGTTCGGCGGCCAGGCCAACCTGCTTTCGGCCATCGAGACCATCTTTACGGTTTACGATCCGGAAGTGATCGCGGTGCACTCGACCTGCCTGTCCGAAACCATCGGAGACGACTTGCAGCAGATCACCAAGAAGGCCAGCGATGACGGCAAGATTCCTGAAGGCAAGTACGTCATCTACGCCAGCACCCCGAGCTACGTGGGTTCGCACATCACCGGTTACGCCAACATGGTGACCAGCATGACCGAGCAGTTCGCTGTCTCGACTGGCGAGAAGAAAGACCAGGTCAACGTCATCGCGGGCTGGATGGAACCGTCTGACATGCGCGAAATCAAGTCGCTGGCCTCGCGCCTTGGTGTCAAGATCGTGCTCTTCCCAGACACCTCCGACGTGCTCGACGCGCCGCAGACCGGCAAGCACGAGTTCTATCCGAAAGGCGGCATCACCATCAATGAGCTGAAAAGCGCCGGTGACAGCAAATGCTCGCTCGCGGTCGGCTGCATCAGCGCCGAACCGGCAGCAATCGCACTCGAAAAGAAGTGCAAGGTGCCCTTCGAAACCGTTGACATGCCGATCGGCCTGTCGGCAACCGACCGTTTCATCATGGCTCTCAGCAAAGCTGGCAGCGTGAAGGTACCGGATGAAATCACTGCCGAGCGTGGCCGTCTGGTAGACGTCATGGTCGACATGGAGCAGTACTTCTACGGCAAGAAGGTGGCGCTGTTCGGCGACCCCGACCAGCTCATCCCGCTCACCGAGTTCCTGCTCGATCTGGGCATGATACCGGCACATATCGTCAGCGGCACGCCGGGCCTGAGGTTCGAAAAACGCATGAAGGAGATCCTCGAACGGGCTCCGGGCGCGAACTTCCGCAACGGCCCGCAGGCAGACATGTTCCTGATGCACCAGTGGATCAAGAACGAGCCGGTTGACCTGCTCATCGGCAACACCTACGGCAAGTACATCGCACGTGACGAAGATATCCCGTTCGTGCGCTTCGGCTTCCCGATTCTCGACCGTATCGGCCACAGCTACTTCCCGAACGTCGGGTACAGCGGCTCGCTCAGGCTGGTCGAGAAAATCCTCGGCGTGCTCATGGATCGTCAGGATCGCACGTCGCTGGAAGAGAAGTTCGAGCTGGTTATGTGACGGCCTGCCGGAGCCGGTTCGCGATCCAGAGGCTCGCCCGGACGGTGAAATCCAGAACACTGTCCGGCTTGTCCGCGAACCGCTCACGACGACAACGTATCAGACAAGTTGACTGAAAGCTTGACAACCGTCCGCCTTCGATAACGGAAGGCGGGCGACAATGAAGGGGAAAAAGTAATGGATACGCAGAAAATCAGCCTGCTCGAGGGCAGGGAAAAACAGGTCTATGAAAAGACCGCGGGTGGCGTAGAAGTGGACATCGCCTGCGACAAGACCAGCCTCTCCGGCTCGGTCAGCCAGCGTGCCTGTGTGTTCTGCGGTTCACGTGTCGTGCTCTATCCGGTAGCCGACGCCATTCACATCGTACACGGCCCGATCGGTTGCGCCGCCTACACCTGGGACATCCGGGGAGCGGTTTCGTCGGGACCTGAACTGCACCGGCTCAGCTTTTCGACCGACCTCCAGGAGATGGACGTCATCTACGGCGGCGAAAAGAAGCTCTACAAATCACTGATCGAACTGATCGACCAGTACCAGCCCAACGCGGCATTTATCTATTCGACCTGCATCATCGGCCTGATTGGGGACGACATCGATGCGGTTTGCAAAAAAGTGGCCAAAGAGAAAGGAATCCCGGTCTTGCCGGTGCATTCCGAAGGTTTCAAGGGCACCAAGAAGGATGGCTACAAAGCCGCCTGCATGGCCCTCATGAAGCTGATCGGCCAGGGATCGACCGAGGGGATCAGCAAATACAGCATCAACATTCTCGGCGAATTCAACCTCGCCGGGGAAGCCTGGATCATCCGGGAATATTATGAAAAGATGGGCATCGAGGTGGTCGCCACCATGACCGGCGACGGACGCATCGACGACATCCGCCGCTCGCACGGCGCGTCGCTCAACGTGGTGCAGTGCTCCGGCTCGATGACCACCCTCGCCAAGGAGATGGAAGAGAAGTACGGCATCCCCTACATCCGCGTCTCCTACTTCGGCTTCGAGGATATGTCCAAATCGCTCTACGACGTAGCCCAGCACTTCCCCGAAAGGCCCGACATTATGGAGAAAGCCAAGGAGATCGTGCGCGACGAAATCAGGAAATACTACCCCGAGATGCAGAAGTTCAAGGCCGCGTTGGCCGGCAAGAAAGCTGCAATCTATGTCGGCGGAGCCTTCAAGACCTTCTCGCTCATCAAGGCGCTGCGCACCATCGGCATGTCGGTCGTGCTCGCCGGCTCGCAGACCGGCAACAAGCAGGATTACAAGAACCTGAAAGAGATGTGCGACGAAGGCACGGTGATCGTGGACGACTCCAACCCGGTCGAACTCTCCAAGTTCGTGCTTGAAAAGGAGGCCGACCTTTTGATCGGCGGCGTCAAGGAGCGCCCGATCGCCTTCAAGCTCGGCGTCGGCTTCTGCGACCACAACCACGAGCGCAAGATTCCGCTCGCCGGATTCATCGGCATGTACTATTTCGCCAAGGAGGTTTACGAATCGGTGATGAGCCCCGTGTGGCAGTTCGCCCCGAGAAAAGGAGGTGCAAAATGACGACCAACGCTTCGGCCATGACGGCCAAAACGGCCACGCAGAACGCCTGCAAGCTCTGCACTCCGCTCGGCGCGTGCCTGGCTTTCAGGGGCATCGAATCGTGTGTACCGTTCCTGCACGGCTCGCAGGGTTGCGCCACCTACATCCGCCGCTACCTCATCAGCCACTACAAGGAGCCGATCGACATCGCCTCCTCGAACTTCAACGAAGAGACGGCGGTCTTCGGCGGCAGCCACAACCTGCAGCTCGGCCTCAAGAACGTCACGCAGCAGTACAAGCCACAGGTGATCGGCATCGCCACCACCTGTCTGTCGGAGACCATCGGTGACGACGTGCCGATGATTCTGAAGGATTACAAGGCGATCATGAACGACCCCAACCTGCCGACCATGATCTTCGCCTCGACGCCGAGTTACAGCGGCAGCCACATCGACGGCTTCCACACCGCCGTGCGCTCCGCCGTAAAAACTTTTGCCGTCGGCGGGGCGAAAAAGAACCTGCTCAACCTCTTTTCGGGAATGATTTCACCGGCGGATATCCGCTACCTGAAGGAGATTCTGAAAGAGTTCGGCATGCCGTTCATGCTGCTGCCCGACTACTCGCAGACGCTTGACGGCGGTCCGTGGGGCGAGTACCACCGCATTCCGCCAGGCGGCACGCCGACGAGCGCTATCGCCGACAGCGGCAGCGCTGCAGCAAGCATCGAGTTCGGCTCGACGCTCGAAGCAAAGAAGTCTGCGGCTGGCTACCTCGAAGCAGAGTTTGGCGTTCCACGCCACCAGCTCCCGTTGCCGATCGGCATCAAGGCAACCGACCGTTTCTTCGCACTGCTCGAAGAGCTGACCGAAAAACCGATGCCTGAAAAATACGAAGACGAGCGCCGCCGCCTCGTTGACGCCTACGCCGATGGCCACAAATACATCTTCGGCAGAAAGGCGATGCTCTACGGCGAGGAAGACCTGGTCATCTCGATGGCCGCTTTCCTGCGAGAAATCGGCGTCGTGCCAGTGCTCTGCGCCTCGGGGGGCAAGAGCGGCCAGATGAAGCAGCGGATGCTTGAGCTGATTCCCGACATGGATGAGCAGGGCATCGAAGCGTGCGAGGGCGTGGACTTCGTGGACATCGAGCACGAAGCGGAGCGGCTCAAGCCGGATATGCTCATCGGCAACAGCAAGGGCTTCACGATGTCAAAAAAGCACGAGCTGCCGCTCATCAGAATCGGCTTCCCGATTCACGACCGCTTCGGCGGCCAGCGCCTGCACCACCTCGGCTATCGCGGTACGCAGGAGCTGTTCGACCGCATCGTCAACACCGTCATCGAAGAACGCCAGAAATCGTCGCCGATCGGCTACACCTATATGTAATGAAGAATCAATCATGACCTGAAGGGAGGCATCATGACACTCAATATCAAGAACCATCCGTGCTTCAACGACTCGTCGAGACACACCTACGGAAGAATACACCTGCCGGTCGCACCGAAGTGCAACATCCAGTGCAACTACTGCAACCGGAAGTTCGACTGCATGAACGAAAACCGACCCGGCATCACCAGCAAGGTGCTTTCGCCCAGGCAGGCGCTCTACTACCTCGACAACGCCCTGAAACTCTCGCCGAATATCTCGGTGGTGGGCATCGCAGGCCCTGGCGACCCGTTCGCCAACCCGGAGGAGACGATGGAGACCCTGCGGCTCGTGCGTGAAAAGTACCCGGAGATGCTGCTCTGCGTCGCCACCAATGGCCTCGACATGCTGCCCTATATCGAGGAGCTTGCCGAGTTGCAGGTCAGCCACGTGACGCTGACAATCAACGCCATCGATCCGGAGATCGGTCAGGAGATCTACGCCTGGGTGCGCTACCAGAAGAAAATGTACCGCGATCGCCAGGCCGCCGAGCTTTTGCTCGAAAACCAGCTCGCCGCTCTGCAGAAGCTCAAGAGGTATGGCGTAACGGCCAAGGTCAACTCGATCATCATCCCCGGCGTCAACGACCAGCACGTGATTGAGGTGGCCCGTCAGGTCGCCTCGATGGGTGCGGACATTCTGAACGCGCTGCCTTACTACAACACGACGGAAACCGTGTTCGAGAACATTCCCGAACCTGATCCGATGATGGTCAGGAAGATTCAGGAGGAGGCCGGAAAGCTCCTGCCGCAGATGAAGCACTGCGCCCGCTGCCGCGCCGACGCGGTCGGCATCATCGGCGAAATCAACAGCGACGAAATGATGGCGAAGCTCGCCGAAGCAGCGCTGATGCCGAAAAATCCCGACGAGCACCGCCCCTACATCGCCGTGGCGAGCCTCGAAGGCGTGCTCATCAACCAGCATCTCGGCGAAGCCGACCGCTTTCTGGTCTACGCGCTCGACGAGGAGAAGAAAAGCTGCACACTGGTCGATTCACGCCAGGCCCCGCCTCCCGGCGGAGGCAAGTTGCGCTGGGAAGCGCTCGCCGCGAAGCTCTCCGACTGCCGCGCTGTCTTGGTCAACAGCGCTGGCGATTCGCCGCAATCGGTTCTCAAAGCCAGTGGCATCGACGTCATGTCGATCGAAGGGGTGATCGAAGAGGCCGTGTATGGCGTTTTCACCGGCCAGAACCTGAAACACCTGATGAAAAGCAGCCAGATCCACGCATGCAAAACAAGCTGCGGCGGCGACGGCAACGGCTGCGACTAAGTGATGATGAACTGTAAGGGCGATTCGCGAACCGCCCTTACTCAAACGATTCTTTGACCTATTAGCTTTACACAACCACCATCAAACAACTATCATGGACAAACCGAAACATCACATTTTTGTCTGCGCGAGCTTCAGGGCACAGGGTGCGCCACAGGGGATGTGCCACAAGAAAGAGTCGCTCAACCTCATTCCCTACCTCGAAAGCGAGCTTGCCGACCGCGGCATGAGCGATGTTGCTGTCTCGGCCACGGCCTGCCTGAACTTGTGTGAAAAAGGGCCAGTGCTGGTCGTCTATCCCGAAAATTTCTGGTACGGCGAAATCGACAGCGAAGACAAGGTCGATGAAATTCTCGATGCGCTCGAAGAGGGCCAAGCCTGCGAGGATCACATCATCAATTAAGAACTTCCTTTCCCTTCAGGAAGCCGGGGGATCTGCCATGTGTTAACTGGAAACACACAGCATCCCCCATTATTTTTGCCATTCGTTATTACTTTTATTACCTATCGAATACCATGGAACCAAAAGAGAAAAAACGGCTTGTTTTTTGCATTCCGTTATAACAAAACCTACCAAACGATTCATGTGTAAACCGGAATACTAATCATGAAAAAAACATCTCTTATCGTCCTGTTAACCATGCTCTCCGCTACGGCAAAGGCAGAGGAAGACCCGGAATTGCTTGCCCTCCACACCTGGACGGCACCAGAAATCACGGTCTCCGGCAAAAAGGGCGACCTGCTGCAAAACGTTACCGGCAAGGAATCCGCCGTACTCAACCCGTCGCAAATGTCGGTTTATAAAGTCATCAACATGATGCCCTCGATCAGCCAGCAGAGCGTCGATCCCTACGGGCTGGCCGACATCGTCAACTACCACGAGTCGTTCCGCTTCCGTGGCGTCGAAGCGACCGCTGGCGGCGCTCCCGGCACAACGGCCAACGTCGAAGGGCTGCCGGTCACCGGACGTCCGGGCGGCGGAGCGACGATTTACGACCTCGAAAACTTCGAGAACATCGCAGTCTATAGCGGCGTCATGCCAGCGAACATCGGCCTCGGCATCGGTGACGTAGGCGGCAAGATCGACATGGAGATCAAGCGCCCCGAAGAAAAATTTGGCGTCACCTTCAAGCAGAGCCGGGGAAGCGACAACTTCAGCCGCACCTACCTGCGCATCGACACCGGTGATCTCGGCGGCGGCCTGAAAGCGTTCGCATCCGGCTCGACGAGCTATGCCGAAAAGTGGAAGGGTTACGGCGCGAGCAACCGCAACAACCTGATGTTCGGCATGACCGAACAGTTCAGCGACAAGGTGAAACTCGAAGCGTTCGCCACGTACAGCAAAGGCAACATCCACCCGTACAAAGCGCTGAGTTACGCTGAAATCCGGAATCTCGACAGCGCTTACGAAACCGATTACGGCAACAATCCGGCGAAATACGACTACTACGGCTACAACAAAAACGAGTTCGAGGACTGGATGGTGATGGCCAACCTCGAAGTGAAAACCGGCGAAGAGTCAAAGCTGAACGTGAAGCCCTACTACTGGAGCGACAAGGGGTACTACATGGAGACCATCACGCTCAAAGACTCAAACAACAATCCGTACAACCGCATCCGCCGCTGGGACATCGACCACGACCTGAAGGGCATCCTCGCCGAATACAATACGAAGCTCGGCAAGGTCGATCTCGACTTCGGCTACCTCTACCATACGCAGGAGCGCCCCGGCCCGCCGACCTCGTGGAAAAACTACTCACTGAACGGCAATTCGCTTCAATTCAGCAATTGGGCGATCCTGTCGAACAGCTCAAGCCACGAGCTGCACGAGCCGTTTATCGAGGCAAAATACCGCACCGGCGGCTGGCTGCTCGAAGGCGGCGTAAAGTACGTCAACTACACCCTGCCATCGATTCTCACCTACAACACAACCGGCATCGGTGACGTCAGTTATGACGACGCGCTCGCCACCGATCCGGCCATCATCGCGGCCAAAAGCGCCGAATCGACGAAGACTTTCAGCCGTCTCTTTCCCGACGTGACGATCACCCGAAGCATTGGAGACAATTCGTCGGTGCACCTGGCCTACGGCGAAAACTACGTCACCCATGTAGATATTTACCCGTACTTCATCTCGCAGTATGCCACATTTTCAGCTCACCACATCACCTTCCAGCAACTCTGGGACGAACGGAAGATGGAGATTTCCCGCAACATTGAGCTTGGCCTGAAGATGAACGGCAGCGGCTGGAGCATCGCACCGACCATCTATTACGCCATGCACAACAACAAGCAGGCCGTACTTTACGACCCCGATCTCGGCATCTCCTACCCGATGAACAACGCCAACGCGAAAGGGTACGGCTTCGAGCTCGAAGCGGAGTACAAACCCTCCCGTGCCCTGAAGTGCTACGGTTCGTTCTCGTGGAACCGCTTCTACTTCGATCAGGATATTCGCTCGGACGCACCCGGCAACCCGATCCTGGCAATCAAAGGCAACCAGGTACCCGACGCCCCAGAATTCATGGCCAAAGGGATCGTCAGTTACACCATCGGCGAGTTCACGATTTCGCCAATCGTCCGCTACTCCTCGGCGCGTTACGGCGACGTGCAGCACCAGCAGAAAGTCGATGGCGCAACGCTCTTCGACCTCGACCTCACCTGGAGCAAGGCAATGCTCGGCTTCAGGAACGTTGATTGCTCGCTCTCGTTCATCAATCTGTTCGACAAAAAATATGTGAGCCTGATCAGTACGTCAGATTACAAAACCCTGAACAGCTCGTACCAGCCCGGCGCCCCCTTCACGGTGGTCGCCTCGATCGCGCTGCACTACTGAGCCGCGTTTCCCGCCCGAATATGTTCTCCTGTTCTTTCTCCGTTACACCCTCCCGGCGGCTGGTTCCCGCCGGGATTTATTCATCCGGTGTTCTATATTGCCGTATGAATAACAATGCAACAGGAAAATTCGCGTGAGCAAAACAAAAAACCCCATCGGCATCGAAGGCTCGATCTGGTTCCAGAAATCGCAGAGCCGCTTCCTCGGCGGAGACCGGATCGCCCTGCTTGAAAAGATCGACGAACTCGGTTCAATCAACAGCGCGGCCAAAGCGGTCGGCATCAGCTACAAAACCGCCTGGCATCTGGTGAACATGATGAACAACCTCTCAGAAAAACCTCTGGTTGACCGCATGACCGGCGGCAAGGGCGGCGGCGGCACCGTGCTTACCCGTGAAGGGCGGCAGGTGATCGAAAAGTACCGCATCGTGCAGGAGGAGCACCGCAAGTTCGTCGAAAACCTCGAAGAGCGGCTCGGCGACACCGGCAATCTTTACCAGTTCCTACGCCGGATTTCGATGCGGATCAGCGCGCGCAACACCTTCTCCGGCGTCATCACAGAACTCACGCGGGACGCAGTCAACGCCGAAATCATCATCACGCTGAACGGCGGCCAACAGATCGTTTCGACCATCACCAATGGCGCGATCGATAACCTCGGTCTGAAAAAGGGAATGAGCGCTTACGCCATCGTCAAATCGAGCTCGGTCATGGTGGGCCGCGACCTGCAAGACAAAAAGCTGAGCGCGAGGAACATCATCTGCGGCACCGTGCAACGGGTAATCGAAGACTCTGTCAACAGCGAAATCGACATCGAAATCGGCGGCGGCAACAGCATTTCCGCCATCATCACCGAAACCAGCACCAGCAGGCTCAACCTCAAAGAGGGCGAACAAGCCTGCGCAATTTTCAAAGCTTCGGACGTGATTATCGGCGTGAACTGATAAGCAAAGCACCGACTGCACGCCCACGTCAATCAGAGTCAGGCCCATCGCTATAACTAAAAACACATAACGCAATCCGCCGACAACCATGTTCAAACACCTCAGAACTCTGTTTTTCGCCTTTCTGCTTGCCCTGACCACCCCCCAAGCCTTTGCTGGAGAAATCCGGCTTTCCGCCGGAGCGGGCATGAAAGAGGTGCTCGACGTGCTGTCAGGAAATTTCGCGAAAGCCCATCCCGGCACCACGTTCATCAAAAACTACGCGGCGGCGGGCGCACTCGCGATGCAGATAGAAAATGGCGCTCCGGCGGATGTCTATATCTCGGCGGATTCGAAATGGGTAGAGTACCTCATGGCAAAAAAGCTGCTCGCCCCGGCATGGATTTCGCCTTTCGCCTGGAACGAGATCGTGGTGGTTGGCAATCCGGCACTGAAGGTCTCGTCGATGAACGACCTGACCAAACTCGGCAAAATCGCGATGGGAAACCCGAACAGCGCGCCCGCAGGAGAGATGGCGATGGAGGCGATCAGATCCGCAGGCCTCGAAAATCCGCTGACCGGAAAGCTGGTCATGACGCGCGATATGCCGCAAACCATGATGTACGCTGAAACCGGCACGGTCGACGCCGCCTTCGTTCACCTGACCGAAGCGCTGACGGCCAAAAAAGCAAAAATCCTCTTCACCGTGCCGCACAGGCTTTACACAAGAACACCATTCACCATGGCGCTAACCTCAACCGGAGCCGCCAACAGCGAAGCAAAATTGTTTTTCAATTATTTGAGGAGTACCAAAGCGAAGAGAATTCTGGAGAGGTACGGATATCTGATGAAATAGCAAGAATATAGAGGAGTCCCTTCGCAAAGATCTTGTTTTCTGATCAATTGACAAGGGCAGCCACAAAGCGCTGCCCATATCTATCTCACATTATTTTCATCACTATCAGTTCGACAACCGCTCCACGGTAAACACCCCCTGCACCTTCCGCAGCTTGTCCATCAACGTCGTCAGTTTGTCGGTGTTTTTGACAAAGATCATCAGATTGCAGGTGAAAATGCCATCTTTGGCGTTCAGGACAATGGTTCGGATGTTCGTGTCAAATTTCGAGATGACGCCGGTGATCTGGTTGGTCATGCCGATCTTGTCTTCGCCGACGATGCGAATGCCTGCCAGAAAATCGGTGTCAACCTTGCGGTTCCACGCAACCGAGACGATGCGCTCGCTTTTGACGGAGTTCTCGTTGGTGACGTTGACACAGTTCTTGCGGTGAATCTTCACCGTGCCTCCGGTGGTCACAAAGCCGATGATGTCGTCGCCCGGCACCGGATTGCAGCATTTGGCGTAGGAGTAGGAAATGTTGTTCAGTCCAGCGATGGTTACCTCATCCTTCTGGTACCCAAGACGCTCCTGCACCTCGCGAGCGATCTCGGCGAAATCCTTGTGGGGCGCCCTGGCCTGTACGGTGCTCTCGTGAGTCTCGGCGGGTCTGTGCGGGTGGCTGATCCGCTCCAGCACCTCTTCGCTGCTGATCTGCTGTTTGGCGAGTGCGTTGAACAGATCGGCAGGGGTCTTGATGCCATGCTGACGGATGGCACGAATGGCGTCATTTTCGGTGAAAAGCTTCTTGCTGCCAGAGAGCATCTTTTCCCAGATGCTGCGCCCCTTTTCAATCTCCTGGCGGCGCTCCTCGTTGATGGCCGCCCTGATCTTGAGTTTGGCGCGGTGCGTCACCACGATCTTCAGCCAGTCCGCCTTCGGCCTCTGACTCTTCGAGGTGATCACCTCGACGCGATCGCCCGACCTCAGCTCGGTATTCAGCCGCACGATTTTGCCATTGACCTTCGCGCCAATGCAGCCATTGCCAATTTCGGAGTGGATGGCATAGGCGAAATCGATCGGCGTGGCTCCTGCGGGCAGCACTTTCATATCGCCCTTCGGGGTGAAGACGTAAATCTCGTCATGGTAAAGGTTGAGTTTAAACCCCTCCATGAAGGCCGTAGCCGAATCGGCATCTTTGATCAGCTCCCTCGCCCACTTGAGAAATGAATCGAGCGCCGCATCGTCCTTGGAAATCTTCTCCTTGTAGCGCCAGTGAGCCGCGACACCGAGTTCGGCAAATTCGTGCATCCGGCGTGTTCTGATCTGCAACTCGACGACATGCCCTTTTGGACCGATAATCGCCGAGTGGAGCGACTGGTAGCCATTATGCTTCGGAATCGAGATGTAATCCTTGAAGTGCTGCGGAATGGGCGGAAACTGCTGCGTGATGTAGCCGTACACAGCGAAGCAGTCCGAAATCTTCTCCGTATCGATGATGACGCGAATGCCGTACAGATCGTGGATGTCGTCAAACTTCTTGTTCTTCATCCGCATCTTGTTGTAAATCGAATAGAGATGCTTGGCGCGCCCCTGCAATTCGACGGTAAACCCCTGCTTTTCAAGATCATCCTTGATCGGAGCGATCATCTTGTTGAGATAGGCGACGCGCTCGTTGCGGCTCAGGCGCACTTTCTTGAGCAGGTAGTCGTACATCTCGGGATCGATGTACTTGAGAGCAAGGTTCTCCAGATCGACCTTCATTTTACCGAGACCGAAACGGTGAGCGAGCGGCGCATAGATATCGCGCGTTTCGAGCGCCATGCGCAGGCGGCGATGCTCCGGCAGGGAGTCGAGGGTGCGCATGTTGTGCAGGCGGTCGCAGAATTTGATCAGGATGACGCGAATATCCTTGACCATCGAGAGCAGCATCTTGCGGAACCCTTCGGCCTCGGTGGTTTCGCGGTTGACCATGATTTCGGAAATCTTGGTCAGCCCCTCCACGATGTCAGCCACTTCGGCACCCAGCTCGGCGGAAATATCCTCATAGGTGTAACCGCTATCCTCGATGACGTCATGCAGCAGCGCCGCCGCAACAGAGACGCCGTCAAGCGGCAGTTCGGTCACCAGCAGCTTGGCGACCTCGACCGGATGGTAGAAAAACGGCTCCCCGGATGCGCGTTTTTCACCCTCATGAGCCCGGTAGCACATGAAAAATGCACGCTGGATGAGCGACTCGTCGTAGTTCTTGAGGTTCGCCCGGCAAAGCCGCAATATTTCGTGCAGTTTGGAATAATGTTCCTGTTCTATCTGGGCCAGCATGGAGGTAAGCCTCTCCGTAATAAAGAGTTGTTATCGCCTGATTTTCTATACTATTATTATGATATGAAATCGAGGCTTCAGGTCAATACTTTTTACTCTGTCATCTGCTCGATTCGCTCTTGAAGCATCAGAATTTCGTCACGCAGGTAGGCCGCTTTTTCGTAATCGGTCTGTTCGGCAGCCTTCTGCATCTCAGCGTTCATCTCCGCCACCATCAGCATCACATCGCTGCGGCTCATGCTGTCGAGCACACCGCGCAGCTCGAGTTCAGGGCGCTTCTGCAATCCGAGACGCTTGCGGCGATAACGCTCTTCGGCGTCCGCCACGCTGGTGGTGTTGAGCACCTGATCGACCGACTTGATGATGGAACGCGGCTCGATGCCGTGCTTTTCGTTGTACTCCCGCTGGATGCGGCGGCGGCGCTCGGTTTCATCGAGCACCTCGCGCATCGAATCGGTGATCTTGTCGGCGTAAAAAAGCACCAGCCCCTCGACGTTTCGCGCCGCACGTCCGGCGATCTGCATGAGCGATGTTGCGTCACGCAAAAACCCCTCCTTGTCGGCGTCGAGAATCGCCACCAGCGCCACCTCCGGCAGGTCGAGCCCCTCACGCAGCAGGTTGACGCCGACCAGCACTTCGATGTCGCCTGCGCGTAGTTCGCGCAGAATCTGCATCCGTTCGAGGCTCTTGATTTCGGAGTGCAGATACTGCGAGCGCAGACCCAGCTTGCGAAAGTAGGCGTGCAGGTCTTCGGACATGCGCTTGGTCAGCGTCAGCACCAGCGACTTCTGCCCCTTGGCGATGCGCTCCCGGATTCGCGCCAGCAGGTGATCGATCTGGCCGGCAACGGGGTGCACCTCGATTTGCGGATCGAGCAGGCCTGTGGGGCGGATGAGCTGCTCGACCACCACGCCGCCGGAGCGCATCAGCTCGTGGGCGGAGGGGGTTGCCGAAACGCAGATCACCTGCGGCACCATCTCCTCGAACTCCTCAAAGCGCAGAGGACGGTTGTCGAGCGCCGAGGGCAGCCGGAAACCGTGCTCAACGAGCACCGTCTTGCGCGACCGGTCGCCGCCATACATGCCGCGAATCTGCGGCAGAGTAACGTGGGACTCATCGACCACAACGAGAAAGTCTTCCGGGAAGTAGTCAAGCAGGCACCACGGTCGCTCGCCCGGCTTGCGTCCGGCAATGTGGCGGGCGTAGTTCTCGATGCCGGAGCAGTAACCAAGCTCCTTCATCATTTCGAGATCGTAGCGCGTGCGCTCTTCAAGCCGCTGCGCCTCGACCAGCTTCTCTTCGGCGCGAAGGGCGTTCAGCCGCTCCGCCAGCTCGTTCTCGATGGCGAGCATCGCCACCTCCAGCTTTTCGCTGTCGGCCACGAACTGACGCGCCGGATAGATGAAGGCGTACTCATCGCGCCCGATGATCTCGCCGCTCTTGGGGTCGAAGGTGTGGATGGAGTCGATCTCGCTGCCGAAAAATTCGATGCGCAGCGCCAGCTCTTCGTGACCCGGCACCAGGTCGATCACGTCGCCGCGCACGCGGAAGCGCCCCGGCGAGAGATCGACGTCGTCACGGAAATAGTGCAGCGCCACCAGCCTTTGCAGAAACTCGTCGCGATCCAGCTCCATGCCCTGCCGCAGCTCGACGATCTGCGCCATCCAGTCCTCCGGTGAACCGAGACCGTAGATGCAGCTCACCGAGCTGACCACGATCACGTCGTTCCGCCCACTGAGCAACGCGCTGGTCGCCCGCAGCCGGAGCCGCTCGATTTCGTCGTTGATCTTGAGGTCCTTGGCAATGTACTTGTCCAACGACGGGATATACGCCTCTGGCTGGTAAAAATCGTAGTAGCTGATGAAGTATTCCACCGCGTTGTGCGGAAAGAACTGCTTCAGCTCGCCATAAAGCTGCGCAGCAAGGGTCTTGTTGTGGCTCAGCACGAGCGTCGGACGGTTGACCTGGGCGATGACGTTCGAGACCGTGAAGGTCTTGCCCGATCCGGTCACGCCGAGCAGCGTCTGCCATCGGTCGCCTCGCAGCACCCCATCGGTCAGCGCCTTGATGGCCGAGGGCTGATCCCCCGTCGGCCCGTACGGACTTTCAAGTTTGAACTCTCCTCCCCGATGCACAACATTCCGCATAGACAACTCTCGATGATAACGATGACAAATACCTCACAAAGAACTAATAACGCCTGCTTATAGTTCTTCAAGCCTCAGACACGATGTGTCAAGACCGGTTCGGCCGACGGTTTTTTCCCGTCACTTTGCCGGATTTTTCGTAATGTAGGGTTTTGTTTGAACCGGAATGAGCGGCTGGAACCATGATCGGGCTGATCTTTCTATGACCACGATGAAGAACTATGTCCAACGGCTCATTACTGAAATCAACGGGCAGAGTGCTCGCCTTCTGGCTGGCGCTGCTCCATCTCATATCCTGTAGATCAACCATGACAGAAACCAAGACGAACCAGAACGAAAGTTATCCATACACCACCGTCCCCGGCGACGCGCTTCAAACGCGGATTTACACGCTGAAAAACGGCCTCACGGTCTATATGAGTCCCTACCACGACGAGCCGCGAATCTACACCTCCATCGCCGTGCGGGCGGGCAGCAAGAACGACCCCGCCGAGACCACCGGCCTGGCGCACTACCTCGAACACATGCTCTTCAAGGGCACCGATTCGATCGGCTCGATCGACTACGCGAAAGAGCATACGGAGCTTGAAAAAATCATCGAGCTGTACGAACAGTACCGCGCCACGAGCGATCCGGAGCACCGCGCGGCGATCTACCGCGACATAGACAGCATCTCGAACGTGGCGGCGCAGTTCACCGTGCCGAACGAGTACGACAAACTGCTCAACTCCATCGGCGCGAAGGGCACCAACGCTTACACCTGGGTCGAGCAGACAGTCTACATCAACGATATTCCATCCAACGAACTCGACCGCTGGCTGACCATTGAGGCCGAGCGCTTCCGCAATCCGGTGATGCGCCTCTTCCACACCGAGCTGGAAACGGTCTACGAAGAGAAGAACATGACGATGGACAGCGACAGCCGCAAGCTCTGGGAGGAGCTGTTCAAGGGGCTGTTCACCAAGCACACCTACGGCACGCAGACCACCATCGGCAAGGCGGAGCACCTCAAGAAGCCGTCGATCAAGAACGTCATCGACTACTACCGCTCCTGGTACGTGCCGAACAACATGGCCCTCTGCATCGCGGGCGACTTCGATCCCGACGCGACGATCCGCCTGATCGACGAGAAGTTCTCGAAGCTCGAACCCAAGCCGGTGCCAGAGTTCCATCCGCCGGTCGAACCCGAGATCACCAGGCCGGTCGTCAAAACCGTCACCGGCCCGGAGGCGGAGGAGCTGGTGCTCGGCTTCCGCTTCGGCGGAGCAGATTCGGATGATGCCGACATGCTGACACTGATCGACAAGATTCTCTTCAACCAGACCGCAGGCCTGATCGACCTGAACCTCAACCAGCAGCAGAAGGTGCTCGAAGGCGGCTCGATGCTGGTACTGATGAAGGACTACTCGGTCCACATCCTCAGCGCCAAGCCGCGCGACGGCCAGAGCCTCGACGAGGTGAAGGCGCTCCTGCTCGAACAGCTCGATCTCGTCAAAAAAGGCGAGTTCCCCGACTGGCTGGTGACAGCGGTCATCAACGATCTCAAGCTCGAAGAGCTGAAAGCGTTCGAGTCGAACCGTGGCCGCTCGGAGGCATTCGTTGACACCTTCGTCTGGGGAATGGACTGGGCGCGGCAGGTCAACCGCTTCAAGCGGCTCGAAAAGATCACGAAGGCAGAGATCGTCGAGTTCGCGAAACAGCACTACGCTCAGAACTACGTCGCCGTCTACAAAAAACACGGCCAGCGCAAAAGCGAGGCCAAAATCCAGAAGCCGCCAATCACGCCGATCAAAGTCAATCGCGACCGCTCGTCGGTGTTCGCCAAAAACCTGCTCGCGAAAAAGAGCAGCAAGGTGCAACCCGTGTTCGTCGATTTCAAAAAGGACATCGGCTACTACGACATCACACCGGAGATCAGCCTCAACTATGTGCCGAACCGGGAGAACGAGCTGTATAGCCTCTACTTCATGTTCGACGCGGGATCGAACCTGAACCGCAAGATCGACACGGCGCTCGACTACCTGTCGTACCTCGGCACCTCACGCCTTTCGCCCGCGGAGTTCAGCCAGGAGCTGTATCGCCTCGGCGCACAGTTCACGGTGCAGACTTCAGATAATTACGTTTACCTCAAGCTCTCCGGCCTTAAGGAGAACTTCCCGCAGGCCATCTCTCTGCTCGACGAGCTGCTCCGTGACGCGCAGCCCGACGCTCCGGCGCTCGAAAAGCTCAAGGAGGGCATCCGCAAGGAGCGTGCTGACGAGAAGCTCTCAAAGCGTAAAATCCTCTTCGAGGCGATGGTCAATTACGGTAAATACGGCCCGAAGTCGCCCTTCACCAACGTCCTGAGTGACGAAGAGATCGACAAACTGACGCCTGAAGAGCTGCTTGGCGAAATCAAACACTTCATGAACTACCGCCACCGGGTGCTCTACTACGGCCCGGATTCGCCGGAAACGCTGATGACGGAATTGCGCACCATGCACCACTTTGGTCAGTCGTTCCAGCCGGTGCCCGTGACCGATCCATTCGAGGAACTCAAGACCGCGAAAAACCACGTCTATGTGGTCGATTACGACATGACCCAGGCCGAAATCATCATGCTCTCGCGAGGCGCGGTATACGACGCCTCGAAGGTGCCGCTCGTCACACTCTTCAACGAATACTACGGTGGCGGCATGTCGTCGGTGGTCTTCCAGGAGATGCGCGAGGCCAAGGCGCTTGCCTACTCAGTCTTTTCGGTCTACCGCCTGCCGAAGGAGAAGGATCGCCACAGCTACGTGTTCAGCTACATCGGCACGCAGGCAGACAAGCTGCCCGAGGCGCTCGACGGATTCAACGAGCTGATGCAGAAGCTGCCCGAATCGCCAGAGCTGTTCGCCTCGGCCAAGGCGGGTATCGACCAGAAGATCCGCACCGAGCGAATCACCAAGGGAGATGTACTCTTCGCCCTCGAAGAGGCGCGACGCCTCGGCCTCGACCACGACATCCGGCAGGATGTGTTCCGCGAAGTGCCCGGCATGAGTTTCAGCGACATCGAGCAGTTCCACGAAACGCGCTTCCGTAACAAGCCACAGATCATGCTGGTGCTCGGCAAGAAAGAGCAACTCGATCTGGAGACACTTCGCAAATATGGCGACATCAGCTTCCTGACGCTCAGGGAGATTTTCGGCTACTGAGGGGCAAACCCGATGAACGACGGCAAAGCGACACCGGGCGAGGCGGGCTGCCGGGAGAATCAACTCCTGAAGCTGCCTGGCTTCGGCAATTTCACGATCATCGATCGCTACATCGCCCGCCAGTTTCTGACGATCTTCCTGTTTGCCCTCGCGAGCTTCGCCGCGCTCTTTATCCTGATCAATCTGGTCGAAAATCTCGACCGGTTTTTGGACCGGCACATTTCGTTCGGCAGGATTCTCATCTACTACCTTAGCGGCCTGCCGGACACCTTCCTTTTGACATCGCCTCTCAGCGTGTTGCTCGCATCACTCTTCGTCACCGGCAAGCTCTCGATGCAGAGTGAGCTGCCTGCACTGAAATCGGCGGGCATGAGCCTGTCGCGCCTGATGAAACCGTTTCTTTTGGTGACGATGGCGATCGCGGCACTCAACACGATCAACTCTTGCTTCATCGCTCCGGCGATGTACGACTGGTCGAAAGGATTCGAAAAACGCTACCTGAAAAAACAACAGGATAACGGCGAAGAACCGCTGCACATCCGGGAATCGAACAACCGAATCCTGACCGTTGCCAAGATCGGTCCCGACAAGAAAAGCGCGACGACCGTCTCGCTCGAAACGTTCAACGGAAGCCAGATCGTCTCGCGTATCGACGCCGACTCGCTCCGGATCATCACCCGTCACAAGTACTGGATTTTCTACAACACGAAACAGCGCACCTTCTCGAAAGGCGCCGAAACCCTCGTGACCAGAGCGGGCGCGGACACCCTGAAGCTCTCGCTGGCACCCAATACGTTCAAGATGATCGACACCGACCCGGACGAAATGAACATCGTGCAGCACATCGATTTCATCTGGCAAAAAGCGCGCTCGGGACTGCCAGGACTCGAACGGGCGACGGTCAAGCTGCACACCAAGCTCGCCCTGCCGCTGGCCAGCATGATCATCGTGCTGATCGGCGTACCGCTCTCCTCGAAAAAAAAACGTAGCGGCCTGGCGGTGGAGATTTCCATCAGCCTGCTCATCGGGCTTCTCTATCTCGGTATGCTCAAAACAATCGGCAGCCTCGGCTACGACGGTCTGTTAAACCCGGTGCTCGCAGCGTGGCTGCCCGATATTCTCTTCATCATTGCCGGTACGTTTCTGTACCGCTCAGCCGACCACTGACGCCCATGTTCCAGCCGCCGCTCATAGCGTTCCTGACCGATTTCGGCCTCGAAGACGCCTTCGTCGGCGTCATGAAAGGGGTGATCGCCACAATCTGCCGCGAAGCGCAAGTCATTGACCTCACGCACGCCATCAGCGCCCAGAACGTCCGGCAGGCGGCCTTCCACCTCGACCGTTCCATTAGCTACTTTCCCGCTGAAACGATCTTCGTCTGCGTCGTCGATCCCGGCGTCGGCACCGCCCGCCGCGCCATCGGCGTCGAAGCCGGGCCATACCGCTTCATCGCGCCCGACAACGGTCTCCTCACGCCGGTCTTCGAACGCTGGGCGGACGCAAAATGCCACGAGCTGACGAACCCCGCCTACCAGCTCGCGAATCCGAGCGCCACTTTCCACGGCCGCGACCTCTTCTCCCCTGCCGCCGCCCACCTCGCCACCGGAGTACCTTTGAACGCCTTCGGTTCGGCGATTGACGTCGCGAACTGCACAAGAATCGAGCTATGGCAAAACAAACCGTGCGATAACGGCAAAGTCTGGACCGGAGAGGTGATTGCAACCGACCACTTCGGCAACCTCATCACCTCGTTTGAAGCATCAATGCTTTCGGATGGAGAGGACTGGACGGTCAAGGCAGGAAACGCCGAACCGCTGCCAATCCTCCGAACCTACGGCGAAGTCGAGCAGGGCAAACCACTCGCCTACATTGGCAGCAGCGGGATGATCGAGATTGCGATCCGGAACGGGAGCGCAAGTGCGGAGTTAAGGGTTGGCGGGGGAGATGAGGTGGAATTGCGTAAGGGTTAATCTGTAGGGACAGTTTGGGAAAAAGCGCCCACCATGCGTCCTTCCAATTCCCTCAACTATCCATTGTCAACTGTCAACTATCAATTCTTCACTTTACCCCATAAAACACCAAAGCCGGCGAAACAGCTGCCGGCTTTGATGAATCTTTATGTCTTCACTGAATCTCAGCTGCCAATGTACTCCTTGAGCACCTTGTTGTAGGCGGACTGGCGGAGACGGCGGATCGCTTTTTCCTTGATCTGGCGGACTCGCTCGCGAGTAAGCTTGAACTTTTCACCGATCTCTTCCAGGGTGAGCGGATTGTCCATGCCAATGCCGAAGTAGGAGCGGATGACGTCAGCCTCTCTCGGCGCGAGCACCGAAAGCGAACGCTCGACTTCGAGGCTGAGCGAGTCGCGGTTCAGGGTGTAATCCGGCATGTGGCCGTCGTTCTGCAACACGTCGAGCAGGCGGTTGTCGTCACCCTGCGCAAAGGGCGCATCGACCGAGACGTGGCGTCCGGCGATCTTGAGGGTATCGGCCACGTCCTGCGAGTCCATGTCGAGCAGGTCGGCCAGCTCCTTGGTGTTGGGGTCGCGCTCGTACTCCTGCTCCAGCTGGCTGTACGCCTTGCTGATCTTGTTCAGCGTGCCGACGCGGTTGAGTGGCAGGCGCACAATCCTCGACTGCTCGGCGAGCGCCTGGAGGATCGACTGGCGAATCCACCACACGGCGTAGGAGATAAACTTGAAACCTCGGGTTTCGTCGAAACGCTTGGCCGCCTTGATCAGGCCGAGGTTGCCCTCGTTGATGAGGTCGCCGAGAGTCAGCCCCTGGTTCTGATACTGCTTGGCCACCGAAACCACGAAGCGCAGGTTACCCTTGATCAGCTTGTCGAGCGCACGCTTGGCACGTTTGTACTCGACGGTATCAACCGGCATGTCGTAACCTTCCTTGATGGCCCTCGTGAGCTTCACCTCGTCTTCAGCGGTCAACAGATCGTACTTGCCAATCTCCTGAAGGTAACGATCAAGGGAGAGACTCTCCCTGTTTGTAATCTGTTTACTGATTTTCAATTGCCTCATGAATTAATCCTTGTTCGAACTTCCTGACACTATCACGGATAATGTCCTACTGTTACACCCTGCAAACCGGAGCATGTCAGCAACAGCACAGGATTCCGGACAGATGAAATCAAACTTGGAATATCTGAAAAAAATTCGGATTTTTTTACGCTTAAAAACTTAAAAAAAAATAATACTGAGCCATTACGAGAGAACTTCGAGGTTCCCTTGCAGCTTCAACACCATTGAGCGCGACTCTTCGAGTTTTTCTTTCTCCTTCGCCACCACATCGGCTGGAGCGTTTGACACAAACTTTTCGTTTGAAAGCTTTTTCTCCAACGATTCAATGTAGGCAGTGACCTTCGTGATCTCTTTCTCCAGACGTTGTTTTTCCTTTTCGAACGAAATCAACCCTTCCAGCTTGATAAAAAGTTCATTACCATCCACCACCGAAGCCGCCGAGTGAGCAGGCCTTTCAACGCTTTCGCCAAGCTCGACTTCGCATTTTGTCATGGCTGGAAAGATGGCCCGTCCGGTCTGAAGCGCAACAAGCGCGGCAGGCGACGAGGCCCTGATGACAGCCTGCGCGCGCAGGTCGTGCGGCACGTTGAAGGCCGAGCGGAGGCTGCGGATTTCCGACACCATATTGCGCACCAGGTCAAACGCAGCGGCATCTTCACCCCTCCACGACGCATCGGGCTGCGGCATTGCCTCGGTGGCGATAGTCTCTTCGGCGCTGCGCGGCGCGATAGCATGCCAGATTTCGTCGGTGATGAACGGCATCACCGGATGCAGCGCCTTAAGCACGCCTTCGAGCACGGAAACTGCGAGGCAGACCGCGTGGCGTCCGCGCTCCTCGGTGATGTCGCCCGTCAGCTCGCTCTTGAGCGCCTCGACGTACCAGTCGCAGTAGTCACCCCAGAAGAACTCGTGCACGATCTTCACCATGTCGTTCACCTTGAAGTTCGCCATCGCCTGGTGGTACCGTTCGAGCATCGCATTGTAGCGGGACATGAGCCAACGTCCAGCAGATGACATCAGCTCGCGTTGAGGCGTGAAGTTCGCGAACGCTTCGACGAACTCCTCTCGGGTGGCGAAGAGCTTTTCGCGCTGCATGAAGACGAAGCGCGAGGCGTTCCAGATTTTGGTGGCGAAGTTGCGGCCAAGCTCGCACTTCTCCTCGCCGAAGAGCACATCCTGGCCGAGCGGCGCGATATAGACGATGGTGAAGCGCAGGGCGTCGGTGCCGTAGGTGTCGATCACCTTGAGCGGGTCGGGCGAGTTGCCGAGCGATTTGGAGAGCTTGCGCCCTTTCATGTCGCGGATGATGCTGGTAAAATAGACGTCGCGGAACGGGACGTCGCCCTTGAAGTGCAGCCCGGCCATAATCATGCGGGCAACCCAGAAGAAGATGATGTCCGGGCCGGTCACCAAGGTGTCGGTCGGGTAGAAAGCCCGGAGATCATCATTGTCGCTGTGCGGGCCTGTCCAGCCGAGCGTGGTCAGCGGCCAAAGCCACGACGAGAACCAGGTGTCGAGCACATCCTCGTCCTGCGAAAGCTTGTCGGTGCCCGCCAGGTGGCACGCCTCTTCGTAGGACGACGCGACCCAGACGTTGCCCTTGTCGTCGTACCAGGCCGGAATACGGTGGCCCCACCAGAGCTGGCGCGAAATGCACCAGTCCTGGATGTTCTCCATCCAGTGGCGGTAGGTGTTGATCCAGTGCTCCGGGTGGAAGCGGATTTCACCGTCGTTGACCACCTTCAGCGCCGGTTCGGCGAGCGGCTGCATTTTGACAAACCACTGCTCGGAGAGGTACGGCTCGACCACCACGTCAGCGCGCTCGGAGTAGCCCACGTTGTGCTCGTACTCCTCCAATTTGACCAGATAACCCAGCTCCGCCAGATCAGCGACGATCTTGTCTCGCGCATCGAAGCGATCCATGCCTGCGTAGCCGCACTCGTCGGTCATGCGGGCGTCCTTGCCAATCACCGAGAAGACCGGAAGGTTGTGGCGTTTAGCCACCTCGTAATCGTTCGGGTCGTGCGCCGGCGTGATCTTCAGCGCGCCGGTACCGAACTCGATATCGACGTAATCATCGGCGATGACTGGCACGTGGCGTCCGGCAATCGGCACGATGACCAGCTCGCCGATCAGGTCGGCATAGCGCTCGTCGTTCGGATTAACCGCGATGGCCACGTCAGCCAGAATCGTCTCCGGACGCACCGTGGCAATGGTAATCGAGCGCGTCGGATCTTTGGCGAGCGGGTAGCTGATATAGACCAGCTTGTCACGCCGCGACTTCATGATGACCTCTTCGTCCGACAGCGCCGTCTGCGAAACCGGGCACCAGTTGATGATGCGGCGGCCACGGTAGATCAGCCCCTCGCGGTAGAGTGCGACGAAGGTGTTGATAACCGCCTCCGAGGCGCGCTCGTCCATAGTAAAGAGGTTGCGCCGCCAGTCGCAGGAGATTCCAAGCTTACGGAGCTGGCGCAGAATCAGGCCGCCGTACTCCTCGCGCCACTCCCACACCTTGTCGAGAAAGTCGCGGCGTCCGAGATCGTGACGCGTCACCCCCTCCTTGCGCAGCTTCTTCTCCACCACCGTCTGTGTTGCGATGCCTGCATGATCGGTGCCGGGCAGCCACAGCGCCTCCTTGCCCATCATGCGGGCGTAGCGGATGAAGATGTCCTGAAGCGTGTGGTTCAGCACGTGGCCCAGCGTCAAGCTGCCAGTCACATTCGGCGGCGGCATCAGCACCGTGTAGGGCGTTGCGCCCTCTTTGAGCACTCGCGAGTGTTCGGCATGGAACGTGCCGATCGCCTCCCAGTGCGCGCTTCGCCAGCGCTCTTCAACTTCGTGGTGGTTATAGGTTTTCTCGAGATTCTGCGCAGAATGGTCACTCATGAGTCTGATTCAAAGCAAGGTTGAAAATTACAGACGCCCCCCTGTGAGGAGGCGTCTGAAAATCGTTATTTCCCGATCTGCCCGGCCTGCGTCACTCCTCACTTTTAGGAGCCGGACGTTTCTCGAAAATCTGGTCGATCAAGCCGTACTCCTTCGCCTCTACGGCGCTCATCCAGCGGTCACGCTCGGAATCTTCGCGGATTCTCGATACCTCCTGACCGGTATGCTTTGCAAGCAGATCTTCGAGCAGGTGGCGGATCTTTTCTATCTCGCGGGCCTGAATGAGGATGTCGGTCTCCTGGCCCTGTGCGCCGCCCGAAGGCTGGTGGATCATGATGCGCGAGTGCGGAAGCGAAGCCCGCTTGCCCGAGGTGCCGCTGGCGAGCAGGAACGCGCCCATGCTGGCTGCCATGCCGACGCACACCGTCGAAATATCCGGGCGGATGTACTGCATCGTATCGTAGATGCCGAGCCCTGCCGAAACGCTGCCGCCGGGTGAGTTGATGTAGATGTAGATGTCGCGCTCCGGGTCTTCCGATTCGAGGAAGATGAGCTGCGCAATGATCAGACCGGCCACATGCTCGTCGATGGGAGAGCCGAGAAAAATGATGCGCTCCCTGAGCAGACGGGAAAAGATATCGAACGCACGCTCGCCGCGTCCCGAGGTCTCGATGACCATCGGCACGAGCTGGCTGTTGATGCTGTTTTCAATCGCTCCGGAGTAGAGTTTTTTTGCGTGATGGTCGAAACCGAAATTGATATTTGCCATGTGCCTGAACTTTTTTGTTGTTGCCCGGCGAAATATACGCTCAAATTCCGCAGAGTGGTGCAATAAACACCTAAAATACAGAGACGGAACAAGATTTCAAGAAATCCGGTTCCGCTTTCCATAAATTATCATGATAGCGCCTCCATCGCCGCTCCGCCTTTTGGTATATTGAACGCTTCATACCACCATTCAAGACCGTCAGATAACCATGCAGGTACGCCTCATCTCCGTCACCAACCCGCTCATCGAAATCGACAACCGCCAGCTCACGCCGGAAGGACTCATGGCCTACTGCGCTCGCGTATCGAGCCCGCACCAGGAAACACCGGATTATGAAAAGCTGCTCTCGTACTGCATCCAGAACAAGCACTGGAGCGTCTTCGAGATGGTTGACATGACGGTGGAAATCACCACCTCCCGCGCCATCTCCCCGCAGATTCTGCGCCATCGCAGCTTCTGTTTCCAGGAATTTTCACAGCGCTACGCCAAGGCGCAGACAACTGAAAAGTACAAGCCAAGGCGTCAGGATGTAAAAAACAGGCAGAACTCACTGGATGATCTCGACGAAGCGACCGTAAAGTGGTTTGACGAGGCGCAGGAGAAAATCGCGCAGCTCGCCTTCGAGAGCTATGAAGAGGCGCTGGAGAAAGGTATCGCCAAGGAGTGCGCCCGCGTCCTGCTCCCGCTCGCCACCCAGACCCGGCTCTACATGAAAGGCTCGATCAGAAGCTGGATCCACTACCTCGAAGTCCGCACCGACCCCGCTACCCAGAAAGAGCACCGCGACATTGCCAAAGCTGTGCAGGCAATTTTTGTGGAGCAGTTCCCGGTGACAAGCAAAGCGCTAGGGTGGAAGTACGGATGTTGAATGAAAAAAGGGAAAAGAAATTCTTTTCCCTTTTTCCCTCCAATTCGACCTGGAAAGTATCTCTGTTTTCCCCTTACTTCATATGCCCAAGCAGCTTGATGAGCTGCGCGCGCAAATCCTTGCGGTGAACGATAGTGTCAACGAAACCGTGCTTCTGCAGAAACTCGGCTCGCTGGAAGCCTTCGGGGAGATCGCGTTTGATGGTATCGCGGATGACGCGCGGCCCGGCAAAGCCAATAAGCGCTTTCGGCTCGCTGATGTTCAGGTCTCCGAGCATGGCGAAAGAAGCGCTGATGCCGCCCATCGTCGGATCGGTCATGAGCGAGATGAACGGAATACCGCGCTCGCCGAGGCGCGTCAGCCGCGCCGAGGTCTTGGCCATCTGCATAAGACTAAAGGCCCCCTCCATCATGCGCGCGCCGCCAGACTGCGAAATCACGATGAGCGGCGCGTTCAGCTCCACGCTCTTGTCGGCGGCGCGGGCGATCTTCTCACCGACCACTGAACCCATTGAGCCGCCGATGAAGCCGAAATCCATGCCCGAAATAACCGCGTCGGAGCCACCGAGCTTGCCGGTAGCGTTCCGGCATGCCTCGCTTTTGCCCGATTTCTGCATCGTGGAGCGAACGCGCTCAGGGTAAGGCTTGGTATCGACGAACTTGAGCGGATCGGCAGCCCTGAGCTGCGCGTCGAACTCCTCCCACTTCCCGTCATCGAACAGAAAGGAAAAATAAAGGTCTGGCGATATGCGGAAATGAAAACCGCAATGCGGACAGGTATAGAGGTGATCTTCAAGCTGTTTCTTGTGCAGCGCAGCGCCGCACGAATCGCATTTCGACCACAGCCCTTCCGGAGTATCTCGCTTGTCCTTTGTTCGTATCGAAGGAATCGCCCGTTTGAACCAGACCATTTTTATTATTATCTCTAAAGATTTTACATTGAAATTCAAGATATAAACTCGACACGATTTCCCAAAAAACAGGCTGTGCCCGGAGTCCCTTGTGAACCGCAAACGACAGCAGCTTCTGCATCTCTCATTTTTACGAACGGTTATACAGCTGGCTCTCCTGCTCCTGATTGCCGTTGTCGCCATGCTGCCGCTGCCTGAAGCGCGGGCTGCCGTGATCATCGTCTGGCCCGACACGCTCGCGACACCAAATCACCGTTACGAAATTCTTCCAGCCATGCGTCCGCTGCGCAAAACCGTCGGGCTGGCCCTGTCGGGAGGCGGAGCGAACAGCATCGCCCAGATCGGCGTGCTCAAGGCGCTGGAGGAGGAGAATGTGCCCATCGACTTCATCGCCGGAACCAGCATGGGCGCGCTGATCGGCGGGTTGTACAGCTCGGGCTACAGCGCGTCGGAACTTGAATCGCTGGCCCACTCTCTCCCTTGGCAGAAGCTGGTTTCCCTCGATAACGAAGCGCCCAGAACCAACACCTATCTTGAGCAGAAAAGCATCCGGGACCGGGCTTCCATCGCCATCCGGTTCGAAAAATTCAAGCTGGTCGTGCCAAAATCGTTGAGCGCGTCTCAAACGCTCACCCGAACCATCGACCTGCTTATACTGAACGCCCCCTATCACACCGCTCACTCGTTTTCCGACCTGCCTGTCGGGTTCCGGGCGGTCTCTACCGACCTGTTGTCGGGCCAACGGGTGACGCTCACCTCGGGACCGCTCTCTGAGGCGATGCGCGCCAGCAGCACCATTCCGATCCTCAATCTGCCAATCAAACGGAACGGCCAGAAGCTGGCCGACGGAGGGCTGGTGGCCAACCTCCCCGTCGATGAGCTGGATCATTTCGATGCAGGCTACAAGGTGGCCGTGGACACGCATGGCAGAATGTACACCGACAGCAGCGACATCGACGTGCCGTGGAAAGCCGCCGACCAGGCGATGACCATTCTGACGCAGATCCAGTACCCGCAGCAGCTCGAAAAGGCCGATATGGTCATCACCCCCGACATCAGCAACCACAAGGCGACCGACTTTTCAGACATTCGCGAGTTGATCGCCGCCGGGTACGCCAAGGGCCGCCTGCTCGCTCCGATCATCAAGCGGAACATCCAGCTCGCCCCGCGACACGACATCGACATTGCCGGATTCAGCAAAAGCATCGAGGGCATTCCGAACTCCGCCGGGTACATCGAGCAGGCACGGACGGCAAGGGCCATCGTGCGCAGCGACAACCGCATCAGGAAAATTCTCGACGAGCTGCTCCAGACCGGCCTGTTCACGCGCGTGCACGCCCGCCTCGACCGCCGGTCGAGAAGCGTGACGTTTGTGCTCGAACCGTTGCCGAGAATCGAAAAAATCGAGGTGACGGGCGGCCCAGCCAACGCCATTCCGGAAAAGGAGATAAGCGACACATTCCTGCCGATAACCGGCAAGCTCTACACCAGCGAGATCGCGACCGGCTCGCTTGAAAAGCTGATCCGGCTCTACCGCGATAAAGGGTACAGCCTCGTAGGCATCGAAAGGGCCTCAGTCTCCGGCGAGACGCTCACGATCCGGCTCACATCGGGCAGAATTGAAAACGTGAAAATCGAGCAAGACAGAAAGCTCACCAAACCGCTGACCGTTCGCCGGGAGCTGGCCGTTGACACCACAAAGGCGTTCCGCTACGCCGAAGCTGAAAAAACGATCAGCAACCTTTACGGCACGGGCGTGTTCAACCGGGTCTCGCTGAGCACCGAAAATCCGGACGAGCAAAGCGACAACCCAAACAGCACCCTGCGGATCAAGCTCGACGAGAAGCTGCCGACCGTGCTGCGCATCGGCGTGCGCTACGATGAAACCTCGAACGCGCAGCTCCTGCTCGATTTCCGCAACGAGAACCTTTACGGCACCGGAAACTCTGCCGGAGTGTGGGCCAAAATCGGGCAGAAGAACAATCGCTTCAACCTCGAATTCAGTATGCCGCGCATCGGAAGCACGCCTCTGACGATGTTCACCAGAGCGTTTTTCGACCAGCGCGACTTCGAAACACGCCAGCTGGCGCTCATCGGGCAATCAGGCTTGCAGGCCACCGGAGAGCCGCGCTCGCTCGGCATCCAGCGTTACGGCATCACGACCTCGTTCGGCACCCGAATCGGGAAAAACGGCCGTCTGACGGCGGACTTTACCGTGCAAAACGCTCAGTCCTATATCAGGGACAACATCGATGAGCCATTCGCCACCGGAAACGTCAACCTGGCCTCCATCGGTGGTCAGTTCACCTTCGACAATCGTGACAGCTCGTTCCTACCTTCGGGCGGACGATATACAAATATCCGGTACACATCGACCTCCGCTCTCCTCAACAATGCGGACAGCTTCTGGCAATTCTCGGCATTGCATGAGGAGAACTTCTCGATCAGTTCAGCCACCACGCTCCAGCTGACGGCCCTTGCCGGAACCAGCAGCGAGGAGGTTCCGCTTTCGGAGAAGTTCTTCCTCGGCGGAACGGGAAACGCCTACAGCTACCGCTTTATTGGATTGAAGGACAGCGACCTGATCGGCAACAACATCGCCGTTGCCGGGGCCATGCTCCGCTACAAAGTCCCGATGCAACTTCTTTTTCCGACCTCTTTGACCCTGTCGTATAACATCGGCAATGTGTGGGAGAAGCGCAAGCAGATGTCGATCAGCAAGCTGATCCAGGGAGTAGGTGCCGGGCTGGTCTGGGATACGCCAATCGGCCCGGCGCAGTTCACCGTCGCCAAGCCGTTCGCATTTGAACGCGACGACGTCAATGATTCAGCCAGGATCGACTTTACCGATACCGTGTTTTACTTCAGCCTCGGCCATGACTTCTGAGAACATCTGAAACCATACATCGACATCTTTTGACGACAAAACCGCAGAAACCGCACATTCTTGTCTGTAATGACGACGGTATCGAAGGCCTTGGCCTGCACGCGCTGGCTGCCTCGATGAAAAAGCTCGGCTCCGTGACGGTGGTCGCACCCGCCGAACCTCAAAGCGGCAAAAGCCACGGCATGACCCTTGGCGAACCGCTACGCATCAGGAGGTACCAGAAAAACAACCGTTTTTTTGGCTATACCGTCTCCGGCACGCCCGTAGACTGCATCAAGGTGGCGCTGAGCCACATCCTCGACGCGAAACCTGACCTCATCGTTTCGGGCATCAACTATGGCAGCAACACCGCCATGAACAGCCTCTATTCCGGAACGGTTGCCGCCGCCCGCGAGGGCGCGATCCAGAATGTGCCATCACTTGCCTTTTCGCTGACCACCTACGAAAACGCCGACTTCACCTACGCAGCCAAATTCGCCCGGCAACTGGCTCGCGAGGTACTCCGGCGCGGAATGCCACCCGACACCATCCTGTCGGCCAACATTCCCAACGTGCCCGAAAAAGAGATTCGCGGCATCCTGTTCACGCGGCAGGGGCGATCGCGATGGGAGGAGTCAACCATCGAGCGGCACGACATGTACGGCAACCCCTACTACTGGCTCGCCGGCTCGCTCCAGTTGCACGACAATGATCTCGCGGAGGACGAATACGCTGTGCGGCACAACTATGTGGCTGTCACACCCATCACCTGTGACATGACCGATCATCGCTTCAGAAGCGAACTCGAAACCTGGGGCCTCCAGAACACCATCAAGAAGTAAGCGTGTGAACACTTTCCTTATCGACTACCAGCGCATCCGGACACCAAAAAAGGGCTTTTCGAAGCTTTTCTGCGATTACAGCTCCGAAAGCGAGGCACGAACGAAACTGCTTGCAGACTGCTTCCATCTCGACTACCGCAAGGACGGCGACTACTACCGCCACCTCGGTTTTTTGGCGTCGCGCAACTTCCGCCGGGAAGCGCTCGTGGAGCTGCTGACGGAGCAGAACGAACGGTTCGACGGCTCGGAGCGCCAGCAGCGAGAAATCGAAAAGCTGCGCTCGCCGCGCTGCATGGCCATCGTCACCGGCCAGCAGACCGGACTCTTCACCGGCCCGCTCTACACGATTTACAAGGCGCTGACCGCCGTGGTGCTCGCCCGCAAGCAGAAGGAGCTGTTCCCGGAGTATGACTTCGTGCCGGTGTTCTGGATCGAAAGCGAAGATCACGATTTCGACGAAGCGTCATCGACCGTACTCTTCTCCGGCGGAGGCCTCGAACAGATCACAGCGGAAGCCGCGCATCGCCTCCCCGACCAGATGGCTGGAGCCACACAGCTCGGCGCGAGCATCGGCGCAACGGTGCAGGAGTTCCTTGACCTCTTGCCCGACACGGAGTTCAAGCCGGAGATCGCGGAAATACTCGAATCCTGCTACGAACCGGGCGTCACCTTCGAGATCGCCTTTGCCCGCACGATGAACCGGCTCTTCAGGGAACACCCGCTGATCCTGCTTTCGGCGCAGGACACGCGCTTCAAGCAACTGGCGGTCGAGGTACTCTGCCGAGAGGTCGAAACCGCGCCCGCCTCGTCGTACGACGTGGTGGCGCAAAGCTCGATCCTCGAATCGATGGGTTACCCGGCGCAGACCAAGCCGCGCGCAGTCAACCTCTTCTACCTCAACCAGCTCGGCCAGCGCCTGAAGATCGAGCAGCCCTCGCCCGACAACTTTCTCATCGTGCCTGACCGGCAGCGTTACACGCGCCACCAGTTGCTTGAAATCTGCCAGGATCATCCCGAAAAATTCAGCCCGAACGTCATCCTCCGCCCGATCGTGCAGGACGCCGTGCTGCCAACCTTCGCCTACATCGGTGGCCCCGGCGAAATCAGCTATCTGGCGCAGTTCCGCAAGGCGTACGAGCACTTCGGCCTCTCGATGCCCTTCGTGATTCCGCGCGGCAGCTTCACGCTCGTCGAGCCGAAGATCGCCCGCACGATGGACAAGGTGCTCAAGGCGACTGGAAGGCCGAGCTTTTCGCGAAGGCAGGTGTACGAAGCGGTATTCGAAGATGTGCAGGAGCTGCGAAAATCGATGGTTTCAGGCGGCGACAGTCAGAAGCTCGACGCCCTGTTCGAGCAGGTGGAATCGGAGGTCACCCGGTCGCTCTCGACGCTGGAACCGGCGCTCGTCAAGATGGATCCGACCTTGCAGGCAGCGCTGTCCGCCTCGTCAGGCCAGATCACGAAAATCATCGGCACCATAAAGGAGAAAACGTACCGCGCAGGTCGGCGGAAGCACGACGAGCTTTTACAGCAGCTCGACAAGGCAGAGCTGAACCTGTTCCCGGATGGCAAACCACAGGAACGAAGCATCAACATCTTCCACTACCTCAACAAGTACGGCCCGTCGCTGATTGGCGAACTGGCCAAGGTGCTCCAGGGCTACTCGACCGAAGCGCATCTGATCGTGGAGTTGTAGAAAAAGGGAACTTTCAAGTACGAAAACGACAAAAGGGACAAAGAAGATCAGAAAATCCTCATTGCCCCTTCAGTCCCTAATGTCCTTTAAGTCCTTTGCTATTCCCCGCCTCAGCTTGCGCCCGAGTAGGTGTGCACGCTGTTCTGCGCCGAGGGGAGGTAGTTCACGCCGAACCAGCAGACCAGCAGCACGAAAAACGCTAGCCCGAGGTACCACTGGAGCTTGCGCGGGTCGGTCTTGCAGGCCACCAAGTGCAGGTAGCCAAGGTACGCCAGCCACGAAATGAAAGCCCACGTCTCCTTCGGATCCCAGGTCCAGTAGTGCCCCCACGCCTCCTTGGCCCAGAGTGCGCCGAAAATCAGCCCGAAGGTGAGCAACACAAATCCAAGCAGGGCGAGATAATGAGCCATCGACTCCCCCTTTGCAGAACGCTTGCCACGGAAGTTGAGAAAAACGTTGTGCCAGCCGGAGACCGCCGAGGCCGCCAGCAGCACATAGCCTACCAGATACACCACCACGTGCGGCACGAACCACGGGCTCTGCAACGCAGGCATAAGGGCCTTCTCGAAGACGTCGGGGTGCATGTAGTTGATACCGAGAAACACCGTTGCCAACCCCATGCAGTAGTACTTGAGCCAGCCAATCTTGTAGCGGTACTCGACCAGGAAACCGACAACGGGAATGAGCGTCGCATACCAGAGCCTCGTTTCACCGAGCGTGCGAAGGGGCGGGCGATCGAGAGCTATCCAGTAAGAGGCAAGAAACCATACGAGAACCAACGTTCCTGAGAACAGGAAAAGCCAGGAGAGAGGGCCTGACACTTTGGAGTTTTTCGCCGGAATCTGCAAGAGGCTCCCTACCGCCCAGCACACAACCGCCGCGAAGGTTATTGCCGGAAATTCTACCAGGGTCATGCCTCCTCCATCTTTTTAAAGCCTTTCCAGAAATACAAAACGTTGCCAGCCATAATCATGAAGAATCCAAGATAGACCGCCGGCAGCCAAGGGTCCCTGACCGCCTCGACCAGGCTCAGGGTTGACCAGCGCCCGGCCTTTTCGTCGTAACCGACCTGATAGAGTTTCCAGCCGTGAAAATCGACCGGCTTGTTCACTTCGAGCGTCCCCGCCTTGCGCTCGCCCCCCGCGCCAATCAGCGTCACATCCGAGCGGAACGCCTTGGGTGCGCCGTCGGCCATCACGATGAAAGCGTTGCCCATTGGAACGAAGCGCGGCTTGAGCTGTGGCCCGCCCGAGCTGATCCATTGCTCCGAAATCTTGCCGTTTTCATCGATTCTCACCTTGGCGAAAGGCACCCCTTTCTTGCCCTCCACCGGTACCGGCGTGCCGTTTGCATCGGGCAGCGCGTCGGGCAGATAGTCGAGCACCGTCACCGAACCGATCCCCGCCCACTCGGCCTTCACCCCCTTGCGAAGCTCGGGCATGAGTTTCGATTTCGGCTCGATAACCTGGTCTTTCTGCGGATCGTACAAGGCGAACTGAGGTGTATACTCGTCGATCTGAAAATCTTTCAGGTAGATGGAAAAGGGAAGATGAATCGCCGTCTCGGATTCACGATTGTAAGCCACATCGCTCTCCTTGCCCTCATACAGCGGCACCACCAGGCGTTCCAGCTGCGCCGTGCCAAGCAGGCCGCAGGAGAGCGCAAGCCAGAATCCTCCGTGAAAGAGCATGAACTGGAGGTTGGCCACTCTGAACGGAATGGTCTTCCAGACCAGAGAAAGGCCGAGATTGAACAGAAACAAAAGGGTGACAAAGGCGAAAGGCCAGCTCGAAAACATTCCGTTCAGCCGCAGAAGCGCCACGATCGAATCGGGCGGATACTTGTCCTGCGGCAAGACGCCGCCAACCAGCGAAAGCAGCGCGAGGCCGACGATCAGGCTCAGCCCGAGCGGAATGCCGCCAAGCCACGAAACCACCGGATGCTCCCTGAACATAAGTCCAACCGTAAAAATCACTGCTCCGAAAAGAAGCAGAAAAACAAGGTTGAACGGCCAGCCCGGAACATTAATCCCGCCGCCCGAGGTGAGCAGCTCAATGCCGAATCCGGCCAGAATCGCAACAAAAGTGAAAAGCGCCGCGTCCCTGAAACCGGCTGGCGCTGAACCGGTTTTTACTGTTTTGCTGCTTCCTGACATACAACTTAACCTGCTGTTTTATCACCATAACTGCTACCACCAATCTCCTTATCATCGTTCTTCAATATCTGACAACAGTTGCAAACAATGGAGTACAACTCCGGTTCCGCCGCGCCATCACGAAGCTTGTCCACGGCGTTGCGAATCTCCTGCTTGTAAAGGCGCGATTTTATAGTCTGTCCACCACGCTTTTTGTGCAGGTACTGTGAGACCGCCGCTGGCGTGACACCCAGCATTTTGGCGGCACTGGACTGGGTCATGCCCGTTTTAACCAGCTCTTTAGCAATATCCGCCCTGATTTGTGGCAGATAATACCACACAGCTTTTTCACATGGAAATATCATCGATAACTTGTTTTCTTGTTTTCTTAATGGGGTTGATGAAAAGTGCGAACCGGTTACGGGGCAAATCCAAACCCGGCCCGGCAAGAAACACCTGTATGCCGTAATGTATTACAAATTCCGTTAACCTTGTTACCACTCCGTAACTCTCAGATTTTTGTATGGCTACGAACAAAATGAATAACAAGACCAGTATCGTCGCTGGCTGGATCATCATCGCATCGATTCTGATCCAGTTTATCCCGCTGGATCGTGTCGAACACCCGTCGAAACCGATCCTGGGCATTCCTGCCAGCGTCCTTGCCCAGCTCGAAGCACACTGCTTTGACTGCCACTCCTCCCGGACCCGGTGGCCACAAAGCGCCTATATCGCGCCGCTCTCGTGGTACGTTACCGCAAAAGTCCGGCAAGCCCGCAAAGCAATAGACTTTTCAAACTTCGACGCGCTACCGGATGATGGCCGCCGTAACATCAAAAGAGCGACCTCCAGCCTCGCCAGATCGAAGGGCCTATCGGCACACGGCGAGATTCCAGGATTTCCAAAAATTAAAATGACCGAACGCGAACGGCAGGCACTGACTGAATGGGCTGCGGATAACAATCGTAAATAAAGGAACAGGATAAACAATTCATCGCATTGATAAAAAAACGCAGCGCCAAAAATCTTTACCCCGTTAAAAAAATCGGAAAAAATGGGATGTAATGCGGAGTCTTAAGGAATAAGGGACGCCAGACTAAAAATTGATCCTGTACCCTTCGGGATAGAAGCTGAGGATGATTTCGATAACCTTGGCAGGATCGTCCTCGATGAAGATGAAGTCGAGGTCTGACTCTCTGATGAAGCCGTGCTCGTCGAGCATCCGTTTTTTGATCCAGCCGTAGAAGTCGCCCCAGTAGTCAGCCACCATCATGATCACCGGAAATTTCTGGCTCTTGCCGGTCTGGATGAGAGTGATCGCTTCGGACAGCTCGTCGAGCGTGCCAAAGCCGCCCGGCAGCACGATGAATGCCTGCGAGTATTTGAGGAACATCACCTTGCGGATGAAAAAGTACTCGAAGGTGACGAGTTTGTCGTAATCGATGTAGCGGTTCGGGCGCTGCTGGTTGGGCAGTTTGATGTTGAAGCCGACCGACGCGCCGCCTTTGCTCTGCGCCCCTTTGTTGGCCGCCTCCATTGCGCCGGGGCCGCCGCCGGTGATAACGGCGAATCCGGTTTCGGCGAGCAGCTTGCCCATCGTTTCGCCAAGCTGGTACTCGGCGTCTCCCTCTTTGACCCGCGTCGAGCCGAACACCGTGACCGCCGGGCCGATGCGCGACATGGTCTCGAAGCCGTTGACAAACTCCGCCATGATCTTGAATACGCGCCAGCCATCGGCCATGAACTCGCTGCCCGGCAGGAGCGAAATCTCTTCGGAAGAGAAGGGCTTCGGCGGCGGAACGGCCCAGCCCGGTTTTTTGCACTCCTGGTCTGCCATGCTGCGCTCAGAGTTCAAGGAAGTTCCTGATGAGGTCGTGGCCGACCGAGGTCATGATCGATTCGGGATGGAACTGCACGCCGTACAGGCCAAGTTCGCTGGACTGGAGACCCATGATGACGCCGTCTTCAGTCCATGCCGTGATTTCAAGCTCTGCTGGCAGGCTTTCGCGCTCCACGACGAGCGAGTGGTAGCGGGTCGCCGTAAAGGGATTGGGAAGGCCGCGGAACACCCCTTTGCCGTCGTGATAAATCTGCGAGGTCTTGCCGTGCATGATCTGCCCGGCGCGAACGACCTTGCCGCCGAGCGCTTCGCCGATGGCCTGATGGCCGAGGCAGACGCCGAAGAGCGGAATGTTGCCCTTGACGACGTTGATGAGCGGAATGGAGATTCCGGCATCCGCAGGCGTACCCGGCCCCGGAGAGATGACGATCTTCTCCGGCTCAAGCGCCAGCGCCTGCTCGACGGTCAGTTCGTCGTTCCGGTACACCGCGACCTCAGCCCCAAGTTCGCCGATGTACTGGACAAGGTTGTACGTAAACGAGTCGTAATTGTCTATAACAAGAATCATGAAAGCGCGTAAAACACTAATTTTCAAAGACTTAAAAGAATTTTTCCCAAAACCCGCTGCATCGATATTCGTCGGCTCCGCTGGCAGACTTCAAGGCATAATATAGCGAGCGCCGTTTAAGCTCGAAACTCAAATATGTTGTTGTGATGAAGGTTAGGGGGCTAAGACAGATAAGTGTTGGGGGCTACGGATTGACTAAGGGGAAACTTGAGATAATTTAATCGAAATAAGGCAAAAAATGCCAGCAAGAGTTATAAGATGGAAGCAAAGTTACTCCTACTCCCCCGCCACCGCTCTGAACATCGCCTCATACGCGGCACTCATCTCAACCTTGCGGCGCGCCATCACCTTTCTCGCAGTCTCGACGGCTTTGTCGGCTTCGTACCGTGCCGTGCCGGGATTGCCGTCGCCCCAGCTAAATGAGGGGACGTATTTCGCGGGCATTCCGTTGCCGAAGATGTTCGACGAGATGCCGACCACCGTGCCGGTGTTGAAGCGGGTGCCGATGGAGCATTTCGAGTGCTCGCCCATCAAGAGGCCGAGAAACTGCTGGCCGGTGGCCATTTTCCCGTGCGCGGTCTCGATGCTCACCGGGCTGTAGTTGTTCTTGAGGTCGGAGGTGTCGGTGCCCGCGCCAAGGTTGCACCAACTCGAAATGTAGGAGTGGCCGAGGAAACCGTCGTGCTGCTTGTTCGAAAACGGCTCCATGATCGAATCCTCGATCTCGCCGCCCGCCTTCGCGCCGCCGCCGATGCAGACGTTGCTGTAAATCCGCGCGCCGCTCTTCACCCTCGCACCCGGCGCAATGTACACGTTCTCCATCAGCAGCGCCACCGGCTCTACCACCGCACCCGCGCCGATATAGATAAAGCCGTCGCTTGCATCGAGCACCGCGCCAGCCTTGACCTCCGCGCCTTTCTCGACGGTGATCGCGGACGGATTGACCAGAATCGCCGACGGGTGCACCTCGCCCTCGATCCGCCCGAGCGCCAGAGCCGCGCCGTCCTCGCGCATCATCGCCGGATGCATCGCCACGGGATCCCAGAGATTCTCGATCAAACGGAACCCGGAAACTTCGACGCACGAGAACGCACCGGCCAGCACCATGCCATCGATGGTATCCGGAAACACCGTTTCCAAAACATGAAGCGGCTCCGCCGTGGTGCGGCAAAACAAAAGATTGCCGTTCTGAATGAGCGCCTCGCCCGGCGCAATTTTGCGCGCGTCGATGAACTGCGTCACCGCCGCATCGCAGATGAGTCGCCCGTTGACGAGCAGCACCTCATCCTCCAGAACACGGTTGACCACCGAGCCGGGATTGGCCTCCGCGAACCACGGCGCGATATGGCGGCGCAAGTGCCAGGTCAACTTCTGCCGAGCGCCGAGGGCCTCGACGAAACGCTGACGGAGCGAAAAGCAACCGGTCACGAGATCGTACACCGGCTTCAGGTCGGCGAGCGGCGAGAAGCGGAGCGTTTTTTCGTCTTCAACAATGATGACCTGCATGGGAATCGATTTTCGTTATGGCTCGTAAAGCATCTCGACCGCGAGCGGCTCGGCGGTGATGGCGATTGCGCCGCCAACCTTCTCGATCACCTCGCCATCCATGTGCATGGCCTCGCTTACGGAGAGGAACACCTCGACCGACCTGGCCTTGCAGTAGATGACGTTTGGATCGTGAATCTGGCTACCCTTCAGATATTTGAGCACATATCCAGGCACGCGCCATTTCGAAACGGCTTTCAGAATACACACGTCGAGCAGCCCGTCGAACGGATCGGCCTCCGGCGCAATGCGGAACTTGCCGCCCTCGACCCTGCCGTTGGAAACCGAAAAGGCGAACACCGGCTCGTCGAGCTCAATCTTCCCCTCTACGGTATCAAGCGTAATATGCATTTTTACTGCACTATAACCCAAAAGCACGCTCACCAGTGCCCAAGCGTACGACAGCTCGCCGCGCAGCCACTTCACCGACTTGACCGTGCTGGCGATCCGCCCGGTGAAGCCGATGCCGATGGAGTTGACGAAGTAGCGCGACTCTCCCCCGCCAAACTCGACCTTGCCGAGATCGACCTTGCGGCTCGTGGCTCCGGCAAAACCGCGGATGCGCACCTCGTGCTCTTTTGCCGAGGGGTTGAAGGTCTTGAGAAAGTCGTTGGCCGATCCCACGGGAAGAACACCGACCTTCACCGGCTGGCCCGCTACAGCGTTGACCACCTCGTTGAGCGTGCCGTCGCCACCGCAGGCGATGAGCGTCGAGCCCTCCCCGGCGGCGGCGCGGGCGATCTCGGCGGCATGCCCAGCAAAGCGGGTCGTTTCGAGCGAAGCCACCTCGAAGTGTGCGAGCGAGCGCTCGATGAGCGCGGTCTTGTCGGCGGCGCGCCCCTTGTCGGCAGCAGGGTTGAAAATGAAGGTAAAGCTATCGCCCATCGCCCGTCCCACTGTGTTGCAAAAACACCCCTGCCTCTCTGTCGACGATGGGCAGTTCATATGCCTCCCGCAAGGCTGACAAAATTCCCGTAGCACTGTGCAGCAGTCGCTCCATGGTCCGCTCGAAGCCCTCTTCGCTGCCGTAATAAGGGTCTTCGATTTCCACGCCCGCATCAGACAAAGCGAAATCGGTCATCATGTGTACTGTCACCGGCAGACCGTCAAGCGCGTCGAGCACGTCACGATGATTTTCTGCATCCATAACGAAAATCCGGTCAAAGCTTCCGAGATCGAGGTCGTGAATACAACGCGCACGGATCGAAGAGATATCGATACCGTAACGCTCCGCCGCCCGAACAGCGCGGTGGTCAGGTGAAGAGCCCGACTGGTAGCACACCGTTCCGGCAGATTCGACTTCAAAAAAACCACCGGCCCCGAGCAGCGATGCGACGTGTCCGAAAGCGCCCTCTGCCATCGGAGAACGGCAGATATTTTCGTAACAGACAAAAAGTATTCTTACCGGCATGGCTTAAAATTTGATTGAAACAGGACGGCAAACCCATGCAAAATTGAGGTTATAACGTAACATATTATCACGTAAACAGTTTTTTAAGACCATACAATATCGGATATTTAAGTAGTTTGCATGGTATCCTGTAATTTTCATCTCCTCAATTCCTAAAGTCCCTCACCATGACCCAATGCCCAGTTTCAGGACTTTCGGTTACCGAAAAAGAACATTGGAGCTTCGAAAATCGCCAGGGCAACTATACCAGAAAATACAGCCTGATCGGCAATGATATCATTCATGTGCAGGAACTGGCCAGCCAGGGTATCATTCCGGATCATCTGTATTCCGCCGATTTCACATCACTGATTGGCGAGGAAAACCTCACCGGCAAGCCGGTGTTTATTATGATCGATTGTGAGCCCATCATCGACCTCAAATTCTCATACAAAAGAGAGTTCACGAACCTGGTCACCGCCCAGGAGTCCGACCTCCGGCTTATTGTGCTTTATAATATCAAGCCATCCGTCAGGCTTCAGCTTGAAATGTTGCAAAGCCTGGCAACAGAGAAGCTGCCGGTCATGCTCCGCGAATCATACAAAGAGGCGGTAACCTCGATTCTCGATTTCAAATCAGGCAATGTTTCCAGTACCAAACCCGATGACGGGTCAGACAAGGCTTTTAGAAATGCGTTCCTTGCCGAAGTGTCGAGAATACTCATGCTCAGGCAGTTCAGCCAGCTGGAAATATTCCCTCCTGAAAATCATGCATCATATCCCTATTTTGAAATTCTCGACATAATGCGCCGCGACCTGCAAGCTCTGGAAGAGGAGCATCAGCAGAGCATCGAAAGGATAGAACAAGAATGCCGGGTACTTCTTGCCAGCAAGAATTCGTTGCTCGACGAGCAGATCGAGGTATGCAAAAGGAGCGAGCAGCGGTTCAAGGCAGAGGAGTCTGCACTGCTTTCCAGAATTGCCGCACTGGAGATCGAAGCCACCAGAATTTCAACGGCAAATGCCGAAAAAAACGCGGCTCTGCGCACGTTGTGCGAAATGATCGAGAAGATCAACATCGATCCGGCAACCATGGAGAAGATTTCAGCCCAATGCGCCACGCTCTTCGAAACCAGCGACCAGGCCGCGATGATCAATACCGAACTTACTGAAACCGACTCCGTCTTCCTCTCCAAACTCCAGAAAAAGCACCCGAATCTCAATCAGAGAGAGCTCAGAATCAGCCTGATGATCAAGCTGGACTATCACTCACGCGACATCGCCAGGTCGCTCGGCCTGTCGACCAGGGGCATCGAAAGCATCCGGTACCGGCTGCACAAGAAAATCGGTCTCGACAAACACAACTCCCTCAAGACCTATCTTACGAACCTGGCCACCGAATCGCTCTGAGTCGCCAAGTGAAGCGCTGCATTCATGCATTTCCCGTTACCAAGCCGAAACATGCATGAATGCTGGCGAATGCTCACGGCAAAAAAAGTATCCCCTCCTCAGAACCCTGTCAGAACGATACGTTAAACACGATATCGATTCAACAAAAAAACTCGCCATGCATATTACTTGACCCTCCGTAATTATTGGGAATAATGGGAGAAAAAGTCGTATAATATGTGTAACACCTGCATCATAACCGTATGATTATACTTCATGACAGGTGCCTTTAATAACGTAATAGTTGATAGCACCCATGCAAACCTGCCCAGTTTCCAATCTTCCGGTTACCTCAAAACACAACTGGAAATCAATCCCGGCCGGCGCCGATTATGTCAAACGCCTTGAGCTTATCGGTGACAACATTTTTCACCACTATGTCGAGTCGGATCATCCGGTAACGCTGAACTCCATGAGCACCGAACTGGTTCACGATGTGCTCGAAGAGAGTGGAATCAAGGACTCACCGCTCTACCTCCTGTGGGACATGAACAACATCAGTAACATATCATTCCAGTACAAGCAGGGCATTAACGACATCGTCTACCGCTCGGGTCTCGATTTTGCCGTAGTCGTTTTTTACAACATCGACGAGTCGTGCAGAATCATCATCGAAACCTTCGCTGCAATGGCGCCCAACACGATGACCGTGCTGCTCAGGGAAGACTATCGCGATGCGATGACCACCCTCCTGGAGTACCGGTCAGGCAAAGCTCCCGAGAAGCTGGAGGATCAGGATGTCGATGAGGAAATCTCGATGAAAAATGAATTTCTCGCGACTATCGCCAGAATGTCGTGGCTCAACATGCTCAACCAGAAAATATTCCTTCCACCCACCGATAGTCCCTTCTACCCCTACTTCAAGGCTATCGATCACATGCAAGAGGATCTGAAAGCTAAAGAAGAACTCCATGAAAAGGAGATGCGCCAGCTCAAGGCAGAAAACGAGCAAAAGCTGAGTCAGAAAATCATCCAGCTCAATGCCCAGATCGAGCTTGGCAAAAAGGAGATCCAGCGATTCGAGCAGGAAAAAAATGCCCTGAAATCCAGAATCGCCGCTCAGGAGATGGAGCTGACAAGAATTTCCACTGCTATCGGCGAAAAGACCTCCTCCCTGCACCTGATCTGCGACCAGATCAAGAGTCTCAACATCGAATCGGCGGCCAAGCAGAAAATTCTCGAGCAGTGCCACAGTATGATCGAGACCGAACTGAACGAAAAACGCCTCAAAACCGAGCTCACCGCCGGCGACTCGGCGTTCCTCTCCAAGCTTCAGAAAAAGCACCCAAACCTCAACCAGCGTGAACTCAGGGTAAGCCTGATGGTCAAGCTCAACTACGACACGCGGGAGATCGCGCGCTCAATCGGCATTTCGACGAGAGGCATGGAGAGCATCCGCTACCGGATGCACCGAAAACTCGGTCTGGACAAGCACAAGTCGATCAAGACCTACCTGTCAGAACTCGCATCGGAAGTGAGCTGACACCTGACAGACACCATACGAATCGAACCACCGGGGTGCAATGAACACCCCGGTTTGCTTTTACGCCATCCCACCCCAATACAATACTACGGCTATCGGCACGCATAACAGTAACGGCAACCATGCTGGCAAGTGCCATACACGCCGATATCCTTGCTCACGATGCAGCCGCAGGCTTTGCGCTGCCCTTGATGCTTCAGCGCAACGCTGACTGGCGCATCACCCGGAAAAAGGGTGCTGCCGCCAAGAAATTCCATCAGTTCAGCGTCGTCGCCAAAGCAGCTCGCCAGCACATGGCCATCGATACACCTACTTTTTGCAATCCCCGCCAGTTCGCTATCCTCTGCGCAGGCGGAGAGTTCGAGTCCCCAATCCTTGTTGCGCTCGACCAGCCGGGCGGCGAACTCGTCCATCTCCTCCGGCGCGAACTCGCGAGCGCCTGCGCCCATGCGTGACAGACGAAGACGCACCGCCCGGTAGCACTCAATGTCGGCAAAGCTGATGACGAGCTTGCGGGTCTGGCCGCCCAACGCTTCGGCAAGACGCCCGATCCTCTCCAGCAGCATGTCGGCAGTGAGTCGACCGGTCAGCACGAGCGGATCGAAACGCCAAACGACGCGCTCGGGGCCGATGTGCGAAGCAAGCCGCCGGAAGGTCTCGATCCGTTTGGCGAGCGGCAGCACGTACGGTTCGAGACCTTCCGCTTCGTAGTCGTTCAGGGTAAACTGGAAGGAGTAGTTGATGCCAATGGCATCGAGCTCGGAGAGGTGCGGTAGCAGCGGAGCGGGGTTCTTGCTCCAGAAAATCACAGCTCGCGTTTTACGGAACGAGACGTATTGCGTCTGCCGGGCGTTGAAGGGATTACACCACTGCACGTAACCGGCACGGAGCCGCGTCATAAACCATTCGGCGTGAAACGCCGGAATGTCTGTGGCACGGCTGGCCGAAACGATCACCGGAGCAATCGCCTCGACCATTTCGCCCGTCTCGATACGGATCGGCAGCTTCTTCCAACCCCGGAACGCCATTGCGACTCAGGGCAGATAAAAAGTCTTGATGTTGACAAACTCGCGGATGCCGTGGTGCGACAGCTCGCGTCCATAGCCCGACTGTTTCACGCCACCGAACGGCAGGCGCGGGTCGGACTTGACCATCGTGTTGATAAAACAGCTCCCTGCTTCAAGACGCCGGGCGATGCCAAGCGCGCGCTCCACATCCTGCGAAAAGACCGCCGAGCCGAGGCCGAACTCGCTGTCGTTGGCGATGGCGACCGCCTCGTCGTCGTCGGCCACCTCGATGATCGTGGCCACCGGGCCGAAAATCTCCTCCGAGTAGGCGGGCATTCCCGGTTTGACGCCAGAGAGCACGGTCGGCGGATAGTACCAGCCCGGCGCGTTCGGCACGTGACCACCCCAGAGCAGCTCCGCGCCAGCCTCGACGCTGCGCTGCACCTGCGAATGCACGAGATCGCGAAGGTCCTCGCGTGCGATGGGGCCGACCTCCGTGCTCTTGGCGAAAGGATCGCCCATCACCGCCGTCTGCATCCGCTGCACAATCTTTTTGGTGAACTCGCCGATAATCTCCTTGCGCACGATGAAGCGCTTGGCGGCAATACAGCTCTGGCCCGCGTTGAGGAGGCGTCCGGCGACGCACGCATCGACCGCCTGCGCAAGATCGGCATCTTCGAGCACGATATAGGGATCGCTGCCGCCCAGCTCCAGCACGCTGCGCTTTAGCGCCTTGCCCGCTTTGGCCGCTACAGCCTGCCCCGCACCGGTGCTGCCGGTCACGGAGACTGCCTTGATGACCGGATGGTCGATCATGAAACCGGTCAGCCGGTCAACCTCGTCGAGGTCGATGTGCACCGCGCGGTAAAGATGCTCCGGGAAGCCGGCATCGCGAAACAGCTTTTCGATGGCGATGGCGCAGCCGGTCACGTTCGGCGCGTGCTTGACCACGATGCCGTTGCCCGCCATGAGAATCGGCGCGGCGAAGCGCAGCACCTGCCAGTACGGAAAGTTCCACGGCATCACGCCGAGAATCACGCCAAGCGGCTCGAAAGCCACAATACCCTTCGCGCCGTCGATCTCACTCTGTTCGGGCTGAAGAAACTCCTCGGCATGGTCGGCGAAGTAATCGCACACCCAGGCGCACTTGTTCACCTCGGCCACCGCCTGCGAGAACGGCTTGCCCATTTCAAGCGTGATGATCCGCCCGTGCTTCTCTGCCTGTTCACGGAGCAATTCCGCAAGCCGTTTCATGCAGGTGCGGCGCTCCCCAAAGCTGGTCGAGCGCCAGCGGCGGAAATCGGCGTCAGCCTGGCGGAGCACTGAATCAATCTGCCCGGCAATCATCACCGGATATTCGGCGAGCTGCTCGCCAGTCGCTGGATTGATGGTAACGATCATATCTCTGCGTTCTTTTTGATGTTCCAATAAAGGTTCTGATCTCAGTGCGGCCACCGCGCCAGACTTACTCGGCGAGCGAATCGAGCAGGGCGAGGTAGCTCTCGTAGCGCTCCCGGGCGATGGATCCCGACTCGACCGCCGCGATCACGGCACAACCCGGTTCGACCGTGTGCGAGCAGGATGAAAAGGTGCACTCCGGCATGTAGCGCAGGAACTCCGTGTAGTAGAACCGCAGGTTCTCGCGGGTGATGCCGGCAAGGTTGAACTCGCGGATGCCCGGCGTGTCGATCACGTAGCCGCCGCCCGGCAGCTGGAACATCGCCGAGCTGGTGGTGGTGTGCACCCCCTTGCCGGTCTTGCCGCTCGTTTCGGCGGTTCGCAGCTCCTCGCACCCGACGAGCAGGTTGATGAGCGTCGATTTGCCCACGCCGGAGTGGCCGCTAAAGGCAGACACCCGGTCGCGCAACAGCTCGCGAAGCTCCTCGATTCCCCGGCCATCCTCGGCGCTGACCAGGCAGATATTGCAGTCGAGCTGGCGATAGACCTCCAGATCCTCTTCCACCATGCCCTCCTCGTCGAGGTCGATCTTGTTGACCACGATGAGCAGCGGCAGCTTCTCCGATTCAGCGAAAACGAGGTAGCGGTCAACCAGGCGGCTGTTGAAGGGCGGATCGTCGAACGAGGTGATCAGCACGAGCTGGTCGATGTTCGCGACGATCACCTGTTCCTTCTCCTTGCTCCGGTTGCGCCTCACCTCCCGCCGCCGAACCAGCGCCGTGCGCCGCTCTTCGACGCGGGTAATCACCCCTTCCGCCATGTCGGTCTCTGACGCCTTCGGCCTGAACTCGACCCGGTCGCCAACCGCCACAAGGTTCGAACCCTCGTTTTCGCTCACGGTGCCGGGCACGGTTCGGCACCTGACCTTCAGGCCATCGCCGGTTTCAACGATATATGATGCGCCGGTGACCCGCGTCACCACGCCCGAAAGCGTTTCTTTCATGCAAAAAGGCTGTGCTGATTATCACCGGCCAACACGACGTTCATCGACAGTCCGGCAAGAAGCGAAGCTCCAAAAGGAAGAAAATATAAGCATTTCACTTTCCACGAACAGCATCTGGTGAATATGAATGGAGCAAGAAAATCGGGCAATCCGGCAATCACCCGACATCAGCCAGCGAGATTCGCTTGCGGAAGTGGGTCATATAATAATCCCTGATCAGGGCATTTTCGGGGTGTGTGAGCGTTTCGTCGCGGCGGATCAGCTCGAAGGCCGCCGCCCGCGCCGCGCGCATGATGTCGCCATCGGTAAGCAGGTCGGCGATCCTGAGGCCGCTTGCCGCGCCGGACTGCTCGCGGCCCAGCATGTTGCCTGCGCCGCGAATCTGCAAATCGATCTCGGAGAGCCGGAATCCGTCGCCAGTCGCAGCCATCGCCTGCAACCGATCTTTGGCGTCACCGGTAAGTTTTGTGTAAACGAGAAAACACGACGAGGCGTGCTCGCCGCGCCCGACGCGCCCCCGGAGCTGGTGGAGCTGCGAAATGCCGAAGCGCTCGGCATGCTCGATCACCATGATAGTTGCGTTGGGTACATCAACGCCCACCTCGATCACGGTCGTGCCGACGAGAATGTCGAGCCGCCCACTGCGGAACTCTGCCATCACCGCCTCCTTCTCCGCCGCCGGAAGCTGGCCGTGAATCAGCCCCAGCCGCAGCTCCGGAAACACCTCGCGCCTCAGCTGCTCGTAGCTCTCGGTGGCCGCCTTGAGATCGATCTTCTCCGACTCCTCGACCAGCGGATAGACGATGTACGCCTGCCGCCCCTCGGCAATCTGCTTCCGTAATAATCGATACAGCTCCGGCTTCTCTGCTTCACAGCAGAGGCGCGTCTGGATCGGCTTGCGCCCGGCGGGCATTTCGGCGATGATCGAAACGTCGAGGTCGCCGTAGATACCCATCGTGAGCGTGCGCGGAATCGGCGTGGCGGTCATGAGCAGCACGTGCGGATTCTCGGCTTTCTCCTGTAACGCCTTGCGCTGCAACACGCCAAAGCGATGCTGCTCGTCGATGATGACAAGCCCGAGCCGGCGGAACTGCACCCCTGCCTCGATGATGGCATGGGTGCCGACGGCGATGTCGATCTCGCCCCGTTCGAGCCGGGCGAGCTTTTCCTCGCGCTCCTTTTTCTTCTGGCGACCGGTCAGGAGCGCCACCCGAATGCCGAGCGGTTCAAGCGAGTTTTTGAGACCTGCGTAGTGCTGAAAGGCGAGAATCTCGGTCGGTGCCATGAAGGCTGCCTGCAAACCGTTGTCCACGGCGAGCGTCATGGCGAACTGCGCCACGAGCGTCTTGCCCGACCCCACGTCGCCCTGCAACAAGCGGTTCATCTGGCGTCCGCTTTTGAGGTCGTGATAAATCTCGCGCACCGCCTGCTTCTGCGCACTAGTCATGGTGAAGGGCAACCGCTCGTGCAGGCTCGCCGTCTTTTCGCCGGAGCGCTCAAACCGTACCGAGGTGAGGTGCCGCCGCTCCTCGGTGCGGCGCAGGGCGAAAAAGAGCTGCGCGAAGAACAGCTCGCTCCACTTCATGCGGTAGCGCGCCCGTTCGAGCTGTTCGGCAGAGTCGGGAAAGTGGAGCTGCCGATACGCCTCGCCGATGGGCATCAGGTTGTTGGCGGCAATGATCTCCGGGCTAAGGTACTCCGTGATGCGCAGCGGGTGCTCGCGGAACGCCCGGTGCACGATACGCCGCAGCGCCGCCGAGTTGAGGCCCGCCTGCTTCATCGCCTCGGTGGTGGGATAGATCGGAATGATCGCGCCGGTTTTGTACAGCTCGTCGTCCCGCTGCCCGTCGCCGCTCTCGTCATCACCGCCAAGCTTGTCGAAGTCAGGATGCTGCATTCCCGGCGTGCGTCCAAAAAAGGTGACACGCCCGTGCGCCGCGACCAGCTCGCCGCTGCGGATGGTTTTCGAGAAGTAGTGCACACCGCGGAACCAGGTCAGTTCGAGCACGCCGGAACCGTCGGTGATCTGCGCCTTGAAGCGCGAACCGCCCCGTCCCCCGCCTTCGAACCGTGTGCCGGTCACGCTGCCCACAACAGTCACGGTTTCGCCGTCGCGCAGTGCGCCGATCTTCTTGATCGTGGTGCGGTCCAGATAGCGGCGCGGGAAGCAGTCGTAGAGGTCGGCAATCGAGCGGATGCCCGCCTCGGCCAGTATCACCGCACGCTTCGGACCGACGCCCTTGATCACTTGTAACGGTAAAAACGGAGGCATAACGAATTGGCGTCGCAGCTTGTTTATTAGCAGAAAAAAGAGTTAATTCCTGATCAATTTTTTATTGTCATCCAGGCAACGTAATCACAAAGGTCATGAAACCAGAGATTCACCCGAAGTATACGAAAGTTACCGTCAACTGCGCGAACTGCGGCACCACCTTCGAAACCCGCTCCACCAGGAATAACAACATCAAGGTCGATATTTGCAGCAAGTGCCATCCTTTCTACACCGGCAAGCAGGTGCTCGTCGATACCGCTGGCCGCGTCGATCGCTTCAACAAGCGCTTCGCCAAAGCTGCTCCCAAAGCCAGCGCCCAGTAAGCGATTGCCTGAAACAATCAATCCGATACTGCCATGACTGTCAGGGACGTTATCCAGAAAATCGAGCCTCGCATGAAGAAAACCATCGAGGCCTTCCAGCACGAACTCGCCTCGATCAGAACCGGCAAGGCCACCACGGCACTGCTCGACCGGGTGAAGGTGGAGGCTTATGGATCGCAGATGCCGCTCAAGCAGGTCGGCAACGTCGGCGTGCTCGATGCTCACACCCTCACCGTGCAGGTCTGGGACAAGTCGATGGTTGGCGCAACCGAACGCGCGATCCGTGACGCCGGTCTCGGTCTGAACCCTTCAGCCGACGGCCAGAACATCCGCATCAGCATTCCGCCGCTCACCGAGGAGCGCCGCAAGGAGTTCGTGAAGCTGACCAAGAAGTTCGGTGAGGATTCCAAAGTCTCGCTGCGCAACCACCGCCGCGACCTGATCCATGAGGTCGAGAAGCTCGAAAAGGAGAAGCTGATCAGCGAGGATGAGTTGAAACGCGGCAAGAAGGACGCGGACGACCTGCTGCACAAATACGAGAAGCAGATCACCGAACTGATCGCCCAGAAAGAAAAGGAGATCATGGAGGTCTGACAGCAGAACTCAGCACAGATTCAGCAAAAGCCGGAAATTCCCGGCTTTTCGCGTTTGTGCGCGGATAGATTGAAAAGGCAATCTGACACCCAAATCGGCGTCGGAATCTGGATCGGGATCGCAATCGATTGGCACACCAACCATCGGCGATTCTTCGTAGGGTCGGCCCCGACGGTTCGGGATCGCCCTTCTCCCTTTTGCACGCCAACCAATCCCGACTTGACGTGGGAAAAAGCGGCATGCCCTTGGTTGCTATAAGTTTTATGAATATTTTGATTTCACGTTATTTGTTGGCTGAAGTACAAGGAATTATCCCCTTCCACCCACAGCAAATGCCCCACACAAGCACCATCATACGGATCACTCCCCTCGAATACAGGGGTGAAAAGCGGGTAGCGCTTGAGTTTTTATACAATGAAGCCATCACTGCCGAGATAAAACAACTACCGGGCGCAAGCTGGAGCCGCAGTCGCAACCGTTGGCATATCCCTGAATCGGATGGGGTGATCGATCTGATGCTCAGGCAGTTTAAGGGCAAGGCATGGGTAGATTATTCTGCATTCAGAACAAAGTTCGCGGCAACCCAATGTTACAAAACATCATCAGCTCAGCAAAAGCCCTCAAACCGGTAACCCTGCACTGGTTACGGCACAGTTATGCTACCCATCTGCTGGAGTCGGGAACCGACCTCAGGTATATTCAAGAACTTCTGGGACACAAAAGCAGCAAAACCACCGAAATCTACACCCATGTCAGTCAAAAAAGTTTGCAGAAAATTAAAAGCCCATTCGATGATTTGTAATAAACACGACAAGAGAACACCGGGCAATAACGCGCTACTTTGTTGCGCTTATTCGTCTGATATGGGATGTAAGGCGCAACAAAGTAGCGCATATAAGCAAGTTATGGGCAAGTTTAGAACGACACACGGCAACGGACAACAACAGACAAGAGAACCAACAATTTATTGCTGCGACATGACTTGACTGTTGTTTACGACAAAAAATAACAAATAAATAATGGAGACCAGCGACCATTTCAAAACGGGGCGACACCGAAAAGCCAAACGAGTAGGGACATACAAAAACAAAATAAAATGGAAATTTTCTTTGGTTGGATAATTTTTAGTTTCGTTGCAGGAATTATTGGTTCTGGACGAAAAATAGGGTTTTGGGGAGCATTTTTGCTTTCAATTTTTTTAAGCCCTTTAATCGGTTTAATATTTGCTTTAGTTTCAAAAAGCAATGAGAAAGAAGAATACGAGAAAAGAATGTTGGAAACCCAAAAAAGCCAACAAGAAGCGTTAAACAAAATTTTACAAGAAAAACAGAACAACGCTTCTACAATATCTATTACTGACGAATTAGAAAAACTTGCAAAACTGAAAAATGACAACATAATTTCAGAAGAAGAATATCAGAAATTAAAAGACAAACTTCTTAATTCATAAAAACCAGCCCATAACATTGTATATGCGATAATTGCGGGATTTTACGGTAAATTGAAAATTTGTGCAAGTAAGAAACATCTTTGCATACTTGAAATTTTGTGCCTTGAAATCCCGCAACTACGCATATACTTGTCCGTTATGGGCCAGTTTAAAAAATCGCGGCAACCTAAGAAAGTCAAATATTATGTGCTATTATAACGTAGAACTTGACATCTTTTAGACTATAAAATAATAAATGTGGAGTCCAGAAACCACAAGAAAAACGGGGCGATACCGAAAAGCCTTACGAGTAGGAAAACAAAAAAATCAAACTCAATGAACTGGTATTTACAAGTTTTGAAAAAGTATGCTGAATTCAACGGCAGAGCAAGAAGAAAAGAATATTGGATGTTTGCACTATTCAACATCATTTTCTTAATTGCTGCAATGATTATTGACAATATTGCGGGAACAACAATCGGTGTGTTACCTTATGGTTTATTCTATTTTGTTTATGCACTTGCTGTTTTTATTCCAGGTTTAGCAGTCGGTGTAAGAAGACTTCATGATGTTGGAAAAAGTGGGTGGTTTTACTTAATCATTTTAATTCCTATTGTTGGCGCTATTTGGCTTTTGGTTCTTTTCTGCACAGACGGGGTTGTCGGACAGAATGAATACGGTATAAACCCGAAAGAAGTTGCTACTAACTAAAAGAAAACCAGCCCATAACAAAGGCTATAAAATAATGGCGGGTGAAGTACATAATTGAAAGCTCGTAACCCGCACCAGCATTGGTGTTGGTTGACAGCGGACAACCACGCAAACCGCCACTATTTATAGCCTCAACCGTTAGGGGTAAGTTTCATGAAATCGACGGACAGACTGTTATCCAATGGAAAAAGAAAACAAAAAGGAAGCGGCTAGAAAGAAATCTCTTGGAGAATTAGGCGAACTATTTGCAATAAAAGCATTGGTAGATAAAAAATTCGATAGAATAAGAAACCTGAATGACAAATTAATGAATGAAACATTCGCAGATATCGAATGTGAAAAAGAAGGAAAAAATTACATTATTAGTGTTAAAGCAAGAAATAAATATCAAAAGAACGGAAAAGTTAATACAAGATACAATCTTGGAAGTGACGTTTATACGAAGGCTGTAATGGCCGAAAAGAAATACGATGCAATTGCACATTGGATAGCGATACAATTTGATAAAAATTCATTTTCAATCTATTTTGGTTCATTAGAAGAATTACAAGGAAGTAAAGCAATTCCAGTAGATAAATGCGAAAAAGGAATAATTGGAGAAATTTGGGAACACGATAAACGCCATTTCTTCGATTTTGATTACTATACAAATCAGAAGAAATAAAAACCTACCCCTAACAGCTGCTAAATTCCAGCAGGGCGGACGATGCAGATAACAAAGTTTTTGGTAACTTAGTAAAACTTTTAACGGCGGATAGTTGTGCTGCTGCAAACTCCCCGCCGCAATTTAGCAGCAGGCGTTGTGCGGCATACTGAAAAAGCCCCCGCACATATAATGGACAGATAGCAGGATAAACCGCAAAACCACAACAATATCAACCGTTTTCAAAGAAACACATTGTCCCCCCTATTGTTTGCTCTCGTCCACCACTTCAAGCCACGGTTCGAGACTTTCTGTTGGCTTTGGAGTATCAATAACTTTTGAAACAAATCAGGGCGACCCCGACAAATCAAACCGCCACTCTTCAATTCATCATTCGCTTCACGATTCATGCAGCGTAAAGCGCACCGGAATAGTCATCCAGACCCGCACCTTCCTGCCGTTCTGCACTCCCGCCGTGTACTTCGTCTCCATAGCAATGCGCACCGCCTCCTTGTCGAACACTGTCTGGTCGGCAGGAATGCGTTTGACAATCTCGGCTTTCATCGGGCGGCCCTCTTCGCTGATGAGCACGCGCACGAAAACCCTGCCTTCCAAACCGGCGATCCTCGCCATTTCGGGATAGACCAGCCTCGGCGTGCTGACCACCGTCGGCGGATTCTGGCAGTTGACAAATTCCACGACCGTGTCACAAGAGCCTGACGAACCGCCGCCATCCTGTGAAGCCGGGCCTTGCGTGATCGCCTGTTTGATCTCCTTCTGCGTCGCGAAAGTCTGATCCGGCGGCGCTTCAGCCACCTTCCTGATCTTGCCCACCTTCGGCGCTTCCACTGGCGCGGCGGCGGCCTTCACCTTCGACGGCTCCGGCGCAATGGACGGAGGTGGCGGCAACTGCGTCACGTTGGTGACAACCTCGTAGCACTGAACCGCCGCCTGCTGGTTGTGCCCGCCGCCGAACATGCCCATCACGCGATTCCAGTTCGCGCTGACAAGCCAGAAAATCGACAGAAGCAACACAGCCACGACCACGCCGTGAGTCAGAAACAGATGAGCCTCGCGCCGCAGGGCGAGATTGCCGTAATTGATCTGCCTCAGCCGGTCGGTATCGAGGAACTGTTCGCGGAAAGTCCACCGCTGCGCCTTTCTGGCCGCCTCATGATGCACCGATTGTAACTTTGACGACACCTTTCCGTACTCCTGTTTTCTGGTTCACGAACCGCGTCTTCAGCGCATGGTCACGGCCTTCTGAATTTCAGCTTCGTCCTTCGGGGTAAAATCGTCGAGGCTGAAACGGTCGATTTTCATCAGGTTGAACTCGTCGATGATATCGACCAGCGCTTTGTACTTGGCCTTGCCGCTGATTCTGACGACAATCACCATCTTCCGGTTTCTGCCGGTCTCCTGACGCAACACCTGGCGAAGCTCGCTGCTGAGCGATGCATGGGTGCCGGCGCTGTCATACAGTGGTACACGCCGTGGAGCCGCCTCGCCGAGCGACCAGTAGGCAAAGCCGTCGCCGGGCACCCTGAGCGTCATCACGTTCAGTTCAGCCACGGCAACCTCGCCGGTCTCCGGTGGAATGTTGATTTCCATCGTGTTCGACTTGGCGAACGTTGTCGTCAGCATGAAAAAGGTCAGCAGCAGGAACGCTACGTCCACCATCGGCGTCATGTCGAGCTTGAAGCCGAGCCGTTTGCGCTGGTGCCCGCCCCGTTTCGAGCTGCGCCGGTCTCCGGGTGAATCAACCATGCCCATATCAACGCACCTCCTTTTCGAGAACGGTCACCAGGTTGAAGTTGAGCAGGTTCATCTTCCTGAACACCTTGATGACATAGTTGACCGCCTCGTAATCGGCCTTGTTGTCCGCCCGGATCACCGGCCTGAGCCGCTGATCGGCAAAGCGCGACATCATGATGTAGCGGGCCAGCTCCTCTTTTTCGATTTTAAAGCTGTCGTCGAGCCTGAATCTGCTGAGCGAATCGGCCACCGCAGCCTTGGAGACGCCCGCATTTTCGAGCTTCGGCCTCACGACCATATCGAACAGCCGCTCCCTGGTGCGCTGCGACGAAACGCCCATGTAGATTGAGTTGTCCTTCGCGATGGTCACGGTCAGCACGTCGGACTCCGGCAGCTTCATGTTCGAATGAGACGACGGCAGGTCGATGGTCACCGCTTCCGGCGGACGGAACTTGGTGGTCAGCATAAAAAAGGTCAGCAGCAGAAATGCCACATCGACCATCGGCGTCATGTCAAGCCGGAACCCTACCCTTTTTGCCTTGATTTTGGACATGGTTCGAGATCAGGATTTACTGCTGCCAAGGGTCTGGATAATGTAGAACGCCGCCTCGTCGATCTGGTAGCTGAAGCGGTCAACCCGGCTGGTAAAGACGTTGTAGGTGACGATGCCCATGATACCGCCGAGAATGCCGAGCGCCGTGTTGAAGAGCGCCTCGGAGATGCCGAGCGAGAGCTGCACCGCGTCGGGCGCGCCGCTGGTGGCCATCGCCGAGAAGGCGCGGATCATGCCGAGCGTGGTACCGAGCAGGCCGACCATCGTGGAGATCGAGGCGATGGTCGAGATGGCGACGAGGTTCTTTTCGAGCAGCGGCATCTCCATGAGGGTCGCCTCCTCGACAGCTTTCTGCATCTCGCTGATGCGCTTCTCACGGTCGGTCACGTTGTGTACGGCGAGCATCTTGTAGCGGTCGAGCACGGCGCGGAGCACGGCGGAGAGGGAGCTCTGGTGGTCGTCACAGCGGGAGATGGCCTGGTCGATGGAGCCCGAATCGACATCCTGCTTGAGGCTTTGTACGAACTCCGTGATGGAGCCTTTGCCGGAAGCTTTGTTTAGCGCGACGATCCGCTCGACGATGTAGGCGATCACCATCAGAATCAGCGCCATCAGCACCGACACGATCGGCCCGCCTTTCCAGACGGCATGGAACATGGACTCCGGTGGTGTTGTGCCCATCCAGACATAAAAACCAAGGGATACCGCGTAGGTCACCACAATCAGTATCGCCGTAAAAAATCCCTGCTTCATATGGTTGGTATTGAGATGTTGGAAGTAACGGAATCCATAAAAAAGCCTCTCCGAAACCAGATCAAGCTCATCCGGCAGTCATACGTCCAGGAGTTGAGACCCGAGCGGCATCTGAAAACATCGAGGCAAAAAGAGCGACTATCACTGTGATAATGTAGTAATAAAGCACTGACACAACAATGAGTCAGACAAGGAAGCATCAGGAAAATCGCCTGGAAAAGCATTTTTTTCACAAAAATCGGCATAAGACCTCTTCTATTGAAACACGGCTCGCAAGGCATTGCGATTTCTTTATTTTCAATTTATCATAGCATCGAACAAAACGGGAAAAGAATGAGAACATTACAGGCATGATACCGGAACGCATGATTGATGAGGTCCGCCAGAGCACGGACATTGTTGACGTGGTGTCGGATTATGTCAGGCTGCACCCCTCGGGCCGCCATTTCAAGGCGCTCTCGCCCTTTACGCAGGAGAAGACCCCGTCGTTCATCGTCTCGCCCGACAAGCAGATTTACAAATGCTTTTCGAGCGGCAAGGGCGGCAACGTCTTCACCTTCGTCATGGAGATGGAGAAGGTGAGCTTTCCTGAAGCGGTCGAGATGCTGGCCAAACGCGCCGGAATCGACATCGGCAAATACCAGCAACAGAAGGCCAAAGAAAAGGATAAACGGGAGGCCAGCCAGTTCGACACACTGCGCTGGGCGGCGAAGCTGTTCCACGGCACGCTGCAAAGCGAGGCCGGAAGCGCGGCGCTCGCCTACCTCACCGGCAAGCGGGGACTCGAACCCGGCACGATCCGGCGCTTCGGCCTCGGCTTCGCGCCCGAGTCGTGGGATCACCTGCTCCATGCGGCGGAGCGTGACGGAGCACCGGTCGAGCATCTCGTCAGCCTCGGCCTCCTGACGCGCCACCCGAAGCGCAACACTCTCTACGACACATTCCGCAACCGGATCATCTTTCCGATTCTGACCGTCGGCGGCCAGGTGGCGGGCTTCGGCGGGCGTACGCTGTCAAACGACGCCGAAACACCCAAGTACATCAACTCGCCGGAGAGCGCCTTCTTCGAGAAGTCGAAGCTGCTCTACGGGATGCACGCCGCCAAGAACGAAATCCGGCGGCAGGAAACGGCCATTCTCGTCGAAGGGTACATGGACGTGATCGCCATGCACCAGGCGGGCTTCACCAACACGGTCGCCTCGTGCGGCACGGCGCTCACCCGCTACCAGGCCAAAATCCTGAAGCGCTACACCTCGCGCGTGCTCTTCCTCTACGACGGCGACAACGCAGGCAAGAAATCGATGCTGGCGGGCATCGACATTCTGCTCTCGGAGGGGCTGACGCCGTGGGTGGTGATGCTGCCCGGCAATGAAGACCCCGACAGTTTCATTCGCAACTACGGCAAGGAGGCGTTTCTCGGCGAGCTGGAGAGTGAAAAAAGCTCGTTTCAGGATTTCCAGCTCCGCTGCTATCAGGATGCCGGATGGATGGAGAGCCCCGATACCGCCTCAAAAGCGATTTCTGCCATGACGCGGAGCATCGCCCTCATCGCCGATCCGGTGCAGAAGGAACTGTACATCGACGAGCTGTCGAAAAAGCTCGATCTCAGCCGCCAGACGCTCCGCGAGGTGATGGCCGCGAGCGACACCGGGGGCAGCACGCGAGAGTCACGCCAGCGCCGCAGCGAACCGGCCCCGCAGCCCCTCGCGCGGCAAGCGCCGCTCTCCGTGACGGAACGCACCTTCCTCGAAGCGCTGATCGAAAGCACCTTCTACGGCAACGAAGTGCTCGACTTCGCCGCCTCGCATGAGTCGATGTTCCACCTCGAACATCCTGCCGCGCAAACAATTTTCAGCCATCTGGTCAGGCGATTCCGCGAAATGAATGACCGCGACGGTCACCTCGACATCAACTCTGAGATCAGCTCCATCGGCATGGAGGACGCAAGCAACCTCGCCTTCGACATCCTCTTCCGCCTGCCGGTCAACGAAACCACGCGCCTGACCCCTGCCGAACTCGAACAGCACGCCCGCCGTTGCCTCTCTCACTTCCTCGTTGCGGTCAAAGCGCTGGTGCTCGAACCGTTGCAGAAAGAGAAACAGAAAATTATCGCACAACTCCAGTCAGCCACCAGCACGCACGAACAGGAACGCTTGTCAAGAGAGCTTCTCGAACACAACAAACAATTTCGCGCGATGGAGCAGGAGGTTGACGAGTCGATCAGGGGAATATTGGGGGAATAAAATTTCGCCTGTTCAACAGCTTATAACAATTGCCTTTTATCCAGCAATAAAAGGCGATCTATGAACAGGAGAAATATGGCTATACAAAAGTCCGTCCGTAAAGCGGGAATAGATCAATCATCTGACCGGAATTTCGGTAACTCTCACTTTTGACTCCACATCTGAAACGCCGATTTTTTTCAGTTCATCACAAAAAACTTCATACGTAGCATAAGGAGATTTTGATGGACCGATAATCAGACTGTCGAATATTTTAGAAAGGTCAATATCAGAAAGAACAGGATCGATAGCAGCATTCAGAGGCATCTTGTACACATTACGCGAAGCACCAACCTGCTCTTCAACACCCGGCTCTATCAATCGCGCAGAAGTCTCCGATGTAAAGCATTTTGGCAAATAAACACAACGCCACTCACGCTCCTCCTTGAATACTTTATGCTTCACACAGAGAACGTTAATCAGAATCATCGAGACTATTGCAGAGGTAACAAGATCCGGGTCCAGGCGTTCAAGGAAGGATTTATGATTTTCAACATTTTTAATAACCTCGGCAAGTTCCAGATGCTGTTGACCTTTTCCTTTATATAAAACCGGATTGAAAAATATCCGCAAAACTTGTGAAACAGCTGACAGAGCCGGAAGTCTAAGAAACATAGCTACAGGCTGCGACTGACCACAAAACGCCCTCCACATAGACAATCGACCCAACTCTTTCTCACTTTCATCATGCTCCAACACTGACAGAAAATACGTTCCATCATTCCTGCCATGAGAATGATCACTATAAATCTTCATTACCCTGTCAACAACTCCCGGCAAAACCACCTCAATACGATTTCTAAATTCAACCCAATGGTTATTTTCATTTGACAAAAGACCATCCATGATATTAAACCCATCCTGCACCTCTTGTCTGTCTGGCATATGAAGAGCATTACGCATCAGAACCCGTTTCTCTCTAATAATATCCAATGCCGACTCTGTCGATGTATAGTGAACAAACAAGACATCATTACTTATTAAGCCGGAGCTAGAGAAATAATATTGCATCTTTTTATAAAAAAAATTCGGCAAAAATATCTCTTCTAACTTCGCGAGGTCATCATTATAACCAGCTGTAGCAAGCCCCTTCTTCGTATTGGACATGGCACCCTTTTTTTCTTGGCAAGGACTTAACCAATGGTGATAGTAAATTTATTATAAAAAAGACAAAAAAGGCCGGCGTCCACAGAGATGACCGGCCTTTGTAATACTTTATCGCATATCACTTAGACGAGAGAACCGTAGTTGTTGAGCGGGAAGCCAAGGCACAGCTCGCGAACTTCAGCCCTGACGGCCTTGCAGACATCGGCGACGTTGGCGTCGTTGGCAGCGCTGATGACGCGATCGATGAATTCAACGATCTTTTCAGCTTCGGCAACCTTCATCCCACGAGTGGTCATCGCCGGGGTGCCGATGCGGATGCCGCTGGTGACGAACGGCGATTTGTCGTCGAAAGGCACCATGTTTTTGTTAACCGTGATTCCGGCTTCGTGCAGGAGGTTTTCGGCTACCTTGCCGTTGACGTTCTTGTTGCGCAGGTCGAGCAGCATGAGGTGGTTTTTCGTACCACCGCTGACGATGTGGTAGCCCGCCGCGAGGAACTTCGCGGCCATTGCAGCGGCGTTGTCCTTGATCTGCTGCGCATAGGCTTTAAACTCGGGCTGGAGCGCTTCGCCGAAGGCAACCGCCTTGCCGGCGATGATGTGCATGAGCGGGCCGCCCTGGATGCCGGGCATCACCTCGGCGTCGATCACCTCGGACATCATCTTGACGCGCGAGCCGTTCTTGGTGTTGATAGTCAGGCCGAGCGGATTCTCGAAATCCTTGCCCATCATGATCATGCCGCCGCGTGGGCCGCGCAGGGTCTTGTGCGTGGTGGTGGTCACGAAGTGGCAATGCGGCATCGGGTTGGCAGAAAGGCCCGCAGCAACGAGGCCCGCCGGGTGGGCGATGTCGGCCATGAGCAGCGCACCGACTTTGTCGGCGACTTCGCGGAACGCCTTGAAGTCAAAGCCCTGCGAGTAGGCACTCGCGCCGGTGATGATGAGCTTCGGCTTGACTCGCCTGGCCATCTCTTCGACCTTGTTCATGTCGATGATGCCAGTCTCTTTGTCAACGCCGTAAGAGTGGGCATCAAAGAACTGGCCGGAGAAGTTCACCTTGCTGCCGTGAGTCAGGTGGCCGCCGTGGGAGAGGTCGAGGCCCATGATGGCGTCGCCCGGCTTGAGCACGGCGAAAAGCACCGCCATGTTGGCGCTGGAACCGGAGTGCGGCTGCACGTTGACGTACTCACAGCCGAAAAGCTTCTTGGCGCGGTCGCGGGCGAGGTTCTCGGCCACATCAACAAATTCGCAGCCGCCGTAGTAGCGCTTGCCGGGGTAGCCCTCGGCGTACTTGTTGGTCATCACCGAGCCGCAAGCTTCCATGACCGCCTTGCTGGTGAAGTTCTCCGAAGCGATCAGTTCGAGCGTTTCGGTTTGGCGTTTTGTTTCATTGGCAATCGCCTCGAAGACCTCGGGGTCGAGCCGTTTCAGAATATCGTTGTCCATCGTGTTTCCTTCTCCCGCTGGAGGTTAATCTTTTTTGTGCTGTTTCAACTGCTCATCGGCAAGGCGCTCGAAGAGAATCCGTTCATTGCCCGAAGCCATTTGAATCATGTGACCAAGCTTGTCGCGCTTGGTCTGCAGGTAGTGGCGGTTCACCTCGTTCGGCTCGATTTCGAGCGGTACGCGTTCGACGATTTCAAGACCATAGCCTTCCAGACCGACAATCTTTTTCGGGTTGTTGGTCATCAACCGCATCTTCCTGACACCAAGGTCCTGAAGAATCTGCGCACCGATGCCGTAGTCGCGAAGGTCGGGTTTGAAACCGAGCTTCTCGTTGGCCTCGACCGTGTCGAACCCTTCGTCCTGAAGGTTGTAGGCCTTGAGCTTGTTGATGAGGCCGATGCCTCGCCCCTCCTGCATGAGGTAAATCAGGACGCCACGCCCCTCCTTTTCAATCATGCGCAGAGCGGTTTCGAGCTGGTGACCGCAGTCGCAACGCAACGAACCGAAGGTATCGCCCGTGGCGCACTGCGAGTGCACCCGGGCAAGCACCGGCTCGCCGTTGCCAACATCGCCCTTGACGAAGGCCATGTGATTCTGCTGATCGACGATGGTTTCGTAGGCAATGAGCTTGAACTCGCCATACGCGGTCGGTAGCTTCGACTCGACGGCGCGGTGCACGAGCTTCGACCGCTGCATCCGGTAAGCCACGAGATCTTTGATCGTGATGAGCTTCATGCCGAGCTTCTCTTTGAGCTTCAGCAGTTCGGGCACACGCGCCATGCTGCCGTCGTCGTGCAGGATTTCGCAGAGCAAACCGGCTGGCTGGCATCCGGCAAGACGACAGAGATCGACCGCGGCCTCGGTGTGACCAACCCTGCGTAGCACACCGCCATCCATCGCCCGGAGCGGGAAGATGTGGCCGGGGCGTGAGAAGTCGTCCGCCGTGGAGGACGGATCGGCAAGCATCTTGAGCGTCATGTATCGGTCGTAGGCCGAAATGCCGGTGGTCACCCCTTCGGCGATCGCGTCGATTGAAACGGTGAAGTTTGTTTCGTGCTGGGAGGTGTTGCGCTGCACCATCGGTTCAAGCTGCAACTCGCGGGCGCGCTCCATGGGAATAGCCACGCAGAGCAGGCCGCGCGCCTCTTTGGTGATGAAGTTCACCATCTCGGGGGTCACATGCTCGGCAGCGGCAATAAAATCGCCTTCATCCTCCCGATCTTCGTCATCGACGACGATGATCAGCTTGCCGTTTTTAATGTCTTCGATGGCTGATTCTATGGAATCGAACTGATTGTTGCTCATCACACTCCTGATCAATACTGTGGTTACCTAGCTCGGATTGCTAGTCGGAAATTACATGAAAAGAATATAATAGTAAAATTACGGGCACCCCTAAAATTCCTGAACCGTCTTCAGCGACAGGCAAAGCCACGCCAGCCGACAATGAACGCGCGGGCTTTGAGTTCGGACGCCTTTTTATTATACTCCGGCGGTTGTAAAGTACGGCCCTGAATTGTTACCTTTGGTGATGCTCTACCAATCATGATTTTCCAACACGACGCTGCATGACCACTCCACTCCCTGAACTCTCCGAACAGGCGCAGGCCCTCAGCCAGAAATTGCCCGCCTCGGCTATGAAAAAAGCCAAGGAGCACGGCTTTTCCGATTTCCAGATTGCCACCATATTCCAGACCAGCGAAGCTGCGGTGCGCGAGCTGCGAAACCATTACGGCGTGATCTCGGTCTTCAAGACCGTCGACACCTGCGCGGCGGAGTTCGACGCCAGCACACCGTACCACTACTCGACCTACGACGAGGAAAACGAGTCGGTACGTTCCGATAAAAAGAAGGTGATCATCCTCGGCGGCGGCCCGAACCGCATCGGCCAGGGCATCGAGTTCGACTACTGCTGCGTGCAGGCGGTCTTCGCGCTCCGCGAGTCGGGGTACGAAACCATCATGGTCAACTGCAACCCCGAGACCGTCTCGACCGACTACGACATCGCCGACAAGCTCTACTTTGAGCCGCTCACCTTCGAGGACGTCATCCGCATCATCGAGCACGAACAGCCGCTCGGCGTCATCGTCAGCTTCGGCGGCCAGACGCCGCTCAAGCTCTCGACCAAGCTCGACAAGGCGGGTGTGCACATCCTCGGCACATCCTCGGACGGCATCGACCTTGCCGAAGACCGCAAGCGGTTCGGCGCGCTGCTCGAAAAGCTCGACATTCCGCACCCCGAGTACGGCACGGCAACCACCTTCGCCGAAGCACAGGAGATCACCAACAGGATCGGTTACCCGGTACTTGTCAGGCCCAGCTACGTGCTCGGCGGACGCGCCATGAAGATCATCTACAACGACGACTCGCTCAAGGAGTACGTCGATCAGGCGCTCTTCATCACCGAAAAATATCCGCTGCTCATCGACCGCTTCCTCGAAACCGCCGTCGAGTTTGACATCGATGCGCTGGCCGACAGCACCGACTGCGTCATCAGCGGCATCATGCAGCACGTCGAGGCCGCCGGCATCCACAGCGGCGACTCCACCTCGATCCTGCCCTACTACAATATCGATCCGGCGGCCATCGCCACGATGAAAGAGTACACCCGCAAGCTCGCCGAGCACATTGGCGTGATCGGCCTGATGAACGTGCAGTACGCCGTACAGAATGGCAAGGTGTACGTCATTGAGGTCAACCCGCGCGCCAGCCGCACCGTGCCTTTCGTGGGAAAGGCCACGGCGATTCCGGTGGTCAAGATCGCCACGCGCATCATGCTCGGAGAAAAGCTCTGCGACTTGCGCAAGGAGTTCAACCTGAAGGATTGCGACGAGCTGGGTCTGAAGCACATGGCCATCAAAGAGCCAGTCTTCCCGTTCTCGAAGTTTGTCAAGTCCGGCGTCTATCTCGGCCCGGAGATGCGCTCGACCGGCGAAGCGATGAGCCTTGCCGAATCCTTCCCGGAGGCGTTCGCCAAAGCCTACCAGGCGGCCAACATGCACCTGCCGCTCTCCGGCACGGTCTTCATCAGCGTCAACGATCAAGACAAGAACCAGCGCATCATCAACATCGCCCGCGAACTCTACCGCATGGACTTCGACCTGGTGGCGACCGCTGGCACCCACGCCTTTTTGACGCAGCACGGCATCGATTGCAAGAAAATCTTCAAGGTCGGTGAAGAGGGACGGCCCAACATTTTCGACATCATCAAGCTCGGCAAGATCGACTTCGTGATCAACACGCCTCGCGGTGAGCGGGCGCTGCACGACGAGGAGGCCATCGGCTCGGCCTCGGTGCAGAACGGCGTGCCGTTCGTCACCACCATCGAAGCCGCTGAAGCCTCCGTGCGGGCGATAGACTGCATCCGCTGCCAGGAGTTCGGCGTCAAGAGCCTGCAGGAGTACGCCACCTATCGCGATCAATAATTTCCGCGACAAAGCGCCGGGCATTTTCACCGATGCCCGGCCTTTCGCTCTCCCTCGGCCCGGCGACATTCAGCACGCCGATTCCATGCGCCCAGATCCACTCCGCAACCGTTCCGGCATCCGTTTCTCCACACAGATCGACAATCAGGCAAAGCCGGCCGTATCGCTGCGCGCACTCGACCGTGAGCTTCGTGCCGCCCGCAACCAGGCCTGAAGTCAGCACGAGAGTGGCGTCCGAGTCGCGGACGTTCCACGCCGTTCTGACGGCATACCGGGAGAAGGGCGTTTCAACAAGTCTGTACTTTTCGGGGATCACGCCATCTTCCGCTCTCCTGCCTCTCGGACACCAGCCGCCATGCGCGTGACCAGCGGCGATGGCCGCATCGAGCGCACTGCGGTCCACGCCGGTCTGCCCGCCAGAAACGATCATCGACAAGCCGCCGCATGAGCCGATCTTCCGGAAATACTCCTCATTATCGCCACCGTTCATTATCTTGCGCTATTTCAAATTGTTCAACCGTCACACCAACATCAAGCACTCTCATGTCAACGTCACCGACCATTGCCGCGCTTCTCGACGAATCGATACAGCTCGAACTCAATCTCGCCAAACTCTACACCCTCTTCAACGACCATTTCGAAGAGGACGAAGAGTTCTGGTGGCAACTCTCGATGGAGGAGCGCAGCCATGCGGCCTTGCTCCAGCAGGAGAAAAAACAGCCGCAGCCGTTGCAGTTTTTTCCGGAAAATCTCCTTGCCAAAGACCTCGACGCCCTGAAAGCGAACAATGCACGCATCATCGCCGAAACGGAGCGATTTGCCATTTCGCCGTTCTCAAGGGAAGAAGCACTGAACCTCGCGCTCCACATCGAAATGTCCGCCGGAGAGGCACACTTCCAGGAGTTCATGGAGAGCGAAACCGGCTCGCTGACCGCCGACCTCTTGCAGCAGCTCGCCAGCGAAGATCAGAACCACGCCAAGCGCATCCGCGAGTATATGAAAGAGCAGGGCGTGAAGGAAAAAAAGCAAGCCTGAAAATCGCCAGCTCGCCGAGCCAGGGGAAGCGTGATGCGGACTTTGTGGACAAAACCCGCGAAGAATCGCTCTTCATTCTTCTTCGTCAACAAAATCCACCCGCTTTTATTTGCCAAAAACCGCCCGGCTACTTTTTGAGCGCGAGATTGACAAACCGGTGCGACCACCGGCCATCCGCGTTGATGACCAGTTCTCCGTACCGTTCGGGAGAGTAGCGGAAACTGCCGCCGTTAATGAAGTTTATACCGTTGGCCTGATAGACCTGAAAACGGTGAAAATGGCCATGCAGCACCAGTCTTACGCCAAGATTTTTCATCGCCTTGAGGTATTCATCCCGGTTCTTGAACTCCATCGTCCAGTCGAACACCTGATCGACCAGCGCACCGGTGCCGTACACCTTGTAAGCGTGGTGACAGAGACCGATGATGAAAGTGTCGTCGAGAACCTGCCGAACACCCGGTTCCTGGAGAGCCCTGAGCGTTTCAGGCGAAACGCTGCCCCGTGCACCTGCCGGATTGTCCAGCCCCGACCACGGATCGACGGTATTGACCGCCACGAACGAAAGCGAAATCCCACCGAGACGCATCACCTTGACGAAGGGCACGCCTGCCAAAGCATCGCCATTATCGGTGATGAGCGGGCGGAATATCGCGTTAAACTGCCGAAGCCGGTCATCAACCCGGTGCTGGCGGCTCCGGTCATCGGGATTGAGCGCGTTGTAGAAGCGCATCTCCTCTTCGAGGTCGATCAGGTCGTGATTGCCGGGAATCACCGTGGTTTTCGTCCAGTCGAACAGCCCATGCCGCACGAGAGCATCCCGGATGATCGTCCAGAGCGCCGGTGAGGCCGTATCGATCAGATCGCCGGTCATCACGAGGTGATCGTACTTGCGGCGGACGAACTCGCCGAGCATGGTGTCGAGCCTTGCCGTCAGATAACGGTCGTTCTTGCTTGCAAAGTGCAGATCTGAAAGATGCGCGATGGTTACTTTCTTATCAAAGGACACCGTTACAATGTTGATTTACAGATTGAAAGATTTAAATTTAATAGATAAACCAAGGAATCTGGCCAGATCGGTTCTTCTCTGTGAATCCCAACGTCCCTTCATCCCAGCATCCTCCTCAGGGATGCAGTTCTGTAAGATACTCCGTTTTCTGAACCTGCACCACCTGAGGAACGAGGCAAAATCTACAAATCAAACATGTCAAAAAGCATTTCTGTCGTAAAAAAACTCTCCCGAAACCTCTGGTGGTCATGGGATACCGAAGCCAAATCGCTCTTCAAAAACCTTTCGCCGCTCCTTTGGGAACGGGTCAATCACAACCCGGTCGAGCTGCTCAGACATATTTCGGCCGATGAACTCGAGGCGCGATGCGCCTGCGAACTCAGCAGCACGATCGACGATGTGAACAAACGGTTCGAAGATTACATGGCCGAAAAGAACACCTGGGCCGCCCAGCACGCCCCCCAGCTCGTCGCCAACCCAGTCGCCTACTTCAGCGCCGAATTCGGCATTCACGAAAGCCTCCGCCTCTACTCGGGCGGCCTTGGCATCCTCTCGGGCGACCACATCAAGTCGGCCAGCGATCTGGGCCTCAATTTCATCGGCATCTCCCTTTTCTACAAGGAGGGCTATTTCCGCCAGTACCTCAATCACGACGGCTGGCAGATCGAGAATTATCCGCTGCAATACCCCGAAAGCCTGCCTATCGAGAAGGTCACGACCGCGGATGGAAAGGATCTGATCATCGAAGTCATCATCGCCCAGAGCACCGTCTTCGCCCAGGCATGGAGCCTGAAGGTCGGGCGCGCTACGCTCTACCTGCTCGACACCAATATCCCGGCCAATGAAATGCATTACCGCGATATCTGTTCGAGGGTTTACGGCGGCGACCAAAACATGCGCATTAACCAGGAGATTCTGCTCGGCATCGGCGGCATCAAGCTCCTGAAAGCGCTGAAAGTCGAACCCGCGGTCTATCATATGAACGAGGGCCACTCGGCGTTCCTGACGCTTGAACTGCTCGCTGATGAACTCGCCGAGGGTCGCTCGTTCGAGGAGGCCAAGGCGAAAGTCAAGGAGCAGTGCGTTTTCACTACGCACACGCCCGTTCCGGCTGGCCACGACCGTTTTTCGCGCGACATGATGCTGTACACCTTCTCGAAGTACGTGGCGCTTTGTGGCATGGAGATGGAGGAGGTGCTGAGACTCGGCGCCGAAAATCCGGCGGACACCTCGGGGCTCTTCACCATGACGGTGCTCGCCCTCAGGCTCTCCCGCTGTGCCAACGGCGTCTCGAAATTGCACGGCGAGGTTTCGCGCGAGATGTGGAAGCATCTCTACGCGACGGACGACCCGAAAGAGGTGCCGATCGGCCATATCACCAACGGCATCCATACCAAAAGCTGGAGCAGCGGCTTCACAGAACGGTTCTGGAAACATCATGCAAAAAGCCTCGATGAGCTGTTTGCATCGAGGGAGTCGGCGGAAGCGGTACTCTCGAAGGTTTCCGACAGCGAGTTGTGGTGTCTGCGCTACCAGCTGAAGCGCAACCTCATAGACTACATCGCGCGCTATCTGTCGAACCAGCTCTACCATCAGCATCAGTACGCCACGCCGTACAAACCGTGCGACTCGTCAAAATCGGCCAAAAGCGCGCTGTCGCCCGACGTGCTGACCATCGGTTTCGCCCGGCGATTCGCCACCTACAAACGCGCGCCACTGATTTTCCAGGATCTCGACCGGCTCAACGCCATTGTCAACCACCCGACCATGCCGGTGCAGATCATCTTTGCTGGCAAGGCCCACCCGCACGACGACGCAGGAAAGGAGTACATCCGCCAGATCGTGGAGCACTCGCACCGCCCGCAGTTCCTCGGTAAGGTGGTCTTCCTCGAAAACTACAACATCGGCGTGGCCAAGCGCCTCGTTTCCGGTGTCGATGTCTGGCTGAACAACCCGGTCAGGCCGATGGAGGCCAGCGGCACCTCAGGCCAGAAAACGGTGCTGCATGGCGGTCTGAACCTGAGCATCATGGACGGCTGGTGGTGCGAGGCATACAACGGCACCAACGGCTGGTCGATTGGCAGCGGCGAGCAGTACGAGAACTACGATGAGCAGTACCGCTTCGACGCGAACAAACTGTATGAAGTACTCGAAAACCAGATCATCCCGACTTTCTACGAGCGCAACGAGCACAACCTTCCGGTCAGATGGCTGAAGAACATCCGCAACGCCATCGCGACCATCGCACCGGTCTACAACACCGACCGCATGGTCAAGGAGTACACCATGCGCTACTACCTCAAGGAGCCTCGCCCCTGAACCATCGAAACAGCATTATGACAACAACGACCATGAACTCCCCTGCCGCCGTCAAACTCGGCAGGGGCCTCAACCTCCGCTCGCCGGTCATGCTCGCCTCCGGCACCGTTTCTTACGGCGAAGAGCTTTCGCAACTGTGCGACCTTTCGAAAATCGGCGGTCTGGTCACCAAAGCCATTTCGCCCGAACCAAGGACCGGCAATCCGCCGCAGCGCATCGCCGAAACATCCTGCGGCATGATCAACGCCATCGGATTGGCGAATGTCGGCCTCGACAAGTTCGTTTCGGACAAGGTGCCATTTTTGCAGACACTCGACACACAGGTCATTGTCAACATCGCGGGCAAATCGATTGACGACTACTGCCAGGTGGTCGAACGGCTCGACACAGTCGAGGGCATCGCCGCTTACGAACTGAACCTTTCGTGCCCGAACGTCAAGGGCGAATGCATGATCATGGGGGTCAGCCCCGACGCAACCCGCGAAATTGTCTCCACGTTGCGCAAGCAGACCAGGCGACACCTGATGGTGAAGCTCACGCCAAATGTCACATCGATCAGTGCGATTGCCCTCGCCGCCGAGGAGGCTGGCGCGGACTCGGTCTCGCTCATCAATACCGTGGTCGGCATGGCGGTGGATTACCGCAAGCGCAAGCCGCTGCTGAAAAACGTGACCGGCGGCCTCTCCGGCCCGGCTATCAAGCCGATTGCGCTGGCCAAGGTGTGGGAGGTGTCAAAAGCCGTAAAGATTCCGATTGTCGGCATGGGCGGCATCGCCTCGTTCTCAGACGCGATGGAGTTCCTGCTCGTCGGAGCCAGCGCCATCCAGATCGGCACCATGAACTTCGTCTATCCCGACATCGGCGAAAAGATCGCCGTGGCGATCGACAAATTCTTCTCGCAACCTGACGCTCCGGCATTTCAGGAGTATGTCGGCAGCCTGATGGTTTAGGAACACGTGAAGCAGTGGGGAGACCTACCTGCGACGCCGGTAGCCGGAGAATCTGTTCCTGCGGCCTGGCATGGAGCGAAATGATGGCGTGTTGTAATGGCGCACCGAACGAGGGCTGTCAATGAGCGCGGGATTGGCGAGACGGGCGATGATCCTTGCCTCGCTTTCACGAATATCGACGTCGGATGGGCCTGCATCGGACAGCAGTTTCACAATCAGAGGGGCGCATTCAAAAGCGATAATCAGCAGCGTGATGAACGTCACCGCGTGGGCCGATGAACGGCTGACGTCGTCAGTTGCGTGGGTCAGCGCGCCAAGTGCCCAGTTTCGATCTGCAAAACCGGCTTTTGATGCCTTCTGATCGAGCATGGCGTCCGAAAGCATGAGATTGCTGTTTATGCCCTCAACCTCTTTTTGACGATTCACGAACTCTTCGAGCGATGCCAGTTTTCTGGCCAGATAGTCCAGCCGGGCCTGTTTGGACTGTATAACAGCCTCCTTGTTTTTCGCATAACTGCCATATCCGACAATGCCTGAAGTCGTAGAGGTCTTGTCGCCAAACACTTCGGCCTTGAGCTCTTCACGTAAACGGGCCGTATCCCTGTCGAGCTCGTCATACTCACTCTGGTGCCTTGAGATCATGGAAAGTTCAAGGGCATAGTTTGTCTTGAACGACTCCTGCAACCGCGTAATCTGCGCCTGCTGATCGGCGAGGTAACGCTCCTTGAGCTTCTCGCGTATCTCCTTGTCGAATATTTTGAGTTCAAGCGGGCGGGCAATCACGATGGCAATGAGAACGGCAAGCACCAACCGGGGTGAAGCCTGATAGAACTGCGTCACTCCTTTCGAGGTTTTCTTTATGCTTGAAACGATGTAACGATCAAGATTGAAAATGGCCAGTCCTCAGAATATCCCGAACAGTATCGATGCAAACCAGTCGAAAGGGGCTCCTGCGAAAACGAAGTAGAGAGCATAGCCGCCGGAAAGGGCGGCAAACAGGGCAGTAAAAAAGATCGTCGCACCTATGCCGAAGTATTTGGCATGTTCGGTTGGATATTTTTCTATGATCTCGACCGGGGTGCCGGCACAGATCCAGAAAAAGCGCTGCAAGCGTCCATCATTCATGATATTATCTCCATAAATACCATTTCTGTACCTCCCGAAACACCCTGATAAAGTGCAATTTAAAACCCGTCATCCAAAACATTCAATGCACCTCGACACCTTTCCCGGCCTTTTCAAATTGGAACGAAAGGTTCTGTATTTACCCGTTTTGTTCTATCTTTCAGCCCATATCGCTGCATAGACACCAATCCACCACCAATTTACAGAGAACATGCGTATAGGAATCGGCATAGACGTTCACCAGTTTGCAGAAGGCCGGAAACTCATCATCGGCGGAGTTGAAGTGCCCTCCCCGATCGGACTCCTCGGCCACAGCGATGCCGATGTGCTGCTGCACGCCATCAGCGACGCCCTGCTCGGCGCGGCAGCTCTTGGGGACATCGGCAAGCACTTCCCCGACACCAGCCCCGACTACAAAGATGCAGACAGCATGGAGCTGCTGAGGCATGTCTGCAAGCTTCTTGAACAGGAAGGCTACAAGCCGGTCAACGTCGATACCATGCTGCTGCTCGAAAAACCGAAAATCGCTCCCTACATCGACCAGATGCGCCGCAACATCGCCCGCTGCCTCGGCCTGGAGATAAACGCCGTGTCGGTCAAAGCAACCACCAACGAAAAGCTCGGCTATGTAGGCCGTCAGGAGGGTGCCTGCGCCCATGCGGTGTGCCTGATTGAAAATGCCTGAATGAACGCATGTTTTCCGCGTCGTGAATGGCTTGATGACAAGGCTGACGAAGCACGGCAAGCGGGACGCACAACAGAGGAAAACATGCAGTTTACCCCACCTCCCCGCGCAGGACGCGCACCGGCAGGTAACTCGTGGCTCGGCGGGCTGGCCCCACCGAAGAGATCACGGCAATCAGAATGCCAAAACCGATCACGATGAGATGTGCGTCAGGTGTTTCAGCAACAAGAAGCCGATCACTGCTGATAACGCCCGCGCTGCTCGGAGCGAAGCGTATCCTGCTGATAAGGTCGCAAATCAGATGCCCCACCGGACTGCCAACCAGCGAACCTGTGGCGCCAATGATCAGCCCTTCGAGCATAAAAATGCGCGTAATGCTTCCCCGCTGAACGCCCATGGAGCGCAGAATGGCGATATCTTTCACCTTCTGGAGCACCACCGTTGTCATCACCGACGACACGCCAAGTCCCGCCACCACGAACACGAAACTCACCAGTACCAGCGTGATTGTACCGTTACGATTGTAGAAATCGATCACATTCTTGTTGCTTTCGCTCCAGCTTTTGGTTTCGTAGCCGGTAAGTTTCTGAATCCTCGCCGCAAGCGCGTCTGCCTGGCCGATGTTCGCAATCCGCAGGCCGATGCCAGTCACGGTATTCGATGCCAGCGACTCCATCCGCTGCGCCAGCGCCAGATTGACGTAGGCCTCTTTGTCGTCCTTGGTGTTAAAGCCGCTCCTGAACCGCCCCACGACCATCACCGGATATTCATGTCCCTCCTTGTCCACCAGCATGATCGTATCGCGGTATTTCACTTTCAGCTTCTCGGCCAGCATCGAGCCAAGGATGATACCGTTCGGCGTCCAGCCCAGCTCGGTGAGCGCCTCGGGGTCGAGCAAATTCTTTTTCAGCCCGGCGATTTCACCTTCGAGCGACGGCACCACCCCTTTGGCGAAGCAGGAAGTGAAGCGGTTTTTGTTGCGGGCAAGCAGCTTGCTGGTAACATAGGGTGAAATATCGACCACCTCCCTCATCGGACTGACGGTCGCAATCACCTGACTGTAGTTCTTGATCACCACCTTGCGGTCGGTCGTCACGTTCTTGCGGACAAAGGCGATCCTCCCCTGCATCATTCCGACGAGGTTGTCGGGCACCTCCGGCACCACCCTGTCTGCGCCGATGGTAATGTGCGGGGCAACATCGATGAGCTTCAGAAAAACATTCAGCGACGACCCCCGCGCCACAGCGATGGTGGTGATCATCATCGCCGAACCGACCGCCACACCAAGCACCGTCAGCGAGGTCTGGCGCTTTCTCTCCCGCAGGTGCACCCAGGCAAAGCGAAAATGGTCAAGGAAGGTCATATTCTGACGGATTCAGGGGATTTCAATGCACCGTATTTCATCATGCAACAATGAAATATCAGCCAAATACTCTATCTTGATTTCATACCGTACACCATGCAACAATGGTGTAATAAATCAAATTAAGCTGTCAAAAACTAACTTGAGGAACGAGGAGGGAGCAGCGTGAAAAAAATCGGAATTCTTACCAGCGGTGGCGACTGCGGCGGCCTGAACGCCGTCATCAAGGGTGCCGCACTCATGGCCCTGAACAAGGGGCTTGAACTGTATGTGATCCCCAACGGCTACGCCGGACTGTACAACCTCCTGAATCAGGACCGGTTGGTCAGGCTCGACGAGGCCCGTCTCGACCAGTTCCAGGCCAGCTTCGCCGGCTCGGAAGCCGGCCACTCGCGGGTGAAAATCAAGGCGATCAGCAACCCCGACAAATACAACCGCATCAAGGTCGGCATGAAAAAGTTCGATCTCGACGCGCTCATCATCAGCGGCGGCGACGACTCCGGCAGCGTCATGATCGACCTGAACCACAACGGCATCCAGTGCATCCACTGTCCAAAGACGATGGATCTTGACTTGCAGACCTACTCGGTCGGCGGTGACTCGACCATCAACCGCATCGCCCAGTTCGTCGAGGATCTGAAGACGACAGGACGTACCCACAACCGCGTGCTGGTCACGGAGGTGTTCGGACGCTACGCGGGCCACACGGCCTTCCGCAGCGGCGTGGCTGCCGAAGCCGACTGCATCCTGATTCCGGAAATCCCGGTTGACTGGGATGTCGTGTACGAGCACATCGTCGAACGCTTCACCCGCCGCATCCGGCAGAGCGACGTGCACAGCGGCACCTATACCATCGTGGTCGCCGAGGGCATGAAGAACGCCGACGGCACGGACATCGTCGATGAGTCGGCAGGCATCGATGCATTTGGCCACAAAAAGCTCGCGGGCGCGGGCAAGTATGTTTGCCAGGAGATCAAGAAGCGCTTCAAGACCGACCCGCGAATGCCGCAGTTCATGAAGGATACCGGCATGTTCGTCGAGGGCATCTACGAAATTCCGGAGGTGCGCGAAGTCCATCCGGGCCACTTGGTGCGCGCCGGGCACTCCTCGGCCTACGACATCAACTTCGGCTTCGAGGCTGGCGCAGCAGCGGTATTGCTCCTGCTTGAAGGCAAAACCGGTGTGACGATCTCCAAGGTCAAGGGGCGCAAAATCGAGTACATCGAAGCCTCAAAGGCGATCGAACAGCGCTATGTCGATCTCGACCAGGTTGCCATGTACGAATCGATCGGCACCTGTTTCGGCAGAACTCCGGCAGCCTACGAGCCGATCCTGCGAGAAGTTGACGGCGTGTACGAAAGGATTTATTGAGTGCAAACGGCCTGAGTGGGCGCTGCGGACGAACCGCGTTCACTCAGGCCATCAAGCCCGTTCCACTCTATCGTCCGCGCTCAAATGAGCTCCTCGCCGCTTTCAAAAAAGCCAAAACAGACTATCTTAGAAGAAAAATTCTTTACCGTTTTTTTCACTCAATTTCATCAGTTTTATGGATAACTCGCTTAAAATATGGATGAACGGCGAACTGGTCGGCTGGAGTGACGCCAAAATCCACGTCATGTCCCACGTCGTCCACTATGGTTCGTCAACCTTCGAGGGCATCCGCTGTTACGATACCGTCAAAGGCTCGGCGCTGCTCTTCCTCGACGAACATGTCCGCCGCCTCTGGGAATCTTCGAAAATCTACCGCATAGAGATTCCCTATTCGGAAACCGAGATCAAGGACGCCATTATCTCGACCATCAAGGCCAACAACCACAAGGCCTGCTACGTCCGTCCGCTGGTTTTCCGTGGTCAGGGCGCGCTTGGCGTCAATCCGCACCGCGCCTCCATCGAGGTCGCCATCGCGACCTGGGAGTGGGGCACCTACCTCGGCGAGGATGTGCTTGAAAATGGCGTGGATGTCAAGGTCTCCTCATGGCACCGCCTCGCCCCGAACACCCTGCCCTCATGGGCCAAAGCAGGCGGCAACTACATGAACTCGCAGCTCATCAAAATGGAGGCGCTGTCGGACGGTTACGCCGAAGGACTGGCGCTCGACCACAACGGCTACGTTGCCGAGGGCAGCGGCGAAAACATCTTTGTCGTCAGGAACAACATCATTTACACCCCGCTGGCCGCGCAGTCGATCCTGCCGGGCTTTACCCGTCACGCTGTGATGCACATCGCCAGGGAGCTTGGCTACGAGGTTCGCGAAACGCCCATTCCGCGCGAGGCGCTTTACATCGCCGACGAAATCTTCCTGACCGGCACGGCTGCCGAGATCACCCCAGTCAGAAGCGTTGACAGAATCCCGATTGGCAACGAACACCGCGGCCCGGTCACCGAAGCCTTGCAGCACGAGTACCTCAAAATCGTCCATTCCGGAGAAGACCCATACAACTGGCTGACCTTTATTTGAGCGGAGGGGCATGAGCTGGAATTCGATTGTCGGTCACGAACCACAACTCCGGGTGCTGAAAACAGCGCTCGGAGCCAACCGTTTGGCTCATGCCTATCTCTTTACCGGTCCCGAGGGCTCAGGCAAGGAGAGCGTGGCGTTTGAACTCGCCAAAATTCTCAACTGCCGGAGCTCCGGCAACCTTTCGGGCGAAGGCTCGTGCGGCGAATGCGAAAGCTGCCGCCAGACCGACCTGCTCATGCACCCCAACATCGAGTACCTCTTCCCCGTCGAAGCAGCCCTGCTCGAAACCATCGATCCGTCGAAAAAAGAGAACAAGAAGCTCACCGAAGCTCGGGAGCGCTACGAGGCGCTGCTCGACGAAAAGCGAAAAAATCCATTCTTCACGCCCGCTATGGAGCGTTCGATGGGCATCCTGACCGAGCAGGTGGTGATGTTGCAACAGAAGGCCTCGCTCGCCCCGCGCGACGGCGGCAAAAAGGTGTTCATCATCTCACAGGCCGAGCGACTCCACCCGACCGCGGCCAACAAGCTCCTCAAGCTGCTCGAAGAGCCACCGGCGCACGTCGTGTTCATTCTCGTCTCGTCGCGGCCCGAATCGGTGCTGCCAACGATCCGCTCGCGCTGTCAGCTCCTGAACTTCGCCCGCCCGCGCCCGGCGGAGATCGAGGCGTGGATCGCCCGACGCGCTCCGCAGCTGGACAAAACCGAACGCCACTTCATCGTGAGCCTCTCACGCGGCAACCTTTGCAGCGCGCTTGAACTGATCGAAGCCGAAACCGGCGAAGGAGCTGCCCCGGCGGTGGTCGGCATCCGCAACAAAGCCATCGACTACCTCCGCAACATCCTCGTGCCTGCGAAGTTCCACGAAGCCATCGGCACGTGCGAAGAGCTGGCCAAAAGCTCCACGCGCACAGAACAGCTCATCTTCCTCGACGCCTTGCTGCTCTTCTTCCAGGACGTCACCCGCCGAAGCATCGACCACGCCTTTCCGGAGCTCAACAACCCCGACATCGCGGCAAACACCGACCGCTTCGTCAAAGCCTTCCCAAACCGCGACCTCTACCGTGCCTCAACGGCCATCGAAGAAGCCATGCGCTCCATCAACCGCAACGCCAGCGTGCTCTTGGTGATGGCCGGTTTAACGGCGGAGTTAAGAGGAATTTTGCAGGGGAAAAGGTAAGAGAATAGGACTGAAAGGACGGAAGGAACAGCAAGGCATAATAGAGCTGACACTCAGAAACATCATCTTTACTTCTTCCTATCAAACCCATACGTCCCATTTCTCTGACGGGCAGCCGATCGGCCTGGCAAGGCTACTTGCTGCTACCCGTCATCGCATCCAGCCAGGCAAGATATTCAGGCGATCCGCCGGTAATTGGCAGTTGAATGATCTCCGGGACGTCGTAAGGGTGGTATTCCTGAATGTAGCTTTCGAGGGCGTCGTATCGTTTCTTTGTCGTTTTGATGAAAAGCGAGACTTCGTCGTCGTTTTGCATCTCGCCATCCCAGAAAAAGAAGCTACGAATGTCGGACAAATGAACGCAGGCCGCAAGGCAGTTTTCGAGAATACCTTGCGCCAGCTTTTCAGCCTCCTCACGGCTTGGGGCCGTCGTAATGACCATGCAATAGCCGCCGGATTTTGATTCGCTCATAATTCACCACGCAATTAAAGTTCGATAAGCTCCTTGGTAAACCGCTGCAACGGTTCCGCGCCGTTGGGGCCGAGGGCTACCATGTCTTCGATGCGCACGCCGAAGCGGCCCGGAAGGTAGATGCCCGGTTCGATGGTGAAAAGCGTGCCTTCGCGGAGTGTGCCGGTAGAGGCTGTGCCGACACGCGGGGCTTCGTGCACTTCGACGCCAACACCGTGGCCAAGGCCATGACCGAACGCTTCGCCGTAGCCTGCAGCGGCGATGAAGTTACGCACCTCAGCATCGAGGTCGCGGGCGGCCATTCCGGCTTTCGCTGCGTCGATACCAAGCTGCTGCGCCTCCTGCACAATGCGATAGACCGTCCGCTGCTCCTCGGAAACCTTGCCGAAGGCGACTGTGCGAGTCTGGTCTGAGGCGTAGCCATCGACAATGCAGCCCATGTCGATAACGATCAGGGCCCCCGGCTCGAAGGCAACTGCGGTCGGCTTGGCGTGCGGCATCGCACCACGGATGCCTCCAGCCACAATGGGGTCGAACGAGTCCTTCTCCGCACCGAGCTTGCGGTGGCGATAGGTAATTTCAGCAGCGATGTCGATTTCGGTGACGCCGGGGCCGATCATGCCGATCACCGCTTCGAGCACGGTTTCGCTGAGGGCGACAGCGCGACGCATCCGGTCGAGCTCCTCGATGTCTTTGATCTCGCGAAACTCGTCGAAAAATGACGAAACGGGCGTAAACTCACGGTTACCCATCTTCTCCGAAAGCTGCTGCTGCTCGTGCCAGGTAACGTGGTCGGCCTGCAACGCCATGCGATCTCCGAGCCGGAACAAACCTGACGCCAGCTCGACCGGAAGCGGGTCTTTGAGAATCACCGTAGCAATGCCACTCGTCTCCTGACGAACCTGCTCCTGATACCGGAAATCGGTAAAAAGCACGGAGGTTGAATCTCCGGCGAAGAGCAGTTTGGCGTTGGAACCACTGAAACCGGTCAGCCAGCGAATGGTCGCCAGATCGGTCACCAGAAGAGAGTCCAGGCCGGCAGCGGCCATTTTTCTGAAAATTTTAGCGCGCAGGCTACTGCGATAGGTATGAAGAAGGTCTTGCGACATGAATCGGAAAACAGAATGAAAAAATCGCGTCAGCCGCCACGAAACGCTCATCTGCTTTGTGCAAAAGGGCTTTTGTTGCTAAAGGGGCCGACAGTTAGTATAATGTAAGCGAATAATTTCTTCATTTCGACCCCGCTTTGCATCACTACTATGCGTCAACAGGAGATTCTTCAGAAGCTGCTGGAGGGCCACGACCTTTCCCGGCAGGAGATGGAAACGTGCATGAACTCAATCATGGAAAACCGGTTCACCGATGCCGGCACCGGAGCCATACTGGCGCTGTTGCAGAAAAAGGGAGCCACTCCCGCCGAGGTAATCGGGGCCTGTGCAAGCATCGTATCGAAATCCACACCGGTCACGCTCGACCAGCAGGCTGTCGATACCTGCGGCACGGGCGGCGATCACACGGGCACCTTCAATATTTCGACCGCCGCAGCCTTTATCGCCTGCGGCGCGGGTATTCCTATTGCCAAACACGGCAACCGCTCGATCACCAGCAAGTGCGGCAGTGCCGATGTGCTCGAAGCACTCGGCTACCAGGTCGATCTGCCGCCCTGCGCCACCGAGGAGCTGTTCCGCGAAACCGGCTTCGCCTTCCTCTTCGCCCCGCTTTACCATCCTTCAATGAAGGCCGTGGCGGCCATCCGCAAGGAGCTTGGCATCAAGACAATCTTCAACATGCTCGGCCCGATCATCAATCCGGCAGGGGTGCGGCGGCAACTCATTGGGGTGTTCGACCCTTCGGTGATGGATATTTACGCCGAGGTGCTCCTGCTCAACGGTTGCGAACACGCCATGCTCGTCCACGGCAGCACGGGCAACAGCATGGGCCTCGACGAACCGAGCGTCTGCGGGCCAACCTCGATGATCGAGCTGCATCAGGGACAGATTATCCGCCACACCGTCGAGCCGGAAGATTTCGGCCTCGGCAGGTGGGATATCGGCGAGCTCGCCGGAGGCGACAGCCACGTCAACGCGCAGATCATCCGCGAGATCCTCGACGGTTCGGCACCGCAGGCCAAAATCGACGCCGCACTGTTCGCCTCGGCCATCACCTGCTACGTTTCGGGCAAAGCCTCCTGCATCGACGAGGGCATGAGCCTGTCCAAAGGAAGCCTCGAAACCTGTGAAGCGCTGGACAAGATGAACCTGATTATTAAAACGAACCAGCGGCTTGCGCAGAAATGCGCTTCGGCAACAAACTAACGGGTTTCTGAATACCCTTACAATTTGCTGGAAAACATGTATTATATTTGCTGTCTGTTTCCAGCCGAAGTAAGAATCTGTACATCATGAACGGAAGCGATACGCTCAATCCTGAACTGCAACTGAACATCGACGAAAAGCTGCATCAGTCGGGGATCAGCCAGTCCAGGCAGAAAATCATCCGGCAGGCCCTTGAAAATGTCAACCGGCCTGGATTCCGTATCGAGCCCTCCGCGATCCTGCCGCTCATGAAGCCTGTCACCTGGTTCCCTCCAATGTGGGCCTTCGCCTGCGGCGTGGTCTCGACGGGCGAAAGCGTCACGGACAACATCTCGATCCTGGTCAGAGGCGTGATCCTCGCCGGACCGCTGATGTGCGCCATGTCGCAGACAATGAACGACTATTTTGACCGCGAGGTCGATGCGATCAACGAACCCGAGCGTCCGATTCCGTCTGGCAAAATCTCCAAGCAGGCAAGCTGGCTCATCACCTTCGGGCTTATTCTTACCGGTTTTGCGGTTGCCCTGTCGATTCATCCCTATGTGATGGCCATCGCTTTTGTCGGCGTCCTGATGTCGCATGCCTACTCCGGCCCACCCATCCGGGCCAAGCGCAACGGCTGGTTCGGCAACCTGATTGTCGGCCTGGCTTACGAGGGCGTGGCCTGGCTTACCGGCAGCTTTGCGATCACGCAGGGCGTGCCGTCGAAGGAGTCCATCGCCCTTGCCATCATCTTCTCGCTCGGCGCGCACGGCATTATGACGCTCAACGATTTCAAATCGGTGGTAGGCGACAAAATCCGCAAGGTTGCCTCGATTCCGGTGCAGCTTGGCGAAAAGAACGCGGCTATCCTCGCCTCGGCAGTCATGGACATTGCCCAGATCGCAGCCATCGCGATCCTTGTCGCCAAAGGCTCCACAATCCCGACCGCCATCGCAGTGACGTTGCTGATTGCCCAGCTCCCGATGCAGAAAATTCTCATCGACCATCCCGCAGAAAAAGCGGTGTGGTACAACGCTTTCGGCACGCTTCTTTACGTGCTCTCGATGATGGTCTGCGCGGTCGGCATAAGGCCGTAACCCGTAAGCTCTCGCTATTCATTCAGCTCGGCCTGATCTGACTGATCTGTCCGATTCTTTACCCCGCAGCATAAAAAGCGTTTCGTTTTCTCCTCATAATTGCTTATACTCCGTATCATTTTTAACGCCAATCGATCCTATCATGTCCAAAGTTTGCGTGCTGACCGGAAAAAGGCCGAAATACGGCAATAACGTTTCCCATGCCAATAACCACACCCGCACCCGTTTCGAACCGAACCTGCATACCAAGAGAATCTGGATCGAGGAAGAAAGACGCTGGGTCAAGGTTCGCCTGACTGCCAAGGCGATGAAGATCATGTCCAAGACCGGCACCGCCGAACTCGCGAAGCTTCTGAAGTAAGCGTCACCAGCAGTGAAAATCCCAAATTAATTGAGAAGGCTCATCAGCAGGTGAGCCTTTTTTATTATCGATGGAAAAAACGATCACGATCTACACCGACGGCGCGTGCAGCGGCAATCCGGGCAAGGGCGGCTGGGGTGCGCTGCTCATGTATGGCAGCAGCCGGAAGGAGATTTCAGGGTACGATCCGGCCACGACCAACAACCGCATGGAGCTGATGGCGGCCATCAAGGGGCTTGAGGCGCTCAAGGAGCCTTGTCGGGTGCAGCTCTATAGCGATTCAGCATATTTGGTCAACGCGATGAACGAAGGGTGGTTGAAACGCTGGGTAAAAAACGGCTGGAAAACCGCTGCGAAGAAGCCGGTGGAGAACATCGACCTCTGGCAGGAAATCCTGAAGTTGACTACATTACACCGCGTCACCTTTCACAAAGTCAAGGGCCACAGCGATAACCCGTACAACAGCCGGTGCGACGAGCTGGCCCGGCTTGCCATCAAGGAAAACTCCTAACCTGTCCCGACCTATGAGCGGCAACGAGTCCATGCCTGCAACGCCTCAAATGCAGGCACCCAAAAAGAAAGGCCCAAAGGTCATCGCCACGCTGTTTGTCATCTTCGTAATCATCGCCGCAGCTGGCTGGTTCTGGATCAACTGGGAAAAACCGCGCATCGCGCCCGAGCCGCTCTCGCCGGAACTCACGACGATCATCCAGAATATGCCAGGCATCTCCGACGCCATGATCTATGTCGGCCTGAAGGATATTCGCGAGAGCAAGTTCTGGAACGAAGTCGTGCCGGATTCGATCAAGAACAGCCCGCTCCTCAGTCTCGGAAAAAGAACCGACAGCCTGATGAAGGCTGGCAACATCAACCTCACGAACGATCTTGACACGCTGCTCGTCGGATTCCAGCGTTCGGGAAGAAAACAGCAGAACTATATCGGCATTGCCTGCGGTCCGGTCGCCCGCAAAGCGCAGGCCCCGTTCCTCAAATCAGCAAGTCTGCAAACCGCGGAGGTCGCCGGCCGGCAGGCGTATGAAATCGACAGCACGCTCTGGGTCAGCCCGATGGGCACGAACCGGCTGGCCATCGCCAGCAGCAGCAACATGCTGGAAAAATTCTTCAAGCCATCCGGCCATCTGTTCGAGCGCGATTCAACGACAGCTTCGCTGATCCGCAAAACCCCCTACAAATCGCATGTCTGGTTCGCCCTCGCCTCACCGCAGTGGACGGCAGGCGCGCTACAAAGTATCACCTCTCAGAATCGCGACGTCAAGTCGGTCGGCAATCTGAACCGTTTGCAGCAGATTTCAATGTCGGTGAAGTTTGACGATAATGGGCTCAAGGGGCAATCCGAGTGGGTTTACAAGGATCGCCAGGCAGCTTTCTTCGCGTCAACCTTCCTGTGGGGCGCTATCAAGCTGTCAAGCATCTCCGGCACGAGAACCTCGGAATCGACCAAGGAGCTGCTCAAACACCTCAAGGTGAGCCAGAACCTCGAATCGGTCATCGTCACGGCTGACCTGCCGGAGACCATTTTCAAGAAAAGCGGCAAAAAGGAGTGAGCACGTTACCGATGATCTGATGGATTACCGGTTTGCCGGAATCGCAGGAATCCGTCATGCAGAACCACCTCGACGCCCGCGCCAGCCGGAACGCTCCGGCCCGCCTGATTGTCGAGCAGTCCCGCAATTCTGTTCAAGACATTGCTGCCCACCGAAAGCCCCTGTAACTTCAAGGCCCGCTTCAGAATCTCTTTTCGCTCGAACATCGATAGTTGCCGCATCGTACCGACGTGCAGCTTGCCGCCTGCAAGGTCGAGGCCTGGATGCGCTTCGAGCAGGCGCGAGATGTGGAGATCGATGAACTCTTCGAGTTCGCCCGCATGTTCTGAAATGCGTTGCAGCGACGGCATGAGCTTGTGCGCAAAACGCTCCTCGATCACCGGAATCACACGATTGCGGATAAAATTACGGTCGTACTCGATTCCTTCGTTGGTGTGATCATCTCTCCAGACGACCCGTTTTTCTTCGAGATATGCTACGATCTCCCGTCGGGTAAAGGGCAAAAGAGGTCTGATGATTGCACCGTGCCGTACCCGAATTCCCCGCAGACCTGAAATCCCTGCGCCACGAAAGAGATTGAAAAGCACGGTCTCGGCATTGTCATCGCTGTGGTGCCCGGTGGCGATCCGGGTATAACTGGCCTCGCGGCAAAGCTCGCCGAAAAAGTCGTAACGCAGCAAGCGGGCCGTCTCTTCAATCGATTTTTTCCAGGCTGATGAGACCGACGCCGTATCGAATCGCCGAACATGAAAGTCGATGCCAAGCTCGGCGCACGCATCGCGGACGAACGATTCGTCGGCATCACTCGCATCCCCACGCAGCATGAAATTGCAGTGCGCCACGCCGAGGCGGCAATGCAGCACCGACGCAACCGACGCAAACAGATGCAGCAGCGCCATCGAGTCCGGGCCGCCGGAAACGGCCAGCAGCACCGCGTCGCCGTTCGCGACAAGCTTCTGCCGATGCATGTTTTCAAGAAATTTTTTCTCGGTCTTGTTCACTGGATCGTTTGTCGATTTGCTCGATGTGGAATTGGCGCTCGATGCGGCACTCCCGGCCATCGCAGAGCATCATAATATATACGCTCGGCCGTTTTTGCAATCCCGACAACGGCCTGCCGACCGGGTGCAATGATGGTAAATAAGACAAATTTGGCTATCATAAAGCCTGAAATCAGGATTATAAGCTCATGCGCATTGCACCATACGGAACCGGCAGCGTCGTCAAAACCGCCATTTTCTGCTTCGTCATTTTCATCACAGCTCTTTTTCTACCGCAACCCGGAGGCGTGATTCTTGCCACCGCGGCGCTCGGTTTTCTGCTGTTCACACTTTATTTCTATCGCGATCCCGAACGCAAAATTCCTGACGGAAAAGGCCTCGTCATCGCTCCCGCCGACGGAAAAATCGTGCTGAAACAAACGCTCGACCACCCGGTTACCGGGCCGGGTTCGACGCTCGTCAGCATCTTCATGTCGCCATTCAACGTCCACGTGAACCGGATTCCCGTCGATGGTCTGGTGCGCGATCTGCGCTACCATGAGGGCAAATTTCTGATGGCCTTCGACCATCGCAGCATGACAGACAACGAGCGGATGGAGATCACACTCGACACCGCCGCTGGCCCCCTCTGGTTCTGCCAGGTTTCGGGATTCGTTGCCCGCAGGATCGTCTGCGATCTTGAAGCTGGCCAGGAGGTGGCCTCCGGCAAACGATTCGGCATGATAAAGCTCGGATCGAGAGTTGACATTGTCCTCCCCTCCTCGATACAGATCAAGGTTAAGGAGGGGATGAAAACCACCGCAGGCGAAACAATTTTGGGCCAGACCGGAGGTTTTTGATCGAAAACTTTTTGGTTTCAAGACCTTCTTTGTTAAGTTTTCATTGCAATCACACACAGTCTACCAGCGCCATGAAACAGTAATCGCTCAATTGCAGCGCAATCGTTTCAAGACGCATCTATTTGTACACTTTCCGGAGATACATCCATGTTCGGTTTAGGCGGCCAGGAACTCGTTCTCATTTTGCTCATCGTCCTTCTCCTGTTCGGCGCTCAGAAGCTGCCCGAACTGGCCAAAGGACTCGGCAAGGGTATCAAGGAGTTCAAAAAAGCTCAAAATGAAATAGAAGAAGAGTTTAACAAAGCGACAGACGATTCTTCCAGCAAAGAGAAAAAGGAGACCAAGGCCTGAGGCCTTCCCCTGTTCCCAAGTCAATCCCGCGTTGTCGACGCGATGAATCAGTATGTACAGCAGACCGGGACAGATGGATCCAGTAAACGGCCATGCCGATCTATCATAACCGACAGCAAGATGCGCCCCATCCATCTTACTGTCGTCTTTTTCCTGCCGGTTGCTGCGTCTGTGACCAATAACGGAAACCAAGAGCTTTTGCGGAGACCTTCTTGCGACAGCTGGGCCGCATGACGACCGTATCGAAATGAATGCTGTTCGATCCGTTCTGCAAAGATCCTGCGGCGACCAGCCTGATTTCGCAAAGCCCTACACCCCAAACACGACACCCGTTGATCTAAACGGGATAACCACGTTCTACAATTACCTGTGAGCCTCACCCGATGCACGCACTGAAGTGCTGGCCCGGTAACGGCATGCCGTATTTTTCAATCACGCTTTTTTAGCGTTATCTTTGAAGCTGTCAACCCGCCGAACTTACATAACGCTCCGTCTCATGCTCAAAAGCCTCTACGTCAGAGATTTCGCGCTTATCGACGAACTTTCGGTCAGTTTCGCGCCGGGCCTAACCATTATCACCGGCGAGACCGGCGCGGGCAAGTCGATTCTGATGGGTGCGCTGAACATGGTGCTCGGCGAGCGGGCAAGCGCGGAGGTGGTGCGAGCCGGGGCGCGAAAGGCGGTGATCGAGGCGGTTTTCGGCGGCGAGCACTACGAGAACATCGGTGAAATGCTCGACGAGGAGCAGATCGAACGCACACCGGAGCTGATTCTGCGGCGCGACATTTCCGCGACGGGCCAGTCGCGCTGCTTCATCAACGACACGCCCTGCACGGTTTCGCTACTCAAACGTGCCGGGAAGCAGCTCGTCGATCTGCACGGCCAGCACGACCACCAGCTCCTCCTGCACACCGAAACCCATGCCGGGATGCTCGACGGCTTCGGTCTTTTGCACGCCGAGACCGCGCAATACCGGAACACCCTCGAAGAGTATCGCAAGCTGCGCCACGAGCTGCAAAGCCTCAACGAACGAGCCGATATGCTCCGCAAAAAGCGAGACTTCATCGACTACCAGTACAGGGAGCTCGACGCGGCAGCTCTCGTCGAAGGCGAGGAGCGCTCGATTGACGAGGAGATCAACCTGCTCGAAAACGCTGAAACGCTTTTCAACCTCGGCACGGCGTTGGGCGAACACCTCTACGCATCGGAAAGCTCGGCCTACACGACACTCTCTTCGGCGGTGCATCTGCTCGAAAAGCTCAGCGCAATCGACAAGAGTTTCGAGCCATGGCTTGAAGAGCTGCGCGGCGCGACGGCCACGGTTGAGGAGCTGAACCGCTTCGTCGGAAGCTACATCGACGGCATCGACTTCAACGGCGACCGCCTCGAAGCGCTGCGCGAGCGGCAGATACTCTTGCAGCGGCTCGCCAAAAAGCACGGCAAGAGCATCGACGAACTGATCGCCCTGCGCGACCGCCTCGCCGAAGAGCTGTCGCTCGAAGAGAATCTGGCGGGCGAACTGACGACCATCGAAGCCGAAATCCAGAAGGCGCGGAAAGCGCTCTCGGCGTCGGCGGAGACGCTCTCGGCGCATCGGCGCGAAGCCGCCGAGCGACTCGAACAGGAGATCATGACAGGCCTCGCAACGCTCGGCATTCCGCACAGCACCTTCGAGGTGCGCTTCACCCGTGAAGCCTTGCCGGACGGCGACATCGAGATCGACGGCACGCGCTACCGGGCGTTCGACAACGGCTGCGACCGCATCGAGTTCATGATTTCAACCAACCTCGGTGAATCGCCGAAGCCGCTAGCCAAGGTGGCCTCCGGCGGCGAAATCTCGCGCGTGATGCTTGCCATGAAAAGCGCACTCGCCCGCTCGGCAGAACTGCCAATCCTCGTCTTCGACGAAATCGACACCGGCATCAGCGGCAAGGTAGCACAGTCGGTCGGCTTCAGCCTCAAGCGCCTCTCTCGGATGCACCAGATCATTGCCATCACGCACCTCCCCCAGATTGCCGCAATGAGCGACCTGCATCTGGCTGTCGTCAAACGCATCCAAGCCGACCGCACCCTCACCGGCGTCACCCCACTCGATAAGGACGAACACGTACGCGAAGTAGCCCGCCTTTTCAGCGGTACAGAGATCACCGAAACCTCCCTCCAGCTCGCCGAAGAGCTGATCGAAGCAGGAAGATCGGCGTGAAACCTGAGAGCCACCTGGGAGCGCCGTCCCGAAAGCTTTCGGGATGGCATCTTTTTTTTCAGGATGACACCGCCCCCGTCCCAACAACAGCCGATAGGTGGAATCTGAATGCCCACCCCGCCGCCCTGTCGCGATGCGAATCCGGTTTATCGCGGCTCAGAAAAAGATCGAGCACCCCTGGAAAAAATCATAAAAAAGGCGGCACAAGCACCGCCTTTTTTCCTTTCGCTGTAATGCAAAAACCGGCCATCGCGTTACCGGCTATGGACTTGCATGGTGACGTTACTCTCCTGACCCACCATTTGCGGCTTTCTCCATCTCCTCGGCAACATTGACCTCCTGAACGGTGTGGCGCGCCGGAATCGCGAATTTCGACGCCGAACCGACGACGTTTTCCTCGATGCTTGCCGCTTTCGTGGAGATGCTGCCCATTTCACTTTTCAAAACGATATTCTTGTACATCACGCCATAAACACGTGCATCGGACTGCTCCTTGCTCATGGCAACCGAGTACTTCTTGCCAGTAACTCCCGCAATCGTCTCCGTCCCCTCCTCGCGGTAATCCATGTTTTTCTTCAGCTCATTGACATCCAGGGATTTGGCCATCGCCTGCGCCATCTCCTGAAACTCCCGGAGGTCGCTCTTTGTCGTCACCTTGCTGGTTTCATCCTTGCCGTTGACGGTTTTCTTGATTTCGTAGGAAATACCGGTATGACCATCAGTGACCTGCATGGTATGCTCATACGTCTTGATTCCCATGACATTCGATTCCGTAACCCTTTCCACAGCCTCTTTTCTGCCATAATCGTCAAAATAGAGCGTTTCGGTAGTCGTTCCCATGCCCATGAGCTTCTGCGGCTCATAATGCACAATGCCCGATTTGATTTCATAACACTTCGGGAGCTATTCGCCTGAAAGTGAAGAGACCGCCTCGGATACCGGGTTATCCGATTTTGAACAGCCGGAAATCACGGTCATCACGGAGAGAAGAGCGACACCTGCCGTACGGCTTACAAGGTTTTTCATGAAAGTAACTTATTATTATATAACGATAAAACGGCGCGTACGCCTTTCAGCCTTAAAATACGCGCCCCAAATGTAGCGAAAAATTACCCAAAAAAAAGACTGGCAATGACGAGAAAAACTTCATAGACCGTTTCGGGAAAACCTCAATAAAACGTAAATAAAAAGCACTACTCCGTAGATCAAAAGCGTTTTAGAGCGCCGACTAACGCAGAGCGATCAGGAGGTGCATCAGGTTTTTGGAGACGCCCTTCAGTGTGGTGTTTCCTCATACACCGAAACGATCAGCGACCGCTTTTCGACGAGCTTCGGCGCTCTCGCTATCGAGCCAAGCGGTTCGATGCCCATTGCGGACAGGCGTTCGGTGAGTTCGCCGAGCACTTCATCCTTGTGCAGCCGCCACGTGGAGGCGAAGCAGCGCCAGAAGGTCCAGCCCGCGCGCTCCAGCACCCGCTGGCGGGCGAGGTCGTGCGGCCAGCGGTCGGGACCGTGGAACGCGTCGCCGTCGCACTCGATGGCCAAGCGCAGATCGCCCGCGCCTTCGACCACCATATCGATGCGGTATGCGCCCGTCCTGACTTGCGGAATGACGCGATACCCGCGCTCGACCAGCGCTGAGTACACCTCGCGCTCGAAGCCCGATTCGCACCGGTCGATGAGCTCTTCGGCCTCCTCCTTGTCGGCGATGAGCGGCTTGTCGAAGTGGTGAAGAAGCGATCGCCGCAAGTCCAGGTCGGAGAGGTGCGACGCCGTGACGGAGCGCACGAGGTACATCCGGTCGCGGGCGCGGCTGGCGGCGACGTTGAAGCGCTGCTCGAACATGTTGCCCGACAGCGCTTTACAGTTACCGGGATCGACCACCATCGAGAGAAACATGATATCGCGCTCGCTGCCCTGAAACGTTCGCGCGTCGCCGCACTCGAACTTGCGCCGGAACAGTTCGGCGGTGTTGCACCGCTTGCGCGCGAGCGTATCGATATATTTTGCCTGCTCCATGCCAAGCAGCGACACCACGCCGATGGTGCGGCCAGCGAAGCGCTCGTCCGCGAGCAACGCCGCGATTTCTTCGGCAATGAAGCTCGCCTCTTCGCGGTTGGAGTCATCGCGGCTTCGCACACCATTTTCGACATGGACATCCACCAGCGGAGGATCGATCCGTTCGCTCCCTTTCGGAATCCGCAACGGCTGAATGGCGCCCTTGTAAAACGTACGGTTGGAGTAGGCGATGATCGGCGGTACGCACCGGAAGTGCTCGCGCAGCATCACCTGCCGCGCCGCGAACACCCGCGCCGCCAGATCGTAGAGCGAGCTGCCTGGCGTCATCGCCTCCCGAAAGGGTTGCTCCGCGAGGAAGCGGTCGCGCAGCTCCTGCACTCGCTGGGCCGAGACGAAGCCGGCGTCGGGCGAGACCTGCTTGTCGTCGCCAACCACCAGAATCGTCTTGCCGCGCAGAATCGCGGGGAGCGCCCAGATGTCCGACTGGCTCGCCTCGTCCACGATGACGAGGTCGAAAGCTCCGATGTCGGCGGGCATCGACTCCGACACCTTGGCGTGGCTCATGATCCAGCACGGGATCGCGCTCGCGGCGCTGGTCATATGGTGCCGCGCATCCCGGCGATGGCGCGTGGCATTGGGGCCTGTGCCGCGCCCGATGCGCCGGATCGCGGTGGCATAGCCTTGCAGCGCTTCGAGCACGCGCGGCGATGCGTTGAGCTTGGTCTCCATCCACGCCGCCAGAGCGACCATCTCGCGGTACAGCTTTGCAAGCCCCTGCTCGAGGTCGCGGCGGCGAGCCGAAAGTTTCACCAGTTCATCGCGCGACTCGATCTGTTCGAGATGGCGCTTCACTCGCGCCCATCGCCAGGCATCACGCCAGTTGACCGGCAGCGCCGTGTCCTCGCCGGTCTGCGCCACAGGCACGGAGCGGATGCGGGCGGCGAACTTCGGCGCTCCCGCCTGGGCGAAGCGGTTCGCGGCTTCGCTGACGAGTGCAAGCTCCACATTCAGCGCCGCGATGCGCCGAAGCTCGCCAAGCAGCGCGGCATACTCAGCGGCGACCCGCTCTGCCGCAAGCGCTTCGTTTCCGAGCGCTTCATCGACCAGCGCTCTGAGTTTTTCCGAAACGGGGCCGGAGGTTCCCGCCAGCCTGGATTTCAGGGTGGACAACTGCGTCGCCGCTTTGGCCAGATCGGCGCGGCTCAAGTGAACCATCAGATGCTCCCGGACTTTGGCAATCTCCTCCGATGTTCCGTGCAGCAACGTGACCGGCGCCTGGGCGAAAACCGCCTCCGCACGGCGCACGAGCGCAACATCGTGCTGCATGGCGAGCTGGTGCGCTTTGCGGGCGGTCGAGGCGACCAGCTCGATGCGGCGCAACTCTCCGACGCCCCCTTCCAACACGGGAGCAGACAGCGCTAACGCGAACTGGTTCCAGCGCGTGATGAACGAGATGACGCGCACATGCAGCTCCATGAAGCTTTTGACATGCAGCCAATCGTCGGCGTTCGACGGCGGCAAGCCCGCCACCTTGACTTTCGCCACCGCCTCCTTGACCTCGCTTTTACCGAAAGCAATGAGTCCGAACGGCTTTCCGGTCTGTGCGCCGCGCTGCACCGCCTCGCTCACTTTGGACGAGCCAAGCGCCTCTGGCGGAATTTCGACCGGCCGTTGCAGAAACGCCGCACGAGCCTCCGTCAGCGCCGCGATCTCGTCGAACAGCGCTTCGAGCGCTTGGCGTTCGGCCTCGAACGATGATTGCCGACACCGCCGCCTCAGCTCATGCGCCCAGCTCTCGCCCAGCTCGTCGATCTCTTGAAGGATCGAATGGACGGCATCGATAGCGCCCAAAAGCTGCCGCGCTTCGTCGAGCACTTCGGGCGTCGCCGCTTTCAGCGCAGGCAACGCGCCCTGATCGACCAGCCGCTCGATCTCGCGCATCCGCGCCAGCACGGTGTGCAACTGCGCCACATCGTCCGGCGGTAACAGATCGTCTGCCGACGGCACGTTCGCATCGACATACACGAGGTCGCCGCCAAGCTTGCGCCGCGCCTCGCGAAGGCGACCGGCCTCCTCATCCGAGAGCGGCGGCGCGTTTTCGGGCGCGAGCGAGATTTCATCATCGAACCAGCCATGTTCGGCCTCGCCGCTGACGGCCAGTTCGGCGAGCTGCTGTGCACGCATCGGATGGCCATCGACCGGCACCTCCGAGAGTTGCGATTCGGCGATTTCGTCGATACGGCGGTCGATGCTGGCGAGTTCGGCGTGCGCCCGGTCGATGCGGCTGGTACAGCGCTCGATCTCCTCGCGCGTGAGTTCGGGATTGAGCTGCGACACTCGCGCCTGAATCGCGTTGATCGCGTTCTCGAACTGCCGCAGGCTCTCGCGGTCGCCGGTGAGCATCGCCACGGTCAGCGGCTGCACCTCTTCTGGAATCTTGCCTTGCAGCACCGCGAGCGCCGGTTCGCCCTTGGAGGTGACAAGCACGCGCCTGCCGGTGGCGAGGTAGTGGCAGATGATGTTGGCTATCGTGTGCGTCTTGCCGGTGCCGGGCGGCCCCTGCACCGCGACGCCCTCGGCCTGTTCGAGCTGCTTGACGATCGTGACCTGCTCCTGATTGTAAGGCAGCGGGAAAAACAGCTCCCGAACCTCGGCGCTGCCGCGATCTGGACCGTAACCCGACAGCCCCCGGAAGCGAATGTTCTCGAACGGCGCCGGCTCGTCCGACGGCAGGGTGACCAATGCGGCAGGGCCTTTCGGAATGTCGCAACCTTCCGTCAGGCGCTCCTTGAGCCGTTGCAGGTCGTCGAGCAGAAAATTGTTCGACCTGGGCCGCGTGAACAGCGCCCACGAGTCGGTGACGACCAGATGCTCGCCCGGCGTCGGTACGGTTCCATCTCCTTCCGGCAAAGGCCGATACGCGCCGTGGCTGTCCATGTTGGTGGCGACGAGCTTCAGGAGGTCGGTGTAAGAGCCGGGATCGAACGGCGTGACGGGGTACTCCTGATTCTGTTTGAGCTGCTGACGCACCGCTCGCTCCACCTCCACAGCCGCCCGGCCCACGCAGCTCGCGAACGCATCGCCTTCGTAGCGGGTATCGGTGGCTCGCGGGCGCAAAAAGAGCGCCATCGTCGATTCGTCGAGACCAACCTCCATCTGCTGGGTCAGCAGCGGATACTCGAAATCAATTTTTGAAACCTTGCCCTGCGACTCCGGCAACGTCAACTGCCAGGTCGCGATTCCAATCCCCCAGACAAGTTCGGTGGGCCTGGTTGCCTCCTCGGCTTCGAGCTGGTGCTTGATGGCGAACAGCGCTCCATATAGATCGATGGTTTGGCGACGCGGTTTTTCAGACTCCGCCCACGCCTCCCAGAGCGCCGAGTATTGAGCGAGAGCCTCGTCAAGCGACTCGCGCTGTTGCCGCTCCAGCGCCTCGATCTCCTCCGCCGTTTTACCCTCAGCGGCGGCGAAGAAGTGCGCCTTCAGCGCTTCATCGTCGATGGATGGTTTCGCACCAACGGGATCGTCACCGATGCGGATGAAATCCCTGTTTTTCTCGTCGATGAGCGGAGGTTTGTACGCGTCGAGACGATCTACGCGCAGCCAGAAATGATCGCCCTCGACGCTGATGTCAAATTCGACGCCCGGCAATCCGGCGAGATCGAGACGATACCTGAGAAATTCGCTGGTATTCGACAGCCTGAAAGCGCGCGGATTGATCGCTTTTGCCTGCTCCTCGATATAGTCGAGCAGCCGTGTCAGCAGATCGCGCTGGGGCACACCCATCATGTTTTTCTCTACGTAGTTTGAAGCCGTTTTGAAAACAATTTAAAAAAATTCAGTTCTCTTATAGATGATCGGCGATCAAGCAGTTAGCTAGTGAAAAACGATGCTGATGGCCGACCGATTTGGCTGGACAACACCGGGAAAAAATCACCCTGTCTGTCCATCGATGAAAAGCTTTGCGCCAATCGATCATCACCCCGCTCTCGCTCCGTGAACCGGTTTTTCTGAAAGACAAAGTTCGGTGACATCCGCACCGTCGTTCGATTTACAGTTTTTTATAAATCCATCTCATTGGCTACATTCAATTCATTATGAAGGCTGAATCGAGTGCGCTTCCGACCCGATGTCTTCTGAACGCCTGACAGCCTTTAACCACTTTAGAATCAAGCAGTTCTCATGTCCAATCGCCTTATTTCAGGTTCAGCCGTAGCCCTTGTTACTCCGTTTCATCAGGACGGATCGATCGATTTCGAAGCCATGCGGCGGCTGGTGCGGTTCCATCGCGAGGCCGGAACCGACATCGTTCTTCCCTGCGGCACCACCGGCGAGTCGCCGACTCTCACGAATGAGGAGGAGGCGGAGATCATCCGCGTCGTCTGCGAGGAGGCTGGCGAGTCGATGATGGTCGCCGCCGGCGCAGGCAACAATGACACCCGGCACGCGATCGAGCTGGCGCGCAACGCCGAAAAGGCCGGGGCACAGGCCATCCTTTCGGTCGCACCATACTACAACAAACCTTCGCAGGAGGGGTACTACCAGCACTTCCGCCACGTGGCCGAAGCGGTTTCGATTCCGGTGATCATCTACAACGTGCCGGGGCGCACGGGCAGCAACGTGAACGCCCAGACGATTCTGCGGCTGGCGCGGGACATCGAGAACGTGGTCGCCGTCAAGGAGGCGTCGGATAACTTCGAGCAGATCATGACGCTCATCGACGAGCGCCCGGAGAACTTCTCGGTGATGACTGGCGAGGATGGGCTGATGCTGCCCTTCATGGCGCTCGGCGGCGACGGCGTGATTTCAGTGGCGGCCAACCAGGTGCCAAAGGTGGTCAAGGGGCTGATCGACGCAATGAAGGCGGGCAACCTCGAAGAGGCCCGCGCCATCAACCGCAAGTACCGCAAGCTGTTCAGACTGAACTTCATCGAGAGCAACCCCGTGCCGGTCAAGTACGCGCTCTCGCTGATGGGCATGATCGAAGAGGTCTATCGCCTGCCGCTCGTGCCAATGGCCGACGCCAACAAAGCGATTCTGCGAGCGGAGCTGGAGAAGCTCAGCCTGGTATGAACAAAAAGATCGATCTTCAAACAAAAAAGCCACCCCAAACGGTGGCTTTTTTTATGCGATGCATAAGAAGCTTTTCAGCCGAGCGCAGCGAGTTCGCTGACGAAGCTGTCAAGTTCCTCTTTCGTGCGCTTCTCGGTGACGGCAACCAAGAGCCCATCTTCTCCCCATGCGGAAAGATCGACACCGGCAAACACTTTTTTCTCGAGCATCTTCTCGATGATCGTCGCTGAAGGGACGGGCGTTTCGACCACGAATTCACGGAAAAAGGGTGCGCTGAACTTCATCGAATAGCCGGGTAGTTCGGCGATGCGGTCAGCCAGATAGTGCGCTTTCTGCATCGAACGGTTGGCGACATCCCGAATTCCCTCCTTTCCAAGCAGCGACAGGTGCACCACCGACTGCAGAGCACAGAGCGCCTGATTGGAACAGATGTTCGAGGTGGCCTTTTCGCGGCGGATGTGCTGCTCGCGGGTCTGAAGCGTCAGGATGAAACCATCGTTGCCATCCTTGTCTTTGGTCATGCCGACCAGACGGCCCGGAATTTTGCGCACATGCGCCTGCTTGACAGTCAGAATGCCGAGATACGGCCCGCCGAAGCTCTGGGCGTTACCGACCGACTGACCCTCGCCAACGGCGATGTCAGCACCGTAATTACCCGGCGCTTCGAGCACGCCGAGCGAGACCGGATCGGCAGAGACGATGAAAAGCGCCCCGTTCTTTCTGGCAATTTCGCCGATCGCCTCGACCTCTTCAAGACAACCGTAAAAGTTCGGCTGCTGCACGATCACCGCGGCGGTTTCGGAAGAAACCAGCGCTTCGAGCGCCTCGACGCTGCCGATGCCGTTCTCGAGACCGTTCTGCACGATAGACCGGTCTCCGGCGGCCTCGAGATAGGTTTCAAGCACCTGACTGGTGTAGGGATGCAGCTTGCCCGCCACCACGATGCCGTTGCGCCCGGTAACGTTCAGGGCAATCAGCGCTGCTTCGGCAAGCGCGCTCGCGCCGTCGTACATCGAGGCGTTGGCCACATCCATGCCGTAGAGACGGCACATCACGCTCTGGTATTCGTAGATCGCCTGCAGGGTACCCTGCGACACCTCGGCCTGGTAAGGCGTGTAGGCGGTGTAGAACTCGCTCCGGGAGGCAATGGTCTTGACCGCCGAAGGAATGAAATGGTCGTAAGCCCCCGCACCGAGGAAGCTCACGTGGTCACAGGTGGCGGCGTTGCCTGAGGCCATCTTTTCGAGCAGACTCTTCACCTCAGGCTCGCCCATGGCGGGAAAGAGGTCGAGCGCCTTTTTGAGGCGAATCTCTTCGGGAATGTCCGCGATCAGCGCCTCAAAATTCTCGACGCCGATTTCGCGCAGCATCTCGGCCCGCTCGGCGTCGGTATTGACAATGAAAGGCATGGTTGCGTATTGAAATTCAGTTGAAAATCTTACTCACCGATCAGGGCGCTGTAGTCCGCCGGAGAGAGTAGTGCCTCGACATCGGCAGGATTATCGAGCTTCATCTTGACAATCCAGCCCTCGTTGTAGGGATCGGAGTTAACAATCGCCGCATCGTCGAGTCCAGCATTGACCTCGACAATTTCGCCAGCCGCAGGAGCGAACAGATCGGCAACCGTTTTGACCGCCTCAACGGTTCCAAACGTACCGTGCGCAGCAACCTTTGTTCCAACCGGTTTGGTTTCGACGAACACGATGTCGCCAAGCTCGGACTGCGCAAAGTCGGTGATGCCGACCAGAGCGGTCAGGCCATCTTCAAGCAGCTTGATCCATTCGTGATCTTTGGTATAGCGGAGATTGTCAGGGATGTTCATGGCAGAACGCGATTTAGGTTGCTATGCAATTGAGGAAGGAATACAAATGAACTTTAAAATAACATTTTTTCAGGAGAAGAAAAGATCGACCGAATCAGACGGCTCTTCTCTTCAACCCAGGCGCTGCCGCATCGCTTCGTAGAGCATCACGCCCGCAGCCACGCTGACGTTGAGCGATTCGACGCAACCAGCCATAGGGATTCGCACGATCTGGTCGCAGCGATTGCGGGTTTCAGAGCCAAGACCGCTGCCCTCTGCGCCCATGACAAGCACCGTCGGGCGCTTCCAGTCGATGTCGGTGTGGTTATGCTCGGCCTCCATGTCGGCGGCTACGATGCTGAATCCGCGTTCGCGCAACAGGTCAAGCGCCTTAACCACGCTTTTGACCTTGCAGACGCGCATGTGCGACAGCGCACCCGCCGAGGCTTTGTGCACTGTGGCGCTGATCGGCGCCCCCTTGCCCTCGATCATGATGACTGCATCGGCGGCCACGGCCTCGGCGGTGCGGATAATCGCCCCAACGTTATGCGGGTCTTCGAGCCCCTGCAAAATCACCAAGAGCGGCGAACTGTTGCGCGGCGCGGCGAGCACCTCGTTGAGCGTGTAAAAGGTTACGCTGGTCAGAAGAGCACAGACCCCCTGGTTCTTGGCGGTACCGGAAAGAAGCGTGAGCTTCTCCATACGCGCTTTGCCGCAAGGAATCCTGAGCCTGCGGGCCGTGATAACAATCTCCTTGAGCTTGGGATGGGAGGTATTGAACTGGAGGTATATCTTCTCGACGCTCTCAGGTTTCGACTGCAACAGCTCGATGACAGCGTTGCGGCCATAGACGACCTGCTCACGAGGTTTTTGAGCCGGTATTTCGGCGTGATCTTTTCTGTTCAAAAATCAGGAAAGTTTGGTTTGCTGGAAATGCGTTCCGACCGCTCGTCAGATGCAAAAAATACGTATCAGCGAGCAAAGGCTATAAATAGTACTCACGATTGAAACTATATTAGTTTTTTTCCCTATCTTTGGAAGCTCACTCGAAGCTTTTTCTCACCTGCGAACGTAACGTTTCCCGTTGCTTCGCAGTTGTACCCATCGAGATTCGCGCAGTCCCAACAATCATAATCCAGTTTTTGATCGTATGACCCGGACATTCAAGACAATGGAGGGGAATGAAGCTCTTGCTCATGTCGCCTATCGCACTAATGAAGTCATCTCGATATACCCGATTACCCCGGCATCTCCGATGGGAGAGTACTCCGACGCATGGGCCGCTGTCGATGTAAAAAATATCTGGGGTACCGTGCCACTCGTCAATGAGATGCAGAGCGAAGCCGGTGCCGCCGCCGCCGTTCACGGCGCGTTGCAGACCGGCGCGCTGACGACCACCTTCACGGCCTCTCAGGGTCTCTTACTGATGATCCCGAACATGTACAAGATCGCCGGTGAACTGACCCCCTGCGTGATTCACGTGTCAGCCCGTTCGCTGGCCGCGCAGGCGCTCTCGATATTCTGCGACCACGGTGACGTGATGTCGGTCAGGGGCACCGGCTTCGCGCTGCTCGCTTCCTGTTCGGTACAGGAGGTAATGGACATGGCGCTGATTTCGCAGGCCGCAACGCTCGAATCGCGCGTGCCATTCCTGCACTTCTTCGACGGCTTCCGCACGTCGCACGAAATCTCGAAAATCGAGGTGCTCTCGGACGAACAGATTCGCTCGATGATCAACGACGAGCTGGTCTTCGCACACCGCATGCGCCGCATGTCGCCTGATGCACCGATCATCCGCGGTACCTCGCAGAATCCGGACGTCTATTTCCAGGCACGCGAGAGCGTCAACAAATATTATGAGGCCTGCCCGTCAATCACCCAGAAGGCGATGGACCAGTTCGCCAAACTGACTGGGCGCAGCTATAAACTTTACCAGTACTACGGCGCTCCGGATGCCGACCGTATCATCATCATGATGGGGTCAGGTGCCGAGACCGCTCTCGAAACTGTCGAATACCTCAACAACCACGGCGAAAAGGTCGGTCTGGTCAAGGTACGCCTTTTCAGGCCATTCGACGTTGCAACCTTCATCGCATCGCTACCATCGAGCGTGAAGAGTATCGCGGTGCTCGACCGTGTCAAGGAACCAGGCAGCGCTGGCGAACCGCTCTATCTCGATGTAGTCAACGCCGTAGCCGAATCGTACCAGGAAGGCAAATGCGCTTCGATGCCAAGCGTTTTGGGTGGGCGCTATGGCCTGTCGTCGAAGGAGTTCACTCCGGCGATGGTCAAGGCGATCTTCGACAATATGAACGCGGAATCTCCAAAGAATCACTTCACCGTTGGCATCGACGATGACGTAACCAAGAAGAGCCTCGCCTACGACGAGACCTTCTCGATTGAGCCGGACTCGGTCTTCCGCGCCCTCTTCTACGGCCTCGGTTCAGACGGCACGGTCGGTGCAAACAAGAACTCGATCAAGATCATTGGCGAAAACACCGACAACTACGCGCAGGGCTTCTTCGTCTACGACTCCAAGAAAGCCGGTTCGATCACGACCTCGCACCTGCGGTTCGGCCCGGAGCAGATCCGCTCGACCTACCTCATCACCGAGGCGCAGTTCGTCGGCTGCCACCACTGGGTCTTTCTCGAAATGATCGACGTTGCCAAGAACCTCAAGCAGGGTGGTACGCTGCTCATCAACTCGGCCTATGCGCCGGATGTGGTGTGGAGCAAGCTCCCGCGTCCGGTGCAGCAGCACTTGATCGACAAGCAGGCGAAGCTCTACACCATCGATGCCTACAAGGTCGCCCACGAAAGCGGCATGGGTCAGCGCATCAACACTATCATGCAGGCCTGTTTCTTCGCCATTTCGGGCGTGCTGCCGCGTGAAGAGGCAATCGAAAAGATCAAGGACGCGATCCGCCACACCTACGGCAAAAAGGGCGATGAGGTCGTTCAGCAGAACATCAAGGCAGTTGACAACACGCTTGCCAACCTGCATGAAGTGAAAATCGGCGCTGTGGCAGACAGCACCAAGGAGCTGCGCTCGCCCATCGTTGGCGACGCGCCAGAGTTCGTCTGTAACGTGCTGGCAAAGATTATTGCCGGCGAGGGCGACTCGATTCCGGTCAGCAAGCTGCCTGCCGATGGAACCTATCCGCTCGGCACCACGAAGTTCGAGAAACGCAACCTCGCGCAGGAGATTCCGGTCTGGGCTCCGGAGCTGTGCATCGAGTGTGGCAAGTGCTCGATGGTCTGCCCGCACGCTGCCATCCGCATCAAGGTTTACGAGCCGAAGCACCTCGAAAACGCCCCGGCAACCTTCAAGAGCCTCGATGCGAAAGCAAAAAACTGGGAGGGCATGCGCTATACGGTTCAGATTGCACCGGAAGATTGTACCGGCTGCCAACTCTGCGTCAACGCCTGCCCCGCAAGAGACAAGCAGGTTGAAGGCCGCAAAGCGCTCAACATGCACGAGCAGGCTCCGCTGCGCGAAACCGAATCTGCCTGCTGGAGCTTCTTCATCAATCTCCCGGAATTCGACCGCAACAAGATCAACCAGCGCCTCATCAAAGAGCAGCAGCTTCAGCAGCCACTCTTCGAGTTCTCGGGCGCATGCTCGGGCTGCGGCGAAACGCCATACGTCAAGCTGATGACTCAGCTCTTCGGTGATCGCCTCGTTATCGGCAACGCCACCGGCTGCTCGTCGATCTACGGCGGCAACCTGCCGACCACGCCGTATGCAGCCAACCCGCAGGGCCTTGGGCCAACGTGGTCGAACTCGCTTTTCGAGGACACGGCAGAGTTCGCGCTTGGTTTCCGGATATCGATCGACAAGCAGCAGCAATTTGCCAAAGAGCTGGTCAAAAAGCTCGCTGGTGACATCGGTGAAAACCTTGCCACCGCCATTCTCAACGCCACGCAGAACAGTGAACCGGAGATTTTCGAGCAGCGTGAGCGCGTGGCCGTGCTGAAGGATAAGCTCCAGCAGATGAAATCCGACGATGCCAAGAACCTGCTTGCTGTGGCTGACATGCTGGTCAAGAAGAGCGTGTGGGCTGTCGGCGGCGACGGCTGGGCCTACGATATCGGTTACGGGGGTCTCGACCACGTCACCGCATCGGGCAAGAACGTCAACATGCTCGTGCTCGACACCGAGGTCTATTCCAATACCGGCGGTCAGGCCTCCAAGGCTACGCCGAAAGCCGCGATCGCCAAGTTTGCCGCTGCGGGGCGCATCGCTACCAAGAAAGACCTTGGTCTGATCTCGATGAGCTACGGCAATGCCTATGTGGCCAGTGTTGCACTTGGCGCACGTGACGAGCAGACACTCAGAGCTTTCATCGAAGCCGAGGCGTACGATGGCCCGTCGATTATCATCGCCTACTCGCACTGCATTGCACACGGCTTTGACTTGTCTATGGGTCTGGAGCACCAGAAAGCAGCGGTCGATTCCGGCCACTGGCTGCTGTATCGCTACAATCCCGACAGACTCAAGGAGGGACTGAATCCGCTGCAGCTCGACTCCAAAAAGCCGAAAATGCCGGTCGCGGAGTTCCTGAACATGGAGAACCGCTTCAGAATACTGAAGAAGACCCACCCCGATCTGGCCAAGAAGTACTTCGAGGCAATCCAGCACGAGGTCAATGCCCGCTGGGCACACTACGAACACCTCGCCAACCGTTCGATTGAAGGCGAAGCATAAGCTGAACCACGATCCGGTTCCGAACAAAAAAAGCGGTCAATGACCGCTTTTTTTGTTCCCCTGCGTCTTCTCGACTGTTCTCGCTTTTTCCAGCATCTCCCTTGCTTTCGGTTCATTGCCGAGCTTCCGGTAGACCTCACCAAGGTGCCGGTAGATATCCGGCTCATCCAGCCCGGTGGCAGCCGCCTTTTCGAGGAACTGCCGGGCAAGCTCGAAATTGCCAAGTTTGTAGTGTACCCAACCGAGAGTATCGAGATAGACACCATTCTCCGGTTCGAGCATCACGGCATTGGTGGCCAGACGTAAGGCCTTGCGAAGCGTGATTCCCTCTTCGGTAAACAGGTAGGCGAGATTGTTCATGGCAAGGGTGTTGTGCGGGTCGAGATCGAGTACCCGCTCATAAGCCGATCGGCTACGCTTTTTCATGCCAAGCAGATCGCAGGCCATCGCCAGATTGATGTTGGCCTGGATCAGAAGATTCGGGTCACCAGGCTTCCGTTTCGTCCCGGCAACCGTTTCAAGCACGGCAACCGCCCGCCGCAGCTTATGGGAAGAGAGTAGCAAAGAGCCTTCGAGGACACTCCACCGAAACCTCTGCCCGGGAAGCCGACGTCTGGCTTTGGCCAGAAGCGCGAACGCCTGGCGTTTTTGACCTAGATCAAGCTGAGTGGAGATCAGGTACTCCCACGCCGTTGCATTGCTGGAATCGAGCTGAACGGCTTTTCTGAAAAGAACGACGCCCTCCTGCTGATGCCCGTGCATCATTCCGAACATCCCTTTCAGCATGAACAGCTCACTGTCACGCGGCCTTCTGGCTGTAAGCTCATCAAGTAAAGCGATGGTAGGCGCCACATAGAGCGAATCCTTTCCGGAGCGCAGAATATAGAGCTTGGCAAGATCATGCAGTGACTCAGGAGGCAAAGAGGCCCTTTCAAGGAATACAGCCAATTCACGATGAAAATCGTCATTGCGACCGACCATGATGTAGTGGTCGAACAAAGCGATCCAGTAGGTGATATTGCTGCGATCACCCGCGATCAGCTCTTGAAGCGTCTGAACAGCCAGCGTCTCCTGCCCGGTTTTCGTATAGAGTTCGGCAAGCGTTATGCCGATTTTGCGTTCGTTTCCACCAAGCTTGAGCAGCTGCTTCGAGGTATCTATCGCTTCAGGATAGTGCTTGAGAGCAATTTCCAGCGCCAGGGTTTGCGCAAATGCGGCTTCATTGTATGGATCGATCCGCACGGCTTTCCGGAATACTTCGAGCGCCGGTTCAAGGCGTTTTGCCGCCATGTATTCAAGCCCTTGTAGATACATGATCTCGGTGCGGTCAGGCTCCAACAGAGAGGCCTGGCCGTACAACTCCGCCGCCCGGTCATAGTCGCGCATGTCATGGGCAACAACGGCCAGATACCTCAGATAGTAACGGTTCGATGGATCGAGTCTGACCGCCGCTTCGCCGTAGACCCTGGCCGAATCGAGAACGGCAAGACGATAGTATGATTGGGAGATCGAATAGTGCACAGCGGGATCGGCAGGCTTGCGGACCAACACCTTCCTGAAGATGTCGATGGCGCCCCAGTAATCCCCCTTCATGTCGAGAAAAAGTCCCTGCACATAGTCAGAAAGGGGGTCTTGTACGGTCACAACAGCGGCGGAGTCCGGCGCAGTGCTGTTACCGCTGACCGACGCCATTGCCGGGAAAGCTGACAGCACCACGCCAGCGAGGAGCGCCAGCAGCGAGAGGAGCCATCGGAAAGCGCCAATTCGACACGCCTTACCCATCTTCGGCAGTGTCAAACAGCGACCCCTGGCTGGAGATGCCTGGATGAGCAAACCGGCTCATGGCAAGGCGGGTAGCAACACGCCCACGAGGCGTTCGGGAGAGGTACCCCATCTGGATCAGATAGGGTTCGTAGACCTCCTCGATAGTGTCCTGCTCCTCACCGACCGACACAGCCAGCGAGGCCAAACCAACCGGACCGCCGTTGAACTTGCGGACGATCGCTTCGAGGATTTTCTTGTCCATGTCGTCAAGGCCGCCTTCGTCGATTTCGAGCGATTCGAGGGTGCGACGAGCGACGGCGAGCGAAATCGAGGCGTCGCCTGCCACCTGCGCGAAGTCGCGCGCCCGCCGCAACAGGCGGTTGGCGATGCGCGGGGTGCCACGCGAGCGGCGGGCAATTTCCATCGCCGCGTCCTCGTCAATGCCGATGTTCAGAATACCTGCCGCCCGAATAATGATGCTTTGCAGGAGTTCGGGGTTGTAGTAGTCGAGACGGCTGTTGATGCCGAAGCGCGCGCGCAGCGGCGAAGTCAAAAGGCCAGCCCGCGTGGTGGCGCCAACCAGCGTGAAGGGTTCGAGTTTGAGCTGCACGGCTCGCGACGCCGGGCCGCTGTCGAGCAGGATGTCGATGCGGTAATCCTCCATTGCCGAGTAGAGGTACTCCTCGACCGCCGGAGCGAGTCGGTGGATTTCGTCGATAAAGAGGATGTCCCCCTTTTTCATGCTGGTCAACAGGCCGGCCAGGTTGCCCGCCTTGTCGATCAGCGGCCCGGAGGTGATCTTGATACTCCCACCCATCTCGGCGGCGATGATGTGTGCAAGCGTGGTCTTGCCGAGTCCGGGCGGACCGGAAAGCAACACGTGGTCGAGCGCTTCACCGCGTTTACGCGCCGCAGTGATGAACACTTTGAGGTTGTCGATCAGCTTTTTTTGCCCGGCAAAATCGCCCATCTTTTGCGGCCGTATCTGCTCCTCGAACCGGGCTTCCGTCGCGTCGGGTGCGGTATTCAGGGCTTCAATCCTCACTCAAGCTCTCGTTTTGCATTCACAGTTTGATCCTCGGATCGACCACCGCGTAGAGCACGTCGGCCAAGAGGTTACCGAAGACGATCATCGTGCCGGAGACGAAGGTATTGGCGATAATCAGCGGATAGTCGCGTGCAAAGATCGCCTCGACCGTGACGCGCCCCATGCCGGGAAAAGCAAAGATCACCTCGATAAAGAGCGCCCCGCTGAAGATGAACGGCAGCGAGCTGCCCATCAGCGTGACCACCGGCAAGAGCGCATTGCGCAAGGCGTGTTTGAGAATCACCACCCGCTCGCTGAGCCCCTTGGCCCGAGCCGTGCGGACGTAGTCCTGCCGGATCACCTCAAGCATACTGCCCCGCACGTAGCGGGCGATGCCGGCGGAGCCGTTGATGCTGAGCACCGTTACTGGCAAGGCGAGGTGCCAGATCCTGTCCATGATGAAGCCGAACGTCCCGTAGCTCTCCGCGCCGATTTCGTTCAGGCCTGAAACCGGGAAAAGCGGCCACTTCAGGGCAAAAAGGATAATCATCATCAGGGCGAGCCAGAACTCCGGCATCGAATAGAAGAAGAGCGCCGTAACCGTCAGGAAGCGGTCAAGAAAGCTGTTCTGTTTGACCGCCGAAATCACGCCGATGATGATACCGAAGACGAAGTTCGCGATGAGCGTCAGCACGGCGATGGTCATCGTTACCGGCAACGCCTCGGCAATCACGTCGAACACCGGCTGCTGCGCGCGGCTGAAACTGCGTCCGAAATCACCGTGCAGCACGTTGCCGAGCCACTTGATGTACTGCACCGGCAGCGGATCGTTCAGCCCATACTGCTGGCGGATCTGCTCGGCCACGTTGGGACTGATGCCCGGCTGGATGAAGAACGCCGCGGGGTCGCCCGGCGCGAGCCGGATGATGAAGAAGGTCAGGGTCAGCACCCCGAAGATGAGCGGCACGGCAATCAAGAGCCGTTTGAAGATATACCTGAGCATGTCGTTACGGCGCGATTGACGGTTTCAGCGTCCAGTCGTCGATGTTGTAGAAAGTACCGGAAATATTGAGCTTCGCGCCCTGAATACGCTTGCTGAACCCTTGCGTCTCCCTGATCCAGTAGAGGAAGGTGACCGGCTGCTGTTCGTGCAGAATCTTCTGGTACTCGATCCAGTAAGGACGCGCGTCTTCAATGCGCATCTTGTTCTTGGCAAGTTCGCAGAGTTGGTCGATCCTCGGATTGATGAAACCGGGAAAGTTGAAACGGCTCTTTTTCAGGTCGGAACCCCACACGTCGAGCGGATCGATCTCAAGGCCGATCGACCAGCCCGCCATCCAGGCATCGAGCTTTCGATCCTGCAGGTTCTGGAAGAAAACGTTGGACTCCTGCATTTCGATCTTGCAGTCGATGCCGATCTCACGAAGGTTTTGCTGGATGATCGTACAGGCGTAGTTCCTGCGCGCGTTTCCGGCGTTCGTGTAGAGCACGAAGCTAAACTTGCGCCCGTTCTTCTGCCGGATGCCATCGGGGCCCGGCATCCATCCCGCTGCTTCGAGCAACTTGACGGCTTGCGCTGGATCGTAGCCATAGGGCTTGATCGAGTCGTCGTAAGCCCACTTCAGCGAAGGCGAAATATCGGTTTTGGCCAGCACGCCGTACTCGCCGAGATAGCCGTCGATGATCGACTGGCGGTCAATAGCCATGGTCAGCGCACGGCGCACGACCGGATCACCGAAGAGCGGATGGGGGCGAATCTTGCCGGTCTGGTTGTAATACGCGCCGTCGATATTCTGCCAGCCAACATAGTCGTAAACCCGCAAACCGATGGTTTTTATATCGACATTCGGATTGGCCTTCTGCACGGCGGCGAAATCCTCCGGTTTGATATTCTCGACCACATCGACATCACCCGTCTGGAGCTGTGCCAACCGGACGGTGTAGTCGGGAATGACGCGGTAGATGATGCGTTTGATGTTGCCCGGCTTGGGCAGGTTGCAGGAGACGTTCGACGAAAGGGTTAGCGACTGCTGCTTGCTCCAGTCGGCGAGGCGGTACGGGCCAGCGCCCACCGGCTGCTGGTTGAGCTTCGACTCGCGGAACTCCTCCGGCTTGACGTTTTTCCAGAGATGCTCCGGCAGTGGTGTCAGCGATGTGTGGAAGAGCGCAAGATGCTCCGGTACCGGCTTGTAGAAATGGAAGATGAGCGTGGTGTCGTTTGGCGTTTCGATCGCCCTGTCGAAATCGACCTGCCCCTTGTCCGCGCCGACCAGTTCGGCAAGAAACTGCTGGCGAGGGCTGGCGATCACCGGATTGCCATAGAGCTTGTAGGTAAACTTGAAGTCACGCGACGTGATTGGCTGGCCATCAGCCCACTTCGCATCATCACGCAGAATGTAGGTGATGGAGCGATGGTCGGGCGACATCGTCCAGGTTTTGGCGAGCGCGCCCTTCGGCGACTTCTCGTCGGGGCCGGTGGAAGAGCGCAACCGTTTTTCAAGCGCAAGGTAGTTGAGCAGGCCGGTTTTGGTGTCGAACTCACCCTGAAGAAGAGCCGGATAGATCAGCCCGGTGATCTCGCTCGACGTGAGCGACGCCCCGATGACCGGATTGAGGTAATCGGCGTCACCAAGCATTCCGATCACCAGCGTGGTGTCGCGAGCCGCGCCCGAAAGTGCACCGGATTTACCGCCAGACTTCGAACAGGCCGTCAACAGGGTTGAGGCCGCAAGCAGCGAAATCGACAAAAGACGGGAGATGCGTTTAGTCGTTTTCATCATTATACTCTTCGAAACTGGTTGACGGAGCGGGCGCTTTGGCGCGCTCCTTGTTGATAACGTTGCGGATTCTCTCGGTCAGCGCCTCGGCGGGTACGTACCCGGCATAATGCTTCAGGAGGAAGTTCAGTGCCACCACCTCGATGATGGCCGTAATGTTCTTGCCGGGAAAAATCGGAAGCTGCACCAGAGGCAGATCGACGCCAAGCAATTTGACCATTTTCTGGTCAAGCCCAAGCCGCTCGTATTCGGACTCCTTGCTCCATTCGAGCAACTCAACCACCACCTGTACCTCTTTTCTATCACGAATTGCCCGGATACCGAAATTCTGTCGAACATCAACGACGCCAAGACCACGAATCTCCATGAAGTGGTCAATGATATTGTTGCGCGATGCAACCAGCGTCTTGGTCTCTCCCTTGCGCTTGACAACCACAACGTCGTCGGCCACCAATCCATGGCCCCGCTCGATAAGATCGAGCGCCACCTCCGACTTGCCGAGACCGCTTTTACCGGTCAGAAGCACGCCGACGCCATAGACATCGATCATCGAGCCGTGATACTGCTGGTAAAGCGAGAACTCTTCATCGAGAAAATCGGTGATATAATAAATGGTCTTGGTCGAAGAGCAGCGTGTGATGAACACCGGAATCCCTGCGCCGGTAGCCATGTCGACCAGTTCCTGATCGAGCTTGTTGTTACTGGTCAGAATGATGCATGGCATCCTGAAGCTGACGAAATTGGCAAAAGCTGTTTTGCGTTCTTCATCGGACAGGTGGTTCAGATAGCGCGTTTCAGTGTTGCCGAGAATCTGTACCCGCTTATAGGTAAACAGTTTGGTGAACCCCGCTATGGCCAGGCCGGGACGATGAAGATCGCGTTCGTGGATGCGGCACTTCTGTTCATCAAGCTCGTTGAGACGCCGAAATTTTATATCGAACCGCTTCTGTATGTGTTCAAAAAAATAGGCGACCGTGATCGATCGCTTCTTCAGGCCCTTCTGGTCAAAATTCATGCTCGGCAGGTCATGGTTTTCGGGAAGCCCTATACCATAACAGGGCCAGCATGCTGACCCTGTTATGATGACTTATTTCAGATGTTCCGCTGCTTTTCCTTCAGTTTTTTGAGCTGTCTCTCCAGTACATCGATACAGTTCTCTATCGCCTGTTCATAGGTCGGGGCCGACTCTCTGGCCACAAAATCATGCTGTGGCACATGAACGGTAATTTCAGCCAGCTTGTTCTGGTCATGATCATTTTTCTGATGATCAAGAATGACATGACAATTGAGCGCACCGGCATAAAACTTCGAAAGTCCCGAAACTGCATTGCGAGCGTAGTCTTCTATGCTGCCATGATTGTTGGAATGACGAAGAGTAACCTTGACGGTAACCGCATCACTGGTAACTGAATTTGTCATACCTGCCTCCCTTGAAAAAATTGAAATACCTTGAAAGAACGGCTCCGGCATCGATTCATAATGGCTGTCACCTGGACAGATGCCGGTAATTGTGAAAATCAGGCCCTGGGATGAGCTTTGGTGTAGGCATCCCTCAACCTGTTGAATGTCACATGGGTATAAAGCTCCGTCGTCGTCAGGTTGCTGTGGCCCAGCATCTCGCTGACGCTTTTCAGGTCTGCGCCGCCATTGAGCATGTGTGTTGCAAAAGTGTGCCGGAGCATGTGTGGATTTTTCCTTGCCGATTCGGTAACCGGTGAGAGATACCTCTTTGTCATTCTCTGCACAAGCATGGGATAAATCTGTCTGCCTTTTGCCGTTACGAAAACTTTCGAAGTTTCACCGGCCCCCTCTTTTAATATTCTAAAGAAGTTTCGCCTGACTTCAAAATAATTTCTGAGCGCTTCGGCAGCGGGCTCCCCGAACGGCACAATGCGCTGTTTGCGCCCCTTTCCGGTAACTTTCAGAAATCCGTGCACGAGATCGACATCAGCATTTTCCAGACCAGTCACCTCAGACAGGCGCAGGCCGCAACCATAGAGCAATTCGAGCACCGCCCGGTCTCTTGCCAGCTCGAACCTCTGCACCGCTGCCTTTTGCCCCTGCTCCGGGCCAACACTTTCTTGATCTGAAAGCACAAGCTGGTCGAAAAGCCGTGAGGCCTCCTCTTCGCTCAGAAAATCAGGAATCTTCCGTTCGAGCCTTGGAGTCAAAACCAGAGAAAGCGGAGAGCGCTCGATCTTTCCTGTGTCAAGCAGAAAGCGGTAAAAGCTTTTGACCGAAGCAAGCTTGCGCGCGATTGAACGGGGCTTGATGCCGCTGTCGAGCAAATCGCCCATGAAACGCCTGACATCAGCCACTTCGACCAGCTCTGGATCGACAGCGGACATTTCTTGATGACCGCTCTCATCGGTCAAAAACTCAAAAAACTGGATAAGGTCAGTGGTATAGGCGGTTACCGTTTTGGCCGAAACGTTGCGAGTCGATTCGAGATGCACAAGAAACTCACCGAGCCACCGGCAATTGGCTACATCTTTTTTTGCAAATTGAACAGGAGCGCTTCTCTTCATGAGACAACAAAGCTGACGAGAAATTCTCTCTCTCTGATGTAATACAAGCGGTCGTCTTTTATGAGAAAACTGTTGAACACTGGCATCGGTTCCCCGGAAGCCATGACATCTTCATGAACAAGGCGTTCGCATTCGCTCACGCTCAACGTGGAGACCCAGCCGGGAACACCCTCTGCGACAGGCTCCATCCGGTGAAACACTGTAACACTCGTCGCACCGTGATTGATGTTTTCGACGTGCCCCGCCTCATCAAAAACCGTGTCGGGCAGCAGAATTCGCTGTCTCTCCTCTTCGCTTTGCGCCGCGTCGCGGAGCTGGTTTGGCCGCTCGTGCGCCGTACCGAGATGTTCGAGTTCGCAACCGGAGAGGGGATCAATCAGAACGTAGTCCCGTTCGGGAAAACCCGCAAAGACAATTGACCGGTAAGCAAGAAAGGCATCGCCGAGATTGGCTGTAAACGTGAGATCAGGACGGCTCCAGACGACGCGGGCCTCCGGAAGATTAATCGCCCAGATGCCCAGATGCTCCGGGCTTCCAGGCTGATAGGTATGACAGACAAGCCGGCTGCCATGAACCGTTTCGAGACCGATCATCCAGCCGTCACCAACCGGCGTCTCGTTTTCGTCCCCGGCAGTCAGCACGAAATCATCGCGCAGCACACGGCCCGTGGAGGATTCGAGGCAAAAGAACGCTGCCTTGCGCTCCTGCGGAAAACGCTTGATGCCCATCACCGCGTCGCTGCTGAACATCAGTTGCCAGATGAGCGCACCGTTGCCTCCATGCCACGACCACAGCGTTCCGGTTGCAGAGTGAGCCGGACGATTTTCAGAAGCTTCAGAGTTCATGCCTTCAACCGTTGCAGTTTGTAGATCGTCACGGCCACCGTCTGATCGCCCTCGGCGTCGAACATGCGCGTCTCGGCAACTTCGAATCCGTTCTCGTGCACCAGTTCGAGAAACTGGTCGGCCAATCGCCGGCGAGGATCGGCGATGTACGCTGCTCCACCGGGAGCAAGCAACGCGTCGATGGCTGTAACGATGGGTAGCAGATTGACCCGCTCGTAGAGCACGTCGGCGGCGATGACGGCATCGAACTTCTCAGCACCCTTGACCATGCGCCAGTCGAGGCGAGCGGTATCGAGCGGCACACGATTCTTCATCGCATTGTAGGCCACGAACCTCAGCGCCTCGGTCGAGTAATCGGTACAGAGTACGCGAGCGCCGCTCCTGGCGGCAGCGATACTCGCCATGCCGACTCCGGCTCCGAGTTCGAGCACCGACTTTCCGGCAAGCTCTCCGGTCTCGACAATCTGGCGGGAGAGCGTTACGGCGGCTGGCCAGATTTCGGCCCAATAAGGCATCTGTTCATCCTTTACAAATGCGGCAGGATCAATGCGGTCAAGAAGCGCATAACTATCGAGCACACTCAGGAAAGTAAAATCACTCTCACCAAAGCGGTGGACAACCTCCCGCAGATCGTATTCGGCAGCAAGCTCCGCGCGCAAGCGGGTCAGTTCTTCTTCGATAGCCGCATCAGAACGTCCGGAAACTGGCACCGTGTATTTTTCAAAAGGCATAGATAAAACTCCTGAGGGTCGATCTGGTCACAAATTTAATGAATATCACTGCCGTTTTCTATTTTGCAGCGCTTATGAGCAATCACCTTAACCTATCCGGCTTATACCCATGAACAAAGAGATCATCGAAGTTTTCGACAACACCTATCCCGACAGGGACTACACTATCGAAATCATCAACCCCGAATTCACCTCGGTCTGCCCCAAAACCGGCCTGCCCGACTTCGGCACAATCACCGTGAATTACGTGCCCGACAAAAGCTGCATCGAGCTCAAGTCCCTCAAATACTACTTCCTCGAATTCCGCAACGCTGGCATCTTCTACGAGAACATCACCAACCGGATTCTCGACGACCTTGTTGAAGCCTGCCAGCCGAGAAGAATGACCGTCAAAACCGAGTGGAACGCCAGAGGCGGCATCACCGAAACCGTCACCGTCAGCTACAGCAAGAGCAAAGAGTAACCTGTCCAATGCAGAACGCCCCGGATTTCCGGGGCGCTTCTGAAAGAAAACCTCTGTTGTTCATTCCGATCGGAATCAGAACTTCTCGTGGAGCCAGATGCCGATGGTCTTGGCATCGTCGTCACTGATACCGGAACCGGGGAAGCCCTGCATACGCTTGACGATCAGGTTGACCTGCCCAGTCTTCTTGTACTTGGTACGGAAAAGGTCTGCGACGGAATCAAGCGTGTGGCACTTGTTGCAGCGCACATCAACCAGCTTTTTTGCGGCATCAAAGTCGAATCCTGCTGGCGCCGGAGGCACATCGCTCGTCGCGGCGGGTTTGTTGAGGAACTCTTTGAGTTCAGCAGTCGTGCGGATGTACTTGCCATCCACAGTGGTGGTGCGGCCTTTCTCCCAGTAAACCCTGAGGCTTAAAAACATCACCATGACGATCACAAAAATGCTCAGCGGAAAGCTCAGGAACCACTTGTCGCTGATCGCACTGGACATCTTGCCGAGGCCCATGATAATGATTGAAGCGCAGAAAATGAGGAGAAACCAACCCATAAACGACCTCAAAGGAGTGAGGATGGCTGAGTGATTCGGCGCCGGGATGTAGCCGGTCAAGAAAGATACCGAAAAAAACAAAGCTCCCATTAAGACAGCCCCGCCTACTGCGAGAGCAATAAGCTTACCGTTTGAATTTTTGTCCATGACAGGTAATGGATTAGGTGTTAGCCGCTTTCAAGAATTTATTGAGAAAGATAAACATTATTGGCAAAGGGGGCAAACATTTAAGCCTAAAAAGCGTCAAACACTCTCGATCATCCCCGCGCAAAAGATTAGGATTTTGCTTGCAGCCGCGCGAAGCGTAAGTTTCATCGAAATACCAGCCATTGTTCAATCAGAAGTCCCGATACCATGATCACCTCTACGACCAGCGTCGTCGATTTCGACAAAGCCTTGCTCGATTTCCGTTACCTGCTCGACTGCTTCATCGAGGTACTGGAAAATCTTGGCCAGGAGGCGCTTGCCCGACACATCGGAGGTGACAGCAAAACGCCTATAAGAGAGTTCGACTGTGCCGAACGCGCCATCCAGGCCTGGTCGATCGTCTTCCAGCTGCTCAACATGGCCGAGGAGAACTCTGCCGCCCAGTACCGCCGCCGCATCGAATCGAGCGAAGGTGTTGAGTCGCTCAGCGGTCTCTGGGGCGAAGCTTTGCGCCACCTGAAAAACCTCGGTGTCACCGAAGCCGAAATCGCCGCCGAGCTGCCACAGATCGAAGTCGAGCCAACCCTGACGGCGCATCCGACCGAAGCCAAGCGCCGCACCGTGCTCGAACAGCACCGCGAGCTGTATCTTCTGCTCGTCAAGCGCGAGAACCGCATGTGGACGCCCGCCGAGCGTGACAAGATTCGCACCGACATCAAGGTAGTACTCGAGCGGCTCTGGCGCACTGGCGAAATTCTGCTCCAAAAACCCGAGGTGAGCGCTGAACGGCAGAACGTGCTGCACTACCTGCACACCATATTCCCCGACATCCTGCCCATTCTCGACAACCGCCTCGAAAAGGCCTGGGCCGTCGCCGGATTCGACCCGGCAATCACAGCCGATCCGCGCAACCTGCCGCGCCTCAGCTTCGGAAGCTGGGTCGGCGGCGACCGCGACGGGCACCCGCTCGTCACCGCCGAAACCACACAGGAGACGCTCCAGGAGATGCGTCGCCACGCCATCGAGCTTGTCCACCGACAACTCGAACGGCTCGCCTCGATGCTCAGTCTTTCGGGCCGCCTCCAGTCCCCCTCCAGAGCAATGGAGGAGCGCATGGAGACGCTGCGCCACAAGCTCGGCAAAGCGGGTGCGCTCGCTTTCGAAAGAAACCTCCACGAGCCTTGGCGGCAGTTTGTCAACCTGATGATCGCTGCCCTGCCCGCCGGAACAACGGAAAACGAGCACTATTGTTACCGCCGCCACACCGAGCTGCTCAAAGATCTTGAGCTGCTGATGAGCTCGCTCACAGCCATCAACGCATCAACCATTGCGCGTGGCGACGTTGCGCCGGTCTACCGCATCGTACAAACCTTCGGTTTCCACCTCGGACGGCTCGACATCCGCCAAAACAGCCGCTTCCACGACCTTGCCCTTTCGCAGCTCATGATGGCGGCGGGACTCGACGGCAAGGGATTTCCCGAATGGAGCGAAGAGGCCCGCCTCGAGTTCCTCGAACGCGAGCTGCTCTCGCCGCGCCCCTTCACCCACCCCGACATGCACGCCGGGCCGGAAGCTGAAACCGTAATCGCCTGCTACCGGGTGCTTTTCGACCACTACCGGCAGTTCGGCCCCGACGGCATCGGCTCGCTGATCGTCAGTATGACGCGCAACCTCTCTGACCTGCTCGTCATCTACCTTTTCGCCCGCGAGGTCGGCCTCATGGTGCGGCACGGCGACGGCGACGCCTGCCCGATTCCGGTGGTGCCGCTCTTCGAAACCATCGACGACCTCGAACGCAGCCACGACATTCTCGACCGCTTCCTTGCCCATCCGGTCACGCGCCGCAGCATAGCGTTGCAGCAGGAGCTGCACGGACGGCAGAAGCCAGTGCAGCAGGTGATGGTCGGCTACAGCGACAGCAACAAGGACGGCGGCATTGTTACAAGCCTCTGGAGTCTCTACCGCTCCGAAGAGCGTCTCATCGAAACAGGCCGCAAGCACGGCGTTGATATTCTCTTCTTCCACGGACGCGGCGGCAGCATCAGCCGGGGTGCGGGGCCGACCCACCGCTTCATCCGGGCGCAGCCGCACGGCTCGCTCGACGCCGGACTCCGCGTCACCGAACAGGGCGAAACCATTTCGCAAAAGTACGCCAACCGCATCAGCGCAGCCTACAACCTCGAACTCTTTCTGGCCGGAGTCACCGAAGCGCGGCTCGTCCACCGCAAGGAGGGCTACCGCCCGCACCCGCTCGAAAAGGTGATGGACACGCTCGCCCGCAGCAGCAACAAAGCCTACCGGCAGCTCATCGAAGCCGACGGGCTGCTCGAATTCTTCCGTCAGGCCACGCCGATCGACATCATCGAGTCAAGCCGTATCGGTTCACGCCCCGCACGGCGCACCGGAAGCCAGAGCCTCGAAGACCTCCGCGCCATTCCGTGGGTCTTCAGCTGGAACCAGGCGCGCTTCGGCATTTCAGGATGGTACGGCGCAGGCTCGGCCCTCGAAGAGCTGCGCGCCACCGATCCCGAAACCTTCGAAGTGATGCGCAAAAGCGACTTCTCCTGGGCGCCGTTCCATTATATCATCAACAACATCGCCACCAGCATTCTCTCGGTTGATCCGTGGATCATGGAGCAGTACGCCTCGCTGGTCGAAAACAAAAACATTCGCGAAAACCTGCTTGGCATGATTCAGGCGGAATATCTGCGCACGATGCGCCTGCTCGACCTGCTCTACGGCGGCCCGCTCAGGGAGAAGCACTTCAACGTCGCCCGCTTCATCGAAACCCGCCAAGAGGGCCTCAGCAAGCTCCACCGCCTGCAGATCGACCTGCTCAAAAGCTGGCGATCCGCTAAAGCCTCGGGCAACGAACAACAAGCCGATGCCCTGCTCCCCGAGCTTTTCCTGACAGTCAACGCTATTTCCAGCGGACTGAGAACAACCGGGTAAACAACGAGCGCGGGCATAATGGACATGTCACCTCCACTGCCCGTTTTATAGCACTGCCAAAAAGTCTCTCTCGCTGCTGGGATTCCGGAGTAATGCAAGTACGCCTTTTTGCTACGAAGCAGTCAGATTGTCAGTGTTCGCATGGCCCAGGCAAGTCAATGCCTGCCTGTCCCATCCTCACCCCGGATCCCTCACTCTCTTCTCAATCTCTTGTGGCACCATCTCCTTTTTCATCAAAATAGCGTTTAGTAGCAACGCGTCGTGTAACACAAAGCGGAAATCACCGCATTTTTCCGTATAATCAGGCAAATGCGCTGGTTATCCCCCGACCCTTTTAGAACCGGCGCTGGCAGTGATCAACCCCTACTCATTGTCTCATATGCTTACCAAACTCTGCGCGGCGGCGCTGCTAGGTATCGACGCCCTGAAGGTCGAGATTGAAACGAATGTCTCTGGTGGTTTGCCGGCCTTCACGGTGGTCGGGCTGCCGGACAGCGCAATCAAGGAGAGCCGCGAGCGCATTCTGACCGCTATCCGCAACTCCGGCTTTGAGCTGCCGTCGAAAAAAATCACCGTCAACCTCGCACCTGCCGATGTCAAAAAAGAGGGCACGGCGTTCGATCTTGGCATCGCGGTCGGCCTGCTCGGCTCACTCGGTGAGATCAAGGGGCAGTTCGAGGATACCATCGTGCTGGGCGAGCTAGCGCTCGACGGATCAGTGCGGCGCATCAGCGGCACGTTGCCGATGGCCATAATGGCTGCGCGGGAAAACATCCGATGGATGATCGTGCCAAAGATGAACGCGGCGGAAGCTGCTGTAGCGATTTCGGCAATGGGCGCGGCAACGAAGGTGTTCGGCGTCGAAACGCTGGTCGAGGCTGCGGGGCTGCTCAGCGGCAACATCACGCCCGAACCGGTCAGTGTGAATGTCGCTGAACTGTTCGACTGCGAGCCGGATTACCCGGTCGATTTTGCCGAAATCAAGGGGCAGCTCGCCGCCAAAAAAGCGATCGAAATTTCCGCGGCAGGCGGACATAATCTGCTCATGATCGGCCCGCCCGGAAGCGGTAAAACACTGCTCGCCAAAGCGATTCCGGGCATTCTTCCGCCGCTCGGCTTTGAGGAGTCGCTTGAAACCACCAAAATCTACTCGGTATCGAGCCTGCTCGAACGCAACCGCCCGCTCATGATCACGCGCCCCTTCCGCAGTCCGCACCACACCACGAGCAACGTAGCGCTAATCGGCGGCGGTGCGCAGGCCAAGCCTGGCGAGGTGAGCCTGGCGCACAACGGCGTACTCTTCCTGGACGAGTTGCCGGAGTTCACCCGCAACGCGCTCGAAGTGCTGCGCCAGCCGCTCGAAGACCGCGAAGTAACCGTGGCCCGCGCGGCGCTCTCGACGCGCTACCCGGCGGGCTTCATGCTGGTGGCTGCAATGAACCCGAGTCCCGCCGGGCCGCTCAAGGATCGCGATGGCCTGCCGACCGCATCGCCGGAGCAGATCCGGCGCTACCTTTCCAAAATATCCGGCCCGCTGCTCGACCGCATCGACATCCACATCGACGTCCCAAAGGTGGAGAACATCGAGCTGTTCTCGAACAGTTCGGCGGAAAGTTCCGGCGAGATTCGCAAGCGGGTGATCGCGGCACGCGCCATCCAGCACGAGCGCTTCGCCTCGCTCCCCTCACCGCGCATCTTCACCAACGCGCAGATGAATTCGAAGCTGATCCGCAAGTTCTGCAAGCTTGACAAGGAGAGCGCCGAAAAGCTGATGGAGGCGATGAACCGCCTCAACCTCTCGGCCAGGGCGCACGACCGCATCCTCAAGGTAAGCCGCACCATCGCCGACCTCGAAGGCGCGGAACATATCGAAATGAAGCATTTGGTGCAGGGCATCCAGTACCGCAGCCTCGACCGCGAGTTCTGGAGCTTTTGAGAGAAAAGAGGACAGACTGGACGGATCAGGGGAAATGCGCCGCATGTCAGATGTTCAGAGAAAAAGAGCCTGCTTGGCTATATTAAGGACTTTATTGTCGCAAACGGATCACTCCGGCATACCCTGCTGCTTGCCGGAGCCCTTCTCGGCTCACCCCCGGTCATAGCTGCCGAACCGATCGAGGCAAGAATCGCCAGCCTCGAAAAAGAGCTTGCCGAGAGCTGAAGGCGCACACGACGTCAGCATCATCACCGGACAAACCTGGGGTCTGAACGGCTCTCTCATCCCGTTCGTGGATGACCCGGCAATCATGTGGAATGCGGGTAACATCAGGGGACGCCATCCGCAGCTTCGCCTCACCAAAGGGTTCAAGAGCGGCGAAAAGAGCCGGGTCGAGGTCGCCGTGGCGGTAGCGAGAACGATTGGCGAAACAAACGTAAGCGGGGCGGATTCCGGTAAAGACGCCACCATGCCTTCGATTCAGGGACATTTGGCTCTTTCAACGCACTCTTCGTCTCGGAGAAACCGGCAACCATCGCTGTTTCAGGCCATTACGAACAGGAGGAATGGGATACGGCGGCTAACGAAACGCATGAAACTCTCGACTCGTGGTCATGCGTGCTCGAACTGTCGCTGCCACTGGGCAACAAGCTGCTTTTTGCCAGTGAGCTTTTCACCGGAGAGAATCTCGACGATTACCGGAAAGGCATCGGTCAGGGCCGCAACGGCACCAAAGCCATCCGTTCGCACGGAGGCTGGGCTGCCCTGCGCTACGCGGCAAGCCCGGAGACGACGTTGAGCATCGGCGCTGGCATGGATGATCCCGATGACGATGACGTGCTGTCGATAACCGGCCAAACACTGAACGAAACGCAGTTCATCTCGGTGATGCACCGCCCATCACACCGAACTTCACTCTTGGCGGCCAGCTTTCGCACTGGAGAACCGACTACAAAGACGCCAAAGAGGGTGAGGCCGTCCGCGCCAGACTTCAGTCACCTACTCGTTCTGAGTTCTGACCTTTTCCGGGGCGATCAGCCGATCGCCCCTACTTTATCACCACTTCGACCGGATCGAGCGCCAGCACCTGGGGGGCATCGGTACGCAAAAGAAAGCGGGCGATGCCGGCGCCGGGCAAGCGAGAGAGCGGTTGCAATTGACCAAGCGACTCCCTGACCATTGCGGCAGTCAACGCCGAAACCATATCCGACGTATCACTGCCAAGCAGGTATTCAAGCCATGTTTTTTGGGCAGGCAGATAAAGCAGCGCCGGCTTGACCTCCTTCTTCACGCCGGCCAGCTTTTTGGCCTCCTGCACGGCGTCACCAAGACCACCAATCTGGTCGATGAGACCAACTTCCAGCGCGCGCTTGCCGCTCCACACCCGCCCTCCAGCCACGGCATCAACCTGCGCTGGTGTCATATGGCGTCCTTTCGCCACTTTGGCGATGAAATCCTCATAAACCGTACCGGTGAGCTCAACAAACTTGCGGAACGATGCGTCGTCAAACGCTCTGAATGGCGTTTCGGCGTCAGCGAAGCGGCCCCGGATGAGCACCTCGCGCCGGATGCCGGTCTTTTCGAGCAGGCTGCTCAAATCGGGCTTGAGCGAGAAAACGCCAATCGAACCGGTTATGGTGAGCGGTTCGGCAAAGATTTTGTCGCCAGCGAGCGCCACCATGTAGCCACCCGAAGCCGCCAAGCCGGACATCGAGGCCACAATCGGCTTTTTGGCTTTCGCCTCGTTGAGCAGTTCGAGCATCGTGGAGGCGGCAAGGGCATCGCCGCCAGGGCTATCGATCCGCAGCACGATCGCCTTGACCTTCAAGTCGTCGATCGCAGTCTGAAGCGCCTCCTTGACAGTAGCGACATCGGTTCCATCGCCCTCGCTCATACCGCCCGCACCGTCGCTCACGATCATGCCGGTAATGTTGATCACAGCAATCCGGTCGCCGCCTCCCTGCGGACGCATACCGCCAGTAGCGCCGAGATACTCCCGGCCTCCCACCAACAGCTCCGCTGCTGGCTTGTTCAAACGCCTTGCATACTCTTGTTCAAGTTCGCGTTCAGTGGCCACACGATCGATCAAATGAAGCCCAAGCGCTTTTTCAGGCGTCAACACGGCCAGCGAGTCAACCACCTTCCGGAAGGCATCCTTGCCGATGCGACGCTGCCGCGATACGGAGTCGAGATAATCGCTCCAGGCGTCATCGAGCAAGGCGTTGGTCTCTTCGAGATTCTCCGGGCTGGCCGAATTTCTGGTGAAGGTTTCGACGGCACTTTTATACTTTTTCCACTGCGCTGCCTGAAAGCTGACACCGAGCTTTTTGAGCGGATCGGCGACAAAGAACAGCTCGGCCTTAAGCCCGTCGAGCGTCATCCAGGAACCTTTCTGTACAATGATCGAATCGCAGGCGACGGCGAGCTGATAATCCTTGTCTTCAGGCGTGACAAGAAACGCTGTGACCTTTTTGCCCGATTTCCGCAAGGCGGCAATTGAACTTCTCAGCTCCTGTATCTTGGCAGGCGAGGCACCCAGACCATCGATCCTGAGCAGCACCGAATCGACACGGCGGTCAGTTTTCGCACGGTCAAGAATGGTCAGCAATTCCTCAAACGAGAGCAGATGGCGTCCTTTGCCAAAGGGGAATGGACCCGCATCCGGAGGGCGCTCATCGAGCTCTCCGGTCAACGGCACCGAGAGCACGAAGCGTGCGGGAAGACGATTGCTCCTCTGATGCACAAACCACCCTCCCAGTCCAACGAGCAGAAGCACGGCAACGACTGCCGTCAGGCACCCGGCGCGGAAACATCCGCCTTTTTTTCGGTTCTTGTCTGCCATATCGACGCAATAAATTACTGGTAAAGAAGACAGCTTACTTTGTGTGATGGCTCATCTTGCAACGACAGCAGTTCCGGCTCACGTTTCCGGCACTCCTCCATCGCGAATGGGCAACGGGGGTGAAAGCTGCACCCCTCCGGAATCGAGAGCGGTCCTGGAAGATCGCCCTTCAACACGATGCGTTCGCGCTGGTGACCAAGTTCAGGCATAGGAATGGCTGACAGCAACGCCTGCGTGTAGGGGTGCTTCGGATTGGCGTAGAGCGTTCCGGCATCGGCGATTTCAACAATCTTGCCGAGATACATCACCGCGACGCGATCCGAGATGTACTCGACCACCGAGAGGTCGTGCGCGATGAAAAGATAGGTCAGCCCCAGCTCGCGCTGCAAATCCTTGAGCAGGTTGATGATCTGCGACTGGATCGAGACATCGAGCGCCGAGACCGGCTCGTCGCAGATGATAAACGACGGGTTGACGGCAAGCGCCCTGGCGATGCCGACTCGCTGGCGCTGGCCGCCGGAGAACTCGTGCGGGTAGCGGCTGGCGTAGTCGCGATTGAGGCCCACCGTGTCAAGGAGCTGGTCGATTTTCTTGGCGGTGGCCTGGGTTCCTTTCGTAATACCATGCACCTTGAGCACCTCGCCAAGCGTCTGTCCAACGGTCAGGCGCGGATTAAGCGAGCCGAAGGGATCCTGGAAGATCATCTGCATCTCCGTGCGCAGCGGTCTGAACTCCCGGTTGCCAAGCCCGGTGATATCGCGGCCACGAAAGACGATCTTGCCTCCTTTCGAGGGCTGCACCAGCCGCACGATCGACCTGCCGAGGGTAGTCTTGCCGCAGCCCGACTCGCCGACCAGCCCGAGGGTCTCGCCCTTGAACACCTCGAACGACACGCCGTTGACCGCTCTGGCCACCTGCTTGCCACCCGCCAATCCGGAACTTCTGACCGGAAAATGCACCTTCAGGCCGCTGACTGAAAGGATCTGTTCACGCTGCATGGGCTTGCCTCAATCTGTTTCTCATAATTTTTACTATAATTATGGTCATAATATACAAGCTTCCCGAATAAAGGCCACTGCTGATTGAACTCCCGCGACGAACATAAAGGCACGCTCTACGTGGTGGCCACCCCGCTCGGCAATCTTGACGACATGACCTTTCGGGCAGTCAACACGTTGCGCAATGCAGGAGCCATCGCCTGCGAGGACACCCGACGCACCTCGATTCTGCTCAAACACTTCGGCATCGAGGGCAAGCGGCTGGTCAGCTACCACAGCTTCAACGAAGAGCGCGCCGTCCGGCAGGTAATCGAGCTGCTCGAAGAGGGTTCGGACGTGGCGCTGGTGACCGACGCAGGCACACCCGCCATCAGCGATCCCGGCTACACGATGGCCAGCGCCGCACACGCCGCAGGACTGCCGGTGGTGCCGGTGCCGGGTGCGAGCGCGTTGACGGCGGCGCTCTCGGTCTGTCCGCTGCCATCGAGCAGCTTTTTCTTCGCCGGATTTTTGCCGCACAAGAAAGGGCGCAAAAGCCGCCTCGAATTTCTCGCCTCCATCGACAGCACCATCGTACTGTACGAATCGCCGCACCGGATCGGGCGGCTGATGGAGGAGGTGAAGGAGCACTTTCCCGACGCGCAGGTGTTCGCCGCGCGAGAAATCACCAAGATGCACGAGGAGTACGTCACCGGCACGCCCGATGAACTGGCGAACCACTTCACCGGCCAGAAGCAGCGGGGCGAATTCGTCGTGGTCGTCCATCCGCCAGACAAACATTCAAAAAAGAGACAGGAACATGCAGATCATCAATGACCCCGCCGAGATGCAGAAGATCGCCGAAAAACTGCGTCTCCAGCACCAGTATATCGGCGTCGTCATGACGATGGGCGCGCTGCACGAGGGGCACCTGAGTCTGGTAAAACTTGCGAAAGCGCATGCCGGAACGGTCATTATGACCATCTTCGTCAACCCGACGCAATTCGGCCCGAACGAAGATTTTTACCGTTATCCAAGACCCTTCGAACAGGACGCCGCGCTGGCGCGTTCGGCAGGCGTTGACTACCTGTTTGCGCCTTCGACGGAAGCGATGTACCCGGATGGATACTCGACCAGCATCGATCCCGGCCCCATCGCCACGCGCTTCGAGGGCGCTTCCCGACCCGGCCACTTCGGCGGCATGGTTACGGTAGTGGTCAAACTGCTCGGCATCACGCGACCGCACCTGGCCGTCTTTGGCGAGAAGGACGCCCAGCAGCTCGCCATCATCCGGCGCGTGGTGACCGATCTGAACATCGGCACCACGATTCTCGGGGCTCCGATCGTGCGCGAAAGCGACGGGCTGGCCACCAGTTCGCGGAACATCTATCTCTCGTCGAACGAACGCCAGCAGGCAACGGTGCTTTACCGCGCCATCCGGTACGCGAAGATGGAGATCGACAAAGACCGCACCGATCTAGAGGCGATTGCTGGCGAAGCTGAAGCGCTGGTGCGTTCCGAGCCTGATGCCGAACCCGATTATCTCTGCTTTGTCGATGACGCCACTTTCGAGCCGGTCACGCAGGCGGTTACCGGCAAAGCCTACCGGCTCATCATGGCTGTGCGCATCGGTTCGACCAGGCTGATCGACAACTGGCGGTTTGACTATCAGTAATGCACAAAAGCGGAACCGCATGAAAGCGCTGCCGATACTGAAAGGCAACAAATTTATAGTATATTATTTGACTTTGTAATTTTTTGAATTGGCTTCGACCGCGACCGGCATCAAGAGCCCTGATTTCCCCAGCGAAACGGCATCGCCCCGAAGGTCCAGCGAAGAGGTTCATCACTTTTAACCACAACAGATTTCAATGTTTATCAAAAAAAAGATCGATCTTGGACACGGTAAGGTAATCACGATCGAAACCGGAAAAATGGCCAAACAGGCCGACGGCTCGGCGGTCGTCACAATGAACGACACCATGGTGCTCGCCACGGTGGTTTCAAGCAAAACACCTCCGTCGCCGAATCAGGACTTCTTCCCGCTCCAGGTCGAATACCGCGAAAAATATTCCGCAGCCGGCAAGTTCCCCGGAGGCTTCTTCAAGCGCGAAGGCCGCCCCTCCGAAAAGGAGATTCTCTCCGCCCGCCTGATCGACCGCGCCCTGCGCCCGCTCTTCCCTGACGGTTACTATCAGGAGACCCAGATCATCATCTCGGTCATCTCCTCCGACACGATCAATGACGCCGACGTGCTTGGCGGCATCGCCGCTTCAGCCGCCATCATGGTCTCCGACATTCCGTTCGCCAACCCGATGTCCGAGGTTCGCGTCGGGCGCATCAACGGACTCTTCATCGTCAACCCCGACATCAACGAGCTGGCGCAAAGCGACATGGACATCTGCATCGGCGGCACCGAGGACACCATCTGTATGCTCGAGGGCGAGATGAAGGAGATCTCCGAAGCCGAGATGCTCGACGCCATCAAATTCGGCCACGACGCCATCAAGAAAATTTGCGCCCTCCAGCGCGAACTCGCCGCAGAGGTAGCCAAGCCCAAACGGCCATTCTCTCCGACCGTCGCGCCGGACGAGCTGGTCAATTTCGTTGAAGAGCACTGCTCAGCCGAGCTGAAAGCTTTGGCCTACACCCCGCTCGCCAAGGAGGAGCGCGCCGAAAAGACCAAAGCCATCTACACGCAAACCATCAGGAAAACCCTCACGCACTTCACCGACCGCGTCGGCCCCGATCAGATCGAAGCCGATCCCACCAGCGCGTTCTGCCTGAACGAACACATGATCGAAGAGTGCATCCATGCCGTCGAAAAGAAGGTGATGCGCCACATGATTCTCGATGACGGCAAGCGCCTCGACGGCCGTACACTCGAACAGGTTCGCCCGATCAGCATCGAGCTGGGCCTCATTCCGAGGGCTCACGGTTCAGCGCTCTTCACTCGCGGCGAAACGCAGGCACTCGTCACGCTGACGCTGGGCACCAAGAAGGACGCCCAGTCGGTCGATACGCTGACTGACGACAAGGACAAGCGGTTCATGCTGCACTACAACTTCCCACCCTTCTCAGTCGGCGAAATCGGCAGGGTCGGCGGTGCCGGACGGCGTGAAATCGGCCACGGCAACCTCGCCGAGCGCGCCATCAAAATGGTGATGCCATCCGAGCAGGAGTTCCCCTACACCGTGCGCCTCGTCTCGGACATCCTCGAATCGAACGGTTCGTCCTCGATGGCCTCGGTCTGCGGCGGCACGCTGGCCGCGATGGACGGTGGCATTCCGCTCAAGAAACCGGTCTCCGGCATCGCAATGGGCCTCATCAAGGAGGGCGACCGCTACGCCGTGCTCTCCGACATTCTCGGCAACGAGGATCATCTCGGCGACATGGACTTCAAGGTGGCAGGCACCCGTGACGGCATTACCGCCTGCCAGATGGACATCAAGATCGACGGCCTCGACTACCACATCCTCGAAACCGCGCTCGAGCAGGCTCGCAAAGGTCGCTTGCACATCCTCGACGTCATGGCCGAGGCGATTCCCGAGTCGCGTGCAGACATCGGTAAATACGCACCGCGCCTCACCACCATCCAGATTCCGGTGGACGCCATCGGCATGGTGATCGGCAAGGGCGGCGAAACCATCCGCAGCATCACCGAGGAGACCGGCGCAGAGATCAACATCGACGACGACGGCACGGTCACCATCGCCTGCTCCAGCCCCGAAGCCACCAAAGCGGCGGTCGAAACCATCAAGACCCTCGTCTCCAAGCCGGAGGTCGGCACAATCTACATGGGCAAGGTTCGCGACATCCGCGACGAGCTCGGCGCCTTCGTCGAGTTCCTGCCAAAAACCGACGGTCTGGTGCACATCTCGGAGATTGCCCGCGAACGTATCGCCAAGGTGAGCGACGTGCTCAAGGTGGGTGACCGGATCAAGGTGAAGCTGATCGACGTGCGCAAGGATCCCCGCACCGGCAAGACCAAGTTCGCCCTCTCGATCAAGGCGCTACTCGACACCGACCAGCAAGCCGAAACGAACGGCGAAGCAAAGCCGGCAAGAGACTGAACGCAGCGAAACTGAAACCAAGGCAGTGCGGGGGAAATAACCCTGCACTGCCTTTTTTCATTACCGGCGCGGGATTATCTTCCCGGCAACATTTTCGAACAGACCAACGACTCATGAAATACGACTTTTCAGCTTTAGAGAAAAAGTGGCAGTCCCGTTGGGCAGATGAGCAGACCTTTGCCTCCTCCGCCGACCAAGAGAAGCCAAAATATTACGTGCTCGACATGTTCCCCTATCCGAGCGGTTCGGGACTGCACGTCGGCCACCTCGAAGGCTATACGGCCACCGACATCATGGCGCGCTACAAGCGCTGCCAAGGCCACAACGTGCTGCACCCGATGGGCTGGGACGCCTTCGGCCTGCCCGCCGAGCAGTTCGCCATCAAGACCGGCACCCACCCGCGCCTGACAACCGAAAAGAACGTCGCCAGCTTCCGGGAGACCCTCAAGAGCATGGGCTTCTCCTACGACTGGAGCCGCGAGATCAACACCACCGACCCGAACTACTTCAAGTGGACGCAGTGGATTTTCCTCAAGCTCTACGAAAAAGGGCTAGCCTACATCTCGGAGGTGGACGTCAACTGGTGCGAAGAGCTGAAAGTGGTGCTGGCCAACGAAGAGGTGGACGAGAAAATCGCTGACGGCTACACTGTGGTGCGCCGCCCACTGCGCCAGTGGGTGCTGAAGATCACCGCCTACGCCGAGCGGCTGCTGAAGGATCTGGACGAGGTTGACTGGCCGGAGAACGTCAAGCAGATGCAGCGCAACTGGATCGGGCGCTCTGAGGGCATGGAGATCGACTTCGAGCTGCGGTGCCACCGCACCAACCTGCGGGTCTATACCACCCGTCCGGACACGCTTTTTGGCGCGACGTATCTCGTCATTTCGCCGGAGCACCCGATGGCCGAAAAGCTCGCCATCGCCCAGCAGCTCGTCGCGGTCAAAAAATATATCGAACAGGCGAAGCTCAAAACCGAGCTGGAGCGTACCGGTTTGCAGAAAGAAAAAACCGGCGTCTTCACCGGCTCCTACGCGATCAATCCGGCCAACGGCGAGGCGCTGCCGGTCTGGATTTCGGACTTCGTGCTCACCAGCTACGGCACCGGCGCGATCATGTCCGTCCCGGCGCACGACAGCCGCGACTGGGAGTTCGCAAAAAAATTCGGCCTGCCGATCCGCGAAGTCATCAAAAGCCCGCATGACGTGCAGGAGAGGGTGTTTGACGGCAAGGAGAGCGTTTGCGTGAACTCCGCGAACGACGAAATCAGCATCAACGGCCTCGACTTCAAAACCGCCTTCGACCGCATGGCCGCCTGGCTGGAGTCGAAAGGCAAGGGCAAACGCAAGGTCAACTACAAGTTGCGCGACTGGGTCTTCAGCCGCCAGCGCTACTGGGGCGAGCCAATCCCGATCAAGCATTACGAAGACGGCACGATGCGCCCCGAAACCAACCTGCCGCTTACGCTTCCGGAGGTCGAAGCTTACCAGCCCACCTCGACTGGCGAGTCGCCGCTGGCCAACATCGAGAGCTGGCTCTACGGCGAGGACGAACATGGAAAGTTCCGCCGCGAGACCAACACCATGCCGCAGTGGGCTGGAAGCTGCTGGTACTACCTACGCTTCATCGATCCGCAGAACAGCGACGCGCTGGTCGATCCGTCGCTCGAACAGTACTGGATGAACGTCGATCTCTACATCGGCGGCGCGGAGCACGCAGTGCTGCACCTGCTCTACTCACGCTTCTGGCACAAGGTGCTCTACGACCTCGGCGTGGTGAGCACCAAAGAGCCGTTCCAGCGCCTCTTCAACCAGGGCATGATTCTCGGCGAAGACAACGAAAAGATGTCCAAATCGCGCGGCAACGTCATCCCCGCCGACCACGTGCTGAGCACCTACGGCGCGGACGCACTGAGGCTCTACGAAATGTTCCTCGGCCCGCTTGACCAGGTCAAGCCCTGGAACACCCACGGCATCGAAGGCATCAGCCGCTTTTTGAACAAGGTGTGGCGACTGGTCTGGGACGAAAACACCGAGACGCAGAAAACCACCGAGGACAAACCGTCGGAAGCCATCCTCAAACGGATGCACAAAGCGATCAAAAAGGTGACCGAAGATACCGAGCAGCTCAAATTCAACACCGCCATTTCGGAGATGATGGTACTGGTCAACGAGCTGCACAAGGCGGGCTGCTACAGCCGCGAGACGACTGAAACCCTGCTGGTGCTGCTCTCACCTTTCGCACCGCACATCACCGAGGAGCTGTGGCAGGCGCTCGGCCACGCCGAATCGATCAGCGGAGCTGTATGGCCGGTCTTCGACGCGAAGCTTGCAACGGACGACGTGCTCACCATCGCCGTGCAGGTCAACGGCAAGCTCCGCGGTACGTTTGAAGCTCCCGCGGGCTGCACGAAAGAGGAGATGATCGAGTCGGCCAAAAAGGTCGAAAGCGTTGCGAAGTTCCTCGACGGGCAGCAGATCGTCAAGGAGATCGCCGTGCCCGGCAAGCTAGTGAACTTCGCCGTAAAACCGCAACAATGACAACGAAGCGATGAGATGAGGTTCTTAGTGTGATCAATTTTTTTCTGTAACTTCTTAATCACGATAATACAAGGGGTTCGGCAGGCCCCTTACCAAGCTCCGACCGAAACGTCGGCGCTCTCTCAAGGAGCAGCAGACATTTTCTTCAATACAAAACCGTATGACCAATGGCTACTGAGCAAACGAAAGGCCAGTCCTCTGAATCGATCAGTTCGGTTCTCTCCGAGCGGAGGAAGTTTCCTCCGCCGGAAGCGTTCTCTTCCCAGTCGCACATTTCAAGCATGGAGCAGTACGAAAAACTCTATGCCGATGCAGCCGCGGATCCCGACAAGTACTGGGGCGATCTGGCGGAACAGTTCCACTGGTTCAAGAAATGGGACTCGGTTCTTGAATGGAATGCTCCATATGCCAAATGGTTCAATGGCGGCACCACCAACATCGCCTACAACTGCCTTGACGTGCACGTAGGCAGCTGGCGCAAGAACAAGGCGGCTATCATATGGGAAGGTGAAGAGGGCAACGAGCGCATCCTCACCTATGGCGAGCTGCACCGCCAGGTCAGCAAATTCGCCAACGTCCTGAAAATCGCCGGCATCAAACCGGGTGACAAGGTGGCGATCTACATGGGGATGGTGCCTGAGCTGGTCATCGCCGTGCTCGCCTGCGCAAGGGTCGGTGCGGTGCACAACGTGATCTTCGCCGGTTTTGCCGCCCACGCCATCACCGAAAGGGTCAACGACTCACGCGCCAAAATAGTCATCTGCGCCGACGGCACCCGCCGCCGTGGTAGCACCATCAACCTCAAAAATATCGTCGACGAAGCGATCATCAACACTCCTTCGGTCAAAAACGTCATCGTCCTCAAAGTGACCGGCGAAGAGATCCACATGCACGACGGCATGGATCACTGGTGGCACGACCTGATGGGGCTAGCCGTGGACGAATGCGAACCGGCGCAGGTCGATTCCGAGCACCCGCTCTTTTTGCTCTACACCAGCGGCTCGACCGGCAAACCGAAAGGCATTCTGCACACCACCGCCGGGTACATGGTGCACGCCGCCAGCTCGTTCAAATATGTGTTCGACATCAAGGACGAGGACATCTACTTCTGCACCGCCGACATCGGCTGGATCACCGGCCACACCTACATAATCTACGGCCCGCTGCTCAACGGCGCAACCGTCTTCATGTACGAAGGCGCTCCGAACTACCCGCAGTGGGATCGTTTCTGGGACATCATCAATCGCCACAAGATCACAATCCTCTACACCGCTCCGACGGCTATCCGCGCCTTCATCCGCGCCGGTAACGAGTGGGTCACCAAGCACGACCTCAGCTCGCTCAGGCTGCTCGGCACGGTCGGCGAACCGATCAACCCCGAGGCCTGGATGTGGTACCACAAGTATGTCGGTCAGGAAAAATGCCCGATCGTGGACACCTGGTGGCAGACCGAAACCGGCGGCATCATGATTTCGCCGATGCCGGGCGCGACCCCGACCAAACCGGGCACAGCCACCCGCCCGCTGCCGGGCATTATGGTCGATGTCGTCCGCAAGGATGGCACCCCGTGCAACGCCAACGAAGGTGGCTACCTGGTCGTCAAACGCCCATGGCCCTCGATGCTCCGCACCATCTATGGTGACAACGAGCGTTACGAAAAGACCTACTGGTCTGAATTCCCCGGCATGTACTTCACCGGCGACGGTGCAAGAAAAGATGATGACGGCTACATCTGGATCATGGGCCGCGTCGATGACGTGGTCAACGTCTCGGGTCACCGCCTCGGCACCAGCGAGGTCGAAAGCGCGCTCGTTTCACACGAGGCTGTCGCCGAAGCCGCCGTCGTCAGCCGTCCGGACGAAATCAAGGGCAACGCCCTCGTCGCATTCGTGACGCTGAAAGACGGCTACGAAGGCGACGCCAAACTGCGCGACTCGCTCGGCAAGCACGTCGCCAAGGAGATCGGCGCTATTGCTAAGCCTGACGAAATCCGCTGGGCCAAAGGTCTGCCGAAAACCCGCAGCGGCAAAATCATGCGCCGCCTGCTTCGCGAACTTGCCACTTCCAACGAGATCAAAGGCGACGTCACCACCCTCGAAGACCTCGGCGTCATCGAGAACCTCCGCGAACAGGAAGACGAAGGCTGAGCAATCAGCGAGCTCAAACAAAAAAGCCCTGGCAACCCGGGGCTTTTTTTGTTTCCAAAAAGACAATTGTCCTTTACTCTTTATCCTCTTTCGCGTTCTTCTCTTCCGGAACACAGGGATGTGTTGGCTGGTCGCCGTGGCACTGCTTGATGGTTTCGGGCGAACATTTCTCGGGGGTGCCTTTCAGCATTTCTGGCTTCTGGCAACAGCAGGATTTTTCTTCACTCATGATTTAACTCCGGTTGGATTGATGATGCTTTCACTCATTTTCATTCGTGACGCCGAGTAACGCTGATGCGACCAATTTCCATTCGGCAAGCACTTCCCGATCCACGCGGTAATGCACCGAATAACCGCGCCGTTCGGGAAGCACGACTTCGGCATCACGCAAAACCCGAAGATGCTGCGAAACCGCCGCCGGGGTGATGTCAAGCGCCTTGGCCAGCGCATTCACGCACAGCGACCGCTCCTTCAGCAGCTCGACTATCCGAACCCTTGAACCAACGGAAAGCACCTTGAACATCCGTGCCATGTTGTCAGCGTTACTCATCGAGTCAATCTAATTAAGTGAACGCGCAAATACTAAAATATTTTCAAACAAGCTCAGGCTTCGCTCATCAAACGCTCGATCACGGATAAAACTGCATCCACATCATCCGGCGAAACCCTGGAAAACCAGAGCTTCTGCGGATAGATCATCACATTCGGCCCCTCGCCGCAAACTCCCATGCAACCGGACGTCGAAACCCGCACCTTCCCTTTCCACCCTTTCCCGTCAACAGCTTTTTTCAATTGATCTTTCACAAGCTGGCTGTTATTGTCAGCACACGATTTTCGTTCGCCTCCGCGATCATTGGTACAGACAAACACGTGAACGATGTAAGGTGATTCGTTTTGAATTTGCATAATGGAATATCTCCTTAATTGAATATTTCGTCTAACGTCACGCGTCAGCCGCCCCGCGTAGCGGCGTTGGCTGCACAGCCTCCGGTTGACTGCCGGGTTGGGCATTAATGGTCGGCCCTCTTTGTTGAACGCCCCGCAATGAAAAGCGGCACCTCATAGATTGCAGAAAAGAAAATGAATAAAGCGGTTGCCAATGACTTTGCACATGCCACAAGCAATGGGGGGCCGAACAGGCGAATGCTTTCCTAAACGACAACCGCAACCCAAAGAATGATAGTGTAGTCGCTCAGTGCGATGGCGAGCTTGCTTACGGAGAACCGTCGGCCGCGCAGCCAAAAGTTCTTATTAGTTTGAACGGCCTCAGGCTGGGCAAACATTGCTCTGGTAACGGAAGGCTCTATTCGTTCAACCTTCATTTCCCAGGACTCTTGCCAGAACTTGCCAGCGCGATTGCCGAGTGACCAGGCAACGGAACAAACAAAGCCGAAGCACGCGACAACAACCGATATGTCAGAGCTGTAACGCCTTAAGGTCGCAGAGGCAACGAAGGCAGAGGCGATGAAACCCCAAAAGAACAGCGACCGGCTCCAGAAAAGTTCAATTTCGAGTTTTCGTGTTTCGACGGTAGTTTCGTAAGCCTTCATGAGCCTTTGAAACTTGCGGTCGTCGATCAACTGAGCTTGTGGATCGCCGTAGCCATTTCCTTCGGCGGTGAGTCTGTTTGGTTCATCGGAGATTGGATTACCAGCCATGGAGAGCGGCTCCTGTTAATGGTACCCAACATTAATTAGATTGATCCGCATAAGACGCGGATTTTTGATCTTCAGTCCATTATAAGACGCACACAGCAACATCCGACAAACCCTTCAAACACTCCACAACAATCGCGCCACTGTCGTCTCACACAAAAATTCCCTACCTTTCAAGGTAAGCTTTCCACCGAAAATAAAACCACCTCACCCATGCGACCAGCACACATCATCCGGATTCTCCCGCTCTGCACCGCCCTGCTTTTCGCAGGATGCGGCGGCAATTCGACCCCGCAGTCTGAGACCGGCGGCGGCAATGCAGCGGTTCAGCAGCAGGCATCGAAAATCATCGAACCCTGCCAGCTCATCACGCAGGATGAAGCGGCAAAACTGCTCGGCGAAGCGGTCAAGCCTGCAGAGAAAAGCGAGAAGCAGGTTGTCGGCATGAAGCTCTGCATGTACAAGCCAGCCAGCGGCGAACCAATCCCGTTTTTGCAGGTTTCGCTGACGCAGGACGCATGCTTCCCGCCCGGTGGCGCTGGCGCGGCATCGATCTACAAAAGCCTCAAGGATAATTTTGAAGGTATGAGAACCGACATCGATGGCGTGGGCGATGAAGCGTTCATCGCAAGCGGCGGCATCTACATTATGGCCGACGGCTACTACATCCAGATCGGAGCCGGCAACACCAGCAATGCCGCCATTCGGGCAAGGCTGATCGAGGCGGGAAAAATGGCCGTTGCGAAGCTGAAAACGCTGGAGTAACCCCAGTAAAAAGCCCCCCTGACCAAACGGCATTCAGGGGGGCGTAGATCACGAAGTTCCGTCGAATCGGGCCATCCGGTATTTCACCACTCTAGCTCAAGGCTATTCCACATTTCCAACAGAAATGCGGATTCATCGACCGTCCTAAATACTTGTGTTGCAAGCCGGGCACCGCCAGTTGGTAAATGAAAAAAACAAGCGCACCAATGACCACAACAAGCAGCAATGGCGTAAATATTGCAGCCAGATAAGTTCCGAGCATCAAACCCGTGCTTTTATCTGCCGTAACATAAAGAATCATCAAAATGAAGAGCAGACCGAAAAGCACTATCTGATTTCGACGTCTGTTTGCAAATTCGTTCTTGAACGCCTGTTTTTGCTGCTCGGTGTACTGGTGTACTCCATTACTCTCTACCTCCATTATCCAGTGTTACGGTTGACAGAACCTGTCACCCTAACCCGCCCGACCTGCTGACGTATCAGGGATTGAGCTGTAGAATAGTGAAATTCAAATAAGATGCGAAGCTCACCCAGCAGAGATACGGCACCAGCAGCAGTGAAGCCGGTTTCGAAACTCTGGCAAAGGCGAGCATGGTCAGGACAATGAAAATCCAGAGCAGAACAATATCGACCAGACCGGCAAGCGGCGACTGCATCCCGAAAAACGATGCTGACCATCCGAGATTCAGCATCAGTTGAATCGCGAAGAGCACAACGCCGACGTTGACCTCGTTCTTCTTCCAGCCCGTGCCAAGCACCTTTGCAAGCGCTGTCCCCATCATGATAAAGAGAATTGTCCAGACCGGGGGAAAGAGCCAGTCAGGCGGATTCCACGATGGCTTGACAAGGGTGGTGTAGTACCATGAAGCCGGCTTCGGCGTAAAGGTGCTTCCGGCAAAACCGACTGCCAGGCAGAGGCCGATACAGAGCGCGAGGGTGAGTATCTGTTTATTCATGATGAGCGGTCGTTTGACGAATCGGGAATATCACACTAACAAGCCCTATTTCCGGCATTTAATTCCCGCGTGCCGTTATCTTGCTGCGCCTGCACTTCTCAACGACAAATGATATATTGGGCCAGCCATTTTCATTCACCTGACACCATGCAGAACATGAACCTCGAACTCCAGACGGCCGTGAAGGCAGCCAAAGCCGCAGGCGCGATTACGCTTTCGAGATTCGGCGAACTTTCTCATCGCGAGATCGTCGCCAAAGAGTACAAGGATTTCGTCACCGAAGTTGACAAGCAGTGTGAAGCAACCATCACGGCCACCATCACCGAATCGTTCCCTGATGACGGTTTGCTCTGCGAGGAGGGCACCAGCGGCAGTGGCGCTTCCGGGCGCACCTGGATCGTCGATCCGCTCGATGGCACGCTGAACTTTATCCACTCGTTTCCGGTGTTCGGCATCAGCATCGCCATGCGCGACGCATCCGGCGAACTCGCGGTGGGCGTGGTTTATCAGCCGGTGCTCGACGAGCTGTTCACTGCCGTCAAGGGACGGGGCGCGTTCCTGAACGGTAAGCGCATCAGTGTCTCGACGCGCGAAGAGATGCAGAGCTATCTCTTCGCCACCGGCCTGCCCTTCAGGGATTACGATCACTACATGGACGGCTACATCGGCCTCTTGCGGGATGTCATCAAGGACTCGGCAGGCATCCGTCGCGCCGGATCGGCCTCCATCGACCTGGCCTACACCGCCGCCGGACGCTTCGACGGCTTCTTCGAGTACCGACTCTTTCCGTGGGACTTCGCGGCGGGCGTGCTGCTGGTGCGCGAAGCGGGTGGCATCGTAACCGGCATTGCCGGCTCGGATGATGTGTTCGCCCATACGAGCATCCTTGCTGGAAGCCCGCTCACCCATCCGCTGCTGCTGGAAAAAGCCCGGCGGCATTTCGGGGCCTGACCCGCGTCAAGCAGCCAATTTGAAGAGTTGGCGCCGCTTTCGTATCTTTGATATTTTTCATCGCAAGCTCCAGCCATCCATGCTCATTCATCAACGCACCCTCCAGAACGAAATTTCGCTCACGGGGATCGGCCTCCACACCGGCCACGAATGCACCATCACGTTCAAGCCCGCACCGGTCAACACCGGCTATATTTTCGTCAGAACCGACATCAATGACTGCCCGGAGATTCCGGCGCTGATCGATCACGTCGTCGATGTGCTCCGCGGCACCACCATTGGCATCGGCGATGTCAAGGTGCACACCACCGAGCACGTGCTTGCCGCCCTGTACGGATTGCAGATCGACAACTGCCGCATCGAGCTGAGCGGCCCCGAGCCGCCGGTGCTCGACGGCAGCTCAAATCCGTTCGCCGAAGCGCTGCTTTCGGCAGGCATCGCCGAGCAGGACGAACCGAAAAACTATCTCGTGATCGACGAGACCATCGAGTTTCACAATCCGGAAAAGAGCGTGGACATCGTGGCCCTGCCGCTTGACGGCTTCCGCATGACGGTGATGGTCGATTACAAAAACCCGGCGCTCGGCTCGCAGCACTCCGGCCTGTTCGACCTCGACAAGGAGTTCCTGCGCGAGTTCTCGCCGTGCCGAACCTTCTGCTTCCTTTCGGAGGTCGAAGCGATGGCCAACCAGGGCATCATCAAGGGTGCGGATATTGACAACGCCATCGTGATCGTTGACAAGCAGCTCGATGAAACCGAGGTGCAGACGCTCGCCGACAAGGTTGGCGTGGACGCTTCGCACCTGGTGCTCGGCCAGAACGGCATTCTGAACAACCGCGAACTGCGCTTCTCCAACGAACCGGCCCGCCACAAACTGCTCGACCTGCTCGGCGATCTGGCACTGCTCGGCATGCCGGTCAAGGCGCAGATCCTCGCCGMCCGTCCCGGCCACGCCTCGAACGTCGAATTCGTCAAGCAGCTCAAGAAGTACGCCGACCGCAACAAGCTTGCCCGCCAGTACCAGCACGAGAAAAAAGCTGGCGTCATTTTCGACATCAACGCCATCCAGAACATCCTGCCGCATCGCTACCCGTTCCTTCTGATCGACAAGATCGTCGAATTCAAGCTCGACGAAAAGATCGTCTCGATCAAGAACGTCACGATGAACGAACCCTTCTTCCAGGGTCACTTCCCTGGCAACCCGATCATGCCCGGCGTGCTCATCATCGAGGCGATGGCCCAGACCGGCGGCATCATGATGCTCAACGGCAAGGAGAACATCAAGGAATCGGTGGTCTTCTTCATGGGCATCGACAAGGCACGGTTCAGGAAGCCGGTGCTGCCCGGCGATACGCTGGTCATCGAAGCGGTCATGACCAACATGCGGCGCACGGTCTGCCAGTTTGACGCCAAGGCCTACGTGCGAGGCGAGCTGGTCTGCGAAGCTTCGCTGATGGCTACCGTGATGGAGAAAAAGAACTGAAACACTGTCAGAAAATACGTCATCATGAAAAAACCCCGGAGTTCCGGGGTTTTTTCATGATTTCCACACTCTTCCACACCTGACCAACAGGCTTGCCAACAAGTTATCCACATTTTCCACACACCACAAAATAAGTCCGTGAACATCCACCATCTCTTTGAAATAATTACACTTAACAAGGCCCATATATAACACTGGCCGTTACTTATGTACACTTATCCATATTGCAGGCGTTAATCTGTGGATAACCTCCTGCATTCAAAGAGATTATGAAAAAAAGAGGAAAATCAGGCCTTGAATTCCGCCCCTTTCTGGATTTTGTAGAACCTGATGCAGTATTCTACAAACGAGTAGAAAAGGGTGGCAGCAGAAAGATACATAAAGAACTCTTTGACCGGCCACTGCCGAAAAACAGGAAGCGGCCAGACCATCGAGATGAACATCATTGAGACGAATCCCACCGCCCACTTGCCGGGCCAGAGCGAAGTGGTGAGCACGTTGTGCCGGTGACGAATCCAGGCCGCGCCGAGGAAAATCACCAGGTCACGAAACACAACGAACACCACGAACCATACCGGCAACTCCCCTTTCCAGAGGTAGTAGAGAGCGACGCTGGCCAGGCAGAGTTTGTCGGCCAGGGGGTCGAGAATCTTGCCCATGTCGGAGACCTCGTTGGTCCACCGGGCCATCTGGCCGTCGAACCAGTCGGAAAGCAGCGCCACCACCATGATGATGAGGGCGATGTGCGTCTGACCCGCGTCGAGGTAGTAGATGAACCAGGGAATCAGCAGAATCCTCAGGATGCTCAGCGAATTGGGGAGATTGAAAATATGTCCCTTCACAACGGTTCTTGTTTGGTTCCGGAAAAGAGACCCGAAGGTCATCCTGAGGATCGTTTGACAAAACAGATGCCGAAATCCAAACTCCGGCACCACTCGTTGATAAAAAATCAGGCCATCAGCTCGGGATGCTCGTTTACGAACGCCGCCCATCCCTTGCTCCGCCCTTTTCCGTTCTTGCGCAACTGGCCGCCGAGCGAAGATGCACCCCGAGCGAGATCGCAGTAGGCGATGCCAAGCGCATCGGTAACATCGAGAGGCTTCAGCTCACCGCCAAGCTCGAGCATCCGCGACAGCATTGCCGCCACCTGCTCCTTGCACGCCGAACCGGTGCCGGTAACCGAGAGCTTGATTTCGCGCGGCGCGTATTCACGCACCGGCAAGCTATGCCTCATCACCGTGGCAAGCACCGCCCCCCTGACCTGGCCGAGAATCAGCGCGCTTCTGACATTGCGCCCCACGAAGGCCGTCTCAAGCGCCACCGCCTCGGGCTTCAGCTGCTCGATCACCTCGTCGAGGCCCGCGCAGAGCTGGCTGATCCGCTCATGCAGCGTATCCGCTGCGCGAGGGCGAACAAGGCCGCATCCAAGCACGCGATAGCCCGCCGCCGTTTCGGCGATGACGCCATAGCCGGTTTTGCGGCTGCCCGGATCGATGCCCAGTACAATCATGGGTTACTCTTCTTCAAGCACGCTCATGACGCTTTCACTCATGTCCATGTTGCTGTAGACCGCCTGGACGTCATCGCTGTTTTCGAGCGCGTCGATCAGCTTGAGCGCCTTCCGGGCGTTCTCGACATCGAGCTCGACATAGTTGTCCGGAATCATGTCAATCTTGGCGTTCTCGAACGGAATACCAGCCTCTTCGAGCGCCTTCTTGACCGGCTCCAGATCCTTCACGTCGGTCAGCACGGTGAAGTACTGCTCGTCGTCGCTCTCCAGCTCCTCGAGTCCGGCGTCGAGCAGCAGCTCCATCAGGTCGTCCTCAGAGATGGCCGACCTGGGAACCTCGATGGAACCCTTGCGCTTGAACATCCAGCCGACGCTGCCACTCTCGCCGAGCGACCCGCCGCCGCGGCTCATCAGGTGGCGAATGTCGGCCACGGTGCGGTTGCGGTTGTCGGTCGCGGTCTCGATAATGATCGCAATGCCGCCCGGGCCGTACCCTTCGTAGGTGATCTCTTCGTAGGTCGCGCCTTCGAGTTCGCCGGTGCCTCTTTTGATGGCGCGCTGGATATTGTCCATCGGCATCGAGTTGGCCCGTGCCGTATCGATGGCGAGCCTCAGACGCGGATTGCCCGTCGGGTCGCCACCGCCCATTTTGGCCGCAATGGTGATCTCCTTGACGAGCTTGGTGAACAGGCTTCCTCTCTTCTGATCGGTGGCGGCCTTTTTACGCTTGATGGTCGCCCATTTACTGTGTCCTGACATAGGTTACAACCTGATTATTAGATAAAAGTCGGATATGACGCGTTTATGAAAAGATTTATTTTACTTTAAGAAAAGCAAATTCTGCGGGGTATGAATAACAGTGCCTCTGAAAATTGCCACGGCTTCTGACAGTTGCCGAGCCGGGTCGGCAAAATTTCAAACGTGCTATTAAATTAATTACAAGAACGAAGAATGACAAACTGGTTGATCGCTTATCAGGGAGAGCCTGGTGCATACAGTGAAATTGCGGCACTGCGCTTCGGCGAACCGCTGCCTTGCGAAAGCTTCGATGACGTCTTCTCGGCGGTCACGGAACAGAAAGCCGACTACGCGGTGATTCCCATCGAGAACTCCCTCGGCGGCAGCATCCACCAGAACTACGACCTCCTGCTCCGCCGCCCGGTGGTGATTCTCGCCGAGACCTTCGTGAAGGTCGAACACTGCCTGCTCGGCCTGCCCGGCGCGTCGGTGGAGACGGCGACCAAAGCAATGTCGCACCCGCAGGCGCTGGTGCAGTGCCACAATTTTTTCGCCACGCATCCGCAGATCAGGGCCGAGGCAGCATACGACACGGCTGGAAGCGCCAAGATGGTAGCCGAAAGCAGAGACAAATCGGCGCTCGCCATCGCCTCGAAGCGGGCAGGCGAACTGTACGGGCTCGACATCCTGAAGGAAAATCTCGCCGATGAAGAGTGGAACATCACCCGTTTCTTCTGCATCGCGCACGAAAACAATCCCGACATTTCGCACCTCAAAGTCCGGCCCGACGTGGCCCGCCAGAAAACCTCGATCGTCTTCGCGCTGCCCAACGAGCAGGGGTCGCTCTTCCGGGCGCTGGCAACCTTCGCGCTCCGGGGAATCGACCTGACCAAAATCGAGTCGCGCCCGTCGCGAAAAAAGGCGTTCGAGTACCTCTTCTATGCCGATTTCATCGGCCACCGGGAGGATCAGAACGTCCACAACGCCCTCGAAAATCTCCGTGAGTTCGCGACGATGGTCAAGGTGCTCGGCAGCTACGGGGTGGTGAATCCATGACGAGTGAAAACCAGATCGGCCTGTTTGACGCTCCAGTATCAGAACCGAAACCGGCAGCAACACCGCAAAAAAGTCCGGCAGATGCAGAGAAAACCAAGCCGGGACTTTTCTTGCTTGACGGCATGGCGCTGGTCTATCGCGCCTTCTACGCCTTGCAGCAGGCACGAATGAGCACGCGCGACGGCGTGCCAACCGGCGCGGTGTTCGGCTTCGCCACCAGCCTGCTCAGGATCATTGAGGAGTACCGGCCGGACTACCTTGCCGTAGCGTTCGACAGCCCTGAAAAAACCTTTCGCCATGAAAAGTACAAGGCGTACAAAGCCAACCGCCCCGCCCCGCCGGACGACCTCATCAACCAGCTCGACAATATCAGGGAACTGATCCGGGCGTGCGGCATTCCGCTGATCATCATGCCCGGCTTCGAGGCGGACGACCTGATCGGCACGACAGCGCGGAAGTTCGAAGCCGACTGCCAGGTCTTCATCGTCACGCCGGACAAGGATATGTCGCAGCTTGTGCACGACGGAGTACGCATCCTCAAGCCCGGCAAGAAGCAGAACGAATTCGAGCTGCTCGGCAGCCGCGAGGTTGCCGAGCAGTTTGGCGCGCCGCCGGAGCAGTTCATCGACCTGTTGACGCTCACCGGCGACACTTCGGACAACATCCCCGGAGCGAAGGGCATCGGCCCGAAAACCGCCTCCAGCCTGCTCAAAAAGTACGGCTCGCTCGAAGGCATCTACGCCAACATCGATGCCCTCACCCCAAAGACGCGCCAGAGCCTCGAAGCGTTCCGCGAGATGATGCCACTGGTGCGGGAGCTGGTGACGATCCGCACCGATCTCGACCTGCCGCTCACCCTCGAAGCGCTACACGCCAGCAAGCCCGATCCCGAAGCGCTTTTCGCGCTTCTCGCAAAACTGGAGCTGAAGAGCATCGCCGCCCGGCTGCCCGCCGTATTGCAGATCGATACCTCCGCTGCTTCGTCTTCCGAAAACGCGCCAGCAATGGCGAACTCTGTCGACCCCGGCGATCCGCAACTGATCCCGGCTGGCGAAGGCTCCGAATATCACCTGATCGACAGTAAGGAGGCTTTTGACAAGCTCCTGACGCTGCTCGAAAACTCCGGAGGTTTTGCGGTCGATACCGAAACCACGAGCCTCGACACCTTTACGGCGGAGCTCGCGGGCATCTCCTGTTCGGTCAAACCCGGTGAAGCCTTCTTCGTCTATTTCGGCACACCGGGTCTCGACGCCAAAACGACCGTCGCCAGATTGAAACCGCTTCTTGAAAATCCCGAGATTCCCAAAACGGGCCAGAATCTGAAGTATGACATCCTCGTGCTGAAGAAGTATGGCGTGGAACTGGCTCCGGTCGGGTTCGACACCATGCTCGCAAGCTATGTGCTCAATCCTGAAGCTCGCCACAACCTCGACGACATGGCCGCGCTGTACCTCGGACGGCAGACCACCAAGTACACCGAGCTGGTCGGCACGGGCAAGCAGACCATCGGTATCTTCGAGGTCGAGCCGCGCAAGCTCTCGGACTACGCCTGTCAGGACGCCGACATCGCCCTCAGGCTCCGGTACTCGCTCGAAGAGCAGCTCGAAAAAACGCCTGAACTGCTCGAAGTGTGCCGCAAGCTCGAATTCCCGCTGGTTAGGGTGCTGGCCGATATGGAGCACAAGGGGATCTCGATCGACACAGCGCACCTCGAGCAGCTTTCCATCAAAGTCACCGGTGAACTGGCCACGTTGACCGAACGAATCTTCGAAGCGACGGGTGAGACATTCAACATCGACTCGCCGAAGCAGCTCGGCCATATCCTTTTCGATGTGCTGAAGCTACCCGCGAAAAAGGCCACCAAAACCGGTTACTCGACCAACGTGCAGGTGCTCGAAGAGCTGGCGATGCTGCATCCCGTCGCCTCCGACCTGCTGGAATATCGCAGCTTGCAAAAGCTGAAAAGCACCTACATCGAGGCGCTGCCGAAGATGATCAATCCGCTGACAGGCAGGGTGCACACCTCGTTCAACCAGTCGATCACGGCCACCGGACGACTCTCGTCATCGAATCCGAATTTGCAGAACATCCCGATCCGCACAGAGCTTGGCAAGGAGATTCGCCGCGCCTTTATACCGTCAAATCCCGGCAACCTTCTGCTCTCGGCGGACTACTCGCAGATCGAACTGCGCATCGCGGCGGAGCTTTCAGGCGATCCGATGCTCATCGAAGCATTCCGCAACCACGAGGACATCCACGCAGCCACGGCCCGGGTCATCTTCGATACAAAAGAGATAACACCCGACATGCGACGCAAGGCCAAGGAGGTCAACTTCGGCGTGCTTTACGGCATTCAGCCCTTTGGTCTCTCCCAGCGCCTCGGCATTCCGCAAAAAGAGGCCAAAGAGATCATCGACACCTACATGGCGAAATATCCCGGCATGTTCTCGTCGCTCCAGACCATCATCGAGGAGGCGAAGAAAAAAGGCTATGTCACCACGCTCATGGGCCGCCGCCGCTACGTGCCTGACCTGAACAGCGCCAACAGCAACATCCGCAAAGCTGCCGAGCGGGTCACGATGAACACGCCGATCCAGGGCACGGCTGCGGATATCATCAAGTTCGCCATGTGTTCGATCAGCCGCGAGCTGAAAAAAGGGGAATTCCGCTCGGCAATGTTGCTGCAGGTACACGACGAACTGCTCTTCGAGATGCCGCCGGATGAAGAGGCTCGCCTCAGGGAAATGGTCGAGCGAAACATGATCGAAGCCGCCTCGAAATGCGGGCTGAAGAACGTTCCTGTGGAGGTGGATACCGGCTCCGGAAAAAACTGGCTGGAGGCCCATTAGCCGTTGATTATTCAAAAAATCTTTTTTTATATTTCGTGAGCCTAATCGGAACCACGCTGTTATTTGGGAGTCAAAACCCCAATGCCTTTTAAGACAAAGGATTGCAGCTTCCCCGATAACCATGTAAGTAGTGGATCCGCAACGGCTAACTTTGAAACATGAGCGTCTGAGTGAGGTCTGTTCAGACCGAGTTCTCCGATTGTCGCTCTCTTCCGATCATCATCTGATACGGCATAACGAGCGATCACACGGAAAAACAGGTATCAACAACAGCCGTAAAACACGACAGTCTTTTTCCCATCCCAGAATCAACCATTTACCGTCAGTATGTATTGGAATCTCGATCTTGCCCGATATATTGCCGATGCTCCCTGGCCTGTCACCAAGGATGAGCTGATCGATTACGCCAACAGAACAGGCGCACCGCAGCAGGTAATCGAAAATCTTGAAAATCTTCCCGACAGCGACGAGCTGTACGAAACACTTGAAGAGATCTGGCCTGACTACCCCACTGACGAAGATTTCGGTTACAGCGATGAAGAACCTCTGAACTGAGGAGAACGGAGCACGATGTTTTTTTTTTGAGGATGATCTCCCGCCGTCTTCGGGCGGCAATGACAGTCTGGCTGCTTCTCGTTCTCTCCATACCGGGGGTGCTAAGGGCTAAAGAAAGTTCGTCCTCTGCAAACGGCAAACCTGCGGTGTTCCCGGAGGTCAAAAGCATCAAAATCACCGGCAACAAAGCCCTGACGACCGAAGAGATCAGGGAGGTCATGTCCACCTCAACGCGCAACTCATTCTTTGGCACCGGGCTTTTTGCAGGTGCACGAAGACCATTCATCGCCGACGATTTCGAGAAAGACATCAGCCTTATCCGCAAGCTTTACACCTTCAAAGGCTATTTCTTCGCCGATGTCGAACCCACCGTCAAACGGAGCAAAAACGGTGATGTGAGTATCACCATCCGGATCAGGGAAAACCAGCCAACCCTTCTCGATTCGCTCAGCTACGCGGGTCTGGACTCCATACCTGAAAATCTCCGCTCTCGTTACCTCAAAAAAAGCCTCCTGAAACTCCAGCAGATATTCAGCGTTGAAAAGCTGATCGAGGAACGGGATCGTACCCTCGATTTTTTCCGGGAGCACGGTTATACCTTTTTTCATCCCGACAGCATCAGGATCACGGTCGATACCCTTGGCCTTCATGCTGGAGTACGGTTCGACATCAGCCTCCCCGGACGCTACGCCTACGGCCCGGTAAAGGTATTCGTCCACGATCCCCTGAAGAAAGACAACCCGGCAATCGCGAAGACATTCGTGCGGGACAACGTTTCGGTCACCATTTACGGCCACCAGAAGTTCTCGCCGAAGGTGTTCTCGTCGGCCATCGCCTGGAAGCAGGGTGCCCTGACCCGCCAGTCACTTGAACAGAGAACGCTTGAAAATTTCGGATCGACCAATCTATTCTCATCCATCTCGATGCAGAAAGATGCCGCACGCGCCGGAGCGATTCCCATAACCATCGATCTCGACCCCGCTCCCAAGCACCAGATCGAACCCAAACTGCTGGTTGACAATCGCTACGGCTCCCTGTTTGTGGGCGGCGCGCTTTCCTATGAGAACCGAAACCTGTTCGGCGCCGGCCAGCAGCTGAAACTTTCGACCAACTACGGCAGGCAGCTCTCCTCGGACACCAACGTTCTCTCCAGCCTCAGCGCCGACCAGTACGACAAGCTCATTCCCTATGAATTCAATATCAAGGCGGACCTCGTCATTCCGAGGCTTGGTAAACAGGGGTCGTACTACAACGGAACCGTCGAATATGCGCAATCAAAACTGCCGGTGCTGCTCGACAGCAAAAGGGAGCTGATTCGCGCAACCTACAGCACCCGCCCGACCAGAGTTTCAAAACTAGACTTCGATTTCTTCGAACTCGAAGTGGCCCGCAAGGATTCGCTGCGCGGTTTCCAGCAACTCTTCAAGAACGATTTGGCTCAAAACATCGGCATCAATCCCGCCGATCCGGTAGCGGTTAACCGCGGCCTCGACAGCCTGCTCCAGACCCGGCTGAACCAAACCTTCAGGCTTCGTTATAGCCTGTCGAACCGCGAAAAATCCACGCGGTCGAAAAGGTCGCCCATATGGAACTTCTCGGTGACGGCGGAGGAGTCGGGCAGCTTGTTGTGGCTGATCGACAAGTACATCGATAAAAAGTCCTACGCCGGATTTACCGACTCTGATCCGCAGATTTTCGGAACGCCCTACAACCAGTACGTGAAGCTCGACACGCAACTGGCCGTCACCAAAAATCTTTCACCCAAACGACAGGTGGCGGCCAGAATCGCCCTCGGCTGGATGAGCCCGTACGGCAAGGCCGATACGACGCCGGAAGATCACCGCTTTTACGCGGGCGGGTCGAACAGTATGCGCGGCTGGGTCTTCGGAACGCTCGGCCCCGGAAGCTGCCCGAACGCGGCAGTCTCCAACTTCGGCGCGGATATCAAGGCCGAACTCGGCCTCGAATACCGGATACAGTTTTTCAAGGTCTTCGGCCAGGAGTCGGGCATCGCGCTCTTTACCGACGCAGGCAACATCTGGGACAGAACCGGCCCCTACGCCTTCTCGCTCCGCTCGCTCACGCAAGACTTCGCCTGGGACTGGGGCGCGGGGCTGCGCATCGGTTCGCCAATCGGGCCGTTCCGGTTCGACTTCGCCTGGAAGCTGCACGACCCCGCCAATCCGCAGCCGTGGCGCTTCTCACAGACGAAACTGACCGATTTCACCTTTAACTTTGGAATCGGAGAAACGTTTTAACCGAATTCATTCACGCTTAACATTTTGAATCTATGCCCGGAAAAACCACACTGCTTGCCCCGTCGATCCTCTCCGCAGACTTCACGAACCTGAAAGCCTCGGTCGAGCTTGCTGAAAAGGCCGGTGCCGACTGGATGCACTGCGATGTGATGGATGGCATTTTCGTGCCCAACATCACCTTCGGCTCTTTCATCGTGCAGGCGATTAAACAGTGCACCAGCATAGTGATTGATACTCACCTGATGATCGTCGACCCCGACAAGTATATCGAAGATTTCGCCAAGGCCGGTTCCGACCAGATTACCGTGCACCTCGAAGCCTGCCCGCACCTGCACCGCACGATCCAGCTCATCAAAAGCCTTGGGGTGAAGGCTGGCGTCTCAATCAACCCCGCAACTCCGGTGTCGCTGCTTGAACCGGTACTCGCCGATCTCGATCTCGTGCTCCTGATGTCGGTCAACCCCGGCTTCGGCGGGCAGAAATTCATACCCGGCGCGATCAAAAAAATCATGCAACTCGACGCCATGCGCATGGAGATGAATCCGGAGATGGTGATTGCCGTCGATGGAGGCGTCACCGAAGAGAATGCTGCGATGATAGTCGATGCCGGAGCAGATGCACTCATCGCAGGCACCGCCTTCTTCCGCGCTCCCGATCCGGTAGCCGCAGCGAAAAAATTAAAAGGGCTGGAGTAAGAAAAGAAAAAGACTTATAGGTCTCACAGGGCCTATAAGTCTTCTATGAAAAGAGAAGATTTCCGGAAGTTATCTGTCCACCACTCCCCCTAACCCCACGAGAACTGCCTCAACTCCTCGCTTGCCAGCAAACCCTCGCCGATGAGCACAGCGTCAAAGCCGGCGTCCTGCATGAGCAGCACATCGTCGCGGCGTTTCAGGCCGCTTTCAGCGACGGAGAGCACGCCTTCAGGATACTCCCGCTTCAGGTTAACCGAGGTCATGAGATCGACGGTGAAGTCGCGCAGATCGCGGTTGTTGACCCCGACAATCGTAGAACCCTGCTCGATGGCAATATCAAGTTCACGGCGATCGTGCACTTCGACCAGCGCGTGCAGGCCAAGTTCAGCGAAAAGCTGGAGGTAGTCGCGGAGTTGCGACGGTTCGAGCGCCGCCACGATGAGGAGCGCCGCATCCGCGCCCATGAGGCGGGTTTCGTAAATCTGGCTCTCGTCGATAATGAACTCCTTGCGGAGCACAGGAATGGAGAACTGCTGCGTGATCGCCTTCAAGTAGTCTGGCGACCCCTGAAAGTAGTGGGAGTCGGTAAGGACGGAGAAGGCCGACGCGCCAAGTTCGGCGTAGCGCGCAGCGATGTCAAGCGGACGAAAATCCTCGACGAGCACGCCGCGCGAGGGCGATGCCTTTTTTACTTCAGCGATGAGATTGATGCCGCCGTCACGGCTCGTAATGGCCGAGCGGAAATCGCGCGTCGCCGGAAGATCGCCGCACGCCTCACGATAGCGGCGCTCCGGTTTCAGCTTTTTCAGTTCGGCAACCTCTCTTGCCTTGGTCTCGAGAATCCGGGTAAGATAGGTCATGCCGCGCTTCCAGCTGCCATCTGTCGAAGTTCGTCCTCGAATTCGACGATCTGTCGGATGTTGTCAAGGAACCACGGGTCGATGCCGGTCGCCTGATGAATCTCCTCGACGGTTGCGCCAGCCTGGAATGCATAGCGGAGATAGAACATCCGGTCAGCCTTGGGAATCTTGATCTTTTCGAGCAGATCCTCTTTGGCGAATTTGCGCTGCTGCTGGGTCATGTCGATGACGTTCATGATATCCTTCCCATCGCAGCCCAGACCGGCCCGACCGATTTCGAGACCGCGAAGCGACTTCTGGAGCGCCTCGCGAAAATTGCGTCCGAAAGCCATCACCTCGCCGACCGACTTCATCTGCACGCCGAGGCGCGAATCGACATTCTTGAACTTCTCGAAATCCCAGCGAGGCACCTTCACCACGGTGTAGTCAATCGAAGGCTCGAAGCTTGCGGGCGTCGTCTTGGTGATGTCGTTGGTAATCTCGTCGAGCGTATAGCCTACCGCGAGCTTGGCAGCTACCTTGGCAATCGGGAAGCCAGTCGCCTTCGAGGCAAGCGCGGAGCTTCTCGACACGCGAGGATTCATCTCGATGACCACGATGCGGCCACTCTTCGGGTTGATCGCGAACTGGATGTTACTGCCGCCGGTCTCGACGCCGATTTCGCGGATGATTTTGATCGAGGCGTCACGCAGCTCCTGATACTGGCGGTCGGTGAGCGTCTGCGCCGGAGCGACCGTGATGCTGTCGCCGGTATGCACGCCCATCGGATCGACGTTCTCGATGGAGCAGACGATGATGACGTTGTCGGCCAGGTCGCGGATCACCTCAAGCTCGTACTCCTTCCAGCCGATCAGACTCTCCTCGACCAGCACCTCGCCAATTGGGCTCTCGGCCAGACCGCGCCGCACCATGTCGTAGTAGTCGGCCTTGGTCTCGGCGAAACCGCCACCCGTGCCGCCGAGCGTAAAAGAGGGGCGAATGACAATCGGCAGACCGATCTCTTCAAGCGCCTCCTTGGCCTCTTTCTCGTTGCGAACGAAGAAACCCTTGGCCATTTCAAGGCCGAGCTTTCGCATCGCATCGCCGAAGAACTCGCGATTCTCAGCCTTGCGGATGGCGCGGAACTTCGCACCGATCAGCTCGACACCGTGGCGTTCGAGCACGCCCGACTCGGCCAACTTCACCGCCGTGTTCAGCGCGGTCTGACCGCCCATGGTCGGTAGCAGCGCGTCCGGCTTCTCCTTTTCGATGATCTTGGTGACATAGTAGGGCGTGATCGGCTCGATGTAGGTGGCATCGGCCAGCTCGATATCGGTCATGATCGTCGCGGGATTGCTGTTGACCAGAATGACCCGGTAACCATCCTCCTTGAGCGCACGGCACGCCTGGGTGCCTGAATAATCAAACTCACACGCCTGCCCGATAACAATCGGGCCAGCTCCAATCACCAGAATAGACTTGATGTCCTCGCGTTTTGGCACTAGTCTTCCGCTTTTAAATCTTGAGGTAAACTGTCAGTTGCGTAATGTACAAAAATTTTCATCTCTTCTTTGAGGGAACACGGTGGGTTTGATGGACGAAGTGGGCGAACAAGAGCTCACTCTTTCATTCATAATTTAAGCGATTACCTTGATCTGCTCCTGATGGAATCCGCCGGAATCGCGTCGGAGCCACGAGGTGACCTCCCTTGGCACGCCGCCGTAGAGCGAGATGATCAGCATCGAATGGCCCGCGCTGGCGAAATCGATGTCGTTTCTCGATGGAACGGCAGTCGAGTTGATATGCGAATGATAAGAGCCGACCACCACCAGACCGAGGCTATGGGCCTCGCGCTCCACGTCGATGAATTCGTTATAGGCGATTTCAAAGCCGTTCTCCTTGCCGTAGTAGAGCACGTTCCGGCACGGCGCGACTTCGACCACGATGTTGTCAATGTTTCCGCGATGGTCAACGACCTTCCGGCCAACGAGCAGGCCGCAGCACTCGTAGGGAAGATCCCTGACGGCATGCTCCTGGATGATCTCAAACTTGCGACGAGGTAATTTCATGTACAGCCCACTACAAAAATGTCCCGAATGATTCAAAGCGCCTTCGCGCCAATGTCGCGGCGGCAATACGCGCCTTCGAATTCGATGGCATCCACCGCGCGATAGACCCGATCGAGCGCCTCTTTCAGCGAACCGGCACAGGCCGTCACTGAAAGCACGCGGCCACCGGAGGTCACCAGCGCATCGCCGTCGCGGCGCGTACCGGCATGAAAAACAAGCACGCCCTCCATATCGTTCACTGTCGGATCGATGGTGATCACCTTGCCGGTCTCGTATGCGTCGGGATAGCCCGCCGAGGCCATCACCACCGTCGCAGCAGCGCCCTCCTGCATCTCAAACGGCACGACTTCGAGACCGCCCTCGACGCTCGCGAGCAGAGCGTCGAAGAGGTCGCTCTTCAGCATCGGCAGCACCACCTGCGTCTCCGGATCGCCAAGCCGCGCGTTGTACTCGACCACCGATGGCACGCCCTTGTCGATCATGAGGCCGACGTAGAGAAAACCGGTATAGGCATATCCGTCGGCCCTCATCCCGGCGAGCGTCGGGCGGATAACCTCCTCCTCGACCCGCCGCATCACCTCCGGCGTCACCAGCGGAGCCGGTGCGTAGGCCCCCATGCCGCCAGTGTTCTTGCCGGTATCGCCCTCGCCGATCCGCTTGTGATCCTGCGCAGAAAGGAAGAGCTGATAATTTTGACCATCGGTCAGGGCGAACACACTCGCCTCCTGGCCAGAGAGGAACGCCTCGATCACCACCTCGTCGGCAGCATCACCGAAGATGCGCGACTCGAAAAATTCGTGGATCGCCTCAAGAGCCTCATCGCGGCTCATCGCAACGACGACACCCTTGCCCGCGCAGAGGCCGCTCGCCTTGATCACTTGCGGAAAGGTCGGGCACGTTTCGAGGAACGCCTTCGCGGACGCATAATCGCGGAACACCTCGTACCCAGCGGTCGGAATGCCGTGGCGCTTCATAAACTCCTTGGCGAACACCTTGCTCGTCTCCAGTTGCGCTGCCTCGGCGGTCGGGCCAACCACCTTGAAGCCCGCCTCGCGGAACCGGTTGACGATGCCCGCTTCGAGCGGCTGCTCCGGGCCGACCACCGTCAGACCAATCGACTCTTTCGCGACCAGTTCGAGCAGCGCGTCGATGTCGGTCGCCTTAACCGGCGTGTTACGCACCTTGCCGCCCATCGTGGCCGTGCCGCCGTTACCGGGGGCCACGAAAACGGTCGAAACCTTGCTGCTGCGCGCGACGGCCCAGGCCATGGCATGTTCCCTGGCGCCGCTTCCGATAATCAGAACCTTCATGTTTGCGTATAAAGTGATGGCCTCAAATCACCCTGTGGTTTGTCGGCGTGGATTGTTAAATTGCATCCGGCTGAGCGGGCCGGGCAAATGCAGGTATATAATGCATCGACGATCACAAAAACAATAAAAAAATCCGCTCTTAAAACCTCGCCTCCATTTCCCGATACACCGTTGACCCACTGAATGGCTTTCGTGAAACCAATTCTCCTGAAGAGCGCCACCTGCTTGCTCCCCCGCGTTCTCAAGCTCCTTTTCGCGACGCTGAAAATCAACGTCGGGTACGCCGGAGAAAAGCTGCCGGATGACCAGCGTGGCGTGATGTTCGCCTTCTGGCACGGCAAGATGATTGCCGGATGGCTGCTGGCAAGACGGTTGTATCCGAAGCGTGAGATTTCAGCCGTCGTCAGCCTCTCCGGCGATGGACAGATTCTGTCGGACACGCTCGACCGGCTCGGCTTCCACCTGATTCGTGGATCGAGTTCGCGGGGCAAGGAGGTGGTTCGTCGCGGCATCGGGGTAGCCCTGAGCAACGGCGGCGTGGCAGCTGTGACGCCCGACGGGCCGCGCGGGCCGCACCACCGCTTCAAGTACGGCACGCTCCGGCTCGCTGCACAGCACCGCACGCCGGTGGTATTCGCGGAGATCAGTTATGACAACGCCCGCCGCCTGAAAAGCTGGGATAGGTTTGAAATCCCGCTTCCCTTCAGCCGCGTCAGGGTCACGCTGCACGTCGTCCAGGTACCGGAGTTCCCGACCGAGGAGGCCTTCCGCGCCTGGGCCGATGAACTCTCAACAGGATTTGACGATGCATAACCGCAGCGCCGCCATCCTCCTGCGCCCCGCCGCCGCACTCTACGGCATGGTGATGAGCCTGCGCAACTGCCTCTACGACCAGGGGATTTTCAAGAGCTGGCATTCGCCGATTCCTGTGGTTTCTGTCGGCAACATCACCACCGGTGGCACCGGCAAAACCCCGCTCGTGGACTGGATCGTCAAGTTCTACGAAGCTTCCGGGATTGCAACAGCAATCGTATCGCGGGGTTACGGACGCCGGACAAAAGGCGTACAGCTCGTCTCGGATGGCGGCCGCCTGCTGCTCGGCAGCCGCGACGCGGGCGACGAAACCGCGATGCTCGCCGCGCGAAATCCCCGCACCATCGTGGTGGTCGCCGAAAAGCGCGTCGAAGGCGTGCAATTCCTGATGCACCAGTTCGCCGACCGCCTGCCCGGTGTGATCGTACTCGACGACGCATTCCAGCACCGCAAGATCGCGCGAGACCTCGACATCGTGGTGGTCAACGCCGGAGCGCCGGAGGAGATCGACGCAATGCTGCCCGCCGGACGTTTGCGCGAACCACTGCGAGGATTACGTCGCGCACACCTCATCATCCTCGGCAAAATCACCGACGACGCCAACTCCGCGACGCTGCTCCAGACATTGCGTGAGACCGGCAAACCGGTGATCCGCTCGAAGATCAAACCAGGTAAACTGATACATGTGGATGGATCGGAAAACGAAACGAATGAATCCGTCAAGACCCTCGCCTTCGCCGGAATCGGCGCACCGGAAGGGTTCCTGCACAGCCTCAAAACGGCAGGAATAAAGATTGCTGCAACAAAGTTTTTCCGGGACCACGAGCCTTATACAGAATCGGCGATCCGCTCGATCATCGGCGAAGCGAAGCGGCAAGGCCTCGTACCGGTCACAACTGAGAAAGACTGGTTCCGCATCGCGGATGAGCCGGAGCTTGCCGAAATGCTCCGGCAGGTAGGCTGCCGCTATCTGACGATTACCCCCGAATTCCCGGACGGGACGCAGGAGTTGGAGAGGCAGTTGCTGGATGTGTTGAAGCGCTGAACTAACTAAAAATCTATTTCGAAAAGAAGGATCCTCAGTCTTCCTTGACGATTTTCGATATGGCTTTAAAGGTATCACCTTCAGCAACACGCAAGAGTTCGAACATTGCCATCTCGGTGCTGGTTGGCACGGCCCCGGCGCGTTCGATGCAGCGGATGCCGAGCGCGCGGTTCTCCTCGGTTCGCGACGACACGCCATCGGTGACCAGATGCACGTTGTACCCAAACTCAAGCAGTTCCACGCAGGTCTGGTAAACGCACACATGAGTCTCCATGCCAACCACGAGAATGTCGTTGCAGCCAAGCACACGAAGGCGTTTCATGAACTCTTCGTTGCCGCAACAACTAAACGAAAGCTTCTCGAACGGCAAATCGTCGCCAATCAGCACGCCCAGTTCATCGACCGTGCGACCAAGTCCTTTCGGATACTGTTCGGTATGAACCACCGGCACCCCGAGAAGCTTGCACGCCCGGATCAGCTTGCCAGTGTTTTTTATGACGCGATCCGACTGAAAAACGGCGGGAGCAAGTTTTTCCTGAATATCGATGACGAGCAGAAGAGTTTCTTTCGGAGTGATCATAATGTGCTGTTGACTATGGTTCAAGCGTGATACTGAATCCATTTCCTGCATTTTTGAAGATTTTAAAATAGAGCAATTTGAACGACAGTCAAGATACTGCCATGGAAAAGGAATCCGGCAAATCGAAACGTTTTGGACAACGCGGAGAACATCTGGTCATCATCCAGATGGCGCTCGTGGCGATCTATTTTTTCACTCCTGCCTGGCCTGATCTGCGCAGCGGAGAACTTTACCGTCACCTCGCGCTGGTGCGCTGGATCGGCCTGGTTGCCGGAATGGCCGGCGGAGCCGTGTTCGGCATCGGCGGCTCACTGAACATCCGCAAGTACCTCACGCCGCTGCCCTACCCGGTCGAGCACAGCAGACTGGTCGATACCGGCGTTTACGCTCTGGTGCGCCATCCGCTCTACAGCTCTCAGCTCTTTGCCGCCGCGGGATGGACCATCTTCTCCCTGAGCCTCACGCACCTGATCGTCACCCTTGTGGCATTGATTTTCTTTAACTATAAAGCCTCGAAAGAGGAAGCGTGGCTGATGGAGCGCCACCCGGAGTACCGAAAATACGCCTCAAGAGTGGGCAAGTTCGTGCCGGGTTTTGGGCGGTTGAAAGCGTAGATCGCGCGCTCCCGATCAGTCTTCAATTGTCCTTCACGCATCGCACCGAAAGGCCCAACCCTTTGGCTACGCTGACCCGCTGCATTTTCCCGCCTGTTTTGCTGATTTCGCGGTTCCAGGCGTCGAACTCGCCTGAAGGCGTGGCCGCCCAGAAAAAGGCGGTACTGCCTTGGCCAAAGAAAAGGCCGAGGCAGTTGCGGCTTCCGGTGAAGGCGGTCTCAAAACCACGTCCGCCCGTTGCCGCTTCGAGTTCGCGCCACTCTTCGTCGTTCGGCACATGCCAGCCGACGGGCGCAAGGCCGCGCGGGTCGGCGACGGCGAACCAGTTGTAAAGGCGACCGCTGGCAGGATCGTTATCGTAGTCGCACCACGCCCCCTCCTGCCTCGAGATCGCGTCGTTCCACTCCTCAACGCTCTTCGCGTGACGAATCGGATCACCGTTGCGGTAGCAGTCGGTGGCGAGGTTTTCAGCCATCCAGACCTGCTCGCCGATGGTGATGCTCCGTATGCGCTTGTCCCGCTTTACGCAGCCGGTCACCAACAGCAACACCACGACAAACAGCAAAAACGGATCTCTACGCTGGAGCGCCGCGAAAAATTTTTTGATCATCAAGTCTCGACCACAAATGTTCGAAAAGCGGCTATTTTCAAAAGCGTCGCCTTTTTTATACCATACCATGAAAAGCTCATCCTCCCAAACACAAACCCGGAGCAGCATGAAAAAGATTGGAGTGATCCTTTCAGGGTGTGGCGTCTATGACGGAACGGAAATCCATGAAGCGGTACTGACCCTGCTGGCGCTCGACAAGGCGCAGGCCAAAGCGGTCTGCTTCGCACCCGACATTGCTCAGCGCCATGTAGTCAATCATCTCACGGGCGAAATATCGGAAAACGAAACGCGAAACGTGCTGGTCGAATCGGCCCGCATCGCGCGTGGTTCGATCCGGAACCTGCGGGACATCGACACGATGATCCTCGACGGCCTCATCATCCCCGGCGGCTACGGCGCGGCAAAGAATCTCAGCGATTACGCCGTCACCGGTGCGAACTGCGAAGTGCTTCCGGAGGTCGCCGATGCGGTCATGCGGTTCCGCAAAAGAGGAAAACCACTCGGCTTCCTCTGCATTGCGCCGGTCATCGCGGCAAAGCTGTTTGGCTCGGAGGGGGTCGAAGTGACCATCGGCAGCGATGAGCAAACGGCGGCGGACATCGCAGCGATGGGAGCGAAACATGTGCCGGCAGCGGTCGAGGAGATCATCGTCAGCCCCGACGCGAAAATCGTCACCACCCCGGCCTACATGCTCGGCCCCGGCATCAGCGACATTGCCAAAGGCATCGACAAACTGGTTGCCAAAGTGCTCGAACTGGCGTGAAAACCGCTCACTCCGGCTCGTAGGGAACGCCGAGCTCTTTCGGAGGCGCAGATTTGCCGACGAAACCGGCAAGCACCAGCAGGGTTATGAGGTATGGCAGCGACTGCACGAGCTGCGAAGGGAGCCAGCCGGAGGGCAGCCACATCGACATCGCCTCGGCGGCGGCGAAGAGGAGGCTCGCCAGCGCGGCTCCGGCGGGCGACCACCTGCCGATAATCATCGCCGCCAGCGCGATGTAACCGCGCCCGGCGGACATGTTGTCCGTGAAGCTGTGCTGCTGAAAGGCAAGAAAAACGCCGCCGAGCGCCGCCAGCGCCCCAGAGATCAGTACGCCGGAGTAGCGCAGGCGACGCACGTCAAGGCCCGCCGTCTCAACCGCTTTGGCGCTCTCGCCTGCCGCCCGGAGCCGCAGGCCGTATGGCGTCCGGAAGAGCACGAACTGCGCCACCCCGACCGTGAACACGGCGATGACAAGCAGCGGATCGAAAAGCGGCACGGAGACCTCCATCCCGGCGATACGAGCAGAGTTCATCGCGCTGCCGAAAAGGAGCCCGAGGCCAAAGCGGGTCGCGCCCATGACAAGAATATTGATGGCGATGCCGCTGACGATCTGGTCGGCCCGAAGCGTGATGGTGACGAAAGCGTGCAGCAGCGAAACAACGAGGCCGAGCGCGAGCGCGAACCCGATGCCCGCCCAGGCCGAGCCGGTCAGGTACTGACCGAGCATCGCGCCGAACGCGCCCGCGAGGATCAACCCTTCGAGCGCCAGATTGATGACCCCGCCCCGCTCCGAAAAAATCGCCCCCACCGAAGCGAACAGATAGGGAACTGAAATCCTGAGCACCTGCAGAATGAAAACAACGGCCAAACTCTCCATGAAACTGACGATTTGGGGGCTATCCCGGGTTTTTCCGAACGTTTTTTTCTGTTAAATTGACGACTCGGAAAAGTAATTTTCCGAACCCTAATATTCATGAATTTATTGTTGTTTTTTCGGGTCAACCAACCAACAGGAAAATGCCGAACTCGCACGCTAACGAAGAATCCGCCGCAGCCAAGAAGTACATTTACAGCTTTGCCGGCGGCGCCGCAGAAGGTGATGCCTCAATGAAAAATCTCCTCGGAGGCAAAGGAGCAAACCTGGCTGAAATGGCCAACATCGGCCTGCCGGTACCTCCCGGCTTCACTCTCTCCACCGAGGTCTGCGCCTATTACTACGATCATCAGAAAACTTACCCTGCAAACCTCTTCGAAACTGAAATTCCGGCAGCGCTAAAAAAAGTCGAGGACTATCTCGGAAAGAAGTTCGGCGACCCCGAAAACCCGCTCCTTGTCTCCGTCCGCTCCGGCGCACGCGCCTCGATGCCCGGCATGATGGACACGATCCTCAACCTCGGCCTCAACGACAAGACCGTCGAAGGGCTGGCCCGCAAATCGGGCAACCCCCGCTTCGCCTGGGACTGCTACCGCCGCTTCGTGTCGATGTACGGCGACGTCGTGCTCGACCTCAAACCGGCTGACAAAAAGCAGATTGATCCCTTCGAAGAGATTCTCGAACAGAAAAAGCAAGAGCTCGGCATCCACCTCGACACGGAACTTGGTGTCGATGACCTCAAAGACCTCGTAGGCAAATACAAAAAAGCGATCCTCGAAAAGACCGGTAAAACCTTCCCCGAAAATCCGGAAGAGCAGCTTCGCGGCGCTATCAGCGCGGTGTTCAACAGCTGGAACAACGAGCGCGCCATCGTCTATCGCAAGCTGAACCACATCCCCGGCTGGTGGGGCACCGCCTGCAACGTACAGGCGATGGTGTTCGGCAACATGGGCGAAGACTGCGGCACCGGCGTGGCCTTCACCCGCGACGCAGCGACTGGCGACAACATCTTCTATGGCGAGTTCCTCATGAACGCCCAGGGTGAGGATGTGGTGGCCGGCACCCGCACGCCGCTGAAAATCGAGCAGCTCGCACAGGAAAAGCCTGCCATCTACAACCAGCTCGAAGAGATTCGTTCGATCCTCGAAAAGCACTACCGCGACATGATGGACATCGAGTTCACCATCGAGAACGACAAGCTCTTCATGTTGCAGTGCCGCGTCGGCAAGCGCACCGGTTTGGCCGCCATCAAGATCGCTGTTGACATGTACAACGAAGGTCTGATCGACGAGAAAGAGGTGCTGCGCCGTATCGAACCCGAGCAGCTCAACCAGCTTCTCCGTCCTGTTTTCGACCTCAAGGAAAAGAAAGCCGCCATCGACAGCGGACGCCTGCTCGCCACCGGCCTCAACGCCGGGCCTGGCGCTGCCACAGGCCGCGTCTACTTCAACGCTGACGACGCGATGGAAGCCAACGCGCGTGGCGAAAAGGTGATTCTGGTCAGAATCGAAACCTCTCCAGAAGACATCAAAGGCATGAACGCCGCCGAGGGTATCCTCACCGAGCGTGGCGGCATGACTTCGCACGCAGCACTCGTCGCCCGTCAGATGGGCAAGGTCTGCGTCGCTGGCTGCGGCACGCTCCGCATCGACTACAAGGCTGGTGAAATGCGTGTCGCAGGCAAGGATATCGTCATCAAGGAGGGCGAGTACATCTCCATCGACGGCACCACGGGCGAGGTCATCGCCGGTGAGGTCAAGACCAAAAACTCCGAAATTCTCGAAGTGCTGATCGACAAGACCCTCGACCCGGCGGACGCTCCGACCTTCAGGATTTACAACCAGCTCATGCAGTGGGCCGACAAGTACCGCAAGCTCAACATCCGCACCAACGCCGACCAGCCCGACCAGGCTGAAATCGCCATCACCTTCGGCGCGGAGGGCATCGGCCTGTGCCGCACCGAACACATGTTCTTCGGCGGCGACCGCATCGACGCCATGCGCGAAATGATTCTGGCCGACGACATCGCGGGCCGCAAGGTGGCGCTCGACAAGCTGCTTCCCTACCAGCGCGACGACTTCTACGGTCTCTTCAAGGCGATGGGTTCGCGCCCGGTCACGGTGCGCCTGCTCGATCCGCCGCTGCACGAATTCCTGCCGCACACCGACGCCGAAATTGATGACCTGGCTGGCAAGATCGGCAAGACCAGCGCCGAGATCAAGGCCCGCATCGAGAGCCTGCACGAGTTCAACCCGATGCTCGGCCTGCGTGGCTGCCGCCTCGGCATTCTGCACCCGGAGATCATCGTCATGCAGGTGCGCGCCATCATCGAAGCCGCCTGCCGCATCAAGCAGGAGGGACAGGAGATCGTGCCGGAAATCATGGTTCCGCTGGTCAGCACCGTCAAGGAGCTCGAAATCACCAGCGAAGTGATTCACAAGACCGCCCGCAGCGTCATTTCCGAGCAGGGAGTCGGCGTGAAGTACCTGGTCGGCACCATGATCGAGGTGCCGCGCGCAGCCATCACCTCCGACCAGATCGCGCAGGCCGCCGACTTCTTCAGCTACGGCACCAACGACCTGACCCAGATGGGCCTCGGCATGAGCCGCGACGACTCCGGCCAGTTCCTGCCGATCTACCAGCAGCAGGAGATTTTCGCCCGCAACCCGTTCGAGAGCATCGACATCGATGGCGTTGGCCGCTTGGTCAGCATCTCGGCCAAAGAGGGGCGCTCGGTCAAGCCGGACCTCAAACTCGGCATCTGCGGCGAGCACGGCGGCGACCCGGCCACGGTCGAGTTCTGCCACAAAACCGGTCTGAACTACGTCTCATGCAGCCCCTTCCGCGTGCCGATTGCACGCCTGGCGGCAGCCCGCGCGGCATTGCTCTGATCCACGGCAAACAGCAACAGTTCAACGCAAAAAGGCGGCTCTCAACGGGCCGCCTTTTTTGTTTCATGGATGAACGATCTTCAATTTTCAGAACGATGATCAGTCGTGGTTGCGCTGCAGAAAGACTCGCTTGACAGCCAGCTTGATCGCGTCGTTGATGACGAATTCAAGCAAAGCATAAGCCCAGATCAAAAGCGCGTAGGTCCAGCCGATGGGGGTCACGAAAAGGCCGTAAACGGCGAAAATCGTACCGAGAATCTCAGTGCCAAAAGTTGCGCCGAAGAGCAGCGGCGAGGGCCACGGGCGCTGCCAGAACCAGCCTTCCGAGCGGGTAACATAGAGGGTGCTGTGCCCGGCGATGATGAGCTTGAGGAAGAGCAGCGTCTGGATCATCGGCTCCGAAAAGCCGTATTGCTGCAACAGGAAAAAGAGCAGGAACGATGCGATAACGCCGAACAGACCGAGCGAACTGGCGATGATGAGCAGCTCCTGCATCTTCCAACGCACCGGCGTTGGGTGAATCGTGCTGTTGTCGTAAGCAATGGCGAGGATCGGGATATCGTTGAGCAGCGCCAGCAAAATAATCATGAGCGGCGTAATCGGATAGAAGTTGAACACCACGATCGAGAGCGTCATGAAAAGAATGATGCGGATCGTTTCGGCAATACGAAAGGTGGCGTAGCTCTTCATGCGAGCGAAGGTGAGCCGCGCCTGCTGCATCGCCGCGTTGATGACCGACAGACCGGGCGCGGTGAGCACGATGTCCGCCGCCGCACGGGCCGCGTCGGTGGCGTTAGAGACCGCGATGCCGCAGTCGGCCTTCTTGAGCGCGGGCGCGTCGTTCACGCCGTCGCCGGTCATAGAGACGATATGCCCGCCTTTTTGCAGCGTATCGACGATGCGGTACTTGTCCTCAGGCACCACCTCGGCGAAAATATCGACATCCTCAATCATTTCCACAATGGCCGATTCGTGCGTGTGAATGAACTCGCGCTCCAGCAACCGGGTGTCGTAGAGCTTGCCGACCTGCTCCATCACATCGGAAGCGAACGCTTTGGCCTCCCGCAGTTCCACATCGCCTTTGAGCTTCCGGTAGATCGCCGTCGCAAGCACTTCGGCAAGATTGAGCAATTCGTTGGCCGACGCGCCGGAAAGCTGCGACGAGCGGATCGTTTTCTGCTCGAGACCAAGAATGCCACCGATCTCGCGGGCGATGGCCAGGTTATCGCCCGTCACCATCTTCACCTTAACGCCAAACTTGTGCATCTCGTCGATCACCTGCTTCGAGTCTTCACGCGGCGGATCGTAGAGCGGAATCAGACCAATCATGCGGAACATGCCCTCGCCCTCCTTCACGCCAACGCCGAGCGTTCGGTACCCTTTCGAAGCCAGTTCGTTCACCGAATCGTTGAGCTTCCGGGTACGTGCCTCGTCCAGTCCGGCCATTTCGATCACCACCTGCGGCGCGCCCTTGACCACGTGCACCGTGTGTCCATCCTTTTCGGCGTCGGCCTCGGTGCGCTTGCTGACTGGGTCGAACGGCGTGAAACTCGTCTGCTTCCACGACTTCCAGTCAACTGACTTTAGCTTCGTATCGAGATAACTGAAGATTGGCAGCTCGACCGGATCGTTGTTTTCGGGGCGCGAGGCGAGCGCGGCGTAGAGGAACAGCTCCTGTTCGGTGAAGCCTTCGAGCACCTCAGGATTGGCCACCTCCATCTGGTTTTTGGTGAGCGTACCGGTCTTGTCCGTGCAGAAAATATCGACCCCCGCCAGCTCCTCGATGGCCGCCAGACGCGAGACGATCGCCTGGCGCTTGGCGAGGTTCATCGCGCCGACGGCCATTGTCACCGAAAGCACGGCGGGCAAGGCGACCGGAATGGCCGCCACGCTCAGGACGAGCGCGAAGCGGATGATGTCGAGCAGCGGTTCGTGGCGGAAGAGCGAGACCATCACGATCAGCAGCACCAGCACGAGCGTCACCATGATGAGGAAGTTGCCGATCTGGATCACCATCTTCTGGAAGTGGCTGCGCTCCTGGCGCTGCGCTTCGGCGACGAGGGCGACCACCGACGAGAAGCTCGTGTTCATGCCGGTGTTGAGCACCACGGCGAGCATCTCACCCTGTTTGACGATGGTGTTGGCGAACGCCACCGCGCCGGTTTTGCGCGTCACCGGCAGCGATTCACCGGTCAGCGCGGACTGGTCGATCTGCAAGTAGTCGCCATCGAGCAACTGCACGTCGGCGGGCACGATGTCGCCGATGCGGATTTTCACAATGTCGCCCGGCACCAGCTCGCGCACCGGAACGCGCACGAACTGGCCGTTGCGCCGCACCGTCACCTCCTTGGAAAGGCGCTGCTTCAGCGTCTTCAGCGCATTAAGCGCCCGGTGTTCCTGCATGAAATCGAGACCCGCGTTGACCAGCAGCATCACGAAAATGATGCTAAAATCCTCCCACTTCTGCACCGCTGCGGAGAGGATTGCCGCGACCTCGATCATCCACGGAATCGGCCCCCAGAATCGACGGAAAACGCGGTGCCACAGTGCCTCCTCCTTCTCCTCGATCTCGTTGAAGCCGAACCGGCTCCGGCGTTCGGAAACCGCCTTGTCATCAAGACCGAGAGTCCGGTCAACCTTCAGCTCGCTGAGCGTCTCCTCAACCGGTTTTTGTTCATACTCCTTGCTTTTTCTGCCTTGTCCGTCCATGCTGTTTTGTGTCAAAAGTTAACGGCTAAACATTCCAGATGCACTTGCTGGAAAACACGATAAAGGCGATTGGCTTTTCTGGATGTAAGAAATGAAAAGCGGAGATCGCTGCTAAAAAGTTTCTCGCAAACTGTTCGTGAAGTAAAAACAAGAGCCGGTAGAACAAGGAGATAACGGGAACGGCAGTTTCGGGAGGAACAAAAAAGGGAGATCGAAATCAATCTCCCCGAAATATCGAACGCCTGCCGGACTCTTCCGGTCAGAAAAAGCGGCTGACGAAAGTTTCAGTCGGCATATTTGTTGGTGGTAACCCCGAGCACCTCATAAAGCGGGCAATAACCGATGATTGCCGTGACAATAGGAATCAGGCCGACAAGGCCGACAAGGTTCTGGAAAACAATGCTGTACAACAGCATGGCCACGCCCAGGATTGCACGAACGGCACGATCTTTTTGGCCCATATTTTTCTTCATGGTTGCTCCGGAAAGGTTAATGATCGGGATTGTAGATTTAGGCAGAACACACTGAAAAACCCGTTAGTACCTCGTCAAACCAAGGGAGTTAACTATTCAGCATGCCCGCAGGTAACTGCTTTCGTTACAGACTTTATAAAATATACAAAAAGATCGTTCAACGCCAGCGCCCTGCTACCCGCCCCTTGGCTCATCAGGGAGTGAACGGAATATAGCCCCTCATTATGGCGCGGAACGTCCCGCCTTTTCTGAAAAGCCAAAACTTGATTTCACTTCTCTATCACCCGGAATCCAGCTTCAGCCGGCTCCAAAAAGGTGCACATTGAAAAAAGGGTCTGATGGCCCGACGCCTCACAAAAAAGCTTTGCCATTGCGTGATGCGTACCAGTCGAAGTTACCAATCGCCGTCTTTGTCCTGATCGCCTCACGGAGATAACAGGTTTTGATCATCGTAATTTTCAGAGGCACCGGCCTGTAACAAATACAGCAGGAATTCCGGAGGTGTCTTTCGATAACAACCAGCCGAAACCCCTGCAATAGAAGAACTGTACCTCACGCAACTGAAAACCATGAGCCTGCAGATTCATGGCTTTCAGTTGCGGCGCTCAAACAGATGGTCTGTTCACTGTGTCAGGCGTGAGGATTCTCTTCCTTGGGCTTGAAAAACATACAGCCGCCTTCAGCGACGACATCCTTACCGAAGCAGGTACCGACGGACGGATTCGCGGGATTGACGGTAAAGCTCTGACACTCCTGGCACTGCTTACCGGGCTCTGCTTTCTGTTTGTACATGATCTCCATATTCGTAATACAGTTTATCGGTTCAACAATGGTTGATCCGTCTCATCACGGACGTTTGGAATATATACTTCAAAACAAATTTTCATCGCGTTTGTAACCCTCCTGAAACCTTTGTCATAACCGGAACCGTTTGAACCGGGAAAGCTGTTTTTCCGAGTTGATGTTTCGAAGAACATTGATAGATTGAAAAACAAACGTTTTTATAGGTTCATCTTGACACTGCGAATGGATTTCAGCCACATCAGCATACGAGGCGCACGGGTTCACAATCTCAGGAACATCTCGCTCGACATTCCCCGCAACAAGCTGGTCGTCATTACCGGCATTTCGGGGTCGGGCAAGTCGAGCCTGGCGTTCGATACGATCTACGCCGAGGGGCAACGGCGCTTCATGGAAACGCTCTCGCCTTACGCTCGTCAGTTCATAGGCAACATCGAGCGGCCTGATGTCGATTTCATCGAGGGGCTGTCGCCGGTGATCTCGATCGACCAGAAAAGCACCAACCGTTCGCCGCGCTCGACGGTGGGCACCGTAACTGAAATCCACGACTTTGTGCGACTGCTGTACGCGAAGGCTGGACGGCGCTACGATCCGGTGACGGGTCAGATGCTCCAGAAACAGAGCGAGGAGAGCATCCGCGAGGCGATCATGGTGCTGCCGGAGGGAACAAAGCTCCAGATTCTCTCACCGCTGGTGACGGGGCGAAAAGGACACTATCGCGAGCTGTTCGACCGGCTCATCAAAAAGGGGTACCTCCGCGCCCGCATTGACGGCGAGTACGTCGAGATGAGTGCCGGAATGCAGCTCGAACGCTACAAGAGCCACAACATCGAGCTGGTGATTGACCGGCTGGTGGCTGGGCCGGGCATCGGCGAGCGGCTCACTCAAGCGGTCAAACTGGCCATTTCGATGTCAGAGCACAAGTCGTCGGTGATCTGCGATACGGATGATCCGGAACGCGGAGAGCTGTACTTCAGCACGCAGTACGCCTACGCGGACGGCACTGTGCCGGTGGATGTGCTCGCGCCGAACCAGTTCAGCTTCAACTCCCCCTACGGTGCCTGCCCGGAGTGCAACGGCCTCGGCGAAGTCATGCAGCTCTCGGCGGAGCTGATGGTGCCCGACATGACGCGCTCGCTCGAAGAGGGCGCTATCGAGCCGTTCGGCAAGCCGGGCAAGCGCAACCTCTGGCAGGTGATTCGCGCCATCGCCAAAAAGTACGGCTTCTCGCTCACGACGCCGGTGGCCGAAATTCCGGTCGAGGCTTTCAACATCCTGCTCTACGGCTCCGGCAGCAAGACTTTTGACGTGGGTTACAGCTACGCGGGCAAGGAGCATCTCTATCCACAGACCTTTCAGGGCGCGGTGCCCTACGTCGAGGAGGTGCGGATGAACGCCAGCACGTCAAAGCTGCGGGAATGGGCCGAAAGCTTCATGATCCGCCAGACCTGCCCGGTGTGCGGCGGCGCACGGCTCAAACAGGAGAGCCTGCACGTCAAGGTGGACGGGCTGAACATCGCCGAAGTCGAGGCGCTGCCACTGCCCGAAGCGCTGGAGTTTTTCCGCGCCTTGCCGCCAAAGCTCACCACCAAGGAGAAGCTGGTGGCCGCGCCGGTGCTGCACGAAATCACCAAGCGCCTCGACTTTTTACTCAACGTCGGCCTCGGCTACCTCACGCTCGACCGCAACTCGCAGACTCTCTCCGGCGGCGAAGCACAACGCATACGGCTCGCCTCGCAGCTCGGCTCGCAGCTTTCCGGCGTACTCTACGTGCTCGACGAGCCGAGCATCGGCCTGCACCAGCGCGACAACCACAAGCTCATCGATTCGCTGCGCCGCCTGCGCGACCTCGGCAACACGGTGCTGGTGGTCGAGCACGACAAAGACACCATGCTTCAGGCCGACCAGATCATCGATCTCGGCCCCGGCGCGGGCGAGCACGGCGGCCTCGTGGTGGCACAGGGCACCGCATCGACGCTCGGCCCCGAATCGGTGACGGCGGGCTACCTCAACGGCACGCTCTCGGTGTCCTTCCCGCCCTCGAAGAAGAAGAAGAGCGAACAGCGGTACCTGAAGCTGAAAGGGTGCCGGGGCAACAACCTGAAACAGGTCGATGCCGAATTCCCGCTCGGCTCGCTCATCAGCGTCACCGGCGTGAGCGGCTCGGGCAAATCGAGCCTCATCAACGAAACGCTCTACCCGTTGCTCGCCCGCCACTTCTACCGCTCGAAAATTCTCGCACTGCCCTGTGACGGCGTCGAAGGCATCGAACTCATCGACAAGGTGGTCAACGTCGATCAGTCGCCCATCGGACGCACGCCGCGATCCAATCCGGCCACCTACACCGGCGCGTTCACCTTCATCCGCGACTTTTTCACCCGCCTGCCCGAAGCCCAGATTCGCGGCTACAAGGCGGGGCGCTTCAGCTTCAACGTCAAGGGCGGACGCTGCGAGGTATGCCAGGGTGCGGGCACCCGAAAAATCGAGATGAACTTCCTGCCGGACGTGTACGTGCAGTGCGAGCACTGCAAGGGCAAGCGCTACAACCGCGAGACCTTACAGGTAAAGTACAAGGGCAAGTCTATCGCCGATGTGCTCGAAATGCCCATCGAGGAGGCCGCCCTGTTTTTCGAGGATTTCCCGCGCATCCGACGGATTCTCGATACGATGCAGAGCGTCGGCCTCGGCTACCTCAAGCTCGGCCAGCCATCACCCTTGCTCTCGGGCGGTGAGGCGCAGCGCATCAAGCTCTCGGCGGAGCTGGCCAAAATCCAGACCGGCAAAACGCTCTACATCCTCGACGAACCCACCACCGGCCTGCACTTCCAGGACATCCAGCACCTGCTCGCCGTGCTGCGCAAGCTGGTCGAAAAGGGCAACACGGTCATCGTCATCGAGCACAACCTCGACATCGTGCGCAACAGCGACTGGATCATCGACCTCGGCCCCGAAGGCGGCAACGGCGGCGGCCATATCGTCGCTACCGGCACACCGGAAGAGATCGCCCGCCGAAGCGACACGCACACCGGCCACTACCTCAAGCTCGATGCAGGCGACCTTCTGACGGACACTGACTGACCGGCAAAACTCAACGCGAGACCACCATGAGCACAAACGATACGCACGCGCACGCCTGCCAGATTTGCGGAGAAAAGAAGCCGTCGCAACTCCGGCGGCCCATCGTCGTCCGCCCCGTCGTCTCGAAAATCATCCCGGAAAAACCGGCAACCGGGATGAAAACGGCTGAATATGCCTGAACAACCTGCAACAGTTCCAGCACCTCTACGTCGAATCGCTGCTGGAGGAGGAGAAGGGCGAGCTGACGGAGCTTGAGCGGGATGTCATCGAAGGGCTGCGCAAGCACGAAATTTTGTCGGAAAACCCGGACATCGAGTTCAACAAAAATCTCACTCTCGGCCAGCGCATGGCGGACTGCATTCTGCTCAACCTCGTGCTCTCGACCCTCGCCGCCATCCAGGCTCCGGTCATCATGATGAGCCAGAATCGCCAGGAGGAACGCGACCGACAACGCGCCATGTACGACTACAAAGTCAACCTGAAAGCCGAACTCGAAATCCGCCAGCTCCACCAGAACGTCGTCCACCTGCGCTCAAAGCAATGGGAGCGGCTGGTGGAAATCCAGGCGATTCAGATGGAGTTGATTCACGAGTTGCGGGGGAGGAAATAGAAAAACACGGGACAAATGGGTCAGATAGTTCCTTTGCGAGAAAATCACTCACCCAATCATAGTCCAAATCGAAATCGGACTTGCAATCGTGATTGAAAAAGCAGTCCCCGAAACCCCTACTGGTATTCAAGCCATGCAAATTACAGTATAAGCCACCTACTCAAGAAGGATTGCTGAGAGTATTTGAGAATTGAGTTATTGCGCTTGCTGAACAACACCCCTACTCTCTTCAGTCCTACGGCAATCATGTATCCAGTCGACTAGCGCAACGCTTTCCATGCATCGAGAAACAGGGCCAAATGCTCCGAACCGCTCTCGATCTCCTGAAGCAGAAGAGTTTCTAATTTATGCTCTTCCTGCACAAATTCATCTTCCGTCAGCATTCCGGAAAAATAGGCGGTTCTCAGCCATACAAGGTAGGTGGAGAGTGCATCAAACTGATTGTACTCGACAATTTTCCTAATATCGCCTGATCGCCATAAATCGATGACGTCAGCACCATCGATACCCATTTTGCCCGGAATTCCAAGTGAAGAGGCTAATTCGTGAAGCGATGGCATCGCCTTTCCGTAGCCACCGACCAAATCCTTCAAATCGATGCTAAAATCGCTATATCTGTTAAAGTAATCCACACCTTCCCAAGGCTTGTCAGGACGATGGCAAAAGGTCGGCGCACTTACCCTGTTCGCAAGGGCTCTTTGGTACAGAATAGGCAGGTCGGCATTTGACGAATTAAACCCTACGATTTGTGCTTTTTGTTTCCCGACGGCTTCCAAAAACTGTCGGATAATCTCCCCTTCCGCTTGCTCGCTAACATTCAAACCGGGTAGAGAGATGAGCTTAAGCGTTACTCCGTCTTTCACCCTTTTTCGAACAAGCGCAGCAATAGAGATGACCCTGCACATTACCGTTTTCAGATATGGGCGAGGGTCATCCGGTGTTGCACCACCCTTTCGCCACATGACGTCAAGGACTTCATCATCAGAAGCCGTATCCGGGATCTTGTAAATACGCCTGCCTGACGCCGGATCCGGAACCCACTCGACATCGAAAACAACTACATTATCTGTGATGAACTTGTACATTGTGACTCCTCAGTTTAGAACGTCAGCCCTCAAACAAAGCATAAAACACGGCACCGACGGTATCGATCAACTTACGTGTAAACCAATCTCGCGAATAAACCTTGTAGGCGACTGAGCGTTTTTGTTGAAAGATGAGAATATCCAAAAGGCCCTTTCAGTACGGGTCATGGCTACGTAGAAAAGCCGCCAAATGTCATCCAAACCTGATAATTATCACCCCACAAAAAGGTTACTTGCCTACCATTTTTAATACCCGGCATCATGCTGATTTCAAAGCATCAGAAACAGAGGAAACAGGCTGTCATTTTAAACATTGACAGGGCATAAAGATGAGGAGTGGGAACAAAGTCACATGAGACTTCCGGGTCAGACAAGTCCTATGGAACCCATAAGACTTGTCTGGCCCATTATTAGACCTATAAGTAACAATTGGGCGAATACGACCCAATCCCAGCTTCACATAAACTCCTCGAAATAATCGAGGTCCTTGTGGAAGGTCTCCTCCAGCGCCGCCAACGAGGCGAAGGCTGCAACCACACAGATCGCGCCGACAATGATCGCGCCGCCTTCGAGGCCGAAGTGGCCACGGGTGAACTGGAAGAGCATCGTGATCGGCACCACCATGCCGCGTACGAGGTTCGGCACGGTCGTTGCCACCGTGGCTCGGAGGTTGGTGCCGAACTGCTCGGCGGCAACGGTCACGAAAACGGCCCAATAGCCACCGGAAAATCCGAGGACGAACGAGACCCAGTAGAAAGCGGTCGGCGTCGCTCCGCGCTGCATGAAATAGATCGCGATGGAAACGATGTTCAGCAAAAGGAACATCAGCACCACCTTTTTGCGGCTCTTCAGCACCTGGCTCAACAGGCCGCTCGACAGGTCGCCGAAGACCAGACCGAGGTAGCAAAACATCACGGCGTTGCCCGCCGAGACCGCACCCTTGACGCCGAGCGCCGTGGCAAATTCGGGAGAGAAGGTGATGAGCACGCCGACGACAAACCAGATCGGCACGCCGATAAGAATCGAGTTCAGGTAGCGGAAAAAGCGGTCTCGGCTGGTAAAGAGCGCCAGAAGGTTGCCCTTGCTCACGGCTGTTTTGTTCTCCATCATCTGGAACATCCCCGACTCCGAAACCTTGAACCGCGCCACCAGCAGCAAGAGGCCAAGCGCGCCGCCAATGAAAAAGGCCGTGCGCCAGTCATAGTGCGTCGCCACCGCATTGGCAAGAATCGCGCCGGTCACGCCAATCGAGGCTACCAGCATCGTGCCGTAGCCACGCACCTTCGTATGCAGAATCTCCGAAACCAGCGTGATGCCAGCGCCAAGCTCACCGGCAAGCCCTACGCCCGCGATAAAGCGCAGCGCGGCATACGTCTCCAGCGACCCGGCAAAACCGTTGGCAATGTTGGCCAGCGAGTAGATCAGAATCGAGCCGAACATGATCTTCAGCCGCCCTTTCACGTCACCCAGCCAGCCCCACAGAATACCGCCGAGAAGCATGCCGATCATCTGCATGTTGAGCAGAAAAACGCCGTAATCGATCAGTTCCTGCCCCTGCAAACCGAACGCTTTGAGACTCGGCACACGCACGATGCTGAAGAGCACGAGATCGTAAATATCGACGAAATAACCGAGGGCGGCCACGATGACCGGAAGACTGAAAACATCGCGAATGCTCGCGCGGGATGAGTCCTGCATGGGAAAAAGGGATAAACAATTGACGAAACAGAACGGAAAATAAAACCTTTTCCGGGATATCATTCGATGTCAGAACATCCGGCAATCGACTGAATAATACCGTTTCATCCCAAAGATGGCGGTTCCGGCTTCGGCTAACCAAACGCAACGCCGTTTTGTTAACGCCCCGTATAAATTGTTATAAAAAAATATAGATTGTATTTAGTATTCATGCACGATGCATTCTGCCCCAGATCGGAAAACAAGCGCCATCGGTAATCACAATGCAATGAAAACCATTTATCAACAAGTGGCATCAATCTATCTCAATATCTGAAAATCTGCGCATATCGATGCCAACCCCTTTATTCGATACCTGTCTCTCTTCAGATGACCTGAACGCTTTTGATGCCAGCCAGAAACCCGGAACAACAACGTTCAACACCCTGGCGTCGCTCACTGAACTTTATGACGCTATTCCAGCCTCAATCATCATCATCGATGAACGGATGCGCCTGATCGGCTGGAACCGCTTTTCGCGCGACACCATCAACGGGCTGAGTGACAACGAAATGCCGGGTATCAACCCGATGAAGCGTGTGCACCCCGATGACCTCCCCGAAATGATCCGGAAAATGCGTAACGTCATCGACCTCGACATCGAACTGAGCGCCGAGTTCAGAATGTATCACAAAAGCGGGCCGCCCTACAAATGGGCGATGTGCCGGGGTAAACGGACCATCATTGAGGGGAAAACCTGCGTGGTGGCAGTCGTGACTGAAATCACCGATCTCAAGGAGGCTGAAGAGCAGCGCAAAAAGCTTCAGGAACAGCTCTTGCAGCTTCAGAAAATGGAGCTCGTCGGCCAGCTTGCCAGCGGCATCGCACACGATTTCAACAACGCGCTTGCAGCCATCATTGGCAACACGGAACTGGCGCTCAAAAAGCTCGACCCGGCCAACCCGGCCGTATCGAATATCACGGATATTCACACGCTTGCGACACGCTCGGCGAATCTTACCCGCCAGTTGCTCGCCTTTGCGCGCAAGCAGATGGCAATGCCTCGGGTGCTCAACCTGACCGAAGAGGTTTCGGACTGCCTTCGCCTGTACCAGCGGCTCATCGACAAGAACATCCATCTCGAATGGCATCTATGCGACGAGCCGATCCAGGTAAAGCTCGACCCCACGCAGCTCGAACAGATTCTCTCCAACCTGCTCGTCAACGCACGTGACGCCATCGATGGCAGTGGATGCATCACGGTCAGATGCGAAGGCGCACGATTCGAGCCGACCGACGGCAAAACCTGCAATCCCAGGCTCTCACCAGGGGATTATGCAAGACTGTCGATCACCGATAGCGGCTGCGGCATTGAAGCCTCCGTCTTGCCCCACATCTACGAACCGTTCTTCACCACCAAGGAGATCGGCAAAGGCATCGGACTCGGCCTTTCGTCGGTCTATGGCATCGTGAGGCAGAACAACGGTCATATCGAGTGCCATTCCGAACCCGGCAAGGGGACGACCTTCGATATCTGGCTCCCCCTGCATCAGGAATCGCAACAGAAAACGGACGTCCATGCTGACAAACCGCAAACTGAACTAAAGACAAAAGCGAAGATCATGGTGGTCGAGGACGAGCCCTACATCCTCAAACTGGTGCAGGATATTCTCGAAAGCCATGAATTCACGGTCTTCACGGCAACTGACGCTGACCAGTGCCTGCTCGCCGCCAAAACCCACGAGTACCGGATCGATCTGCTTGTAACCGACGTGGTACTGCCGACGATGAACGGCATCGAGCAGAGCCGGGTGCTCCAAAAGAAAAATCCGGCCATGAAATGCCTGTTCATGTCAGCCCACGCTCCGGATAACGTCGATGGTCAGAAAAAGCTCAGGGTTGGAGTGGATTTTATCGAGAAGCCGTTCGGCATCGACGAGTTTCTCCGTGCGATCGACCAGGTGCTGAACAGTGAGGTCGAAAAAATTTGAGGAGAACCGGACTCAGCGTGCCAGACGCTTGGTGGCGTTGACATGCTTCAGCACACCTGAAACATCCGCTTCCACCGCATGAGCACGGTCAAAGCGCTGCACCTTCGTCAGCGCATTGGGAACCGCGATACACCGCAGGCCGGCGGCGACCGCCGAATCGAGGCCACGCTGTGAATCTTCGACCGCCAGACAGCGCTCCGGCTTGACGCCAAGCATCTCCATCGCTTTGAGATACGGCTCAGGATGGGGCTTCGGATTGCTGATTTCGTCATCAGTCACAATCACCTCGAAATGATCGAGCAGTCCATTATTGCCGTGCATCAGCAGCACCTTGTCGCGCGGACTGCCGGTCACAATGGCAAGGCGCACAGTTCCGGCAAGCGCCTCGATGGTTTCGCGTACCTTCGGCATGAGCGGTACGGAATGACGCAAACGCTGGACAAACGCCTCATTGCGCCGGTCAAGCAGCGAAGGAATCAGCTCTGGCGCAAGGCCAAGTTCAGCGGCAATCTGATAGCTGTGTTTGGCGTTCCCAAGGTACTCCACCCCCCAGTACTCCGCCTCGACCTGCAAGCCGGCTTCGGCAAAAAAAGTCCGGGTCATCTCGAAAAACAGCGACTCACTGTCCACGAGCAATCCATCATTATCCCACAGAATGGCTTCGATCATAAAAATTCGTTACATCGTTGATAGTCACTTGAAACACCCCCGATACAGCCGCCAGAATCGCATCGCCACTTGGCGGATATCACGATCGGCGAAGAGCGCGAGCACTTGGCGTGGCGTCAGGCGCGGGTTGTTACGCATCAGTTCGTTGCGGTAGAGCAGACGCATGAGCGCGTCCATCGAAAGCGAAAAAGCAGCATCGACCACCTCGTCAAGGCTTACGGCCGGAAACGGGGCTGGCTCGCTCGCGGCGACCTTGCGCAGCTTCAGCACCCGCCGGTCGCCCGCCTGCTCGACGACGAAGTCGATCCGCTTGCCGGATGCCGCGTGCTCGAGGCAGACGCCGGTCGACTCCTTGAGCGGCGGCGGGGGCGGCGTTCTGGTGTAATCGAGCGCCGGATTGGTGCCAAGCCAGAGTTCGAACGCCTCGAAAACGATCTGCGAAGCCTCCTTGCGGTCAAGCGTTTTGTTGACCTTCAGCAGGAACACGAGCTGGAACAGGTCCTTCAGAAACGTCAACAGCACGCCACGATTGTCGTCACGCTTGAGCACGGAGCGGTAGTCGCAGAAGGCCACGTTGCCGTAGACCATCATGCGCATGATGTCGCGGTTCTCCATGTGCGCCGTGCGGATCACCGGCACGAAGTTGTTGTACAAATCCCAGTCGAACGAGGTGACGTTGTTCTCACGGGCGTACTCGTCAAAAATCCGGGTGCCGGGATAGGGGGTCATCGCCATAAAGAGCGTCTGGCGCAGGCCGAGCGCACGGGCAAATTTCGGGTAGGGCATCGTGTCCTCGACGCTCTCCGAATAGTGGCCGATGATAAAGTACCCCTCGGAGCCAACGCCGTACTGGTTCAGGAGATTAATCGCGGTCGTCACCTCGGCGAGCGAGTTCTCCTTGTTCATCAGTTCGAGCGTCTTCGGGTTCGGGCTCTCGATGCCGAGACCCACCTTGCTCAGCCCGATCTTGCGCAGCTTCGGCAGAATGCGCTCGGCGCGGATCACATCCTTGGCCCGCGTCTCAGTGACAATCCGGAAGTTGGTCAGCCCGCGCTCGATCATCAGGTCGCAGATCTTCTCGACGCGCCTGATGTTGGTCAGGAAGTTCGCGTCCCAGATCTTGAGCAGCTTCTTCTTTTTGCGGTCGTGCAATTGGGCGATCTCATCGACGACATTCTCGGCGCTCCGGCCCCGCCAGTGCTTGTGCATCTTGTCGTTCGCGCAGAACGAACACGTCCAGGGGCAGCCGCGCGAGGTGTAGATGGTGTCGATGGTGTAGTTTTCGCTCGTCTCTCCGAACCGCTTCGGGCGGAGCGAACGAAGCGGAAACCGGATCGAATCCACATCCTTGATAAGTTCGCGGATGCCGGTATGAACGAACACGCCGTTCTCCTTCCAGCAGAGGCCTTTTACATCGCGCGACGGCCCTTTTTCGACCAGCTCCCGGAAGGTCGCCTCGCCCTCGCCGATCACCACCAGATCGACGCAACCGAGATCGAGCACCTGTTCGGGTAGCGCGGTCGGATGGAACCCGCCCATCACCACCGTCACACCGTGCTTTTTGGCAATCCGCGCCAGCCGCTCCGCATTGTTGAAACCGCCGGTCATAGACGAGATGGCAACGAGGTCGAACGGGCGCGACTTCAGCAACTTCTCGAAGCTTTCGAAAATCCCGTCGTTATAATAGTTCTCCGGCATCGCCATGCTCTCGACGATATCCTCCACGGCAGCAGCAAGATAGCAGACACCGATGCAATCGCTGATATACCTCGGAAACGGCGTAACCATCGCCTGCGGAGCCTCGACAAAGCAGATATTCTTGTAATACGCCATACGGTGGCAGCGCTCCGGGTTGGGTTCAGATCAAGGAGATATGGAAGGATAACGATGCGATAAGCTAACCCTGAAGATTAGGCCTACACTCTGCTAGAAGATACGTGATTAATATGAAAAATGGGATGGATACGAGCACACTGCCTCCTCAGCAGCTGGAAATTATAGCCTCACTGTCCGGAAAGGATGCCGATAAAAATGGAAATCGAAATGCTCGATAAGTGCATAACCTCGGTGGTCTTGCTGCCGGCTATGCCGTGGCGACCGTCGCCAGATGTGATGTGATTGACAGGCGCACCATCGCCATAGAGATCGGAATGCAGAATTCGGGACTGGGCGTGACGCTGGCCAACCAGTTCTTCCAGCCGCTTGCTGCGCTGCCAGGCGCGCTCTTCAGCCTCTGGCACAACCTGTCGGGCATCGCGCTTGCCCGCCACTGGAGCAGAAAAGCGACGTTTGTAGCAAGCGAGGCGTAACAAAAAAAGCTGCCCCGGCAAACAACACCGGAGCAGCTTCGATACACTGGCTCTCTAAAAAATCCTCCTCAGTTCCCGGCCATCATCGCTTCAACATCAGCTTCGACCGTGCCAATCGGCTTGAGATCGAACAGCTTCACCAGCGTGGTAGCGATGTTCGGGGTGAGGAACTCCGGCAGTGTTGGGCCGAGCCTGATGCCCTTGACGCCGAGGAAGAGCAGGGCGAGCAGCACGGTGACCGCTTTCTGTTCGTACCAGGCGATGTCGTAGGAGATTGGCAGGTCGTTGATGTTCTCCAGCCCGAACACCTCCTGAAGTTTCATGGCGATCACGGCCAGCGAGTAGCTGTCGTTGCACTGACCAGCGTCGAGCACGCGCGGAATGCCACCGATGTCGCCAAGCTCCAACTTGTTGTAGCGGTACTTGGCGCATCCGGCGGTCAGGATGACCGTGTCCTTCGGAAGGGTTTCAGCCACGTCGGTGTAGTACTGGCGCGAGTTGTGGCGTCCATCGCAACCTGCCATCACCACGAAGCGCCTGATCGCGCCCGACTTGACCGCATCGACCACCTTGTCGGCCAGCGCCAGCACCTGGGTGTGAGCGAAGCCGCCAACGATTTCGCCGTTCTCGATCTCGATCGGAGGCTTGCAGGTTTTGGCCAGCTCGATGATCTCCGAGAAGTCCTTGCTGCCGCCGTCGGGACGCGCCGGAATATGTTTCAGGCCAGGATAGCCCGCCATGCCGGTGGTGAACATGCGGCCACGATAGGATTCGCGCACCGGTACGATGCAGTTGGTTGTCATCAGAATCGGGCCGTTGAAGCTCTCGAACTCACGATCCTGCGACCACCACGAGTTGCCGTAGTTTCCGACGAAGTGGTCGTACTTTTTGAAGGCTGGGTAGTAGTGCGCGGGCAGCATTTCGCAGTGGGTATAGACATCCACGCCGGTGCCTTCGGTCTGCTTGAGCAGATCTTCCATGTCGCGCAAGTCGTGGCCTGAGATGAGGATACCCGGACGGGTCCCGACGCCGGTCTTGACCGTGGTGATTTCGGGATTGCCGTAAGTCTCGGTGTTGGCCTTGTCGAGCAGTGCCATCGCCTTTACGGCGGTAGCGCCGCACTCCATCACGAGACCGAGCAGCTCGTCGGCTGGCAACTCTTTGGTCAGCGCGGACAAGCCTTTGACGTAGAAAGCGTAGATGTCGTCGTCGTGATAGCCAAGCACTGCGGCGTGGTCAGTGTAGGCGGCAAGGCCCTTGATGCCATACAGGATGAGGCTCTTGAGCGAGCGAAGATCGGGGTCTGCGCTCAGACTGTCGATGCTGCACGCCGCAGCCTTGGCGAGAAACTCCTCTTTGGTGCTGCCGCTCCAGTTCGCGGCGTCGTGCGCCGGAGTCGTTCCGGCGAGCGCCCTGACTTCGTCGCGCATGGCGAGCGCTTTCCGGATCTGCTCGACGATGGCCACGTCGTCGAAGTTGGTGTTGGTGACGGTCACGAACAGGCACTCGCTGATGAACTGCCCGTATTTCCTGTCAATCTTTCCTTCAAACCCCTCGGCACACAGGGCGATGCCCTCGGCGGCGTAGATCAGCGTATCCTGAAGTTTGGCGGTCAATTCATCCTTGCCGCACACGCCACGGACGTTGCAGCCTCCCTTGATGCTCTCCTGGCATTGGTCGCAATGCATAGACATAACGGTCTCTCCTTACTTTTTTGTTGTTTGTTTGTTCAAGTCCGGTGACAGAATGCGAGCCAGCCGCCTGTCGGCTGCGCTGCCCTCCTTGTCACCAAATTTCTCTTTCGCGAGCGCCCGCTGCACGAGAGCCGCTTTCATGATCGATTTCCGGGGTCTCGCCTCGATCACGGCGCTGAAGTCCTCGATTGCCCCGTCGTAGTCCCCGGTCTCGGATCGTATGATGCCGCGATTGCCGTAGGCGATGATCCTTTCACGGAATCGCAGACCGAGCTCGATCGCCATGGTGAGATCGCCCAGCGCCCCTTCGAAATCGCCCGCCGCGCTCCTGACTCCCGCCCGGCTGGCCCAGGCCTGTGCGTTGACCGGATCGGCCTCGATCTGACGGGTGATCTCCTCCTCGGAGCCGCGCCACTCCCCAAGTGCGTCCTTCAGCATCTCACATCCACTCCTCGCTCAGGGTGTCACCCTGCACGCCGATAACAATCTTTTTGACCGGAACCTTGCGCGAGGCTCTCCGCGACGCCTCCTCGACAATCGAAAGCAAGCCGCCGCAGCACGGCACCTCCATGATCGCCACGGTGATGGTGTTGATGCGCGCATGATCGATCATGGCTGCGAGCTTCTCCACGTAAACAGCGAGGCCGCTGTCAAGCTTCGGGCAGGCGACCGCGAGTGTCTTGCCGCGCAGAAGCCTGCTGTGAAAATCGCCTGCCGCGAATGCCACGCAGTCGGCAGCGAGAAGCAGGTCGGAACCCTCGAAGCAGGGCGCGATCGGCGAAACCAGATGCAACTGCACCGGCCACTGGCGAAGTTCGCTGAGCGCGTGAACCGCACCAGCAACGGGCGCTACCGATGATGCTTGCGCACTCCCGTTCGATGAACGGAAATCCATCGTGCGGCTGCCGGGGCATCCGCCACCGTGCTGCACATGTGCAGGATGGGCGGCGGCAACGGGCTGCTCAAGCGGGTTCGGAATCCCCTGCTCTTCGAGATATGCCAGCGCTTCACGCAGGTAATCATTGGCGCCATGATCGCGCAGGTGGCACAGATGTGCTGCAATCACGTTCGGCCCGGCCTTCACGATGCTCTCGGCCATCACGCGGCGCTCGTCATAAGGCTCGGCTTCGCGGGTCTCGACCTGCATCGCACCGGTCGGGCAGTGCCCGATGCAGGCGCCGAGGCCGTCGCAGAACAGGTCACTCACCAGCCGCGCCTTGCCGTCGATCACCTGAAGCGCCCCTTCCGGGCACGCCGGAATGCAATCGCCGCAGCCGGTGCATTTTTTCTCATCTATGGTTATGATCTGCCGTTTCATCGTGCTTCCTGTTGTTCTGTCTGTCTGGTTTTATTCATCGCTTCCACCGCCTTCAGATCGTCGATCAGCTTGCCAATGGTCACTTGCGAGAACTCGTTATTCACCATTTTTTCGATGCGCATGATCTCATGGCGCAAGACACAGTTGGCACGATTCGAGCAGAGCTGCTTGCGGAACATGCACTCCGAAAGCTGCACCTTGCCCTGAAAGATTTCGATCACATCGGCCACACCGATGTCACCAGGCTCTTTTGCGAGCTTCACGCCGCCGCCAGCGCCCTCTTTCGACTCCACCAGCCCGTTGCGGATCAGCTCCTGCAAGATGCGCCGCAGGAACTGGTAGGGAATCGCCTGTTCGTCGGAGATCACCTTCGCCGAAACCCATCCATCGGATTTCATCCCGAGAGAGATCAGTGCCCGGACGGCGTAGTCTGTTTCTTTGTTGAGTACCTTCATAATCGCTGAATTTCTGATACTAATTTAGTATCAGTTTATCAAAATACCAATAGAATTGCAAAAATTCCCGGTTGATTTTGTTTTCGCAAAAAAATCCGCTGTCTGACGAAAAGGCCCGACAGCTTCGATTTCCAAGCGGGGCAGTGTATATTTCATGGCATGTTCCGCACCCCTTCGATTTCTTTTTTTGTCACACGGCCACCTGCGCAGGCCACAACCTGGAAAACCATGCTTCAACTGGAAACCGCCGGATACAAAACGCTCAACGATCTTCGCTCACGCGGCGAGTTTCCTCCGGAATGGACGAACATCGATGAACTCGAACAGCTCACCGACCGGTTCATGGAGCGGTTTCGTGCTGAACGGTTCGAGGTATCGAAAGAGCTTGGTCCAGGGTTTGTCATCTCCGAACTGATCGACCAGACGCTCAGAACCAACGAACGCGAGAACATGGATGACGAAACCAAACCCGGCGAAGAACGGCTCGAATCGGTCAGGGCGCTCGACCGGATGAACCGGATGACATTCTCTTACGAGCATCAGTGCGATCTGCTCATGCCTTTGATTGAAAAGCTGGGACACTCGAGCAAAACGGTGGGCATCCTCGAACTTGCCTCCGGATCGGGTGGACTGGCCTTTGCTCTGGCAGAAAGAGCACAAAAGGCGGGCATCGAAGTCAGGATCACCGCTTCGGACATCGTCCCCGAAATGATCAGCGAAGGCAACCGGCTGGCAAGAGAAAAAAACCTGCCATTAAGCTTCAGACACCTGAATGCGTTTGACTTCGAAGGAATCGAACCCGGCTCGGCTGATCTGGTGGTCATTTCGCAAAGCCTGCACCACTTCACACCCGGCCAGCTCGCGCTCATGATCGCCCAGGCGAAGCGGCACGGCGCATCGGCGTTCGTTGGCCTCGACGGGTTCCGCAGTCTGCTGCTCATTGGCGGCGTACCGCTGGTGGCGAGCCTTCAGGGCATCGGAGATTTTACGCTTGACGGCCTGACCTCGGCCCGGAAATTCTATTCCGGAATCGAACTCGACATTATCGCCGCCATCGCCACAGGCAATGAGACGCATCGGGTAACCTGCTCCTGGCCGATGACCATCCTGCATGTACCGCTGAAGCCGCCAACCGGGCCATGATTGGTAAAGCAACGTAAAGGTTTTACTTTCATGGTACCGAACAGCTGACTTTTTCCCGGTCACAACTCACAAAAGGAGAACTTGTCCATGAAAATCGGCAAAGTATTGACAGTGGTTCTGGTCGTTCTTATTCTGATTCAGCTCATCCCCGGACCAAGCCACGAAAATCCACCGGTCACCGGCACACCCAAATGGGACAGCCCCCGGACGGAGGAACTGTTCAAGCGATCCTGCGCCAACTGCCACTCCAACGAAACCATCTGGCCCTGGTACAGCACCATCGCCCCGCTGTCGTGGATCATCAACCTCGACGTCAGTGTAGGCCGGTCGAAATTCAACGTCTCCGAATGGGGACGGCCCGGCAAAAACGATGGCGATGAAGCTGCCGGCGAACTCAGGCACGGCAAGATGCCGCCATGGTTTTACATGCCAGCGCATCCCGAGGCGAAGCTGACCGCCGCTGAGAAGGATGAACTGGTCAAGGGCTTGGCGGCAACCTTCGGCGACAAAAGTGCGGAAAAAGAAAAAAAAGAAGAGAAATAACACCGACACGGCACTTTCATGGCAGCCGGGTTGCGTGACGGTAACCCGGCATGCACGCTCCGGAGGCAATAATCCGGAAGCTTGTGCTATTTGCAAAATGACAAGGGCGTCAACCCCTATGACCAATGCCTGATTTTTCGTACGAAGAAACGAAGCTTACGACCGGCAGACACTATCCGATCCATCTTCTTCTTTTTGTCGCAACCCTGTTCACCACAACCTGGGCCGGAGCGATCTGGACAGGTATCCCCCCTTTCACGGCAAACAAGGCCGGATTTATCGAAGCACTCAAAACGGGTGTACCGTTTTCGCTCGCCCTGCTCGCCTTCCTGACCGTGCACGAGTTCGGCCACTTTTTCGCCACCGTGAAACATCGAATCCGCGCCACGCTGCCCTACTACATTCCACTACCGCCGCTGCCATTTCTCATGAGCATCGGCACCCTTGGCGCGATCATCCGCATCAAGGAGCCGATCCGGAGCCGCCGGGCGCTCTTCGATATTGGCGCGGCGGGTCCACTCGCCGGATTCACCGTCGCGCTCGGTCTGCTCATCTACGGCTTCCTGCACCTGCCGCTTGCTGAGTACATCTATTCGGTCCATCCGGACTACCGGGCAATGGGTGGCATTCCGCCCGCGCCAGCAGACACATTGTATCTCGGCAAAAATCTGCTCTTCATCCTGCTCGATGCACTGATCCAGCCGAAGGGACTGCCGCCGATGTATGAACTCTACCACTACCCGTTTCTTTTCGCCGGATGGCTCGCCTGTTTCGTCACTGCACTGAACCTCCTGCCCGTCGGCCAGCTCGATGGCGGGCACGTCATCTACGCCATGTTCGGCAGCGAGGGACACCGGAAAATCTCGAAGTTCTTCCTCGCGTTTATCACCGTCATCGGCGCGCCGTCGTTCATCCTCGGCGTACTCGAACTGATCAATCCGGCACTTGTTTTTCCTGTGCCGGAACTGCTGCTCCGCTGGTCATGGCCAGGCTGGATCATCTGGGCCATCATCCTTCGCCGCTTCCTCGGCACGAAGCACCCACAGGCGGGCAGCGACCATCCCTTGCCACCGGGACGGATGACTGCCGGATGGCTCTGCATCGCCGTTTTCATCCTGACCTTCACGCCGGTGCCATTCGCAATCAGTTGAGCTTTTCGTGATGAAACAGAATCTTGGGGATCAAAGCCGTTACCGTCTGAACTGCGCTGGTGCAATGCTCGACCTCTCGGCGCGTCCGGCCATCATGGGCATCGTCAACCTCACCCCCGATTCGTTCTTCGACGGCGGCAGCTACGGCAGCGCCGGAGAGGCGGTACAGCTCGAACGCGCCCTCGAATCGGCGATGGCGATGGCGCGGGCAGGCGCGGAGATCATCGACGTGGGCGGCGAATCGACCCGCCCTGGCTCGGCACCGGTCAGCGCAGAGGAGGAGATACGGCGAACCATTCCCTTCATCGAGCTTTTACGAAGGCAGAGCGATGTGCTGATCTCTATTGACACCTGGAAGTCAGAAGTTGCCGCCAAAGCGCTGCGGGCCGGAGTGAACATCGTCAACGACATTTCAGGCTTCAGCTTCGATCCGAAAATGCCGGGGGTGTGCGCCCGCCACCACTGTGGCGTGGTACTGATGCACACGCCCGCTAAACCGGACGCGCTCCGCTGGAGTTATAACACCAGCGCAGAGACGGAAGAGGTGATGAACCGCGTGACCACTTTCCTGAGCCGTTCGATAGCTATCGCCAGAGAACACGGCATCGAGTCAATCATCGTCGATCCCGGCCTCGGCTTCGGCAAAACCGTCGAGGAGAACTACCGACTGCTCGCGCGGCTCGACGAGCTGCACAAACTCGGCTGCCCGGTGCTCGCCGGAATATCGCGAAAGTCGTTTCTCGGCCAGGCGATCAGGCGCACCGGCGAGGAGACGCCACCGCCGTCGGAACGGCTCCTGGCCACCATCAGCGCCAACACCATCGCGCTCATGAACGGCGCAGATATCCTGCGCGTGCACGACGTCGATGCCGCCATCCAGGCTCGCGCCGTTGTGCTCGCAACCCGCCGCGCTTCGGACTGATCGGCGTCAACGCTCCGTTGTCTGGTTCGTCGATTTTTTTGTTAACTTTCGCCCGACAGCGACGTTCGCTCGGACGCCGTCGCTCTTTCGGAGACCGTTAATACCCCGTTCATGTACCTGTCGAAAATCGAACTTTTCGGCTTCAAAAGCTTCGCCCACAGGGTCAGGATACACTTCGACAAGGGGCTCACCGCCATTGTTGGGCCGAACGGGTGCGGCAAAACCAACGTTGTAGACGCCATCCGCTGGGTGCTCGGCGAGCAGAAATCGATGCTGCTCCGCTCACCAAAAATGGAGAACATCATCTTCAACGGCACCAAACGGCTCAAGCCTCTCAGTTTCACCGAGGTCTCCATCACCATTGAGAACACGCGCAACATCCTGCCGACCGAGTACACCGAGGTCACGGTGACACGCCGCCTCTACCGTAACGGCGACAGCGACTACCTGCTCAACATGGTGCCCTGCCGCCTCAAGGACATCCTCGACCTCTTCGCCGACACCGGCATGGGCAGCGACGCCTACTCGGTCATCGAGCTGAAGATGATCGAGGAAATCATCAGCAACAAGAGCGAGGAGCGCCTGAAGCTGTTTGAAGAAGCTGCCGGCATCACACGCTACAAGCAGCGACGCAAGCAGACCTTCCGCCAGCTCGAAAGCGCCAGCCGCGACCTGGCCCGCGTGGATGATGTGCTCGCCGAGGTGGAAAAGAAGGTGCGCAATCTCCGCTTGCAGGTGCGCAAAGCCGAACGGCTGAAGGAGATCAGGGAGGAGCTGCGTACACTCGACCTCACGCTCTCGGCCATCTCGATGGACGAACATTTGCAGAAACTCCGTCCGCTGCTCGACTCCATCGCCGCCGAGGAACGCCAGTGCCACGAACTTGCAGCCACCATCGCCAAACTCGACAGTGCGCATCAGGAATCCGAACTGCGCCAGCTTGAACTCGAACGAAAGCTCGCCGACGCCCAGAAGGAGCTGAACGCCTCCAACCAGCTCGTGCACACGCTTGAAAAGCAGCTCTTGCAGCACAAGGAGAAACAGAAAAACCTGCTGCAAACCATCGAACGCCTGAACTATTCGATAGCCGACAAGGGCCGCAAGCGGCTCGAACAGGAGGCGTTGTCGAAGGAGCTTTCGGAGAAGCAGACGCCGCTACAGGAAGTGTGCACCGCGCAGCTTGCCGAATTCGAGCGGCTGAAGAAGCAAGAGGTAGAGTTGAACTCGGCGCTCGACGCCAGCCGCCAGGCGCTGCAATCGGAGCGACGCGCCGTGGCCGAACTCCAGAAATCGCTGAACGCACTGAACCTGACCCGCCAGTCGCTCCGCACCCGCAAGGAGCATCTCGAAGGATCAGTTAACCGCCTCGACCAGCGCAAGCGTGATCTGGAGCGCTCGATGGAGCAGGCAGAGCCGGAACGCCGCCGCACGTCGGAGGCGATCGAAGAGAAAAAAATCGCCCTTGATGAGCTGAAAAAAGAGGAGGAGCGCCTCGTTGCACTCAAGGCGAGCATCACGGAGCAGAGCGAAAAAAAGAAGGAGGAGCTGCTTTCGCTCAAAAGCGAGCACAACCATCTGAACAACCGGATTGCGCTCTGCAACTCGATTCTCGAAAAGTTCGAAGGGCTGCCGGAGGGCGTGGCCTTCCTCGAAAAGCAGCGGGCGGGAAAACCCGGCCTCGGCTGCCTCTCCGACCTGATCTCCGTGCGAGAAAACGACAAAAAAGCAATCAACGCAGCCCTCGGCGAGAGCCTCGGCTACTACCTCTGCCGAAACCTTGAAGAGGCCAGACTCGCCGTGTCGAGCCTCGCGAAAGCTGACAAGGGCAAGGTGCACTTTCTGATTCTCGACCTCATCGACGGCGGCGCGAAGATTGACTACGCAGAAATCGAGGGAGCGCGCCGGGCCATCGATCTGGTCGAAACTCCGGCGGAGCTGTCGAAAGCCTTGAATTTGCTGTTGCAGCACTGCTACGTTGTGGCCGATCTCGATGCTGCCGAGCAGCTGGGGAAGAAGCACCCGGAGGCGCTTTTCATCACCGAAAAGGGCGAAAAGTTCACTCGCCGTGGCATGCTCTACGGCGGCAGCGCGAAGGGCGGCGAGAGCGTCAGACTTGGCAAAAAAGCCGAGCGCGACCGACTGCAGAAGCAGATGGCCGGCATGGCGGAAACCATCGCTGAAGCGGAAAACGCGCTTGCCGTGCTCCGCAAGGAGTTCAGCGCCATCGACACAGAGCGCGTAAAACGCGCCGCTGCATCGATCAGCCAGGAGATTTCAGCGCTCGAAAAACGACTCGCACGGCTCGAAGCCGAGGAGCGCTCCGGCGCGGATCAGATCGCCCACGCCGACCGGGAGCGGACCGCGCTGATCGCCTCCATGCAGAGCGTGCTCGACGAACTTGAGAAAACACAGCCCGAAACCCTGCGCATCGAAGCGGAGATCGAAACCGCTCAGCAAAAAGTGAACGTCATGCAGGAGGAGCTTTCCGCCGGGGAGAGTCGCAGCCGGGCGTTGCACGCAGAACTTCAGGCGCAGCAGGGACGCTACCGCGACGCACAGCTCGATCTCGAAAAACACAGATTCCGCGCGAGCGCCTGCCAGCAGACAATCGTCACGCTCAGCGATGAGATCGAGGGAATGCAGCACCAGATCGCGCGGGCGGAAAAAGAGGTGGCCGAACTCGGCCAGTCAATCGCCCAGGCGACGGCTGAGCACGAACAGGCCGTGGTCGTCTCGGCCCGCCAGCAGGAGGCGCTCAACGAACTGGAGTCCTCATACCGCGATCTCCAGACCAAAAACCATGACACGCTGTCCAACCTCCGGGATCTGCGCCGCAAGCACGACCTTTCTCAGCAGATGCTCGCCGAGTTCAACAACCGCAAGGCAAAGCTCGAACAGGAGATTGCCCACTTGCAGGCCACGGTGATGGAACGTTACGGTGTTGAGCTTGAGATGATGCCCGCGCATGTACCAGAGGGTTTTGACGTCGCCGCATCACGAGAGCGACTCGCCTACCTGCAAAAACAGAAAGAGCAGTTCGGTGGCGTGAACGAACTGGCGCTGGAGGAGTACGAAAGCGAAAAGGAGCGCCTCGATTTCCTGACTGCTCAGAAAGAGGATCTGGTCAGCGCCGAAAAGCAGCTCAGAGAGACCATCGAGGAGATCAACCGTACGGCGCTCGAAAAATTCCGGGAAACCTTCAACCAGGTGCGGAAGAACTTCATCCGGATTTTCCACGACCTGTTCGATCCTGAAGACGAGGTTGATCTGCTCATCACCACCTCGGATGAAGACCCGCTCGAAGCGCACATCCAGATCGTCGCCAAGCCACGCGGCAAGAAACCGCTGGCCATCGAGCAGCTTAGCGGCGGCGAAAAAGCGCTGACTGCCCTGTCGCTGCTGTTTGCGATCTACCTGGTCAAGCCGAGCCCCTTCTGCATCCTCGACGAAGTCGATGCGCCGCTCGACGACGCCAACGTCGGGCGCTTCATCAAGCTTCTGAAAAAATTTGAGAATAACACTCAATTTATTATCGTTACGCACAACAAAAAAAGCATGGCCTCGTGCCAGGCACTTTACGGCGTCACGATGGAAGAGGAAGGAGTCTCGAAACTCATTCCGGTCAAGATCGAAAACGCACGCTCTGAGGAAACAGCATCCTGATTATGTCCCGCACACTTGTTCTGTTCGACATCGATGGAACCCTTTTGAAAGTCGAAAGCATGAACCGGCGCGTGCTGGCCGACGCGCTCATCGAGGTGTACGGCACCGAAGGCAGCACCGGCAGTCACGACTTCTCCGGCAAAATGGACGGAGCAATCATCTACGAAGTGCTCTCCAACGTCGGACTTGAACGTGCCGAAATTGCAGACAAGTTCGATAAAGCCAAGGAAACCTACATCGCACTTTTCCGCGAACGCGCACGGCGTGAAGACATCACCCTGCTTGAAGGGGTTCGCGAACTGCTCGACGCGCTCTCGTCCCGTTCCGACGTTCTGCTCGGCCTGTTGACCGGCAACTTCGAGGCCTCCGGACGCCACAAACTCAAACTCCCCGGCATCGATCACTACTTTCCGTTCGGCGCATTCGCCGACGATGCCCTCGACCGCAACGAACTTCCCCATATCGCGCTCGAACGGGCCCGGCGCATGACCGGAGCAAACTATTCCCCCTCGCAAATCGTTATTATCGGCGACACCGAACACGACATTCGTTGCGCGCGCGAACTCGATGCCCGCTCGATCGCCGTAGCGACCGGCAATTTTACGATGGAGGAGCTGGCCCGGCACAAACCAGGAACGCTGTTCAAAAATTTTGCCGAGACCGATGAAGTTCTCGCCAGCATCCTTACACCAAAACACTCTTAATTCCGCATCATGAAGACCTACCGACGGCAGCTCAGAGAAAAAATCATTCAGGCGCTTTACACGCTTGAACTCCGGGATGTCGATACCGATTCAGCGGCAAACTGGCTCCTGACCAAAGAGATCATGGACGATCCCAACGCGATGAAATTCTTCAACCACCTGATGCAGAGCATCGTCAGGAACCGCGAAGAGATCGACCGATATATCGCAAAGCACACCTTCAACTGGGACATGAGCCGTATCGCGATCATCGACAAGAATATCCTGCGCATGGCACTCGCCGAGATTCTCTACTGCGAGGATATTCCGCCGAAGGTGTCGATCAACGAAGCCATCGAGATCGCCAAGAAGTTCAGCAGCACCGACAAGAGCAGCAAGTTCGTCAACGGCATTCTCGACGCCATCTTCAACGACATGAAGGCTGAAGGACGGATCAAAAAGTGCGGACGAGGCCTGGTCGACCACTCCGAACAGAAAATGCAGAAAACGGAAAACAACCGGTAACCAGCTCTTTCAACAACGATGACCACTTCCGTGAGCGAAAAGATCGCCTTTATCGAAAAGGCGCTGTCGGTGATCTGGCCGAACCCGAAAAGCGAGCTGAACTTCGAAAGCCCTTTTCAGTTGCTGGTCGCCACCATCATGGCCGCGCAGGCCACGGACAAAAAGGTCAACGAACTCACCGCCGTACTCTTCAAAGCCGCGCCTGACGCCGCGAGCATGAGCCGGATGGATGTGGAGGATATCAGGACGATTATCCGCCCGATCAACTACTACAACAACAAGGCGAAAAATATTCTCGCCATGAGCCGGCGCCTCGTCGATGAGTTCGGTGGCGAGGTTCCTGCGTCACGCGAAGCACTGGAAAGCCTGCCGGGTGTGGGCAGGAAAACCGCCAACGTGGTGCTCGGCAACGCCTTCGGCATCCCCGCCATGCCGGTGGACACTCACGTCCACCGCGTCTCGAACCGCATTGGCCTCTGCAAAACCTCGAAGCCTGAAGAGACCGAAGAGGCACTGGTCAAAGTCATTCCGGAAGAAAAACTTATCGACTTCCACCACTACCTGCTGCTGCACGGCCGCTACACCTGCAAAGCAAAAAAGCCCGAATGCGCGAACTGCGCGATTCGGGAAATCTGCGAATGGCCTGAAAAAACGTTGTAAGAGAAGAGCATTCTTCTGAAAATCACTCTTCTCTTCATCCTTCAGGCTCACCTCTTCTTACGGCAGCTCTATCTTTTTATCCACCGCATACATCCACTCGCACTCGGGCCTGCCCCTTGTTCCGGCCCAGAGTTCGACCGTGATACCCTGATTGGCAGAAGCTACGGAAGTGAAAATTTCAATCTGGTAGTAGAGTTCGCCGAGAAAATCAGCCCATGCCGCATCGAGCGGATTTTCGGAACTGGCGTACTCTGCCGCCGGTTCGATGGCCGAGCTGCCGGTAGCAAACCAGTCCGACAGACAGAGATAGCTGTCCGGCATGAGGCAACCGCCCCGGAAGGTGCCGCGTGGATGCTTCACGCCGGGAATCTCCACCCAAAATTCAAGCCGGGCGTCAGGCGTGAGCTGGCCGTCTCCGGCAAGCTTTTCGAGCAGCTGGGTGACGGTCTCTCTGACAAGTGCCTTGCTCGCATCGGAAAGTTCGAGCAGTTTGAAATTCGGCGTGTGGTCTCTCATGGTGGAAAGCTGTTAGCGGTTGCTTAAGATGAGTCCTAGCATCAATATACAGCTCAAGCCGTTGCGCTTCAACCTCCGGTGCGCTTATTCCGGAAAGACGATCGCCACCGGGCGCACGCCGCGCAGTGAGTTGCAAACGAACACCATATCGGCCCGGTGCAGATCGTCAAGGGTAAACGCTTTTTCGACGATCCACGGGCGCGAGCGCAGGAGGTAGCGGCGGAAAACACCATTGAGCAGTCCGCACGACTCCGGCGGCGTCAGCCAGCGCCCGTCGATGCGGGCGAGCACATTGCTGATCGCCCCTTCGGTGACTTCGTTGCGCTCGTTCAGAAACAGTACTTCGCCGAATCCACGCTCCCGCGCCTCGCGCAAGGCGCGATCGTACCGCTCGCGAGCGACGCTCTTGTGCCGAAGCAGCGGATCGCGCGAATCGACCCGCTCGGCGGCAATGCAGACCCGGACGGACTTGCCGGATGCATCGAAATCGAACGGCTCCGAAGTTATCAAAATCCCACCGTCGTGAGAAAGTGTAAGCCGCACGCGATGCCTGCCACCGTTTTTCCTCAACTCGCGTTCCTTGGCAGACAGCGCCTCGGCGATAGCGGCGCGGTCGAACGTAAATCCGAGCGCCATGGCGGACGAAACGAGCCGGTCGAGATGGTCGCCAGCCAGCAGGAACTCCCCGCCGTTCCATTGCATCGTCTCGAAAATGCCCGGAACCGATGGATCGGAGGGCGGCACGAGGTCGGCGAGAATCCGCGTCTTGAGCATACATTCGCGAAACTCCGCGTGCGGGTCGGAGTCCCAGACGATGCCGCTCCCCGTACCGTAAACACCGCTCTGCCCTCGCAGTTCGATGGTACGGATCGCCACGTTGAAGGCCATACGCCCTTCGGGCAGCATGAAACCGACCGCGCCGGTGTAAACCCCTCGCAGGCTTTTTTCCAACTCGCAGATGAGCTGCATCGCCCGCACCTTCGGCGCACCGGTCACGGAGCCGGAGGGAAACAGCGCCCGGAAAAGATCGTGCAGCCGGGTCGCCGGACGCAGCTCGCCACGCACGGTCGAAACCATCTGGTGCAGCGTCGGATAGGTCTGCGTCTCGAACAGCCCGGAGGCCTGCACCGAGCCGGTCGCGCAGATGCGCCCCAGGTCGTTGCGCAACAGATCGACGATCATCAGGTTCTCCGCGCGGTTCTTCTCACACTTTGCCAGCCCCGCCTTTTCGGCGAGGTCTTCTTCGGGCCGCTCGCGGCGCGGCGCGGTGCCCTTCATCGGCATGGTTTCGATCAAGCGGCCATCGCTGGCGAAAAAGAGTTCAGGGGAAAAGGAAAGAATCTGACGGTCGCCGGTGTTGAGGAAGGCCGACCACGGCGAGGGTTGGCGACGCTTCATCTTGACGTAAAGCGCTTCGACAGCACCGTCGAAGCTGAAGCGGCAGCGCCCGGTGAAGTTTGCCTGATAGACGTTGCCCGCCGCGATCTCAGTCCGAAGTCTGTCGATGCGCTCGCAATACTCCGCCTCGCTGAACTCGAAACCGAATCCGCTGACTGCGCAGCTCCGCGCCGCTGCCGCCGCGTCCTCGGCCTCAACCGTTTCGCGGCGGACGCGCTCCGGGCGACCATAGACGCCGAACCAGCCAAGAAGCTCGCGATCAGCCCCGGCAGATGCGAGAGCCGCGAGTGCCGGATCGAGCAGGTAACCCGCCTCATAGCTGAGCCATCCAGCGAGGCAGAGGCCTGCGTCGAGCCGCGACTCCAGCGTGGCGAACCACGGCGCGACGCTGTCGCCCGCATGGAGCGTCAGCGTTTCGAGCGGATCGGAGAAAAAGAGGGAATCGCCGTAGAGCGCGCCGGGCAAGGTCGATTCAAACCAGAGCGATCCCGGACTAGCAAGCTTTTCGTACAAAGCCATTACCGGACGCGGGCTTCGATCAGAATGGGTTTCCCGAGCACCTCTTCGAGCCACTCCTTTAGCCCGCAAGCCGCCCAGAGTTCGATGTCAGGCTCGAACTGCGTGAGCGCTTCGAGCACGATGCGCTCCTGGTCGATGCGGGCCGTGATCGACTGCACATTCTGGCGGTGGCCCCGTTCGAGACCATTGGCGATGCGCAGGATGCCGGAGAGCACATCGACCACACGGCGGTGCGAGGGCTTGAGCTGGCTGTAGAGTGGATGCCTTTCGGTGGGCGGCTGCTTGCGGTGATAGCGGGCGACGTTGCCGATGATGTCGATTTCGGTCGGTGAAAAGCCGCGCAGATCGGCGTTCATGATAATGTACTGGCTGTGCTTGTGGTGCGCCGAAATCGAGATGAACTCCCCGATATTGTGCAGCATCGCCGCGTATTCGAGCAGCTCGCGGTAGCGCTCCTTGAGCCCGTGCAGCGGATGGAGTTCGTCGAAGAGCATCAGCGCAAGACGGGCAACCTGCTCCGAGTGCGGCTTGTGCCAGTTGCAGCGGTAGCCGAGTTCCATCACGCTCTGCCGCCGGATGTCGAGCTGGCTACTGCCGTCACGCCCCCGGATCAAGGCGATCTGGTGCAGCACCATTCCTTCGCGCAGCGCTGAATCGGAGATCACCACATCCTTGATGCCAAACACCCGGAAGATCGTGTCAAAGAGGATCAGCCCCGGCACAATCAGATCGACGCGCTTCTCGTCGAGGCCGGTCAGCTTGCGCCGCGCCGAAGCGTCCATCGCGATCACCTGCCGGTAGAAGCTCTCGAACTCCTGACGGGTAAAGCTGCTCTGGTTCAGCACGTCCGCCCCATCGGCATGCTTGCCCAAGCGAATCATGCGGGCGATGTTCTGCGCCGTACCTGACGAGGCGATGGCTCGGCTCACGCCAAGTTCGTGCGCCATCTCCGCCGCGCCGCCATACATCTCGGCGGCGAAAAACTGCTGCAACAAATGCAGCTCGTGTGCCGAAACCGGATCGGTAGTCACGAAACGCTCCAGCATTCTGGCCACGCCGATCTTGCGGCTTTCGAGCAGGTGCACCTTCGACTTGTCGGCGATGATGAACTCCACCGACCCGCCGCCGATGTCAAACAAAAGATCCGGTTTGTCACGCAGCGTCACGGCATTGCGCACACCGTAGTAGATGAACTGCGCCTCCTCCTTGCCGGTAATCACCCGAATCTTCAGGCCGGTTTCGCGCCGCACCATGTCGATAAACTCGTCGCGGTTATCGGCCTCGCGAATGGCGCTGGTGGCAAAGGCGAGAATGTTGTGCAGCGCGACACCCCGCTGGGTGGCCAGTACAATGAAGTTCCGGAGCGTAGCCACGCCAGCCTCCATCGCCCCGTCATCGAGCCGTTTGGTGGAAATGCTGCCACGCCCGATACAGATCATGTCCTTGACACGATCGATTTCCACAATGCCCTTCTCTTCGCTCTCCTCGACGATGACCATGTGAAAGGAGTTGGTGCCAAGATCGATGGCGGCCACCCTGAGTTTCTCTGATGACATGCGCTTGAACCTGATAACGGAAACTTCTGTGAATAAAATAAGCGATTTCACCAAAAAACGAACCCCCTTCAGCCAGGTGTTCATGGACGAATTTCTCGCGCCCTCGATTGGCCTGCTCTCTTTTCCACATCCGGAATTTTCGGTGTATATTCAGCACGTCATTTTTTACCGGCTGCATGATGAGTAACACGTCAGGACACTACGCGTAATGGATCGAATGTTTAAAACCGCAAAAGTCGAAACGGATTCCGACCATCTCGATTTCCGTTACGAGTTCGCGCGCAAGGCGATCCACCTCTCGTCCCTGCTGATTCCACTGATTTACTGGCACATCGGCAAAAAGCAGGCACTCCTGATCCTCACTCCGGTGACGGCGGGATTTTTTCTGGTGGATGTTGCCAAGCACTTCGTGCCATTCCTTTCGACCTGGTACCATTCGACCTTCGGCACCATGCTGCGGCATCACGAGCTGAACCGGGAGCGCCTGCATCTGAACGGCGCGACCTGGATCACCCTCGCGGCATTCGCCCTGATCGCCTTTTTCCCGAAAACGATTGCCGTTGCAGCTTTCGCGATGGTGTCGGTGTCGGACACGGTGGCAGCACTGGTTGGCAAGCGATTTGGACGGCACCGCTTCGGCCAGAAAAGCTTCGAGGGAAGCCTGGCGTTTTTCGTGAGCGCCCTGCCCGTCGTCCTGTCCATCCCCGGCATGATCTTTCCGGCAGCGATCGTCATGGCAATCACCGGCACCATCACCGAGGCGCTGGTGCTGAAGATCGGCGTTTTCAGGATCGACGACAATTTCAGCGTGCCGCTGGCCGGAGCCATCGCGGGCCTCTGCTGCTACACCTGGTTTTTCCCCGAAGCGCTGAAGGCGCTCGCACACTGACCGCACCCCTCATCGATGCAGACCCTCGTGACTGACCGGCCTGAAGAGGCCGCAAGCTGGCTCAATCGTAGCGAAACGGTCGCATTTCCGACCGAAACTGTTTACGGTCTCGGAGCCGACGCCTTTAATCCGGACGCTGTGGCGAAAATTTTCAAGGCGAAAGGACGGCCTTCGGACAACCCACTGATCGTGCACGTAGCGACGCCGGAGCAAATTGGCGAGGTGGCGGCGGAGATCGGTGAGACGGCAAAGATACTCGTCGAGCGCTTTTTCCCCGGCCCGCTGACGCTGGTGCTAAAAAAGCGCGCCGCCGTGCCGGAGATTGTCTCCGCCGGTCTGCCGACCATCGGCGTGCGCTGCCCGTCGCACCCAATCGCCTCGGAGTTTCTGCGCCACTGCAAACACCCGGTCGCCGCGCCGTCAGCCAACGTTTCAGGACGCCCAAGCCCGACCGACTGGAAAACCGTCTACCACGACCTCGGCGGCAAAATCGCCTGCCTTTTGCGCGGCGAACCAAGCACCATCGGCCTTGAATCGACCATCGTTGACTGCTCGGTCAACCCGCCGCGCCTGTTGCGCACCGGAGCCGTCAGCATCGAATTGCTCCGCGAGTTGGTGCCCGACATCGAAATAGCGACCGCCTGCAAGCCGGGCGAAGCCCCGAAAAGCCCCGGCCAGAAATACCGCCACTACAGCCCCGAAGCCGAAATCATCCTCGTCGAATCTCCACCATCAAACCTGCAGACAGACTTGCACGCTGCATGGATCGGCCTTGCCGCTCCGCCCGCCGGAGCCGCAAAATCTCTCCAATGCCGCGACATGGACGAATACGCCCGCGTGCTGTTCGGATTTTTCAGGACGTGCGATGCAGAAGGGATTCGAACAATTTATTGCGAACTGCCGCCGGAAAAGGGGATCGGACGGGCGATACGGGATCGATTGGTTAAGGCTGCGGGAGAGGAAGTAAAAAATTCAGATAAGCAATAAACATCTGTCAAAGGGTCTGTAAGATACCGTGTGTAAACGGTTATAGTTTCCTCTCATGTAACAAGGAGGAAAACCATGTCTTTTTGTCCTCTGTTCCGCTTTCTGTTCATGTTCTTTGCCTCAAGCTATCAGATTCCAGATCATCTTGGCCGCGATACCCAGCAAGACCACGCCGATTATCAATTTCACCTGTTCTCTGTTAAGCCTGTCTGTCATTAACCAGGATCCGATCAGCGCTCCGCCGGCGGACCCGATGGCAGTAAAGGCTAATAATGCGGTATTAATGCTGCCGACCGTCGCGTGACCGAGAAATCCGGAGAATGACGAGAAAATTACGATAAACGACGCTGTCGCCGAAGCATACTTTGGGTTGAACCCGAGCCAGACCAGCACAGGCACTATGAAATTTCCGCCCCGACTCCCAATAGTCCGCCCAGGAATCCAGCGAATGCGCCGACACCAAGCCCCAGCGTGATGTGTTTCCACTGTGAGCTGGCTTGCTCATGCTGCTTGGGTTGATAAAACAGCATCATCCCTGCGGCAAAGAGGAGAAATCCGACGAATAGCCACAACAGGACTGTACGATCCAATCCCTGGCTAACATAGGCACCCAAAGGCGATAATGCCGTGGCGATAATAAGAATCGGAATCGCCACCTTCCACAGTATCAGTTTCTTTTTTATAAACCGATAAGAGGCAAAAATCATAGCGATACTGTTGAGCAACAGGGCCGTCGCCATTGACGTGTGTATATCGATGCCTATGGCGATGAAAACCGGGATCAATATAAAGGCGGCGCCAACTCCGGCAATCGTGAGAAGAGCCGTGAAGATCAGTGTTATGATGCCGGCGAGTATTTCTAATCCCATAATGTCTTCCTTTCCAGTTTAGAGCATGGATTTGACAGAGAGAGCATCAGTGCTCTCTCTGCGCCTTCTCATAGCAGGGTTGACAGACTTTCTTGTCATCAAGCGGCCGACCGTAGCCCTCAACCACCATTTCGCCGCATATGTCGCAAACGAACCCGGAGAACGATTCGACTTTTGGCGGTACTTCATAATCGAATACATCACCAATATTCAGAAGCATATCGTCCGGAGCATTCATTACTTTTTCGACGAGGGGTTCCACCACCTCGGCCGGGACTTTCGAGGCCGGGATGTGCTTCATCCTGTACTCGGTAAAGAATTCACTCTTCTTGTTGGCGAGCATCGCTTCCGCTTTTGGCGTAACACGAACTGCTCGCCCGGTCTGGGTATCAATAAGCGTCACGCCCCATTTGCCATAGTGGAGCTTCTTGATGTTGCCCTTGCCGAATGTGCATCCAGTAATCATTTGGATGCCGTCGGCAAAGCAGGTAGCACAGTGGCCATCGCCCAACTCAACCAGGTCCAGCAACTGGCCGTCTTTTGAGCGCTCGACGCCCAGTTTGTTCATCGCCGCTGCGCCGACTCTGAGGCCCATCGGCATGGCCGGACATTTGTGGCCGTGGAAGGCCTGCCCCGCTTTGAGGAATTCTTTTGGTTCTACCATGACTGTTTCTCCTTTCAAGAGTGTTATCTCAGTTTTCATTCTGTCTTACATGAAGCTATTATAGGCAGAAAGGGACAACAAATCATTGACCACTGTCAATAAGAGGTTCTTTTGAAACAAGTGCTTGTGGCTGTGACAGTTGAACGGAAGGAAGGTGCTGAAAGATAAGCCTGTGGTGGCTATTTGCTCAGGATCGCTTATGCTTTGTCATGCGCACCGTTCTTAATCCCCAAATGGTGTTTGGTCAGATCGATATATCGGCCATAACATTTAATACGAAATCACGTGATGATATTTCAAAACTGTTGCGTGGTCTCCAAGGTATCTGCACTAACATCGAGCTGCGCGAGCGAGTCTTTTCTATCCTTGCAGAAGTTCGGCCAGATCGGAAAAATGGAGACGGAAAAGCCGATGTGCATAATGGTCGTCCTGGTATGGAACAGTGGACAATTCTTGTGCCTGGGGTATGCTTCGGCTTGGGCTGAACATTGATTACGATCGGTTGCAAGAGTTGGTGAATCACCATGAAAATGAACGCGTTGATGACAATTGACAGGCCGAGGTTCTTGGTCTGGTGGTGATGACTCATTGGATCTCTCGTCTTCTCTCAGCCCCTCGTATCGTGGGGACAATCAGTATTGATGAAGACATCGGATGCCATTGACCGCGCGCAACGAAGCGCCTGATTGCCTCACCGCAGAGCACTTTCTGCCACTTTCTCAAGAGCTTCTAAATCCAGTATCTGAAATCGATTCCTCTGCAAACGCTTGAGAATGTTTTTTTCGACGAGGTGTGTGATCGACCGCGAAAGAGTCTCCGGTGTCAGACCCAGTGACTGGGCGAACTCATGGGAGGCAACCGGTAATGTGATGAATAGCGGCCGACCGGCGATATTAGGCGAGTCATCCATCAAGGCCATCAGAGCCGCTGCCACTTTGGGATTGGCTCCTTTGCTCTGAAGCCGCTCAATCGTATCAAAGGCATCACGAAGACGTTGAGCCAGCTGTTTCATGAGGACGATTGCCACTTCCGGATCTTGATGCACTGCCTGGCGTAGTCCCGAGCGGGAAATGACATCCGCCTCGCAGTCATCCAGCGCCTGGGCGTACGCAGGGTAAGGGGCGTCGTCGAAAAACGGCATGAATCCGAACACAGAGCCCTTGCCGAAGATATAGAGGGTTATTGCCTTTCCCATAGGCAGCAAACGGTATATTTTGACTCGCCCGGACTTAAGAAAAACCAGCAGGCCGTCGGTATCCCCCTCACTCCAGAGAAGCTGCCCTTTGCGAAAGGAGCGTAGTGTCAGATATTTCTCAAGAATCTGGCGAGTAGCGTGCGAGGCTTTTCCCTTGTTATTGTCAAGCGACATTGTATTCTCTACTTGTTGGGTCCCGTTTTTTTTGTAAAACACATCTACACTTTCAGGTGAGCTGACAGCTCTTTTGCATCAGGTGAAAATAGTGGCGAAAGCAACGAAAATCTTCTCGTCAGCTTCATTGATCCTTCAACCGACTGCATCGCGGATAGAGAGATTTTGGAATAAACCCCACATAACGCGGTAACCGCTTCTTATTTCTTTTTCTTCTTCCCCCCGCTATTCTCCAGAACTTTCTTCGAGATCGCTTCTTCGATGTCCGATGAGAGCGTGAGGCTTCGGAAGAGGTCGAGCAGGTTTTGCTGGATGTTGAGGTTCAGGTTTACCGGGCGGTTGTTCTGGAAGTCGGGGTTGCGGCCTTTGAGCTGAATCGAAATCGTTGAGTTGCCGTCGGGGGTCATGACGATGTTGGAAACCAGCTCGGAGTAGAAGAAATTGCCGAGCGCTTCGTAGGTGAGGCGCATTCCGGCTCCGGCGGCGGCGCGCTCTTCCGGGGTGCTTGCATAGATGATGAGACCGTTCTTCTCTGCATCCATGCGGCCTTCGGGAATGCTGAAGAGGTTGTTGTCGAGCACCACCGGAATGGCACCGCGAATGGTACCGGTAGCGGAGAGCTTTGAAGCTCCTTGCAGGTCGAGCAGCGACTGGATCGGGATGCCGTTGAGCTGCACGAGGGTTTCGGTGTGCTTCGATTTGAGGTCGTAGTCCATGTGGTTGACCGCGACCGTGCCGTCGAGGAGGCCCGCCGAAAAGTCTGACACAGTGACCAGCGAAGGTTTACCGGGGTAGGCGAACAGCGTGAGCGAGCCTTTTGGCGACGTGAGAAGCAGTTCTCCACTGCCGGTCTTGCGCTTGAGGCTCTTGAGCGTGGCGTTCACCGTCAGCGTACCCTTTGTTTCCCGGTTCAGCGTGATGGACGGATCGGTGATCTCCCAAAGCACTTCGCGGCCTGCCGTTTTCGAGAACAGCTCGTCTGCGCCGGATGACTGTTTGGGCAGTTTCTGCCGGATCGAGCTGCTGCCTTGTGCAGTGAGTCTGGCCTTGGAGATTGCAATGCCGTTACGGTCGATCCGGACGGGGATCGTGCCTGAAAGCCGACCGTTCATCCCGCCGCTGAACTCTCCGGTCAGCCGGATGCGGTCGAGGATCGAAGCCTTGTCAATGCTGATGGTGGCCGCAGTCGCTCCCGATTTGAGGTCATAGCGCGCAGGCGTCGATGCGATCCGGCTGCCGAAGAGCCTTGCCGAAAGCGAGTCGAGGCGGATTACCGACACCGTGCCATTTGTGGCATCGAGCGTCACTCTGGCGTTGAGGTTCTCGATGAGTGGCGGTCCGCCGGGTTTGCGTCCGGCATCGAAAGAGATTTTCGTACCATCTGTCTTGAATGCGAACGCCGTGCCTTTTGCGGCATCGATGGTGCCGTCGCTAATCCGGATCGTGGAGTCGAGGTATTCGACCGGAATCGAACCGCTGAGTTTGCCCGTGAGGCTGGCCGGCCCGGAATCGGGCGAGAACCGATCGAGTGGCACGTTGCCGATCTTCAGTACGAAGGCCATGCGCTTGTTCCGCAGGTTGAACTCGATTTTGGGAGTTGAGGCTTTAATGCCGGAGAGTTGCAGCGAGCAGTTGCTGAAGGTCAGGGTGCAAGGTTTGCTGGGATGGCGTTGCAAACCGAATGTTGCCTCAAAGCCAGAAAGCGGTGTTTTGGTACTGCCTGAAAACAGTGATTCAGCTCTGAACAGCGCCGGTTGCTGTACCCATTTGTTCGAGCGGGTGAGCAGCACGTCGTATGAAATATCTTCGATGTGCAGTTGCCCGGCCTCGGCCTGCCCGTGCCTGACCGCAACGGCGATTGAATCGGGAGCAATGGAGGGCAGCAGACCGCCGGAGGGCAGCAAATCAAGGCGCGCCCGAAGTCGGGGATTTGCTTGCCGGAAGCGGATCTCCGAAGGGGTCTGCAGAACCTCGACGGAGTCAGCGTCGAGCTGCATTCTGAACGTTGGCGTTGCGCTTCCGGTGATGTGTTTCCAAGAGAGCCGGCCGTTCAGAAGCTTGAGCGTGAAGGCCGAGGGGGTCGTTACGCAAGAGTCCGGTTTGATGCGAATCGTGGCGTCGAGCTGCCCGAAACCGATACCTGACAGACCCGGTCGCCCGGGTCTGTGCAGTTTCACGGTGATGCCTTTACCGGCTGTCAAGCGGTCAATGAGCGACTGGGCATACCAGGGAAATGCCAGCCACGCTCCGCAAACAGCAAGGATCGTGAGCAGCAGGAGTGTTCCGATGATACGCAGAAGCCACTTCACAAGAGATCGCTTACTTTTTGGACCATACGCCCTTTATCTTTACCCAGGTGCCGGCGGGGAAGCTGGGATAGCGCTTCTCGAAGGTGCGCTGACCGGTCACTTCGACCGAAATGCCATTCTTGGCGGCAATCTCTGAATAAACAGCCAGGCGCTGCTTGTTCACGGTTTCAACCAGCTGTTGAGCCTCGGTGCCCGCTCCGGGCGGAATGGCGATGTAGCCGTTGTCAACCTCGCCGACAAGCCCCTTTGCTCTGGCTGTTTCGAGGTCGAGCGCAAAGGCGGAGGCCGCCGATGCCGCAAGAATGGTGAAGAAGAGGACGAAGGTTTTGGCCAGCGTCGCGAGACGATATGTTGTTATCATGTGCATGGTGATCCTCCCTGATTAGAAAATGTCCGTTCTTTTACCGATAGCGTTGTCGATGTCGCGATCGACCCTGATCCTGATTTCGTGGTCGATCTTGATGTTCATGTTGATCGTGATCGGCTTGTCCGGCGCCTCCACCTTCACCGTGGGGCTGCAACCGCCGATGACAAGGCCTGCTGAAAGCAAAATCATTGCTGCAGACAAGGTGCGAGCAGTTGGTCTGTTCATGTGGTTTCGGGTTTGTATGGGGTTCATTTCAATTCCGATGCATCGGCAAGCCGAAGCCCAGTGCCTGTGTCGGCGATTTTTCCCGAAATATAGCAAGCCCCTTTGTTTTTTCCTGTTTTCCCGCGGAAATCGGGCTGGTTAAATCGCCACGGAGAGGGAAGTGGCGTTTCGGCAGACGGGAGAGATCACTCGACGCTTTTTACCCACTCCTGCAATTTTTCGCGAAGTTCATCGCGAATTTCGCGGAACAGGGCAAGCTGTTCGTCTCTTGTGCCGGTTTTCTCAACGGGGTCAGGTAATGGCCAGAAATAACGGCGGCTGCCGAGCAGGCCGGGCCAGACTCTCGGACAGCTTGTTTTTCCATTTTTGTCAGTTTTGTTTAAAGCCGAAAAAAGCAGTTATGCGTTGTCAATAACGCGGAACCATTTTTCCCTGAACCAGAGTGAGACGTTCACCAGTGTGATGAGCGCGGGCACTTCGACAAGCGGGCCGATGACGGCGGCGAAGGCCTCGCCGGAGTCGATTCTGAAGACGGCGACTGCCACGGCGATGGCCAGCTCGAAGTTGTTGCTCGCCGCTGTGAAGGAAAGCGTGGCCGATTTCGAGTAGTCCGCGCCGATCTTTTTGCCCAGCCAGAACGACACCAAGAACATAATGACAAAATAGAGCAGCAACGGAATGGCGATGCGCAGCACATCCATCGGAATTTTGACGATGTATTCGCCCTTGAGCGAGAACATCACCACAATCGTGAAGAGCAGCGCCACCAGCGTCAGCGGGCTGATTTTTGGAATAAACTCCCGCTCGTACCACTCACGGCTTTTGACCCGGAGCATCACGAAGCGCGTCAGAAATCCGGCGATGAATGGAATGCCGAGGTAGATGAAGACCGAACGGGCGATCTCGCCGATGGTGATCTTGACGTGGAAGGATGTCATGCCGAGTTTCTCCGGCAGCACGGTCAGAAAGAGCCACGCATAGACCGAAAAGAAGAGCACCTGGAACACCGAGTTGAACGCCACGAGACCGGCGGCGTACTCCGTGTCGCCCTTGGCCAGTTCGTTCCAGACGATCACCATTGCGATGCACCGCGCCAGCCCGATCATGATGAGACCGGCCATGTAGTGCGGCATGTCGGAGAGAAACGTCACAGCGAGCGCAAACATCAACACCGGCCCGATCACCCAGTTCTGCAGGAGCGACAGGCCCAGCAACTTCGTGTTGCGGAACACATCGCCCAGCTCCTCGTACTTCACTTTGGCGAGCGGCGGATACATCATGACGATCAGGCCGATGGCGATGGGAATGTTGGTCGTGCCGGACTGGAACTGGTTCCAGAATCCGGCGATCTGCGGGTAGAGAAAGCCGGAGAGCACGCCGATGCCCATCGCGAGAAAAATCCAGAGCGTCAAATAACGGTCAAGGAAAGAGAGCTGTTTTGTCGAGATACTCATGGTTTTTCTCCCCGGATGGTTTCACGATAAAATTTCCCAAACTCCTGCTCGATCTCGTCGCGTACCCGGCGGAACTCGGCGAGCACCTCTTCGCTGCTGCCGGTGGCCGCCGCCGGATCGTCGAAGCCGATGTGCTGGCGGTGCTTGACCTGGCCGGTAAAGAGCGGGCAGCTCTCCTTGGCGCTATCGCAGACCGTCACGACGTAATCGAACGGCTTGGTGAGAAATTCGTCCACTTTTTTCGGGCGATTGGCGCTGAGGTCGATCCCTTTTTCCCGCATCACCTGAACGGCCAGCGGATGCACCTCGCTTGCCGGAACCGTGCCTGCAGAGAACACGTCGAGTTCGGAATCGAACGAACGAAGGAATCCCTCCGCCATCTGGCTGCGGCAGGAGTTGCCAGTGCAGAGAACAAGTATCGATTTTTTCATGACTTATAGGTTTTTGCGGATCAGAAAATCGCATTGAACACGAAACCGACCAGCATGATGCCCGTGGCTACCACTCCGGCGAAAACCGCGATGAGCTGCGGGCGGAGCACCTTGCGTAAAATGAGCATCTCCGGCGCGGAGAGGGCGATGACGCTCATCATGAATGCCAGTACCGTACCGAGCGCTGCGCCTTTGCCGAGCAGCGCCTGCACAACGGGAATGATTCCGGCTGCGTTCGAGTACATTGGCACGCCGATCAAGACGGCGGCGGGCACCGACCACCAGACCTGGTTGCCCATCAGCGAGGCCATGAAGTTTTGCGGCACGTAGCCGTGGATGCCCGCGCCGAGTCCGACGCCGAGCACGATGAAGAGCCACACCTTGCCAACGATCTCTCGCACGTGGCGGAGGCCTTCGCGAATCCGCTCCGGCCAGCTCACGGCTTCGGCGGAAAATTCGGACGACACCGCGCTGTTCTGGAGTTGCCGTACCCACTCTTCGAGAAAGCGCTCAAGCCCGAGCTTGCCGATCACCATCCCCGAAATCACTGCAACCAGAAGCCCCATCGAGAGATAGAGCAGCGCGACCTTCCAGCCGAACATGCCGAAAAGCAGCGCGAGCGCCACCTCGTTGACCATCGGTGCGGAGATAAGGAACGAGAAGGTGACGCCGAGCGGCACGCCCGCCTGCAAAAAGCCGATGAAGAGCGGCACCGCCGAGCAGGAGCAGAAGGGTGTCACGATGCCGAGCGTGGCGGCCATCGCGTTGCCGACGCCGACCCGCCTGCCCGACAGCATGGCCCGCGTCCGTTCAGGCGAAATGAAGGTGTGCACCACCCCCATCACGAAGACCACCGCCGTCAGGAGCATCAGCACCTTCGGCGCTTCGTAGATGAAGAAATGGAGCGCCTCGCCAAGCGGGGTGGCGCGGCTCAGGCCGAGCGCTGCGACGAGCAGGTCCGCGCCCGCTTCGAGGTTGAGGTAGAGCGGAACCCAGAGCGCTACCGCCGCCGCCACCCCGGCGATCCAGGCCGGGGCTGCGGAGCTTTGCCGATCGTGCTGTTGCATAGTTTCAGCAGGTTCCGTTCGGTCGGTCCGTACCATTGGCGTAGTCGCCGCAGCAGCAGGAGGGTTTCGGTGCGGCGGTGAGCATCTCGCGCAGCTCGTCGCCGGACGGGATGCGTCCGCTGCAAACAACCTTGCCATCCACCACGAGGCCGGGCGTTGACATCACGCCATACGACACGATCTGCTGCATGTCTTCGACCTTCTGCACCTCGGCCTCGATGTTTTCAGCAGCGATGACGGCCTTGACCGCATCGGTGAGCTGGTTGCATTTGGCGCATCCTGTGCCGAGAATTTTGATCTTTTTCATTGTTCTGTTGTTTTGAGTTTATCGTAAATAAACGATTTATAGAAGTGTCTTTCTTGTTAACAAATTCCGTTCTCAACAGTTGCACCCGCCGCTTTTTTCGCAGGCGAAGAACTCCCCGAACAGCGCTTGTGCCTTCGCCCAGTTTTCGCGATGGATGCAGTACTTCACCTTCGGCGGATTGATTTCGCCCTGGATTAACCCCGCTTCGAGCAGCGCCTTCAGATGCTGCGAAATGGTGGACTGCGCCATTGGAATAAGGCTGGTCAGTTCACCCGTAAAACAGCAGGCCTCGCCGGCAAGCAACCGCAGAATTTTAATCCGCACCGGATGACCGAGCGCCTTGGCAATGACCGCAAGCGTGACTTCATCGGTGGTGTAGCTGATGTCGGACAGGGTTCTCTGCATGTGCTTCCCGTTTAGTTCATCGTAAATATACGATGAATAGTGGAAGATGCAAATGAAAAAGTGGGCGGAATGGCACGAGGGGGTTATGTCGAGCGAGAGTATCGGGCGGATGATTATGGTTGTTTCGTCGAGGATTTTGGGCTACTTTTTGAGGCGATTGATGTGCAGGTGTATTCTCGGTCTCGGTTTTGGAGTGGGTCAGTCGATGGGCTGTGAGCCGTGTTCTTATGCCGATCCGCATAAGAAGCAAAAATAAAACGCAATGCAAGGTTTAAGTAATTAAAAATAAAGTGTTTAGCAGTATTTGCAATGGTTTTTCGATTGCGTCTTCTATGGATTGAAATTCAAAAATCCGCAGTTTAGGCGGATCAGTATAAACAATGTTAGCCTCCCGAACCAGCGCATGAGGAAACAGACAGGAAGGGCTTGATGGCACGAAAGAACAAGACCGAGAGCAAGCGCCCGATCGAGTCATACGAGCATCGGGACAAAGAGCGCGTCAACAACCCGCCGGTGGGGCTGGTAACGCCCGACACCGACCCGGACGCCGGGCAGAAGAAAAAGACCTACGCCTACGACCCGCACCTCGACCCGCAGCTCGTCTGGACGGGCAAGGCCGAGCACACCTCATTTGAGGTGCCCACCGTCTCGCTGCACGTGCACGAGCGCATCGATCCGCGCACGATCATCGAGGCGGTGCGCAAGCGCCCCTCACCCCATCCCTCTCCCACGGGGAGAGGGAGACAGGGTGAGGGCATGGCGCAACTCCCACTCTTCGAAGAAGAGCGCAAAGAACCCCTGCGCGAAGCGGTCGAGTTCTACCGGCACGCCCACGGCTGGTCGAACCGCCTGATCGCGGGCGATTCCCTGCTCGTGATGAACTCGTTGCTGGAAAAGGAGGGCATGGCGGGCAAGGTGCAGATGATCTACATCGACCCGCCCTACGGCATCAAGTACGGCTCCAACTTCCAGCCCTTCGTCAACAAGCGCGACGTGAAAGACGGCAAGGATGAGGATCTGACCGCCGAGCCGGAGCAGATCCGCGCCTTCCGCGACACCTGGGAGCTGGGCATCCATTCCTACCTCACTTACCTGCGCGACCGGCTGCTGCTGGCGCGGGAACTGCTGACCGAGAGCGGCAGTATCTTTGTGCAGATTTCAGACGAGAACGTCCATCACGTGCGGGAGTTGATGGATGAGGTGTTTGGGGCGAGGAATTTCCAAAGAGTAATCACGATAAAAAAGAGGTCACCGCAGCCAGATAAGTTCCTGTCAGGGGTAGCTGACTACCTGATTTGGTTCTCGAAGGATCGGGACCGATCCAAGTACAATCAGCTGTATTGGCTTTCGGAGGGCGAATACAATGGCAATGAATTCGTGACCAGCGATTTGACTTCTTCACACGAGTATCATCGAACACCTTTTGAGCATGAAGGGCAGGTGTTCAGCCCCGGCAGCAGGTATTGGTCAACAAGTATCGAAGGGCTAACAAACCTCGCGAGGTCAGGAAGGCTTGTTGTATCAGGCTCCACATTGAGATACAAAAGGTTCAATAGCGATTGGCCGTGTCAGCTAATTGGTAATATCTGGGACGACGTGGTTTTTGCTCCTTTCCTGGAAGATAAGCTGTATGCTGTCCAAACATCTGTAAAAATTCTTCAGCGCTGCCTCCTCATGACCACCGACCCCGGCGACCTGGTCTTCGATCCCACCTGCGGCAGCGGCACCACGGCGTATGTCGCGGAGCAGTGGGGCCGGCGCTGGATCACCTGCGACACCTCGCGCGTGGCGCTCACGCTCGCCCGCCAGCGCCTGATGACCGCGGTGTTCGACTACTACGAGCTGGCTTATCCCTCACCCCACCCCTCTCCCAGTGGGAGAGGGGGTGAAGAAAACCCTCTCCCTGCGGGAGAGGGTGGCCGAAGGCCGGGTGAGGGCACAATGGGCGTCTGGAACGGCTTCAAGTACAAGACCGTCCCGCACGTGACGCTCAAATCCATCGCCAACAACCCGGAGATCGACGGCATCTACGCCCGCTGGCAGGCGAAACTCGAGCCCATCCGCGCGCAGTTGAACGCCTTGCTATTTCCCTCACCCCAGCCCTCTCCCAAAGGGAGAGGGAGTAAAGAGGAAGAAGCCAAAGGGAGAGGGCGCGAAGAAAACCCTCTCCTTCCGGGAGAGGGTGGCCGTAGGCCGGGTGAGGGTTTTGAAGAATGGCAAATCCCGCGCGAGCCGGACGCCGGATGGCCGGAGAAGGCCAAAGCCTTGCTCGCGGACTGGTGGCAGTTACGCCGCCAGCGCCAGGAAGCGATCGACGCCGCCATCGCCCGCCACGCGCCGCAGGAGACGCTCTACGACCAGCCCTTTGTGGACAAGAAGAAGACACGCGTCACGGGGCCTTTCACAGTGGAAGCCGTCCCCGCCCCGGCGGTCAAATCAGTGGATGAGATTCTCTCCTCACCCCAACCCTCTCTCAAAGGGAGAGGGGGCGAAGAAAACCCTCTCCTTCCGGGAGAGGGTGGCCGTAGGCCGGGTGAGGGTAAAAAACCGCTCGATCCAGAATTCCTCGAGTTTGCTCGTCAGCTTCGCAAGGAGCAAACCGATGCCGAGCAACTGCTTTGGTTCTTGTTGAGGGATCGCCGTCTGGCGGGCTTGAAGTTCCGCCGCCAGCACCCGGTTGAACCGTACGTTGTAGATTTCTACTGCCACGAAGCTCGCCTTGCCGTGGAACTCGACGGCGGGCAGCACAACGAACCAGACGAGCGAGCACGAGATGCCAAGCGGGAGGCCTTCCTCGAAGGAAAGGGTATTCGGATTCTCCGCTTTTGGAACAACGACGTGTTACAGAATACCGAAGGCGTCTTACAGGCGATATATGATGCCCTTGTTTCCCTCACCCCAGCCCTCTCCCAGGGGGAGAGGGAGTTATGGGCCGACGCCTCCATCGCCCGCTCCGGCGAGACCCTGCGTCAGGGGGAATGGCGCGACGAGCTGCTGCGCGCCGGCATCCGCGGCAAGGCCGGCCAGCACATCCGCTTTGCGCGCCTGGAGCCTCTCCCCGGCTGCCGCTGGCTGCACGCCGACGGCGAGACCCGCCCCAGCGACGAAGGGGCCGACCGGATTCGCGAGACCGGCCCGGCTTACAGTCCGATGCGCGTGGTGGTTTCGTTTGGCCCTGATCACGCGCCGCTGGAACAGCGCCAAGTGCAGCAGGCCTGGGAAGAAGCCCGCATGCTAGATCCGAAACCGAAACTGCTGGTCTTCGCGGCCTTCCAGTTCGATCCGGAGGCGGCCAAGGACATCGACGAGATGAAGCCCGAGCTGGCGGGTATGCAGTTCCTCAAAGTCCAGATGAACGCCGACCTCCTGACCGACGACTTGAAGAAAAAACGCGCCACCAACGAGTCCTTCTGGCTTATCGGCCAGCCGGACGTCGAGGTGCGCAAAGAAAAAGATGGTCGATACGTGGTCGAGGTTCACGGCTTCGACTACTACAACACCAAGAACGGCGGCGTTGAATCGGGCGGCGAAGACAAGATCGCCGTCTGGCTGCTCGATACCGACTACGACAGCCGCAGCCTCTATCCGCGTCAGGTCTTCTTCCCGATGACCGGTGAGAAAGACGGCTGGGCGCGGCTGGCGAAGAACCTCAAGGCCGAGATCGACGAGGCATTGATCGAAGCCTACCGCGGCACGGTGTCACTGCCCTTCGCGCCGGGTGCGCACAAGCGCATTGCCGTCAAGATCGTGGACGACCGCGGCATCGAGAGCCTGAAGGTGATGGAGGTGGAGTAATGGCACGCACCACCATTGACCGCCTCATTATCAACTCGCCCTACGAGGAGCCGGCGCGTCATTGGCGCTACGACCGCGAGACGCGGACCTTCGATCTCGTGGAGGGCCGTCGCCCGGCAGGCTACGTGGTGGCCTCCAGCGATTCTCGCGCCTTTGACGACCCCGGCATCTTCGTCGAGATTCCGCTGGTCAACCAGATCCGCCCGCGCGTGAAGGCGTGGCGCGAGGCGGGCTATGCGGGCGTCACCGGCATCACCAAGCGCCTGCTGGAGCACTGGCGCGACCCGGAGGAGTTCGAGACGCGGCGCTTCTTTTTCTGCCAGTTGGAGGCGGTGGAGACGCTGATCTGGCTCATGGAGGCGCCCGCCGCCGAGCGCGTGGGCATAGAGATTCCAAGCGACGGCGGAGATTTCGTCCGCCAGTGCTGCAAGATGGCCACCGGCTCGGGCAAGACCATCGTGATGGCGATGACGATCGCCTGGCACATCCTCAACAAGGTCGCCAACCCGCAGGACGCACGCTTTTCCAAGAACGTGCTGGTGATTGCGCCCGGGCTGACGGTGAAGAGCCGGCTGGCGGTGCTGGAGCCGGCGGGCGCTGGCAACTACTACGAAGCCTTCAACATTGTGCCATCGAGCATGCTCGACAAGCTGCGGCAGGGTAAGGTGCTGGTGCGCAATTGGCACGCGCTGGCCTGGGAGAGCGAAGAGCAGCTCAAGAAGCGCAAGAGCGTGGACAAACGCGGGGCAAAGAGCGACGAAGCCTATACGCGGGAGGTGCTCGGTGAGATGGCCAATGCCCGGAACATCCTGATTATCAACGACGAGGCGCACCATGCCTGGCGCGTCAACTGGGAGGCCGAGGGCAAGTACCTGCGCGCCCGCGACCTGAAAGACAGCGCCGAAGAGGCGACCGTCTGGATCGGTGGCCTCGACCGGCTCAACCGCTCGCGCGGCATCCTTACTTGCTACGACTTCTCCGCCACGCCCTTCACGCCGTCGGGCAAGAAGAGCAGCGAAGAGGCGCTCTTCGGCTGGATTGTGAGCGACTTCGGCCTGAACGACGCCATCGAATCGGGCCTGGTCAAGACCCCACGTGTGGTGGTGCGCGACGACGCCGTGCCCGACGCGAAAACCTACAAGTCGAGGCTGTACCACATCTACAACGATCCGGACGTGAAGGACGACCTCAACCGGCGGGCGCAGCCGGAAGAGCCGCTGCCCGACCTGGTGCTCAATGCCTTCTACCTGCTCGGCTACGACTGGCGCGAAACGTGGAAGACATGGCAGAAGGCGGGGCTTGCCACCCCGCCGGTGATGATCACGGTCTGCAACCGCACCGAGACCGCGGCGCGCGTGAAGCACGCCTTCGATACCAGGCGAATCCACATCGACGAGCTGTGCGATCCGGAGCGGGTACTGCACATCGACTCGAAGGTGCTCGACGACGCGGAGGCGCAGGAAGAGCCGGCCGCCGCCGTGGTGGCGCCCGAAGACGACGGCGACGCGGAGGAGGAAGCCGCTGCTCCAGTTGCCAGAAAACTGACCAAGGCCCAGCAAGCGGAACTGCTGCGGCGCACCGTGGACACGGTCGGCAAGGCTGGCCAGCCCGGCGAGAAGATTCAAAAGGTCATCTCGGTCGGCATGTTGAGCGAGGGCTGGGACGCGAAGACGGTGACCCACATCATGGGGCTGCGCGCCTTCACGTCGCAGCTTCTGTGCGAGCAGGTGGTGGGGCGGGGCCTGCGGCGCACCTCCTACGAGGTGAACCCGGAGACGGGGCTGTTCGAGCCGGAGTACGTCAACATCTTCGGCGTGCCGTTCACCTTCCTGCCACACGAGGGGGGCGAAGACGGCCCGCCGCCGCCCCCGACACCCAAGACGGCGGTCGAACCGGACCCGTCCAAGGCGCAGTTCGAGATCCGTTGGCCGAACGTGGTGCGCATCGAGCGCGTGTTCCAGCCCACGCTGACGCTGGACTGGTCGAAGGCACGGGTTTTGGAACTGGACGCGGCGCAGACCGCCCAGGTGGCCGAGCTGGCGCCGGTGCTCGAAGGCAAGCCGGATGTGACCAAGATCGAGCGCATCGAGCTGGAAAGCCTGGCGCGGCAGTTTCGCACCCAGCGCATCATCTTCGAGACGGCGCGCGACGTGTTCGACCAGATGAAGCACACCTGGCAGGGCAGCCGCGAGGTGCTGCTGGCGCAGTTGGTGCGGATCGTCGAGGAGTTCATCCGCTCCGACAAGATTGCGATCTCTCCCCCGCTTTTCTACCAGGACGAGCTCCGTCGCCGGCTGATCATCACGCTCAACATGTCGCGAGTAGTGCAGCACGTCTGGGAGGCGGTGCGGCAGGAGAACACCGAGCGTCTGACGCCAGTCTTCGACCGCGACCATCCGATCCGTTCCACTGACGAGATGCGCACCTGGTACACCGGCAAGCCGTGCGAACGAACGCGCAAGTCGCACATCAACGTCTGCGTCTACGACAGCACCTGGGAGGCGGCGGACGCCTTCGCGCTCGACAACAGCGATGCGGTGGCGACCTGGGTGAAGAACGACCACCTGGGCTTCGAGATCCTGTATGTCTATCGCGGCGTCGTGCGCAAGTACCGGCCCGACTTTCTGGTGCGGCTGGCCGACGGTGAGATGCTCGTGCTGGAAACGAAGGGGCAAGACACCGAGCAGGACCGCGTGAAACGCCGCTATCTGGACGAATGGACGCAGGCTGTCACCGCCCACGGCGGTTTCGGCCGTTGGCGGTGGGCGGTGGCGCAGCATCCCGGCGAGATACGGGACATCCTGATGCAAGGCGAGGGAGCGCGAGCGGGAGGCTAACAACCGTTTGCGGCGGACAACATTCCGCTGCGCGGCCCGCCGCTGATGCTGGGCGTTAGGCGCCATCCATGAATCAATGAGAAGTTTTTTCATGGATGGCGCCTAACGATTGGGTTCAGGGGCGTAGCGGAGCGCGTCGGCTGCAAGCTGTTGTTAGGCAACCCATATCCTGATGCACGTTTGCATGACGGCACGTCACTTGCCTGAAACTGCATTCGCCAACATAGCAATGGCGGCTACGATCGTAAGAACACCGGAAATGATTTTCAGACTTTTCGGCTTTGTTTTTAGCGCGATTTTGCTACCAATCAGCCCTCCTACTACTGCCGCTGCCCCACATGGAATCGCCAGTTCCGGGTCAAAACCTCCGTGCAATGCGTTGCCGGCAAATCCCGTCAATGCTGTTGCCGCCAGCATGGCTGTGGCGGTACCGACAGCCGTGCGCACCGGTACGCCACATCCAACAACCATTAATGGGATCAGAAATGATCCCCCTGAAATTCCCACCATTCCAGAGAAAAAACCGGTAGCCATGGTCAATGGCACTGCCACCCACAAATTGATGACATACAGGTTGTCGCCTTCTTGGATATTCCAATACCCGAAGCGAGAAATGGCCACCTTGCGGGCCTGTTTTTCGGGAAACAGCATTGCAACGCCAGCAACAAACAACAGTAAGGATAAAATAAACTTCAACAGCGTGCCCGTGAACGAGTGCGCCATGAATCCTCCGACGAAGGCCATCGTCGCATTCAGACTGCCAAAGAAAATGGCTAGCGGCCATGACATCACTCTTGCTTTACCGAAGACGATTGCCCCCACTAACGCACTAGCCAGCAAAATGAACTGGCTGGTTGTGGAAGCCGTATGCATCTGAACGCCCAAAAGAACAAGCGTCGCAACATAAAAGTTGCCGCCGCCACGTCCGCTCATGATCATGACTACCGTGAGAGCAAAAATGATGGCGACAATCAAGAAGGTGTTCATCGTGTTTTGTCTCCCGATTGATGAGAGTTCTGTGATTGCTGAATTGCCTTGTGCAATTTTCCCGGCATAAGCTGACTGGTAATTGCATCGTAATTGCTGGGGGCAATTCGCACATGTTCGTAACCGAGGGAGCGTAGATATACAGATATACGATGGTAGATCTTGTGCCAGCAGAGCAAAAAATGCCGATAGTCTTGTCACGGGGTATCTCAGCATAACGATCCGGAATCTCATTAATCGGAATCCACAGCACCCGAATGTGATGTTCCAACCTAATCTGAAGCGACTCCACTTCTTGGCGCGATCTCACATCCAGAAAGATTGCATCTTTCGTCGCGAGTAGCGCCTCCATTTCGATCTTGTGTTTTCCACTTCCAAAGAAATCAAATGTCATACTCTTTAGGCCACCTCTAAAAAGTCGGCAATAATATAAAGCGTTGAAATATATTGACGTAGCTGCGATATAAGTCTTGAAATATCCGTATGTTGACGTAGTACCTATCAACCCGACTGCGCTGCTATGAAAAACATCAACCCGCCTGGCTTTTTTGATGAGCATTTTCTGCTCGAACGCCTCACCAAACTCAAGGATCCGCTCGTCAAACTTGAAGCGCATATCGACTGGCAACTTTTTGCTCCCATTCTCGAAGTAGCTTTCAGCAAGCCAGCCAATCGCAAGAACATGGGTCGCCCACCGTTCGACCGGTTGATGATGTTCAAACTCCTCATTCTCCAGAGCCTGTACAACCTTTCCGACGACCAGATGGAGTACCAGATCACCGACCGTTTGAGCTTCAAGCGATTCCTTGGCCTGAAAGCGAGCGACAAGGTTCCGGACAGCAAAACCATCTGGAAATTCCGGGAAACCCTTATTCAGGAAGAACTTATCGAGGCGTTGTTTTTCCGCTTCAATCAGGCGCTCGATGAGCAGTGTATCTTTGCTCGAAACGGACAACTGGTCGATGCCAGCATTGTCGAGGTGCCGCGCCAGCGCAACAGCCGCGACCAAAACGCTCAGATCAAGCAGGGCCAGACGCCGGAAGCCTGGAAACAGAAGCCCAACAAGCTGCGCCAGAAAGATGTCGATGCCCGGTGGTTGAAGAAAACCATGTCAAGGTCGATAAAGGCACCAAACTCATCAACAACTGGATGGTAACGCCCGCCTGCAAGCACGATTCCCAAGAGCTGGAAGCGCTGCTCGAAAAACAAGATATGGGCCAGCCGCTGTACGGCGACAGCGCCTATGTCGGACAGCAAGCTATTATCGACGAGTGTGAAATGACCAATGAAGTCCACGAAAAAGGAACGAAAGGCCATCCGCTGACCGAAGAGCAAAAAGCCTCGAATCGGGTGAAATCAAAGAGCCGTGCGCGAGTCGAGCATGTGTTTGGATTCATGACCAACTCGATGAAAGCGATGTATGTCAGAACGATCGGCTCTGTGCGGGCCGTTGCGAAGATCGGTCTGACAAACCTGACCTACAACCTGATGCGCTGCACGCAGCTCAACAAAAAAGTGCACAACGTCTTTCTCTGGGGATAACTACGCCCTGTCGCGGCTGAAAAGCTGTTTACAGGGACAATACTGTCAATAAACAACTGCTTTGCAGGGCAGAATGGCCCTGTTTCGTTGAAATACAAAACCGGGAATATTTCAGATCACCCTTTTTAGAGGTGCCCTTATATTGTGACTACATCGATGTAGAAACCATTGCGGCACCACTTCACGCCGTGATCTTGAGCACCCTGGTACTTGGCCTTATCCCTGTAGACCAACTTACCCTCCACTATGATTTCTATGACTGGATCGCGGCTCATGCGGCGAAAGCACTTCGGAAACGATGCACGCTCAGCCAAATAGACCTTTCCATCATCGGCAACGATGGCGTTGAGGTGATAGCTGGCTATAGCTGGAACATTATCTTGCCAATTTCTTTCCTCGGGAAACGAGCTAATCGTCGCTAATATTGGTCTTCCGCCAGGCGGTAGCGCTAGATTCTTGGACAAGACTCTGAAGCCCTTGGCGTTTTTTCCGAATTCGCCCTCAACAATCGTGAAGCCCATTGCTTCCCAAAACGGAATAGAGGAAGAAGGTTTACACTCGACTTGCAAAACCATCTCATCCTGTTGCAAAGCAAGCTCGACACAATGTTCAACAACGAGCCGCCCAAGACCGTTGCCCCTCCAACCATTACGAACTTGGAGGATGCCCGAACTCAGCAACTGGCCCCACTGATAAGCGACCGGAATGCCTTTAATTTCATCAATCAGAACCAGCAGCCTGCCTTCTTCATGGCACTGTCGGGTTAGGTTCCAATTGCAGAGGAAATTACCGTGAACTTCCAACGCTTCCTCTTCTTGTAACCAATCGTGAATTTGTTGCACATCATGGCTGTTAGACCAACGGATCATGAATGGTCGCTCAATGTCATTGATGATATGAATTACCTTTTTGGTCAATGGAATATCCTTGAAGCCTAACATTGTTTATACTGACCCGCCTAAACCGCGGATTTTTGAATTTCAGCCCATAGAAGACGCAATTTGAGAAACCATTTTAAATACTGCTAATAACACAATGTTTAATCACTTAAGCCTCACATGACATTTTATTTCAGCGTTTTATACGGATCGGCATAAGAACACTGCTTGCAGCCCATCGACAAAGCCTTCCCCACCCCAAAACCGAGACCAAGAAAACACCCATAGCTCAGCGCAGTTTGGTCAGCCGTTACTCCGCTAAATCAACAGCTTGAGATATTAGCGCAAAATCCGTGACAAACCAAAGCAGCGCTGAACCGGCGTGGATTCAGCGCTGTCGATGAGCCGCAGGCTCGAATGGAGGTCGAAAAAGCAGATTACTTTGCGGGGCAGTCCGGGGGCTGGAACTTTGGGTCGTAGCTATCCCACAACCACTCCGAAACCGTCCGCAAGTCCCGCGCGTCGAGTTCGACGGCGGGCATCAGGCCGAAGCGCGAAATGGCGGGCGGCCTCAGCTTCGATTTTTCCACCGCCGGTTTTGCGACGAACTCCATGATGTGGCGAACGCCCTGTTCGCGATCCGCGAATGCTTTGTGATAAAAGTAGGACAGCCCGGCGACCGGCGGAGCAGATTTGGGCGGCGGCAGCATTGAGTGACACGCGCTGCAATGGCGCTCGTACAGCTCCTGGCCGCCGGTCACCTGCGCGAAGGCATTGGTGGAGTATGCCGTGGCAAGCGAAATAGCGGTGCAGCCAATAAGAATGGCAGGCGAGAATCTGAAAGTCATGCTTTTATCGTTATTATTTTTCAATACAACGCAATTCAAGAAAAATGACCACGCGCATTTGCACTGATGCATGGCCATCACAAAACATCGAGTCTGTTGGAGAATCGCACAATCCCCTGAGTATAATCAAAACAGGAAAAAACCTTATCTATTTAAGCAAAGTACACTAATCACCTTAATAAAAAAAACTTTCAGGCGCACTTGTGCATTGCCGGATCGGCGATGGCCGCTGACTCGCACTTTTTCAGGTATCGCTCGCACTGCTTGCGGATGTCATAACCAAGCATCGAGCCGAGCACGAAATCCTCCTCAGGGGTGAGAGCCTTGAGTTTCTTGCTGGCGCAGATCGACCGAACAACCGCCACGCACTCCGGCGCTCCGAAGAAAACGTTGATGTGCGACTTGCCGAAGTCGTAGATATGGTAGTCGATGCCGTAATGCCGGAGCTTTCTGGTCGCCTCCTCGCCGAACCGGGCAGGAAGCGTGTGCATGACCAGACTCCGTAACCCTTTGCGATATTCATAGATATGGTGAATCAGCACTTTCATGGTCGTGGTGTTTTTGGATTGTTTAAAAACTCAGCCTCTTTCAGCTCGCGTTCGGAACGTCACGCCTCTCGTCTGTTGGCGGCTTCGGCTCGCCTTTCTGCACCTCTTCGCCATTGACGAACAGCACTCTGGCGGTTTACTTGTCTGTTGTCGATGAGTGGATCAATGTGTGATCGACTCGTCGCTTCGACAACCAAAACAACTACCGCCATGTCACTGAAAATCACCGAAGAGTGCACCTTCTGCGCCGCCTGCGAACCCGAATGCCCGGTCAACGCCATCAGCGCGGGCAGCGACATCTACGTCATCGATGAATCGGCCTGCACCGAGTGCGAGGGCTATGCCGACTCACCGGCATGTGTTGCCGTGTGCCCCGCCGAGTGCATCGTCAAGGCCTGAGCGCCGCGCTCACTGAGCGGCGCTTTGCCGGGCTGGCGGCGCGAACGGTTCCGGGCCGCCGCCAGCCTCGTCGAAACGCTCGTCTGGCTCGGCCTGAACATCGATGATCGACGCGATCTCGAAGGCAATGGCAATGCGCTCCGAACCATCGGCGATGGTCAACGGTCCCTGAAACGGGGCCTTTTGCATAACCGTGCAACTCCTGCCGGGCAAGAGACCCAGCTGGGCGATATATTCGAGCACTTCTGGATCGGCGCTCCGCAACTGCGCGATGCGAACCGTCCGCCCCTCATCGACCGTCGAGAGCGGTTCAAGCAGCTCCGACCTGAGCGCGCCGTCATGCGCCGGAATCGGGTGGCCGTGGGGATCGTGCATCGGGTAGCCAAGCAGCCGGTCAAGCGCGTCCGAGAGCCGATCCGAAATGACATGCTCCAGACGGCACGCCTCCTCGTGCAGCTCGTGAATGCCGTAACCGGCCATTTTGAACAGAAAGGTTTCGACCAGCCGCCGCTTTCTCAGAGTCCGGCAGGCGGCTTGCCGCCCCTTCGGCGTCATCGACACCCCTTCGCGCCACTCGTGACGCAGCAATCCGGCCTCCGTCAGTCGCACGATTTTTTCGGAAACGGTCGAAAGCGAGTGCCCTATCGCTTTGGCGATGTCGCTCACCGACACCTCGCGCTCTCGTTCAGTCAACCGCCAGATGACCTGAAGGTACATCTCGCTCGACTCGCTCAGCTTTTCCGGTTTCCCGCCGACGGCCCCGCTGGTTCGCTCCGTCATCCCGCTCCTTTTGCGCGTCATGACAGATACGGTCTGATTGAGCACACCCAGCGCCGAATCCGCTCCCGCGTCAAATGCTCCTGATTGTCCGCATCGAGCGCGAGGCCGACGAACATCCCGTCGCGCAAGGCTTTCGAGGAGGAGAACTCGTAGGTGTCGCTGGGCCAAGCGCCAACCACCTTCGCGCCACGCGAAACGAAGCGGTCATGCAGAATCCCCATCGCATCGACATACCAATCGCCATAAACGAGCTGGTCGCCAAGCCCGAAAAAAGCGACAGTCTTGCCCGTCAGATCGAGCTGGTCAAGGGCGGAAACAGCTTCCCGCCACCCATGCGGAAGCTCGCCCGCGCCCCAGGTCGAGGTTCCGATGATCAGCATATCGTATTCGGTCAAACGAAGCAGCTCTTCGCGGCTCACCTCGAACAGATCGACATCGGGGCGCCCGATTTCAGTGGCGATCAGCTCGGCGGCCTCTTTGGTATTTCCGGTCTGCGACGCCCAGACCACGGCTGTTTTTTTCATGGCGAATCGATGATTTTCAGTTTTGCGTTCCATCCGCGAGTCCATTGTCGCCCGCCTCGGCTCCGGCAAAGAGCCTGCCGATACCGAGATCCTCGTTCACCGCGTCGCCAACCGCCTTGCTGAACGCGGCAAAATCCAGTGGCAAGATCGCAAGCGTTACCACGCCAAGCGAAAAAACCATCGCCTCCGGCCTCTGGCCTTCTCGCTTCGCGCACTCCTCTTCGTACCGGAAGCACTCCTCCATGATGAGATAGAGCGTCTCGCGGGGGATGGCGACATCAACGTAGCGATAGCGGAGATGATACGCCCCGCACCGGCAACGGCTCACGCCAATCGTCGAAATACAGGCGGGCGCTTTTTGTTCATTGTTTTTGTTCGACTGTTCCTGCATGTGCTTCTCCTGATTGATGTTATACTCGAACTTCGATACTCCGGCATCCGGAAAACGCCCCCGATCACTGTTGATCCGGGGGCGTCCGACAGGCTGACGTTTCAATGCCCGGACCAGTGTGACGAATGCTGATGAGCATGGAGGCCATCGTGGCCATCGTGGTGCTTTGGCGCGGGGCCCACCTGCAGGAACATCGGCTTCTGCTGGTGATGCTCATGGTGAAGCACCGACTTGCGTACCTCCTCGTCGAAGCGGAACAGCGCCCGCCCATCCATCGTGTTGATGATTCGCGCCTTGTGCAGCATCGAGCTGAACAGGTACTCCTCCTCGTGCTGCTCGGCCACGTACCACTGGAGGAACTGGAAGGTCGAGTAGTCCTTCTCCCGCAAGGCTGTATCGACCAGATCGTTGATGCTCTGGGTGATCGCCAGTTCGTGGTTATACGCCGCTTCGAGCAGCTCGATGTGCGACTTCCACTCCGGCGCTGGAGTGGCGACCTCGCCGATCAGCGCCAGCGAGCCGGTTTCGTTGATGTAATCGAACAGTTTCATCATGTGCGCCTTCTCCTCCTCGGCGTGAGCGCGGAAAAAAGCCGCTGTGCTGTCGAGCGACTGCGTCAGGAGCCACGCGCTCATTTGCAGATAGAGATGCGCCGAAGCCGCTTCGAAGTTAACCTGATGGTTGAGCTTATCGAGAATGGTTTTACTAAGCATGGAATGAATTGTTTGGTATTAACTGAATATGGAGTTACGAGAAAAAGAGAAGCTAGAGACAGCGATCACCTCCTCATCTTATTTAGAAATTGTATAGATAAGAAAACAGGCAAAAAAAATGAGTCTGCCGTTGCCCGGACTTACTCGACCCACTCGTAGACCCACTCGTAGTGGATATGCTCCTTCCCGCCGCACTTGCCGCAACAGGCCGCGCCGAACACATCGCGCTGCTTCACCACGACGCGCCCTTTGAGAATCCACTGATCGAGCATCGACTCGACCAGCGACGAATCGGCCTTGAAGTGGCTCGAAATCTGCTTCAGCGAAGCGCTCCGCTCCCGCTGGAGATACTCACGAACATCAGTTAAGCTCATGATTATAAATAGTTTATGGTTTTTTGAAAATGGTTGCGATACAGCTGCACGGAAGTCTCTGGATACTAATATTTGAGACCGCCTCCCACCAATCATCCCAATCACGACCCCGATTCCGATTCCGATGAAAAAATCAGCCCTCTTCTTTCATCAAAATCAAGCCTCTTCCAAAATCTTTCCTTTCCTCCCGAACGCACCGTTTCCTGCCAGATACATCAGCGTCACCGCGACGGCGAACACCAGCAGCATTGCCGCAACCCACGCCGCGGATGAGCCGGGGTGCGCCCCCCACGTACCGATCTGATAGCTCAGCACGGCAAACACGTACGCCAGACCGGTCGTCCACACTACGGAGAAGAGCGTCCAGGCAAGGTTGGTTTCGCGATAAATCACCCCAATGGACGCCACGCACGGGAAGTAGAGCAGGATGAACACCAGGTAGGCGAACGCACCCACCCTGCCATCGAAACGGTTGACCATCGAGCCATAGATCGACGCACTGACGCCCTGCTCCTTGGCCACCGCGCCCCGATCGCTCAGGTCACCAACATTGATGCCGAGCGGGTCGAACAGCGATCCGGCGATACCCGCCAGATTCTCGGGAATCGTGGCGACCGCTTCGCCGAGTTTCGCCAAGAGGCTAAAACGTTCTCCCCCACCGTCAACCGCGGCCTTTGCTTCCTTCGCTGCGTAGAAGTTGTTGAGCGTACCGACCACAGCCTCCTTGGCGAACACGCCAGCGAAAAGACCAACGGCAGCGGGCCAGTTCTTCTCCTGTATGCCGAACGGCTGTAACACCGGCACGATCGCCTTGCCTGTGGCGACAAGCACGGAGTTTTCGTTCTCTTCGTTGCCGAAGCTGCCGTCAGTACCGATGGAGCTCATGAAACCGAGCACCACGATCACCGGCACCAGCACCTTGCCCGCCTTCAGGAGAAACGAGCCAAGCCGGTCGCCAACCCTGAGAATCACACCCTTGAGGGTCGGCAAATGGTAAGGCGGCATCTCCATGATGAAAGGCGACGGTTCACCTTTGAGTAGCGTCTTTTTGAGGATGAAGCCGGTCATGATCGCCACGGCGATCCCCATCAGGTAGAGCAGGAAGATGAGGTTCTGCCCGCCAGTAGGGAAAAAGGCCGCCGCGAAAAGCGCATAGACCGGCAGTCTTGCGCCGCACGACATGAAGGGGGTCATCATCACCGTCATGATGCGGTCGCGCTCGTCGCTCATCGTGCGGGCGGACATGATCGCCGGCACGTTACAGCCGAAGCCGACCAGAAGCGGAATAAACGCCTTGCCAGGCAAGCCGATAGCCCGCATCCCGCGATCCATCACGTAGGCCGCGCGGGCCATGTAGCCGGAGTCTTCGAGCATCGACAGGAAGATGAACATAAAACCGATGGTCGGGATGAAAGTAGCCATCGTCTGCAACGCCCTGCCAACGCCGCTGGCGAGCAGCGCTGTAAGCCATCCGGGTGAGCCGACAGCGCCAAGCAGTCGCCCGAAACCATCGACAAACAGCGCTCCGGCAGCGATGTCGAAAAAGTCGATGAACGCGCCACCGAGCTTAATCGTAAAAAGGAACATCAGGTACATCACGCCAAGAAAGAGCGGAATACCGAGAAAACGGTTCAGCACGAGGGAATCGATTTTGTCGGAGAGCGTTTTTCTGGTGCTCTCCTTGCGGGTAATGGCCGCCGCTGAAAGCTCGGAGACGAAGCGGTAGTGCGCGTCGGCGATCACAATATCGGGATCATCGCCAAGCGCGTCGGCAACCCGTTTCCGCTCCTCGAAGAGCGACGTAAGGGCCGCACCATCAAGCCGTTTCTCCAGTTCTTGATCGTGTTCGAGCAGCTTCATGGCGAACCATACGGGATCGTAGCCAAGCTCACGGGCCTGGGTACCGGTCGATTCCGCAACCCGGCGGATCGCCGCATCGAGCTCTGCCGGAAAACGCACCTTCGCGCTGGGCACAGAAGCACCGCCAGTCGTAAATCCTTTTGCGATAGCCGCTTTCAGCTCTTCAATCCCCTCGCCACGCGACGCCACCATCGGAATGACGGGACAGCCAAGCAGCGACGACAACCGGGCTGGATCGACCGAAATGCCCTGTTCTTCAGCCGCATCAACCATATTAAGCGCCACCACCACCGGCACGCCCATTTCAAGGAGGCGGCTGGTAAGGTAGAGGTTTCGGTCGGGGTTGGAGGCATCGACGATGTTGACAACAAGACCCGCCTCTCCGGAGAGGATGTAGCTCCGCGCCACCTCTTCGTCCTGCGACAACGACGAGAGCGAGTAGATGCCGGGAAGATCGACCAGCTCATACTCTTGGCCATCGTGGCGAAAGCGTCCGCTCTTTTTATCGACCGTCACGCCCGGCCAGTTGCCAACCCGCTGGTTCAACCCGGTTAGGGCGTTAAAAATCGTCGTCTTGCCGCAGTTGGGATTACCCACCACGGCTACGATCCTCTTGAGCGGTGAGGTCGGAACCTTCGCGCTCACCCGTTGTTTCTGTGCAGCTGTCTCCATCATCGCACCTCCTCGACCGTGATGTTCTCGATATCGGACCTGCGCAGCGACAGCCGGTATCCGCGAACGGTCATCTCAACCGGATCGCCAAGCGGTGCAACGCCCTCGATCCGTACGATCTCGCCGACCAGCATCCCCATCTCGTTCAGCCGCTTCCGCAACCTACCCGAAGACGGCATGGCGACAATCCTCGCGGACTGGCCCTTTTTCAGTTCAGACAATTTCATGATGCAACCCTCCTGACCATGATACGCATGGCAACGCCCCGGCCAATAGCCACCCTGCCATCGTGCACCTGCACCAGAAGCGGCATCCCCGGACTATTTTCGATGACTTCAATGGTCTGGCCGACGGAAAACCCCATCTCGGCCAGACGTTTTCCATTTTCGCGGCCATGTGCGTAATGATGACCGCGCCCAAACCCTGCGCCAGCATCATGCTGGCCGAATCGGAGATTGATGATCTCGCCAACCTCCCCTTTGCCGAGCATTCCTAACGGAACCATAACCACACCTCCGCTCAGAAACGCATCGTGATGCCCGCCAGCCAGGTGGTGTCGGTCTCGGCGTCGTTCAGGCCGCCCTTGACACCGAAGTCGAGATCAACATCGTCGGAGACTCCGTAAATAAGTCCACCAAGAATGTAAGCCGGGTTGGTATCAGAATCTCTCTCCTCATTGGTCTCGACGCCAATGTCGGCGACCGCTTTCAACCTTTTGGCGACCTCGACCTCCCCGGCCAGCGAGGCGCGCCAAATGCTCTTCCGCGAGGATTCGCGCACCTCGGCGATGCTGTAATTGTTATACTCGTAGCCGAGGTTCAGGTGCAGCGCCCCACGGTCAACAGTGTGCGTGGCGATCAGCGTCACGTCGCCGCCGACCCGGCCATTGCCGAAACCCTTTTCATCATCGCCGGTCGGCAGTGAAATGCCTGGCTTCAACGCGAAACTCGTCCGCTTGTCATCGCTCTCAAAAAAGCGCCACTTGAGCTGAAGCGACAGGTCGCCGATGCCGTTCTCGTCACGAACAGTCTGGCCATTCACCCGCACCTTCGACCAACTCCACGGCACACCTGCCACAAGGTCGATGGTATCAGAAAGACCGTACGAAAACGTGGTGGCCAGCTCCCACTCTTTTTCGCGGACGGAATCGCCATTGACTGTTTCGTGATCGCGGGCGTACTCCATCCCGGCTTCGATCTGGAATTTCCCGGCTCCCTGCGTTCCGGTATCATCGGTTTCGAGCGGCATCGCCGCAAAGGTAGGCGCGGAGCACAACATGCCCGCGAGGACGAGTGAAGAAGCTTTGGAAAATGAGAGGTTCATCGATCTGTAATTTTATGGGTTACACAGAGCTTATGGGTTACACAGAGCAAGGCGCTCCAGAAACTCAAAGAACATAAAACTTATTTGGACAAATTAAAAATAAAAAATCCCGCGAACAACGGTGCTGAAAGGTTGCGACAAGGTGCCGGAAAACGGGATGACCAGAAAAGACCGAGAAAGGGCCTACAAGAAGCACGACTTTTCAGGAACTATCAAGGCCGTTTCGGGCTTAATGAGGTACTTCCAAAAAGGAGGTACTTCCAAAAAGCAAAATCAAACGCAACAGAACAAAAGTACAAGGAGCGCTAAACCATGTCACAACAAGTTGATGACGACCTCTATTATGACATCTCAATGCCGCTGCTCGGGGACGATTTTCCGGAACTGAAGGTTCAAACAACGCATGGCCCGATGAACATTCCGGGAGACCTGAAAGGCTCGTGGTTCGTGCTTTTCAGCCACCCGGCTGACTTTACGCCGGTCTGCACGACAGAGTTTGTCGCATTCCAGCAGCGGGTAGAGGCGTTTGAAAAGATCGGCTGCAAGCTCATCGGCATGAGCGTCGATCAGGTCTTCTCGCACATCAAGTGGGTCGAGTGGATCAAGGAGAATCTCGATGTTGACATCACCTTCCCGATCGTGGCGGCCAACGACCGTATCGCGAACAAACTTGGGATGTTGCATCCCGGCAAAGGCACGAACACCGTCCGCGCAGTTTTCGTAGGCGACCCGAACGGCAAGGTACGCCTCGTGCTTTACTATCCACAGGAGATCGGACGGAACATGGACGAGATTCTGCGCGCCGTCAAGGTCTTGCAGATTTCCGACAGCAACAAGGTTGCCATGCCTGCTGACTGGCCAAACAACTTGCTCATCAAGGATCACGTGATCATTCCGCCAGCAAACAACGTCGAAGACGCCAAAAAGCGCAAGGAGCAGCAATACGACTGCTACGACTGGTGGTTCTGCCACAAGCCGCTCGACAAGTAAGCCGGTAAGTCGAAGTGATCGAAAACGAAACAGCCCCGGAACTGTCACAAAACCAGTTCCAGGGCTGATCTGTTTTTGCTCCGGTTATAAAAAAGGTCAAAGTATTTAAACCCTGAAATTCTTTCTCCTTGTCATTCTGAGTCCGACTTGTCGGGACTATCGCATGAGTCCGCTTCGCTCCATTCAGAATGACAGCCCCTTTTTCGGCAACTCTGCGAAATTATTGCGGCCGAAGCAGTATAAGCAGACAAGGTCAGCGATCCGGCCTGACTACTTGCGGGCGACAAGCCTCCCCCGCCCTACCTTTCCGGCTGCCGAAGCGTCGCGCCAGAGCATAATGCCCTGCTCGACGGCGTCGTACATCTCCTGACCGTAGTTGTCCACGATGGCTTGCCGGTACTGGTTCTGCACCATATCGAGGTAGCCTTGCACATGCGCTGCGAAATCGGGCGTGAGGTCTTCTTTTTCGATGACCGTCAAGCCAGCCTGTTCGGCGAGCATGGCGTAGCCGTCGAGCGTCTCCATGTAGGGAAAGACCATGAAGGTGTTCAGCGCTGTCAACTCTTCGTCGGTCATCGGGCCAGCCTCCAGCCAGTCGGTGAAGGCGAGCACACCGCCCGGCTTGAGCACGCGGGCGCACTCCCCGATGAGGCGCTGCTTGTCGGTGATGTAGCACCAGGCGTCCTGCCCCCACACCACGTCGAAGCTGCTGGCGGGAAACGGCATGTCGAGCGCGTTGCCCAAAACGTAATCGATCTTGCCGGACAGGCCAGCCTCGATCGTGCGGCGGATCGCCTCCGCGTGCATCCGCTGCGTGGCGTCGAGGCCGGTGACGCGGCAGCCGTAATTTTTCGCCAGATACCGCGCCGGGCCGCCGAGTGCGCTGCACACGTCAAGCAGATGCGTCTCCGCCGTGACCCCGGCCTTCCGCGCCAGTACGTCAGTTTCCGCTTCCGCGCCGACGTGAATCTGCTCGCCCATCAGCATCTCCCAGAGGATTCCGCCCGCGCCGTCGTACACTTCGTTGACGTTGGCGATGTTGACATCGAGTTTATACTTCGCCATAAAAACCTCTCGTTCTTGATTGATAAAGCTATTACTCCTGCAATGAAAACTCTTCAACAATTGCCAACTCTTCAACAATTGCCCTGTCCCGAAAACTTTCGGGACAGGGTTTACGGATAAAACAAAATGAATCAGGGCTTTAGCCCAATTTCTTCATCTGTTGACTTTTGCAAATTATTGTTGACCGAGAAAGAGTCTGACGTTAGCGCAGTCCGGATCAGCCAGCACTTCGGGTCGAGGCCGTCCGCGTCGCCGCTGTAGTGATACGCGCTGGCCCGACAACCCCAGCAGTGAGCGTTGTTGACGCAGTCGTTACACGGATTGGGCAGGTTCTGCACGTCGTGCAGTGCGGCGTGAACGAGCGTGTCGAGATGCCGGGCGACAATGTCGCGGAACGGCGTCGTGCGGATGTTGGCCACGCCCTCGCGGATGACCGAGCACGGAGTGACGTCGCCGGTGAACGTTACCGTAGCCATCGTGCCGCAGTAATATTTGTCGGTGTCCATCGCCGCGATGGAGATGTTGTCGCCGCCGTAATCGATGCGATCGCGCTCGGTATAGACGCGCTGCACCTCGTCGAGTTGCGGCTCCAGCGAGCGCCACTCCGCGCCCATCCCGGCGGGATTGAACATCGTCAGGCAGGTGCGCAGGCCCTTCTCGCAGAACCACCAGCGCATGGTTTTGATAGCGTCCTCCGGCCCCTGCAACGACGTGTAGGTGATGCAGTTAATCATCATGTCGGCGGGCTTGCCGAGCGCGAGCAGGTTATCGACGCCTTCGACGATGGCCTCGATGAAGTGCGGATTCCCGCCGCGATGCAGCTTCGCATAGACCTCCGGCGTAATGGAATCGACGTGCACCGATACGAAGCCACCCTCGCTCACCTCGTGCACTCGGGCCGCGACCTCCTTGCTCTTCAGCGGCAAGCCGCTCGTCCAGACGTTGTTGACGAGGCCCAACGAGCGGGCATACTGCATCAACTCGTACCAATCCGGGCGGACGAGCGGATCGCCACCCAGCCAGTCAATGGCGCGAATTTCCAGCGCCGCCGCATCGCGGAGCAGGCCGCGGATTTCATCTGAGGTAAGACCATGGTGCTCGCGGGGAGTCGAACCGGCGTAACAGAAAATGCACCCCTGCTGGCAGGCATCGGTGGTTTCGATTTGCAGCGCGTAAAGCCGCTTCTCCGCAAAATACCGTTTCTGCTCATCCTCCCGACCAGCAGCCAGCCCGCCATACCGCTTCAGATGATCGTTAATGCAACCCGCCATACGGTTCATCTCCCTGTTGATTGATGCTGTTACAAACACAGTAAACTCTCTTCAAACAGGTCGTTAACGCTGAAAAAGTTTCCTTCAGACATGGTTTGCGGAGAGAGACCGTGCTGAAAATTCAAGCGGTTTTTTGAGGCGAGTGCGACAATTTCGCCGATATGACGTTGCCGCTTACGTCATAAATAACTACATTAACCTATGCGATACCCCAAATTTTCGCATATATACCCCTCCCGTTCGGGAACCCCTATACCCCTTCAATCCAAACGGAGAAAAAAATCATGAAAGCCAAAGCAACAGCTATCGGCATTTTGTTTACCGCCCTCGCCTGGACAGGCGCAAATGCTGCCGTCATCAGCCACAACGACATAACCGGTACTAACCCCGGTCTTCAAAATCCCTATACGACGGGGATAACAAGTGATTATTCTGATGACATCACAGCCTCAGGAATCGGGCGTGTTGGCCTCACGGGAAAAACCGCTGATGATCGCTATAATGCGAGTGGCTGGTCAACCGGAGCGCTGGACACCGGCAAATATTTCACTTTCACGCTGGACGCGAATGATGGTTACGCAATCAACTTCAGCAGTTTTGAATATCGCGCTCAGAGATCGAACACTGGGCCAACATCCTTCGCATTCAGGTCAAGCATTGATGGGTTCACGACAAACATTGGTTCGCCAACAGCAACAGGCGCGACAATCGACCTGACCGCTCCGCAGTTCCAACATCTGACAAACCCTATTGAGTTTCGCCTTTATGGTTATGATTCTGGAAGTGGAAATGGCACCTTCAGCGTCAACGACTACACCTTTAACGGCACCGTTGAAGCCGTTCCAGAACCCGGTACGCTGGCGCTTGTCGGAGTCGGCTCGCTGCTGATGCTCGGCCATGCACGGCACACTCGCAAAAGGATGGACATAATGGCGTAACGTCTGAATTTTTCAGCACCTCCGAGATCAGGTCTGACTTGTTTGCTCTGAGAGCGTCAACATTAAACAAGCCAGACCTGCTCCCTTTTTCCCCGCCTTTTCCTTCACCCAAAAATATCAGGCGATCAACGCGGTTTCCGCAGCTTTGAACAGTTTGAAGCGCTCCTGAAGACCGACCGTGCCGCCATTGATTATTTTGGTGATCGTGGTGAAATCTTCGAGATCGTTATCGCCCGTGCGATCATCGGCAAGCTCATTAAGGCCGTGTGACGCCCAGAACCACGCGGCGGACATCGCGGCAACCGCCGGTTCGGTCAGCTGATCGGGATGGTTCAGTAAATCTATGCCAAGCGCTTTCGAGGCAGACTCGTAATTCGAGCGCCCGGTAAGCTGAATCAGGCCGCGCCCCCGGAACCGGTAGCCATCGCCGGACGACTCCGGGCCATTGCCGATTCTGTTTGCATACACATAATTCGCGAGCTTTTCCGGATTTCGTTCATACTTCTCGGCTATGGCGAGGGTGGGAAATCGTTTCGGCCACACCTTCATCAAGCGAGCCGCAGAGTAGGAAAGCTTCTCTTCGAGCACGTTCAGGTGATTTGACTCATGCCCGGTATTGAGTCAGAAACGACGCCACGCGCGCTTCGCTGTTAATGGCATATTTTTCTAACGCAGGAATCAACGCCGCAACCCACTCCTCCGGCTTCTTGCAGTCAGGCAATGCCACTTTCAGCAGATCGACCGTAATCAATGACATAACGCTCTCCCGTTGTGAACTAGTTATGAGAGGAACTGCAAACACTATACAACACTAACCGTATAATTTACTGGAAAAACTCTCTCTTGTATTCAATTTCACTATCGGAAAGCCAAAGTTTTTCGCACCTCACAATCAGTCCACTCCTCCGGAAATCCTCACGAAAGAGTGAAAAATAAGCGCCCGTTTTACGGCGCGGCGTTGACTTTCGAGACCTCGATGCTTTCGACCATCTTCACGTGGCGCGGGCCGTTGGCCCGGTCGTTGTCGCAAAAGATGACGAACGGGCCGCCCGTTTCGACCGGCTTGCCATTCTCCTCGAATACCAGCCACGCGCCATCGCCTGCAACGCCGTAGCGAAGCTCGTTCATCGTGAAGATGACGTTGTAACCATCCAACGAGCGGACGAGCGCGTAGTACTCGCCGCGCTCGCGCGGATTTGGCATCACCACTTTGGTCGAATCGAGAATGTCGCGAAGCAGCACCCCCTTGAAGCTCCTCATTGTCTGCTTCGTCTGGCCGGAATCGCAAACAATCGCCGTCGCGCCTTTCTCGACAGGCTTCATCCTCCGAAGCGATTCGACGGTAAGCGTCAGCGGATGCTCCACCAGCCCAAAAACCTTCACCTCGCCGGGGCCAGATTGCGCAGGTTCTGCCTGCAAGCCACAGAAGGAGAAAAGCACAACCAGCATCAGAAGAGATGAACATGCCTTCCGGATGTTTTTCATTGTCGTCATCAATTACAGTTTGAAATTCAAACCACCATAGAAATAGGTACCCATTGCGCCCGCGCCTTCGTTGTTGCCATATCCGGTATTGGCGTCGTCGTTGAAGAGGTTATCGACTCCGGCGAACAACTCGGCGTGTTTCGAGACCGATTTGGAGAGGTAGCAGTTCACGAGCGTGTAGCCGGAAATCTTCTCATCCGCCGAGCTGTACTGCGTGCCGGTGGAGACAACTCTGACGTTGCCTTTCAGGCCGAACCGGCTATTGGCGTAATCGAGCCGGAGAACATTGGCGACATCGGGCGCGAAGAACAGCGCTTCGCCGGTATCGAGGTTCTCCGTATCGAGAAAGCTGACCCGGTCGGAGAGCGTGAAGCCGTGCGGCAGCGCGAGCGATGCGCTGATTTCGATGCCGCGCGTCATCGCTTTCGAGAGGTTCTGGTACTGGTAGGTGTCGGGCGTGGTGGTGTCATCGGCCAGCACCAGCGAAATCATGTTCCTGACCTCGTTGCGAAAAGCGGTCACACCTGCGTTGAAACCACCCCGTGAAAAGTCAGCGCCAACCTCCCAAGTCTTCGAGCGTTCAGCTTTGAGATCGGGATTCGACAGGACGATGCTTCTTCTGGTCGTCAGCGAACCGGTGTAGAGTTCGTAAATCGATGGCGCACGAAAGCCCTCGCCGTATGAAGCCCGCAGTTTGAGATGCGAATCGACGGGCAAAAGCACCGCAACCTTGGGGCTGTACTCCGAACCGAAATCGGAATGGTCGTCGTACCGCACACCGGCGATGATCGTCAGCGGCTTCAAGCCGGTGAACTCGTCCTGGAGGTAGAGGCCGAGATTATCGACATCGTGCGAAATATCCGTCTTGTCTGTCGCCACCATCGTTGTCGGCCCGCTGTTGACCAATCCGGTTTTGGTGACCACCTTTGTCGTGACGGTGCTGCCCGAATCCGTGCGCGTCTCGGTACGATATTCAACTCCGGTAGTCAGGCGATGGACTTCGGCGATGCGCCCCGTCCAGCGAGCATCGAACTGGTCGTAATCCTGCGACACCTTCGTGCGGCTGGCCATCGTCGTTTCAGTGGTCGTCGTGGTGCCGGATGCTGTTGCGCTGGTGACGGTCGGCACGCCGTCGTGATTGTCCATGTCTGACCGCCAGTCGTAGGTGCTGCGGGCAACCTTCAACGAAAGGTTCGACTCTTCGCCTGTTTTTATTTCCGCTCCGGCATGCACAAGCAGGCGGTCGCTATCCACCCAGCGGTCGAAATCACCCGAGTTTTGCGTACGGATGCCATCGAGCGAGTTGTCGGCATAGACGATACCGCCGGTCAGTTTCACACCCGGCGTCAGGTCGCAGGTCAGCGAGGCCGATCCGGAGGCGATGCGACGGTCGTCGCCATCGGTCATGAGGTCGGACTGGTCGCGGTCGTAACGGTCACGATCGTAATAGGTCCCAGCCACCGCGAAGCCGAGCTTGCCCGCCGAACCGCTCACCCAACCATCGGTCTCGACAGTGCCCGCCTCTCCGGCGCGGCTCTCGCCCCCGGAAATTGACAGGCCACCATGCAAATCCTTCGTCGGCTTGCGGGTGATGATGTTGATGACGCCGCCCACCGCATCGCTGCCGTAGAGCGCCGAGCCGGAACCCCTGACGATTTCGATGCGCTCGATCATACCGGCCGGAATTTCACGCAGGTCGGAGTAGCCCTGAAACCCGGACTGCAACCGGTAGCCATCGATGAGCACCAGCGTCAGGCTGCTACCAAGGCCGCGTAATTTTGCCACGCCAAGCCGTCCGTTCACCGGTTCGAGAGCATTGACATCCTCCGCCTCCGCAAGCACGTCGGCAAGATTCAGGGAGCCGCTCTCTTCAATCTCCTGCCGGGTGATCACCTCGACGGCCATTGGCAGTTTGGAGACAGGGTTTTCAGTTCGGGTAGCAGTAATGACAATTTCGTCAGCCGTCCAGCCTGGAACGGTATCAGCGGCCCAAGCCTGCGAGCTTGCGGAACCGATGATAGCCGCCACCATAAGTATCCGGCAGGATCGGGAATTCAGTACATTCATGAACGATATGTTTTTACAGTTATAACGATGGATAAAAAATGAGTCTGATCGGCATTCACGACAAATCATCGGTACACGAGGGATTACCCCGCGTCTTCGATCAGCTCGCCACTGCGGAGCCTTGTGCGAAGCGCGAGAAGGCGGTTGTCGAGGGCTTCGAGCTTTTCGAGGTTCTCTTTTTCCTTCGGTGTCGTCGTGATCACCTTGAGGATGCCGCCGTTTCTGATGACCAGACGACGCTCGGCCATCAGCGCCAGAATCGGGTCGTGGGTGGCCATGAGCACGATCTTCTCTTTCCGGACCAGGAGTGAGAGCGCTTTTTTGCGATCGATGCCTGCATTCTCGATTTCGTCGATCAAGACGACAGGCGAGGAGCTGAGGAAGGCGGTGTCGGCGATCATCAGCGCCCTCGACTGGCCACCGGAGAGTGAGGTAACGGGCGTCGTAGCCTCAAAAGGCTCGCCCGCCAGCAGGTTTGCCTGCGTGACGATCTCGCGCACCACCTCCTCGACACGCTCCACCATGCGGCTCTCGGCGTGCATGGCGACGAACTCGGCAACCGTAGTGTCCATGACGAAGTTCATGTTCTGCGAAAGCTGCGCCACCAGCTTGTATTCGAGCGAGAAGCGCAGATCGGTGTCGGGCAGCTCGCCGTTGACGAGAATCCGGCGACCTGTCGGCGTGTCGTTCTGCGCCATCCATTCGATGTCGGCAAGCAGGCGGCTCTTGCCCGAGCCGGTCGGGCCAACGATGCTCGTCACCGAGCCGCGCGTGAGCGTCAAGCGCACCTCTTCAGGCGTGCCGCTCTTGTCGTGGCCGCCGATGATGGTGATGTCGCCGACCGGCGGGAGCTTGCCGAGTTGCATCATCTCGAGCTGGCGAAGGTACTCTTCGAGATTCTCCACCAGCCCCTCGCGATCGATGCCGATGTCTTCGTATATCTCCTCGGGCAACGATTCGAGCCAGTGGCCGAGCGGAATGCCGCGTTCGAGCGGGTCGAGGCCGTAGTCGCCAAGAAACATCGACACCTCGGGAATCTCTTCGTAAATTTCCGCAATGGTTCGTTCAAGCAACTTCATCGGGCAGGCTCCTCGCTCATTTTGATTTTTTTGACGTTACCGAGCTGAAACTCCATGCCGATCCTCGTTTCGCCGAGGCAATAGGAGCAAAGCGCTGCTGGCATGGAGAAGCGCAGGCGCGATCCGTCGAGGCAGGTGGTTTCGGGGGCAAGCAGGAATTGCGATGCGAGTTCGCCCGCGCCCTGCCCGGTAATGCCGTTGACGTGCATGATTTTGGCGCGCGGATTGGCGCGGCGCACCTGAAAGGCGAACACCTCACGTTCGGCCTGCGAGACGATATCGCCTTTCGTAATGACCACGATGTCGGCATACTTGAGCATTGGCCCGATCTTTTTCGGCGTGGTCGCGCCCATGAGGTTGTCGATGACGCAGACGGCGAGCACTCCCTTAATATGCGGCGCACAGCGGTTGCAGAGGCCCGCGCTCTCGGAGAGCAGAAAATCGAAGCCTTCGCGAATGCCCCAGTCGAGACACTCCTCGATATTGCTCACGAAGTAGTGGTCGGGGCAGAGATTACCCGACAGCCCGGTCTGGACAGGCACGCCAATGGCGCGAAACACGTCGTCGTCATTGGTGGCGAGACAGTCATACTTGAGCGCCCCGACCTTAAGCCCGGAGGCCATCATGGCGCGAATGACTCCGGCAAGCACGGCGGTCTTGCCGGAAGACGGAGGGCCGGATATGGTAACAAGTTTCATGGTGTGATGGTGATTCTCTTGAAGCCGAAATGAAAAATGGTTTGAAGCAACTTCTTTCTCCTGAATGAGTTATATGACCTATAACGAGCTATCACGAGCTGGACACATCCTCCCGCAGCCCTTTCTTCAACTCGACATCGAGCGCGGCGCTCAGGGTTTCGTAGTCGTTTTGGAGCAGGAACTCCCATGACGGGAAGCTGAAGGGCTGCGTCCAGTCGAACTCGTCGGCAAGGTGAAAATCGCCACGGCGCAGCGCTTGCCGGATGACGTTGCTGTGCATGAAGTTCACGAGCGGCTGGCACTCCTCCTTCCGCGAGCGCTTGACGTACATGAGCATCGGGGCGAGCACCGGGCCGTCCTCGAATTCGAGGATCGCCGCCCGCTTCTTCGACGGCATCTGCACCGTGGCGGCGTTCGGCAGCAGGTTGAAAAGCGTGCGGCGCGGCTCCGCTGAATCGATGCGCTTGAGGATTTCGGCGAAGTGCCAGATGTTGCGGATGTTGCCCGCGAAGTCGGTCACGGCGCGGCTGCCGAGCTGCTCCCGGAGAAGCAGCAAAAGCGCGGCGATGCTCGCCTTGCCGTTGTAGCCATGCACCGTGATGAGGTCTTTGTAGAGCGGATCGACCAGATCCGTCCAGCGCCTCGGGTAGGGCACGATGGTTTCGAGCGACAGGTCGCACACCACGCTCCAGAAGCCGGTGCTGAACAGGCCGATGTTGTGCTCCGTCACCAGCTTGCGGTACGACTCCGGCATCCGCGCGAGCGCCGCCTGGCTCGTCACGCCCTCGTAAATCCCGCTCTCGATGAAGCGCTCGCGGAACCCCTTCGCCATCACCGTGTGCAGGCCGGAAGCTACGAGCACCTCGGGCAATTCATCCTCGCTCATCGCCGCTTTCAGTTCGCCCTCGATCCCTTTGGTGTCGCCATCGAGCAGCATCGGCGAGTAGATCGGCGTTTCGTGCGAGGCGTTGTAGAGCGCCGCGAATTCGCCGATGGCCATCTTGCAGGCCACCTTGAGCGGGCAGGGCATGTTCATGTAGAAGTTGATCGCCCCCTTTTTGATGAGCGGCACGCCGTTGCCCGTGGTTCGGCGGTGCAGCGGCGGCTGGCTGCACACCGCGAGGACGTTGCCGTCCTTGTCCATCTTATCGACTGGTTTCATCATGTCCCGGTTTTGATTTTGCGCTCTGTACCGGCGCGACATCCGTGAAGGCGAAAGGGTGCAACACCTCGCGCAGCTCGGCGTCGGTCAGGTCGCGGTGAAAGAAAATGGTGAAGTACTCTCTGGTAGCAGTTTCGAGATCGATGTGATAGACCTCGGGATAAACCAATTGGGCGAGCCAGAGCGCTCCGAGAATCCGGTTCGTGCCCGGCGGGCGGTCAAACCAGCCGAAGGGGAGAAACGGAATCTGGTGGATGCGCCCCTTGCGGACGGCGGGAACCCGCTGCCAGAGCGGATCGGCGGCGATGGCGCGATAGGTGGTCATCGACGGCCCCATGCCCGTCCAGACGATCACCTCGTCGGGATTCCATTGCAAGACCTGCTCCATCGACACGGCGCTCATCCCCTTGCCGGAGAGCCGGTTGACCTGGGCGACGTTGGTCGCGCCGACCAGATCGATGATCTGACTGTGGAACGATCCCGATGGATCGGTGTTCAGGCCACGATTGCCTTCGGCGTAATAGACTCGCTTCCGCTGGCTGACGGGAATCTGGGCAGCTTTGGCGAACACCGGCAGCAGCCACTTTTCGATGTATGCCGTCATCTTCGCCGCCTGCTCCTGCCTGCCGAGCAGCTCGCCCATCGCCGCGAACGCTTCGGGGTAGCGCTTCATCTCCATATCGACCATGAAGACCGGAATGCCGGTTCGCTGACTGAGCCGGTCGGCCTGGTCGATGCTTTGCGGATTGATCGCAAAGTAGGAGATGATGACGTCGGGATGAAGCTTGACGATCTCCTCGGCTGAACCATCCGAGAACGGCAGTTTGAGATACGCGGGACTCATGAAGCGTTCCGCGCCGTCGGTCATCCAGAGCGAGCGGTTCACCATCAGGTCGGGCGCGACGGCGTAGAGCGTCACGCTGCCGGGTCGCGTTGCGTAGGCCCGATCGATGGTGACGGGAACCGTCATGCGCCGCCCGGCCATATCGACCACCTCGCGCGTCGCCGCATCGGGCTTCTTGCCGCCGGACGGCTGGCAGGCTGCCAGCAACAGCAGGAAGAACGGCAGAAGCCAGAGGAGGGTGCGAGTCGATGCGGCTCTCATGCTTCCACCTCCGCAGGTTTGCGGAAAATGATCCAGGTTCCGGCCTCCTGATGCTCCACGACGCCATCGATGCCGAGCCGTTCGAGTATCGCTCTGAAGTGCTCGGGCGGATTCTGCGTCATACGCTCCCTGCGCTTGCGGTTCCACTCGGGATCGTCGGCTTTGGCTGCCTCGATTTCGCGCAGCAGCTCCGCCGTGCCGAAGCCACCGCCGATCCACGCCCAGCCGCCGGGCCGCAGGACGCGATACACCTCGGCAAGCCCTTTTTGCTGATCCTCCCAGAAAAAGATCGAACCCCGGCTCACTACCAGATCGATCGATGCGTCATCGAACGGCAACGCTTCGGCCACCCCCTGCACGACATCAACGCGCTCGGCGACGCCCGCTTCGGCACTGTTCTCGCGGGCCAGCTCGACGCACTCCGGCATGAGATCGACCACCGTCACAGTCAGCGAGGTGATTTTAGCCAGACAGACGCCGAGCATCCCCGGCCCGCCGCCGAGATCGACGCAGCGCCCGGAACGCACGCCCGTCCGCTCGACGATCTGCGCGGCGATGACCGGATAGATTTTGCGGAAATGGCCCTTCATGATCTTCTCGTTGAACTCCGCCGCATTCATAGTGTAACTCATTGTTTTATAGCGTTTTGTTATTGCTCTAACAACAACGACTCGCGAAGGTTGTCGAGCAAGATTTTGGGCTGAAGCCCATGATTTTTTTGTGCCTTGAACCCCGTCCCGAAAGCATTCGGGACAAGGCAATTTTGGAAAACTCACTTTTCCAAAGTCATCCGCCTCCTCCTGTTTTTTGCTCTGCCCTTTCAAACTCTTGACAATTGCCCCGGACTTCAGTCCGGGGTATGCAGATAACGCATAGTAAGTAAGGGCTTTAGCCCAATCCCTCCCCCCTACTCCACCACCGGAGCGCAGACCCTTCGGCTGGCGTGGCCGTTTTGCGGGGTGTCGAACACCTGCACCTCGACGCCGTAGATGCTCCGCAGCGTATCCGGGGTGAGCGTCGCTTCGGGCGGGCCGTCGTGGCTCAGCTTGCCGCCGGAAAGCACCGCCACGCGCGAGGCCGCCATGAAGGCGTGGTCGGGGTGGTGCGTCGCCATCAGAATGCCGATGCCGCGCCCGGCAAGCGCCCTGACTTTGCGGAGCAGCCGCACCTGGTTGCCGTAGTCGAGGTTCGAGGCCGGTTCGTCGAGAATCATGAACCGCGCCTCCTGCGCCAGCGCCCGCGCAATGACGACCATCTGCCGCTCGCCGCCGCTCAACTCGTTGAACGGGCGACTGGCGAGATGACCGATTTCGAGCAGTTCGAGGCACTCCGCCGCAATCCGGCGATCACGCGCTCCCGGCGAGGCGAAGAGGCCGAGATGCGCGCTCCGGCCGAAAAGCACCACATCACTTACCGGATAGGCGAACGGCATGGCGTAGGATTGCGGCACGTAGGAGACGATACGCGCAATCTCCGTCGGCGAAAGGCGAGAGACTTCGCGACCCGCAAGCGTCACCGAGCCATTAACCGGAGCGATGAAGCCGAGCATCGTCCTGAACAGCGTGGTTTTGCCCGCGCCGTTCTGGCCGAGCAGGCAGATGATTTCGCCCGGCTCAATCTCCAGATCGACATTGTTCAGAATCGCCCTGCCGTTGTAGCCAAGTCCGGCGTTCCGCAGGGCAATCGACTGTTCCTTGAGCTTCACCATGCGCGTAGCGATGAGCGTTTCATGATCCAGATGAAAAAGGGCGCACCAAGCACCGCCGTGATGATGCCGACCGGAATCTCCACCGACGCCGCCGAGCGGGCGACCGTATCGACCGCCACCATGAAGGCCGCGCCGACGAGGAACGAGACCGGCATGAGCCGCCGGTGGTTCGCTCCGCCGAGAAACCGCGAGATGTGCGGCACGACGAGGCCGACCCAGCCGATGATGCCGCAGATGGAAATCATGCTCGCCGTCACGAGCGTCGCCGAGAGGATCACGGCGACGCGCATCCGTTCGGTGTGCAGGCCGAGCGAGCGGGCCTCCTCCTCGCCGAACGAGAGCACGTTCAGCCGCCAGCTCACGAGCAGCAGCGGAATCGCGCCCGCGAACACCATCGCCACCGCTGCGCCAAGTTCGCCCGTGCGGATGTCGGCGAAGCTGCCCATGAGCCAGTAGGTGATGGCGGGCAGCTTGTCGAGCGGATCGGCGATGTACTTGAGCAGCGAGAGCAGGGCCCCGAAGAGCGACGAGATCACGATGCCCGACAGCACGAGTACCAGCACCGAATCGCCGTTTCGCCCGATGGCGCGGCTGACCAGCACTGCGGCGAACACGGCGGTGATGCCGCCCGCCAGCGACAGCGCCTGCACGGCGGCCACCGGCAGCGAAAAGAGAATCCCCAGCGCCGCGCCGAAACCGGAGCCGGACGAGACGCCGAGAATGTCGGGACTCACCATCGGATTGCGGAACAGCCCCTGATACGCCGCGCCGGAGAGCGACAGCGCTCCTCCGGCCGCGATGGCAGCAATCAGCCGCGGCAGGCGGATGTTGAGCAGCACCACCGGAAGGTTCGAGTCGGCGCTCCTGCCTGTCAGGAGCCACGAAAGAATCGCGAGCGGCGAGACAGGATAGCGCCCCACGCCGAGCGAGAGCAGGCTCGCGCCGCCAAGCGCGAAGAGGCAGACGAGAATCAGCGGTACTCCTTTCATCGAGCTGCTCAGAATGCGTAATTCATCGACGCGATATACTCGCGCCCGGCTTCCGGATACCCCTCCGCGACCTCGTAGTTGCGGTCGAAGAGATTGTTGACCGCCGCATGAAGCGAGAGCGCGTCGGTCAGCCCGGCGTTTATGTGCAGATTCAGGAGGCCATAAGGCGATGCCGTGTACTTCCCGTCGCTGGTGCTGTAACGCTTCGTGTTGTATTCGCTCTCGACAAGCACCCAGGTCTCCTTGTTCAACAGGAACTGCACGGAGCCATTGAGCTTGTGCTTCGGCACATCGGTAAAGACCAGATCGGGATTGCTGTCGTTCTGCCGGTCGATGTAACTGTAGGCCACATGCGCTTTCAGCCACGCTTCCGGCTGCCAGTCCATTGAATATTCGAAGCCGGTGAAGGTTGACTTGCCGGTATTCTGCATCTGCCAGAGCCAGGTGCTGGTCGCCGTATCATAGGCGACATTGTTGACCTGCTGGATGGTGTCGTCGAGCTTGCTCCGGTAAACCGACGCGTGAAGCGAAAATTTTCCGGAGGGTGTAAAAGCGTAATCGAGACCGTAGTTCAGGCTCTGTTCAGGATCGAGGCCGGGGTTGGCAATCGCCCTGCCCATCCGGTAGGAGTAGCGATCCTTCAGCGTGGGAAAGCGCGTCGTCCGCGCCACATAGCTGGTCAGCGTGTTGCAGGCGTCCAGATGCCCGACCATGGCGAGCTGCGCGTTGGCTGCCCGGTTGTCTTCGAGATCGAACGAATGGATGGCCGTATGAGTGTTGTCGGTGAACTCCTGCGCCTCGATGGTGGAGCGGAAATCCTGACGGACACCGGCGATGAGCGTGAGATTTTTCGAGGCATTCCAGGTGTTCTCGACGGCAATCGAGAAGGTGTTGTCCGCGAACTTCAGCGGCTCCTCGCCGGTGTTACCGATTTCGTTGTGCATGTCGTACTTGTCGTGCAGCGCGACTTTGAGGATGTCGCTCTGCGCGATGCTGGTGCCGAACTCCACCGAACCGCCGACCGTGTGGTCATCATAGCGGCTCGAAAAAGCTTTATTGCTATGCTGAGTGGTGTAGGTAGCGTCATCGTAGCTTTCGAGCGTGTTGTAATAATTATCGAAATAGGCCCGCGTTTTCAGGTAGCTCTTCTCGCCGAGGCTGGTGCGGCCGATGTAGTACAGGCTGGTTTTGTCCCAGTTGGTGAAGCGCCAGAAGCGGCTCTTGTTGTTCGGATTCGATCCGGTATAAAGCGGCACGCCCTTGACCGAGTGCTGGCTGTTGAGGGTGATGGAGTACTCGTCCGTGCTGTTGGGTGTGTAACCGATTTTGATCGTGGCGTTCCGGTCACGGGTATCGGAGTTGCCACGCTCGCCGCCGTCTTCGTTCGCGACAGGTTCAAACGAGGAGGAGAGTGGCATGAAGTCGCGACTCAGCACGGAAAGCCCGGCCTGCACGTACCACTTGCCCTGATTCGAGCCGATGTTGACGCTTTCAAATCCGGCGTCGATCTCGTCGTTGCCCATCGATCCGCCAGCGCTAACGTTGCCTTCAAGCTTTTTTTCCGGCTTGCGGCTGACCATGTTGATCGCGCCGCCAAGCGTGTTCGGGCCGTACAGCACCGAGGTGAAGCCTTTGGAAACGCTGACTTCCGACAGGTTCATCGTCAAAAAGCGGTTCGGATCGACATAGCCGTCGTACGGCACGTAGAGCGGAACGCCGTCGAGGTAGAGCGGCACCTGGCGCATGTCGAAGCCGCGCACGTAGATCATCCCTTCATTGCGCCCGCCGACATTACTGATCGTGACGCCCGGCAGAAGATCGGCGGCTTCGGAGAGATTCTGCTTGTCGAGCATTTCCATCTCGGCGGCGGGAACCGTTTCGGAGGAGTTGGCACTCTTGCCCGTGACGACGATCTCGCCCGCCGTGAAAACCGGCGTGGCGCTCTGGTCGCTCGATGCAATGGTTTCGGCTGCAATTGCCGGCCTGACCGCGGCCAGCAGCAACACCATCAATACTGCTTTCTTCATGGATATGGTTGATTTCGTTATAACTCTTAATATATAATGCTGTACAAAAAAAGGGGCTACCCGGCGTTTTCGGGGGCCTTGACAAAAAACTCTTGCGATCCCGCAGGAACGTTCCGAACTCTCACGTACCGCCCGATATGGTACACCACCGGCTCCGGCAGGGCGATCGAACAACCAGCCGCCGTTAGCTCGCCAAGAGTCGTCCGCGCAAACGCCTCATCCGGCCATCCGGCCTTGCTCACCGCCACGACCGGCATTGCATCAGGCACGCCCGCTTCACGAAAAGTCCGGAGGATACCCGGCAGATTCGCCGTCGCCATGTAGAGCACGACCGTCGCGCCATGGCCGAGCAAGTGTGCGGCATCGCGGATGAGCGCGAAGTCGTCGGTGATCGCGGCGGCGATGAGGTTGAGCACGGCGTCGCTCTCGAACTTGCGGCTGATCGGCAGGGCGTAGGCGCTCGCCGCCGCCGCTCCGGCACAGATGCCGGGAATAGCGGCCCACGGAATGCCGAGCCGCGTGAGCACGTCGCCCTCATCAACTTCGCCGCCGAACAGCGACGGATCGCCGGTTTTCAGCCGCACGACGCGCAAGCCACGATCACGATACTCCCGAATCACCACGATCATCGGCGTCTGTTCGCGACGCCCCTCGCCGGTTTCATATGGCGAACGATCCACGCGAACAATCGCGGCGCGTTCGGATGCCAGCGCGAGTACCGGCTCGACCGTCCCGCAGTCGTAGAGAATGACATCGGCCTCGCGGATGGCCGCCGCGCCGCGCACCGTCAGCAGCTCCGGATCGCCCGGCCCCGCGCCGACAATCAGAACCCTGTTTTCTCCATGCTCCGCCATCTGATGAATCACTTTACGGCTTTCATTATTTCCTAAAAAATATAACGCCTGACAAAAAAAGAGGTGAAGTACTTTTCTTGTCAGAATTTGCGACATCTTCACCATTATTCAAACAATTCCTACCTATTGGTATATAAATTTACAGAAAACAGCTTTTCTTATTAAAAAATTAAGGTTTCTTAATCTCATCCATTGCCGTAAAAGAAAAATTTCATTATTTTAAGCAGTGCGTTATAACAGAGCCAACAGATCGATTTGACCCCATGTATTCGCGCATCCAGACGCTTGACAAGAACCGGCCCGGAAACGAGAAAATTCGGTTCACCGCCGCAGGATACGCCATGCAGCTTTCAATGCATCATCTCAACAACGCTTAGCTCCACCAATCCCTATCAGGAGTAACACCATGAACATCAGTGCACGCAACATCTTCAAAGGCTCCATCTCGTCGATCGTCAAGGGCGCGGTCAACGCCGAAGTGACCATCACGCTCGCCAGCGGCACTCCGATTGTATCGATCGTCACCATCGGAGCTGTCGAAAGGCTCGGCTTGCAAGAGGGTATGGCGGCCAGCGCCATCATCAAGGCGAGCACGGTCATTCTCGGCACCAATCTGCACGACGCGAAAATGAGCGCCCGGAACATCCTTTGCGGCACCGTGACCCGCGTGATCGACGGGCCGGTGAGCTGCGAGGTCGATCTGGAGATCGGCGTCGGCGAGGTGCTGTCGGCGGTCATCACCCACGGCAGCGCCGAGAAGCTCGGCTTCGCCGAAGGCAGCCACGCCTGCGCCATCTTCAAGGCATCGAGCGTAATCATCGGCGTGGATTGAGCAATCGGGCTGCGCGCTCCCAATCCTTCTCCTCTATGCCCTACAAGTCCTATAGGATTTATAGGGCATATTTTTTATTACCTTGAAGAAAACGCCATCTCAACCAGCTTTTACCACCATGAGCGTTTCAGGAAAAAAGGTGTGCTTCATGACCGGAGCTTCTGGCAAGCTCGGAAGTGAAATCGCACTCGCTATCGCCGGGCAGGGCTATTCAATCTTTTTCACCTGGCAGCACTCGGAGAAGAAGGCAAAGGAAACGCTTGAAAAAATCCGCTGGGTCAGCCCAGAATCGCAGATGGTGCGGTGCGACGTTTCGAACATCGCCGAGATCGAAAAGGCATTCGCGATCTTCAGCGAGCACTTCAACCGCCTCGACCTGCTCATCACAAGCGCCTCAAACTTTTTCCGCACTCCCCTGCTCGACGTGACCGAACCGGAATGGGACAGCCTCGTCGATACCAATCTCAAAGGTGCATTCTTCACGATGCAACAGGCTTCGCGGATCATGCTGAAACAGCCGTTCGTCTCACGCATCATCACGATGACCGATATTTCAGCAAATCTCGTTTGGCGCAACTACGCGCCGTACACGGTCTCGAAGTCGGGCATCCAGCACCTCACGAGAATTTTCGCCAAGGAAATGGCTCCAAAAATTCTTGTCAACTCCATTGCGCCGGGCACCATCTCGGCCTACTCCGGGCGCGACGAGGAGCCGGAAGCCGACCTTGTCGGCAAAATCCCGCTGGAGCGCCTCGGCGACCCGATGGACATCGTCATGGCAATCCGGTTCCTGATGGAAACCGAATACATCACCGGCCAGGTGATCAACGTGGACGGCGGGCGGATGTTGTTCTGAGCGGCGGCCCGGCTTGCCTATCCGACCGATCGGCTGGATATGTCTGATCTTGTCCCCGGCTCCGCCTTCCTCTTCCGTTATTTTTTTATATTCAAGCAGTAATCAGCCCGCAAACCTATTATTCCATCCACTACCATGGAACATCAGATACCGGTCAACGATACTTCCCAGGAGCAGCCCAAAACTGGCCCTGCTGTTCATGATGAAATTCCTGAGCCGTTCAGGAAGATCAGCCAGAAAGTTTCGGAAGCTTTCAGCGAATTCAAGGAGAGCGAAACCTGGGAAAAAATGCTTGACGCTCGCGACAAGGCTCGCGATTATATCACGGAAAATCCGGTGAACTCGTTCTTCTACGCCCTCGGCGCCGGCATGTTTCTTGGCTTTCTGCTGAAAAGGAAATAACAGGAAACCTATGATCGCATGAGCCGGATGAAACAGGAGCCTACCAACGTTAACCGTAAAGAGGAGCGGGAGCGCCAAAGAAAAGGCATTCCCGGACTGATCGACAGCACGGTGAGTTCAACCATCGATGACCTGAAGGCGATCATCGACGCCAAACTTGAGCTATTCAAAATAGAACTGACCGAAAAGGTGGCGCTGGTCAGCGCTTTCGTGCTGCTGCTCGTCGTGCTCATGATTGGCGTGGCCTACCTGATCACCACCATCGCCCTGCTTTTTGGCGAACTCTTCGGCCACGTCTGGCTTGGTTATCTCCTTGTAAGCATGGTATTTATCCTGACTTTTGCATTCTTTACCAAAGTCAAGCCGAATGCGCTGAAGAACTTCATCCATAAAATTCTTCTCTCCGCCAATGACTAAAGCAAATGACCCGATCAAAAACATCCAGTCGAGAATCGACGAGCTGGAACAGACGATAAACGAACGCGGGGAACAGATCAGGAAACGAACCCGGCAGTTGAAAGAGGATTTGCAGGCGGAGCTGTCACCGATGGAGATGCTCAAGCGGCACCCGGTGGAGGCAGCCGGAGCCTCCTTCGTTACCGGCATTGTTGCGGGCCGCGTGATCCGGTCGCTCTTCGGCAGAAAACCTCGCGCCGCAGCCATTCAACCTTCGGCAGAGAGCGCGCCTCAGGCAGCTCATGCTCCCCAGCAAAAACAGCCCTCGCAAATCGGAGTCGCCGTGGGAGCCATCGGCGTGGAACTCCTGCACGCCGCCAAAGACCTTGCAGTCACTTGGCTCAAAAGCCAGGTCGAGGCAAAGAAAAAGTAAAGCCGGTTTTTCAGATTGGTCAGATCAGACGAATCGGACTGATCCGACCGATCTGGCAAAAACCCGCCACCCCCTCTTCAATTCATCATTCAGCATTCATAATTCATAATGCTCTTCTCACCAGTTCGAGATCATCTGATTGAACAGGTCGTCTAAGGCCATGTTGTAGGCGCTCTGGATAGCGGTTTGCTGAGCGGTGTAATTTCCGGTCTGGTAATCGGCGAAGCCGACGAAGGTTTGCGAGAAGAGCTTGCTGTTTTTGACTTGGTCGTCGAAATCAGCTTGCAGCACAATGGTGATCCGGTTGGTCACTGCTCGCTCCGTAGCGCTGCCGAGCTGGCTTGGTTCGTCGCTGTAGGAGACGATTGCGCCCTTCAGCACCGCATCGGCGCGTGATGGATCTGGCTCGATCGAAAGCGTACTCTGCGATTCGATCTTGTTGATGAGACTTCGGGTAATGCCCTCCCTGAACTCCGCAATACCGGCCTGTGTGGTGTCATCGAACAGCGGCACGGCGACCGTGTGCAAATGCGGGGGAAGCGCTCCGCCAGAAAAGCTGTAGCATCCCTGCAAAATGAGCGTCACAAGTGTAAGAAGCACGAAAAGAGTTCCGGTCGTCTTGCGCATGGCTGTCGTGATTAATAAGTTTGCCGGTCGATTCTGTTGAACAGTTTACGAAACGGATAGCTCAGAAGCATCATCTTCTTGCGTTTTCCGTCAAGCGCGGAGAGATAGAGTCCCGTCTTGCCGTCGCTCCACGAAGATGCCATTTTGACAGCATATCGCACGGCCAGATCGGGGCTTTGTGCGAAGATGTCGAGAATGATATTGAAGGTTTTGAGCTGCTTTTGCAGTTCGGGCGTCGTCCGCTCCGGATGATTGATCTCTGTCCTGACCAGGCCTGGATGGAGCAGCATGATCGAAAGACCGGCGTTGCGGTACTCTTCAGCCATGGCAAAGGTGAAGCGAGCAATGGCCGCCTTGGTCGAGCCGTAGGCCGAAATAAAAGGGGTGTTCGAACCTTTGTCGGTGCCCGATCCAGCCATATTGATAATTTTGCCGCGCCTGCCTACCGACAGGAAGTAGCGGGCGGCGGCCCGGCTGCCATTGTAGGTACCCTTGAGGTTGGTGTCGATCACGCGGCTCCACACCGCCGGATCGCTGTCGCAGACGCTGGTGAAAGGGTCGGAGATTCCGGCGTTGTTGATAAAGCAGTCAAGCGCGCCGAACCGCCGAACGGCGGCATCGACGAGCGACTCGACGCTGGCATATGACGACACGTCACTGACGTGGCCATGAACCAAATCTTTGGGATATTCGCGGAGGGCGGCTTCGACATTCTCCTGACGGCTGGAGGTAATAACCACCTTGGCTCCCTGCCGGACGAACTCGCGGGCAATTGCCCTGCCGATGCCTTTGGTCGAGCCGGTGATAACGGCGACCCTGTTCTCAAGCTGTTTCATGACGACACGTTTCAGCCCCCGGCAGCGCCGCGTTTCAGTCCTGCTTCTTCAGCAAGCTTTGATCGACCATGGCCTGGAGTTCGGGATGGGTCTCGGCCCAGGTTTCAATTGAAATACCCTGCTCGATAGCCTCCCAAGCCTGCCTGATGCTTTTGGCGCCAGCTTTCGGCCCCATCGGATGGCCGAACACGCCGCGCCCCGGTACAAAGCCAAAGTCCACGTTGCCGACCTTTTCATACACGGTCTGAAGCGTCAGCGCTGAATCGCTGCCGCCGGGCACCGGAAGGCACGGCTTGATGCGACCCATCGGTTTGGTGCACTCGATCACGTTTTCGAGCACCTCCTCCTCGGGAGTCATCATGCGATCGCCGAAGCCGGGCATGATCACCGCGTCGAGACCGGCAAGGCGCTGCAACTTGGTCATCACCTTGGAGTGAATGCCATATTTTTCCATGCGGCTGAACGAGGCAATGAACGGAAAATGACCGATCAGCGGCACCTGCGTGTAGTTGCTGAGCATCCGGACGGCACTCAGTCCCACCGGAAGCGCATTGATGAGCAAGGCATTGGCTCCGTTGCGTACGGCAACATCGTGCTTCTCCATCAGGCTGTCCACCTCGTCAGTGATGTTGGCCAGGTAAATCTTGGGTTCACCGGTCTCGGCTTCGGCCTTGCGCCGCGCCTTACCGAGATGAGCCGCACGCTCTTCGATGCTCGACCAGGTCACATCGGCCAGCATCTCATCATCCTTGGCGATATCGAGTCCGCCCAGCCAGCTCTGGTAGGCGATCTCGGCAAACTCCCCAGGACTGAGACCGATATTTGGTTTGACGACCCCAAAGAAGATCGGACGCCCGTGAGCGTTGAGAATGTCGCGCAACCCCTCGATGCCGAACTTCGGCCCCTCGAAATCGGCGAGGTAGGTGTCGGGAAAGTGAATGTCCATCAGCTTCACCACCGGTACGCCCGGCGTGAAGTAGGTGCCCTCGCCGCAAACGGCGGTCAGAAGATTGGGAATCTTCGGCCCGAAATTGCAGTGCGGATGAGCAATCGTCACGCGACAGGCATGAATCTTGCCGGTCTCGGAGTGCTTGACCGGATAGCTGAGCTGCTCAAGCTCCTCGATCACCTCGTAATCGATCACCTTGGCGGCGTGCACCAAACGGAAATCCTCATCGACGCCGACCCTCTTCCACTGAGCAGTTGACTGCTCGCTGCAGAAATGGGCAAGCGCCGTCTCTATATCCCCGACAGATTCGAGGTAGTAGTCGAGAACGAGGTATTGCTCCATGTCGAGCGATTCCCTGGAAGCAAAAAAACCTTTGACGTCTTCAGCATTCATAATTTGATCCGGTCAGCCACTGCACAGTTATAAAATTTGGGAGGTGGCTGGAGCCGCCTCCCGGTTGACAATCAAGGCGGAACAGCGCCGCCACAGAAATCACTTCGCGGCCACGAGCGTATTAAAGTACTCGTAAGCTTCGTTCGGGGTGAATCCCTCGTGAACGATCTTGTTGACTGCGAGCATCATCTCTTCGGGATTGTCGCTCTGGAAGATGTTGCGGCCCATATCGACACCTGCCGCACCCTCCTGAATAGCGTTGTACGACATGGTCAGCGCGTCGAGCTCGGGAATTTTCTTGCCGCCAGCCATTACGATCGGCACCGGGCAGGAGGCGATGACGGTCTCGAAATCTTCCGGCACATAGTAGGTCTTGACGATCTGAGCACCAAGTTCCGCGCAGATGCGGGTGGCGAGGCGGAAGTACTTCGCGTCGCGCACCATGTCCTTGCCGACAGCGGTCACGGCCATCGTCGGAATGCCATAGCGCAGGCCCATATCGACCAGTTTGGTCATGTTGTGGATCGAACGGGTCTCGTACTCGCCGCCAATGAAGACCTGAAGCGTGATGCAGGCCACGTTCATGCGGATGGCGTCCTCGATGTCAACGGCCAGCTCCTCGTCCGACAGCTCCTTGAGAATGCTCGGGCCGCCGCTGCACCGCATGACGACCGCTTTGGTGAGGCTCGGCGGCACGGTGGTGCGCAGCATGCCGCGGGTCAGCATGATGGCGTCGGCGTGCTTCATGAGCGGCACGATGTTCACGTCGGGGCGTTCGAGGCCGGTGGTCGGCCCCTGGAAGTAACCGTGGTCGATGGCGAACATCACCGTCTTGCCGGTATCGGGACGGAAAATCCTCGAAAGGCGGTTCTTCATGCCCCAGTCGAGCGAGTGAGCGCCTTTAAGAAAAAAGCCGTGGGTATTGACCGGAATGTCGGTGTAATACTCTTTCGCCTGTTTGTCCTTATCGTACTCCGCCATCGTGTGATCTCCTGGTTCGGTTATGGTTTTAAATGAAAAGCTACGCTATTGATTACCGCAGCGCGGCGGCGATGTTGCCTCCGTCCACCGTGGTGATCGAGCCGGTCGTCTTGGTTTCGAGCGCCAGATGGACGAACGCATCCGCCACATCCTCCGCCGACACTTCGAGGCCGAGCAGATTGCCGGCCATATAATCTCTTTCGGAAAGGCCGCGCGCCGCCGAACGGGCCTTGATCATCTCCGGCGTGAGCAGGCCGCTGCGAATGCGGTCGGCGTTGACGCCGTTGGCGCGGATACCGTCGCGCCCGTGATCGAGCGCGTACTGTCGGAGCAAAAAGAGCGTCGCGGCTTTGGGCAGACCGTACGGGCCAAAATCCGGACCGGGATTGACCGCCTGCTTGGAAACGTTGTAAAGCAGCACACCACCGATGCCCTGACGGCGCATGATCCTGACAGCGTTCTGCGAAACGGTCTGGTGCGAGAAGAAGTTCAATTCAAAGCTCCTGCGGAGCAGCTCGTCGGAGACATCACCAATTCTGCCCTGCCATGCGACGCCGACGTTCGAGACGACGATGTCGAGGCCGCCGAAGGTGCGGCAGACCGTGTCGAACGCCTCGCGAACCGCAGCGGCATTCGTGACGTCGCACGGAATCGTGAGCGTGCCGGAGCCGAGTTCAGCCGCAGCCTTTTCGAGCGCGGCCGGATCGATATCCATGATGACAATCTCCGCGCCTTTGGCCTTGAACGCCTTCGCCGTGGCAAGGCCGATGGCACCCGCGCCGCCGGTGACGAGCGCCACCTTGCCAGCGAACTCGCCGCCGTTATGGCTCTTGCGCACCTTGGCCTGCTCCATATCCCAGTACTCGATCTCAAAAGCCTCCTTCTCGGAGATCGACTCGAAGCAACCGATCGACTCGGCGTCGAGCATCGCCACCGCCGAGTGCTCGGCGATATCCGCCGTGAGCTTCGCGTCGGCTGCCGAAAGGCCCAGGCCAAACAGCCCCAGCCCCGGCACCAGCACCACGCGCGGCATCGGATCGATCATGGAAACATCCATGCCGGTCGCCTGCTGCTGGCGCTCGAAGTAGCTGCGATACTCCTCCGTGAAGCGTTTGGCGCGCGCCCTGAGTTCCTTGCCGAACCCTTCAAGATCGGCGGCATCCGGTGCCGGAGCCACAAGGGGGTGATTCTTGGTGCGAATGATGAAATCCGGCGTCATCGCCCCTTTTTTGCTGAACGCTTCGAGGTCGGCGATCTTGAGATAATCGAGCAGCGCGGGCGAGGTTCTGAATTCAAGCACGAAGCTCTGGTAATCCTTCTCACCGGGGGTTTTCTCAAACGAACACGCGCCGCGCACAATGGGGGCAACCTCTTCGACGCTGGCGATCGCTGTCGGCATCGGAGCCGAAGCGAACACCTTGCGGGCGGCGGAAGCGATGCGCTCCTCGATGCGGTTGACGCCGTCGATCATGCGATCATACGCCTCCTTGGCCGAATCACCGAAGGTCACCAGACCATGCTTGTGCAGCACGAGCCCCTCGATAGAGGGATTCTTCTCGTATGCGTCATGGGCGAGATTGGCCAGGCCGAGACCAGGCTGGATGTAGGGAACCTGTCCGTAGCCATCGCCAAGTGCCTCGCGGCAAAGACGCTCGCCATCGGTCTGGTTGCTCAGCGTGAGCAGGGCCAGCGAGTGGGTATGGAGAATGTAGCGGTGTGGCAGAAAGGCGTGGAGCAGCGTCTCGATCGACGGGCTTAGCGACCGGCTCACCATGTGATCGGTCAGGGTAAAGAGGTTGAGATAGAGGAAATTCTTGAACTCCCTGGTCGAGAAACGGCGGATATCCTCCTCGCTGTGCCGCTGCCCGGACTCGTACATCTTTTGGAGCTTGCGGAGAGGATCGATGCGCACCGGCGTGAAATCTCCGGCATCGACCGACGCCAGATTGACGCCGCTCGCCTTGATGAAGATGACGTTGACATGGTTGCCGATAAAATCGGTCAGTTCGCACTTCACGGAGGTATTGCCGCCGCCGTGCATGACCAGCCGGTCATCCTTGCCCAGCAGCCTCGACGCATAGACCAGCTCTACCAGTTCCGCGGGAGTATCGGCGGCGTCGATACGGCCAGCCTCCATCATGTTCAGATCGGACTCGTTCCAGAGATTCTTCATAAGGATTGAACTATTCCTGTAATCACGGTTAAAGTTGCGATGCGCTGCTCAGGAATGCTGACCCTGTATTTTTTTCGCATGACGCTTCTGGATCAGAAAACCTGACACATAGATCAGGATAAAGCCCGGAATGACCAGGCCAAGAAAAAGAGTATGATCTTCCGCTGTTTTGAGCTGTCCGGATGACCAGATCATCCAGACAAGCACGAACCAGACCGGCCCGACAGCGAGAAACATCGCATTCCAGAGCGTCTTGAAACTGTAATTCATAATCGGCGCAAGCTATGCTGACAAGCGGCAAAACAGGACGGAGATCAGATCGCCCCCTGCCCCTTCAGCTTTCGTTCGTTGTTTTTTTCGAGAATGATCCTCACCAGATACTGCAAGGCGTTGAGCACATAGGTCAGGTATGCGATGTACGCCTCGACGACCAGCACATGCTCTGGATACTCCATCCACGCCATCACGAAATAGAGCAGGTGGAAAAAGGCCGCTACGGTGCTGCCCACATCCTCCCAAAGAAACTCTTTGGAGTAGATCCAATGGTTGAAAATCTCCTTCTCGAAAAACATGCCCGTGATAAAGAGAATGGCGAAAAAGAGGGTCTTGAACAGAATGGCAATGCTGATCCAGTAAAAATCGATGCCGGCCAGATTGAAATAGTAAAGGGTATTGAGCGTTATGCCACCAAGAAAGATGAAAAACTGTATGGGCGCGAGAATGATCTGGATGTCGGTCCAGACCGATGCGTTGCGTTTGGCGAGCTGTTCAGGTGTATAGCGAGGCATGAAGTCTTTTGCTTGCAACTGGTTTGGACGATTGAAACAGCCTCCCGAGCTGTATGAAGCAGGGAATATAGTAAAATCCGGATAGCCTGAAAAACACATGAAAACCGAAATTGCACCGATGTAACCATCTTTATTACGGCATTGACGCAATTGTCATAACCGGAATATTTTGCTAAATTTGGCAGGTTTTGTAGGTTTCATCAGACAGGTTGAACGCCCTGAAACACGCTCATTTCAAACCGGGCAATCCTGCAATACAGAGTCATGGTTTTTTCGATCAATCCGGTTTTTTCACCTGATGCAATCTCCTGACCCAGCAGCCACCCGGCCCCTGAAAATCCTGCTCATATCCCCGCAGGGCAAAATGGATGACGACAGCAACCAGAAGCCCCTCTTCCACATGGCGCTCGGCGTGCTCACCAGCCTGACGCCGCCCCAGCATCACATCGAACTCGTGGACGAGCACTTCCACGACAAGATCAACTACGATGGCGACTACGACATGGTCGGCATCACCTCGCGAACCATCGAAGCAACCCGCGCCTACGAGATCGCCGACGAGTTCCGCAAGCGCGGCAAAACCGTGGTGCTCGGCGGCCTGCATATTTCGTTCAACCCCGAAGAGGCCGCGGCTCACGCAGACTGTATCGTGGTTGGCGAGGCCGACAATCTCTGGACGACCCTGCTCGACGATGTAGCCAATAACCGGCTTAAAGAACGTTACGACTCCAAGGATTTTCCGCCGGTCAAAGCGATCACGCCGCTCGATTACGCCAGAATTGCCAAAGCCTCGAAGCGCACCAAGGTCGATGGCACCAAATCGATTCCGATTTACGTCACTCGCGGCTGCCCGTTCAACTGCTCTTTTTGCGTCACGCCAAACTTCACCGGAAAGCAGTACCGCGTACAGGATCCCAAGTTGCTGAAGCATCAGATCGAGGAGGCCAAAAAGTACTTCTTCAAGGCAAACGGCAAGAACTCAAAGCCCTGGTTCATGCTGACCGACGAGAACCTCGGCATCAACAAGAAGAAGCTCTGGGAGTCGCTCGACCTGCTCAAGGAGTGCGACATCACCTTCAGCGTCTTCCTCAGCATCAACTTCCTTGAAGACCCGACCACGGTCAAAAAGCTGGTGGATGCCGGATGCAACTTCGTGCTGGCCGGTCTCGAATCGATCAAGCAGAGCACACTCGAAGCCTACAACAAAGGCCACGTCAACTCGGCTGAAAAGTACTCGAAGATCATCGAGGACTGCCGCAAAGCCGGTTTGAACATCCAGGGAAACTTCCTTTTCAACCCGGCCATCGACACCTTCGAGGACATCGACGAGCTGGTACAATTCGTGAAAAAGAACCACATCTTCATGCCCATCTTCCAGATCATCACCCCCTATCCGGGTACGCAGATGTACCATGAATACAGGGAAAGCGGGCTGATCACCATCGAGGACTGGGAAAAGTACAACGCCCTGCACCTGGTCATCAAGTCCGATCGCTACGAGCCGCTGCTCTTCCAGTACAAGGTTCTCAAGAGCTACGTCGAGGTCTATACGTGGAAAGAGATTCTGCTCAGAACCCTCTACAATCCGAGGAAACTGATCAACCTGGTCACCAGCATCGCCTTCAAAAAGCACCTGGCCGCCCAGTTAAAGGCCTTCGAGCGTAACCACAAGATGAACCCAGCCATGCTTTCAGGCGTGAAACCGGTCATGAATGGATGAGGGAAAAAAGAGTTCAGCGCTCGACCATGCCTTGCGGCTCCTGGCTGGAAGGGCCCACGGCAGGGCTGAACTCGAATCCAAGCTGAAGAAAAAAGGGTTCGATTCCGAATCGATCGCCAAAGCTCTTGCAAGACTCGACGAGCTCAACCTCACCGACGACCGCGCTTTCGCGCAAAGCTGCACAGCGAGCATGGCCCGCCGCAAGCCTGAAGGCCGCCTCAAGACCCGCGCCCGCCTCAAGCAGAAAGGGCTCCCCGATAACATCATCGACGAAGCGCTCAACGGCTGTGACCAGACCGAGTTGTGCCGGTCAGCCGCCGAAAAAAAGCTGCGAACCCTCCCGGCCTCCCCTGACCAGAAAAAGAAAAAACTCATCACCTTTCTCAAGAACCGCGGTTTCGACTGGGAAACCATTCGTGAAACGGTGAAGCTGGTGTTGGGCGAAGAATCGGCCAGATCCGACCAATTGGACTGATCTGGCAAACGCCCCCAAAACAAAAGGGCGAACCAACCAGCTCGCCCCCTTCAATGATCAACGATCCATTTTATCAGCTACTCTTCCCCCACGTGCACCAGCGTACCAATCGGTTCACCCTTGAGCAGACGAGTGAAGTTGCCCTTAATGTTCATGTTCATCACCACGATCGGCAGAGTGTTTTCTCGGCAGAGCGTAATAGCGGTCATATCCATCACCCTGAGGTTTTTGCGGATCACATCAACGTAGGAGATCTTGGGGAAGAACTCCGCATTGGGATTCTTTTCGGGATCGGAATCGTAAACCCCTTCGACTCTGGTGCCCTTGACGATGACGTCGGCCTCGATCTCGATGGCGCGAAGCGAGGCGGCTGTATCGGTGGTGAAATAGGGGTTGCCGGTACCGGCACCAAAAATCACGACACGCCCTTTTTCGAGGTGACGCACGGCGCGGCGGCGGATGAACGGCTCGGCGATCTGCTCCATCTTGATCGCGGTCACAAGGCGGGTGAAAATGCCTTTCCGCTCAAGCGCATCCTGGAGCGCCAGCGAGTTGATAACCGTGGCGAGCATTCCCATGTAATCGGCCTGCACGCGATCCATCGACGCAGCCGCCGCGGAAAGCCCCCGGAAAATATTGCCACCGCCAATCACCAGCGCAATTTCGGCACCGAGATCAGTGGCCTCCTTAATGTCGTCAGCAAAGCTTTCCAGAACACCGGCATCGATGCCATATCCGCTCTCTCCAGCAAGTGATTCGCCACTGATCTTGAGCAGGATTCTCCGGTATTTTCGCATGGCTGGTTCTCCTTGTTTCTATTTGACTCTTGCGACATAACTGATCGGGACTTTCAAATAAGCAAAAAAAAGCCTCGCGTCAACGAGGCTTTTTTCAGTTTCAGGCTCCTAACTGATACCTGACAAATGCTTTGACCTTGACTTGCGCCTGGTTCTTCTTCATGAAGTCGTCGAGCACGCCGGAGACCTTGGTGTTCTGATCCTTGATGAAGGTCTGCTCGGTCAGCACCACCTCCTGGTAGTATTTGTTGAGGCGACCCATGACGATCTTGTCAACGAACTCCTCTTTCTTGCCCTCGGCAAGCGCCTGCTGACGATAAATCTCTTTCTCTTTTTCGACAAGTTCCGTCGACACAGCATCACGACTGACTTCGATCGGTGCAGCAGCTGCCACCTGCATGGCGAGGTCTTTGGCGAGCGCTTTGGCCTCTGCCGGCTTGTCGGTATCGATAGCGATCAGCGCACCAAGCTGGGATCCGGGGTGGATATAGCTTTCAAGCACGCCTGCTTCAGCGGTGAGGCGAGCCATGCGTTTGAGTTCGAGTTTCTCACCAACCTTGCCGGTCATCGACTTGAGGGCCTCTTCAACGGTTTCGTTCCCGTAAGCCTCGCCAAGTTTAATACCAAGCAAATCTTCTCTCGACTCACAGTTGTTGGACAAGGCAAGAGTGGCAAGCTCGTTGGCAAAGCCGGTGAACACTTCACCACGAGCCACGAAATCGGTCTCGCAATTGAGTTCCAGAATCACACCGGTTTTCTGGTCGTCGCTCATCAGAATGCAAACCACGCCTTCGGAAGCTTCGCGATCAGCGCGCTTGGCTGCCATCGCGGCGCCTTTCTTGCGGAGATATTCGACGGCTTTCTGCATGTCTCCACCGGTCTCTTCGAGGGCTTTCTTGCACTCCATCATGCCGACGCCGGTGGTATCCCTGAGTTCCTTGACGTCTTTGGCAGAAATCTGGCTCATAATAAACTATGGGTATGTATCGTGATTGGTTGCGGAAAACGAGACTGGAGCGCGGAATTCCAGCCTCGTTCCAGTAACATTAAGATTAGTCGTTGGCCGTCTCTTCTTCGGCGGCTTCGTCCATTTCAGCGAGCACCTCCTGTTCGACCTGCAGGGTGCGGGCTTCGAGAATGGTGTCGGCAACCGCCTTGACCATCAGATCGATTGAACGGATAGCGTCGTCGTTGGCCGGAATGACGTAATCAACCTCGTCAGGATCGCAGTTGGTGTCAACCATGGCGAAGATCGGAATGCCGAGCGAGCGGGCCTCCTTGACAGCAATGTGCTCTTTCTTGATATCGACCACGAAGAGTGCGGCAGGCAAGCGATTCATATTGGCAATACCGCCGAGGATGCGCACCAGCTTGTCCTTTTCGCGGATCAGCATGAGGCGCTCTTTCTTGGTGATCATGTCGAAGGTGCCGTCGGTCTCCATGCGTTCGATGGCATTCATGCGGCGGATGCTCTGGCGGATGGTCGAAAAGTTGGTCAGCATACCGCCGAGCCAGCGCTCGCAAACGTACGGCATACCGGCACGCTCGGCCTGTTCGGCAATGATGACCTTGGCCTGTTTCTTGGTGCCGACCAGCATGATCTCGCGGCCGGTCGAAGCGATAGCCTCGATGGCTTTGAGCGCCTCTTCAGCCATGACGAGGGTTTTCTTGAGGTCGATGATGTGCACGCCGTTCTTCTCCATGAAGATGTACGGCTTCATTTTCGGGTTCCAGCGACGGGCGAGGTGGCCGAAGTGCACACCTGCGCGAAGCATCTCTTCAAGCTGGAATTTTGTTGGCATGAGTGTCTCCTTTGGTTAGTTGAACCTCTACCCTGCCGACGCCAGAGGGATTCCGACTCTGTCGGAACACTCCCCTCCAACTTTATCCGGCAAGCCTGAATGGGGCAGGGTATGTGAGTTGTTGTTGCTACGAAAAAATCAGCGTTTCGAGAACTGGAAGGATTTGCGGGCCTTTTTCTTGCCATATTTCTTCCTCTCGACCATGCGGGGATCGCGGGTGAGCAGGCGATCGGGCCTGAGCGCGGCACGGATCGACTCGTCGAACTCGACCAGCGCTCTGGCGATGGCGAGGCTGACCGCGCCGGACTGGCCGGTGAGGCCGCCGCCCTTGACATTGATCGTGATATCGAAATCGTTTTGCTTCTCTGCGACTGCCAGCGGCTTCAGCGCCTGGCTTCTCTTAAACTCATCCTTGAAATACTCTTCGACCGGCAGCTTATTGACCACGATCTTGCCTTTGCCCGGCGACATGAACACCCGTGCAACCGAAGTCTTGCGGCGGCCTACGGTATCGATAACCTCTTTCATCAGTATGCGTTATGTTTATTGATTGATTTTCATTTCCACCGGCATCTGGGCAGCGTGCGGATGCTCCGGGCCTGCATAGACCTTCAGCTTCTTGAAGAGCTGGCGGCCAAGGTTGTTGTGCGGCAGCATACCCCACACAGCGTGCTCGATCACCTTTTCCGGCTTTTTCTGGAGAAGGTCCTTTACACTGTCGATCCTGACGCCACCCGGATAGTGGGAGTGCGAGAAGTAGGTTTTGTCGTCGCGTTTCTTACCGCTCAGCGCAACTTTGGCGGCGTTGGTCACGACCACGAAATCACCGGTATCGATGTGGGGGGTGAACTGCGGCTTGTGCTTTCCCCTCAGAACATTGGCGATCTGGGCAGCCATTCTACCGAGCACCTGGTTCTCCGCATCAATGATGTGCCATGTCCTTTTCACCTCGCCCGGTTTGGCTGAGTATGTTTTAAAACTTAACGTTTTGCTCATGCTTCTCTTTGATTATCTGGTCTATTCCGAAAAATAAGGTCGAACAATGTAATTTATTCCAATTAATTCTACAAACTATTACCTTGTTCTCTTTGCAAGAAGTTATTCAAACCGAAAACGTCCGACAGACGTTCTCACGCCGCTTAGAGATGAAACCACTGATCGCCCTGGTAGGTCGGCCCAACGTCGGCAAATCGACCCTTTTTAACCGCATTCTCAGGCAGAAAAGCGCCATCGTCGATCCCACGCCGGGCGTGACCCGGGACCGCCACATCAGCCCCGGCGAGTGGCAGGGCAAGCAGTTTTTGCTCATGGACACCGGCGGCTACGCACCCGAAAACGACACGCTCAGCAAGGCGATGCTCGAACAGACCATGCGCGCCATCGAGGATGCCGATGCGGTGATCTTCATAGTGGACGCCCGCTCCGGGTTGACCTATCTCGACCTCGACATCGCAAAGATTCTCCAGAAGACCTTCAAGGACAAGAAAATCTTTTTTGTGGCCAACAAGGTGGATAATCCACAGGTCGCGCTCGAAGCTCAGTCGCTGGTCAAAAGCGGCTTTACCGAACCCTATCTCATCTCGGCGCGCGACGGCGCTGGCGTGGCCGACATGCTCGAAGACGTTCTCAACTCGCTGCCATGCCCGGAGGGTGAGGAGATCGAAGAGGACGACTCGATCAAGCTCGCCGTGCTCGGGCGGCCGAACGTCGGCAAGTCGAGCCTGGTCAACGCCCTGCTCGGCACTGAACGGCACATCGTCTCGGACGTGCCCGGCACCACGCGCGACGCCATCGACTCGGTGCTGAAACGCAACGGCGAGGAGTACGTGCTGATCGACACGGCTGGCCTGCGCAAGCGCACGAAAATCGACGCCGGCATCGAGTTCTACAGCTCGCTCCGCACGGCTCGCGCCATCGAACGCTGCGACGTGGCGCTGGTGCTGCTCGACGCCCGGCTCGGCCTCGAAAGCCAGGACATGAAGATCATCCACATGGCCATCGAGCGCAAAAAGGGCGTGCTGATTCTGGTCAACAAATGGGATCTGGTCGAGAAGGACTCCAAAACCAGCAAGGCATTCACCGACAACCTGCAAAACCAGCTCGGCAACATCGGGTACATTCCGGTGATCTTCACCTCGGCCTTGACAAAGAAGAACTGCTACCGTGCCATCGACACCGCTGCGGAGATCGCGCTGAACCGTCGACAGAAGATCAGCACCAGCAACCTGAACCGTTTTTTGCAGGAGACGCTCACCATGCGCCACCCGGCGACCAAATCGGGCAAGGAGCTGAAAATCAAGTACATGACGCAGATCGACTCGGACCATCCGGTTTTCGCCTTCTTCTGCAACGACCCGGAGCTGCTCGAAAACAACTTCCGTCGCTTCCTCGAAAAACGCCTGCGCGAGAGCTTCGACTTTGCAGGCATTCCGATCACCATGCGCTTTCTACGGAAATGAGCCCGGGAACCGCCTGGCGTAAAGCGCAGTTCTTGTAACGGCTTTAACCAAGGCGGTGCTGGCTGACCAAACTGATCACACAAATCCGATTAATCTAAAATCATAAACTAATACTCTATGTCTTCAATACAGAAATCGCAGATCGAGGCCGCGCTTGGCACGGTCATGGAACCCGACCTCGGTCGTGACCTCATGACGCTCGGCATGGTTGAAAACATCGCCGTCGATGAGGCTGGCAACGTTTCTTTCACTGTGGTGCTCACCACACCGGCCTGCCCAATGAAAGAGAAAATCAAGAACTCCTGCGTCGAGGCCATCAAGGCCGCCGTACCGGAGGTGGGTTCGATCGACGTCAACATGACCTCGAAGGTCACCTCTTCGTGCAGCCACGGTGGTCACGGCAATCACGACGGGCACGGCCATCATGGTGCTCAGGGCGGCCACGGCGCTCCGCAGAAAATCGACCTGCCGAACGTCAAGAACATCATTGCCGTGGCATCCGGCAAGGGCGGCGTCGGAAAATCGACCGTCTCGCTCAACCTCGCCGTCAGCCTTGCCGCGTCGGGCGCGAAGGTTGGCCTGATCGACGCCGATCTCTACGGCCCGAGCATTCCGACAATGGTCGGCCTCCAGAACGTCAAGCCCGAGGTGCAGAACCAGAAGCTCATGCCGATCGAGAAGTTCGGCGTCAAGATGATGTCCATCGGCTTCCTCGTTGATCCAGAGACAGCCTTGATCTGGCGCGGCCCGATGGCTTCGAGCGCCATGCGCCAGCTCATCACCGACGTTGACTGGCAGGAGCTCGACTACCTGATCTTCGACCTGCCTCCCGGCACCGGCGACATTCAGCTCACCCTCGTGCAGAACCTCGCCATCAGCGGCGCGGTCATCGTCACCACCCCTCAGGAGGTGGCACTCGCCGACGTCGCCAAGGCGGTCACGATGTTCCGAAAGGTTGGCGTGCCGATTCTCGGTCTCGTCGAGAACATGAGCTGGTACGAGCTGCCCGACGGCACACGCGACTACATCTTCGGACGCCAGGGCGGTGAAACATTCGCCAAAACCAACGCAATAACCTTCCTCGGTTCGATCCCGATCAGCAGTTCGGTGCGCGAAGGCGGCGACAACGGCATTCCGGCGATCATCGCCAACCCGGACGCGCCGACCTCGCAGGCGGCAAGCCGCGTCGCGGGAGAGATTGCCCGGCAGGTCTCGATCCTGAACGCAAACTGCTCGATGAACTGAGATCACCGTCGCGAAATGCAACCCTGAAAAATTTCGGATTTTTCAGGGTTGCCCCTCTGTTATTATATTGGACTCACTCCGGAAGGCTTCCGCCCCCGTTTCTTCAACAACACACCATCTGATTCAGTACCATGAAGGATTATCTGCCAAAAACCGACCCGTTGTACGACAAAGTCATCAGCGCCCTTGAAACCGTCCGTCCCTACCTTCAGGTTGATGGCGGCGACTGCCAGCTCGTCGGCATCACCAAGGATATGGTCGTCGATGTGAAGCTGCTCGGCGCCTGCGGCTCCTGCCCGATGAGCACCCTCACGCTCCGCGCCGGGGTCGAACAGGCCATTAAAAAGGCCAACCCCGAGATCGTCCGCGTCGAATCGGTCTGACCGGCTGAAGAGCACAGCAATGCGAAACGGCTGCCCGGAAGTTACCGAGGCAGCCGTTTTCGTTTCTGACCTATAAGGACAAAAAACACACCCGGATTTTCAATCCAGATTTCTCAGCAGCAGCTCAAGCGAGTCTTCGTTCTTGACAAGCACCTCTCTTGGCTTGCTGCCGTCGCCGGCGCTGACGATACCGCTCTGTTCGAGCTGATCCATCACCCGTCCCGCGCGGCTGAAACCCAGCCGCAAGCGGCGCTGCAGAAGGGAGACGCTGGCCTGCTGGTGCATGACGACGAGCCTGGCTGCCTCCTCGAACATGCTGTCGCGCCGGCCCCTGTCCTGATCAAATCCCGATGAGGAGCCATTGCCGCTGGACGATGGCGGCTCTGGCAGCATACACTCGGCTCGAAGCGGCGGCTGCTGGCCAATAAACTCTGTTATCGCATCGACTTCTGAGAGGGAAATATAGGGGCACTGTATCCGTTGCGGTTTGGACATCTTTGCCGACTGGAACAGCATGTCGCCACTGCCAAGCAACTGCTCTGCGCCAGACACGTCAAGAATGGTGCGGGAATCGACCTTGCTGGCCACCTGGAAAGCGATGCGCGAGGGGAAGTTGGCCTTGATGATACCGGTGATGATATCAACCGACGGGCGCTGCGTAGCCACGATCAGGTGAATGCCGACCGCCCTGGCCATCTGCGCGAGCCTCGTGATAGGCTCCTCGACCTCGCGACCTGCCGTGATCATCAGGTCGGCAAGCTCGTCAACAACGACGACCAGGTAGAACATCGCCTCGTCTTTCATCTTCCGGTTGTACTCGCCGATGTTGCGCACGCCGCACTGTTCGAGCAGCTCGTACCGGTGCTCCATCTCCCTGACCACCGACCTGAGCGCGGACACCGCTTTCTGTGGATCGGTGACGATGATCTGCTCCTCCATGCCGGGAATTTTCGGCAGGAAATGGTCTTTCAGAAGCTTGTACGGCTTGAGCTCGACCCGCTTCGGATCGATCAGCACGAATTTGACCTCGTCCGGTTTCTTCGAATAAAGCAGACTCGTGAGCAGTACATTGATCGCCACCGACTTGCCCGCACCGGTCGCGCCCGCAATGAGGAGGTGCGGCATGGCGGCCAGGTCATCGACGATCACTTCGTTCGAGATGCTCTTGCCGAGGACGATTGGCAGAGCCATCGAATTGTTCTTGAACTTTTCGACCTGAAGCACCGAGCGCATCACCACCGGCCGCGGCTTGCTGATCGGTATTTCGACGCCAATGGCGTTCTTGCCGGGAATGGGAGCAATGATCCTGATGCCGCCGGACGAGGAGGCCATCGCCATGGCGAGATCGTTTTCGAGCGACTTGATCCGGCTGATCTTCACCTCCGGCGCAAGTTCGAGCTCGAAAAGCGCCACTCGCGGGCCAACGGTGGTGGCGATACGAATGACGTCGATTTTGTAAATCCTGAGCTTTTCAAGCAGGCGATCCTTGGTTTCGGCCAGGTGGCGCTCGTCGTAGCTTTCGTCCTCGTCCTTGGGACGCCGCAACAGGTCAATCGACGGAAAGCGATACTTGACATGGTCATGCGTCCTGACCTTGAGCGCCCGTTCGTCCAGATCGGCCTCCGCCTCCTGCACCCCCGGCTTGATGATCATCTCCGGCCCCTCTTCCGGCCTGACGGGAGCCGGTTCCGGCGTGCGAATCTCCTCGACCTCCGCAGGAATAACGACAGGTTCGGACACGGCCGGATTGAGCAGTGGCGGCGCGGGCTCCACATCCATCACAGGAGCTGGAGTCTCTGGCGAATTTTCGAATGGAGCCGCCTTTTGCTTTGAAGCGTCGCCAGCTTTCCTTGCGCGTTGTGCTTTCTTGTCCCTCTTTCTCTGCTCCTTTTCAAGGACGGCTGCCATCCGCTCCGCCTTTTTCCGTACCCGCATCTCCTCCTTTTCCCGGCGCTTTCTGTGGCGTTCGGCCCTGATCGCCTGCACGGTTGCCAACAGTTTTCCGAAAAAGCCACTCACGCCGGCAATCGTATCCACAATAAAATCCCGACCCATATAGAAGGTCAGCACCGCAGCGATAATGGCGGTCAGCGCCCACGCCCCGGGATAGCCGATGACGGTAGAGAGGAACGAAGCCATCATCCGGCCAGTCGCTCCGGACATGAGATCGGCCAGAGGCAACATCGAAAGACCGAACATGGCTGACAAATCGAGCGCCATCAGGAGGGTGTACACAAGGAAAAACAGCCCGGGTCCGAGAGGTTTCGCCCGGAACAGATGCCATCCGAGCACAAGGAAACCAAAAAGAGGCATCACCGATGGATAGCCAAGTAAAACACGAATAAAAAAGACCGACACCCTCGCGCCAAACAGGCCGAAGGGGTTGTGAATCGTTCCGGCAACCGCCTTGGCCGCGCTGGAGAAAAGCTCATACCAGGGCAACGTCACAATGTACGGTTCGTCCTCGGCATGAAAACCGAACACCGCGGCAATGCTGAAGAGCGCGGCGAGCATCAAGGCGATACCAGCAACTTCAGTGACGAGACTATCCGTGCAGAAAGCCTTTATGTTGATCTTGTTTTTCAAGGGGGAGACCGGCTTGTGATCAGTTCATGGACGGTCAGCGTGCACGAACGGCAGGCGCCTGACCGCACCGGGTTGCATGGTTCCGCGAATTTCAACGAAGATCGGCGTACCGGGCTGCGCGTAGTCGAGCAGAAGGCTCGCCGTGCCAATCGGCTCCTGAAGGGTCGGCGACACCGTGCCGCTGCACACCTCACCAATCTCCTGCTTGTCGGAGTTATAGACCTTGAAGTGCTGGCGCGGAATAGCGCGGCCTTCGAGGCTGAAGCCAACCACGCTCTTGCGTGGATTGATCTCAACCTGCTCGCACGCCTGCTTGCCGATGAAGTTTGGTTTGTTCAGCTTCACCACCCATTTGAGCCGTGCTTCGAGCGGATTGACATCCCTCTCGATCTCGTGGCCGTAGAGCGAATAGCCCATCTCCAGCCGCAACGTATCGCGCGCGCCGAGACCGATCGGCTGGATGCCGTCACTCTTTCCTGCCTCCATCAGCGCCGACCAGAGCGCAACCGCCCTTTCGTTCGGAAGGCAGATTTCGACGCCCGCCTCGCCGGTGTAGCCGGTGCGGGCCACCATGATCTCCGCTCCCTCGAACGGCAGCTTTATGAAGTGGAACGAACCGAGCTTGTCGATGCCCGCGCCAGGGAAAACCCGCGCCAGAATATCGAACGACTTCGGCCCCTGCAGGGCGATGAGCGAAAGCTCGCTGGTGTGGTTTTCGAGCGCCACCCCCTCGAACTGGCCGATATGGCTCGAAAGCCAGTCGAAATCCTTTTCGCAGTTGCTCGCGTTGACGATGAGGAAAAAGGTGTCGGCGCTCACCCGGTAGATGATAAGGTCATCGACGATGCCGCCATCGGGATAGAGCATCAGCGTGTACTGCGCTTGCCCGTCCACGATTTTTGCGAGATCGTTGGTGGTCATGTACTGAAGGAACTCCAGCGCCCGCGCTCCCCTGACGTAGAAATTACCCATGTGAGACACATCGAAAAGCCCCGCCGCTTCGCGGACGGCCTTGTGCTCGGCGATAATCCCGGTGTACTGCACCGGCATCAGAAATCCGCCGAAATCGATCATTTTCGCACCGGCAGCTTCATGCCAGGCTGAGAGCGCAGTCTTTTTCATTGATCTCCTTTATTTGGATAGCTATGTTGGAATGCCTTGTAAAAAAACAATTTGCGGAAAAGTTCAAAGCCTTTTTCAACTCTTTGCGACACCTGGTTTTCAGCCTCCGGAACTACCAGTTGTCCGACGCTCCGCCGCCGCCAAAATCACCGCCGCCGCCACTGAAGCCGCCGTCGTCGGACGAGCCGCCTCCCCCGCCGAAACCGCCGCCGGGGAAAAAGCCGCCGCCCGGCCCGCCAAAGCCGAAAGGTCCGCCGCCACCACCGAAAAAGCGCATGAAACGGGACGCGACAAACAGCACGAAAAGGATGATGAAAATCAGAAATGGAGAGGGCGCACCATCATCGTTTTTCCTTTTCGGCGCTTTGTACTCCCCCTTGACCGAGGCAACAATGGCATCGACGCCATCGATGAACCCCTTGTCGTAATCGCCGCTTTTGAAGGCCGGCTTGATGACATCGCGGGTAATCCGGCCCGCCTGAAGATCGGTCAGGCGCCCTTCGAGGCCGTAGCCAACCTCGATTCTCATCGCCCGGTCATTTTTCGAGACGATGAAAAGAATGCCGTTATCCCTCCCTTTTTGCCCGATCTTCCACGCCTCGGCCACCTTGATCGAAAACTCTTCGATGGGCTGGCCATCGAGCGAAGGCACAGTCAGCACCGCAACCTGCGTGCCGTCCTCGGCTTCGAGCGCCTTGAGCTTCTGGTCGATGATCGAGCGAGCCTGCGGCGAAATCATCCCGGCGTAATCGTTGACCCTGCCGACAAGCGCCGGAACACCGGCGGCCTTTGCCATCAGCGGAAAAACGCAGATCGCCAGCAGCGCGAGAAACGCCAGCCATCCGGGCAGGAAACGCCGGTCGAGCGGCATCGGGAAATAACGCCCAACCGGCGAACAGTGATTTTTGGAATGACCGTCCATCTCAGAAACTGACCTTCGGCACGGCTCGGGCAGCTTCGTCAGCCTTGAAGTAGGCCTTGGGTTTGAGCTTGAGCACCAAGCTGTTGGTCAGGGAGTTCGGGAAAACGCGGATGGAGGAGTTGAAGACCTGCACCGCCTCGTTGTAGCGCTGGCGGGCGACACTGATGCGGTTCTCCGTGCCTTCGAGCTGCACCTGCAAATCCCGGAAATTCTGCGTAGCCTTCAGCTCGGGGTAGCGCTCGACGGCAACCAGAAGCCGCGACAGCGAGGAAGAGAGCTCGCCCTGGGCGGACTGGAACTTCGACATGGCATCCGGATCGCTGAGCATCTCCGGAGTGAGCTGGATGGAGGTCGCCTTTGCGCGGGCTTCGATGACCGCCTGAAGCGTCTCCTTTTCGAAATTCGCCGCACCCTTTACCGTGGCAACAAGGTTCGGCACCAGATCGGCGCGCCGCTGAAGCTGCGACTCCAGATCGCCCCATGCGCGATTGACAGCTTCTTCGTTCTGCTGCATCGTATTGTAACCACATCCGCTGAGCATGACGAGCGCAAGAAGAAAGGGAAATACTCTTGAAATATATCGTATCATTGCATTGTGCTTTCGGTTTGAAAAGTCTGGTAACACCGCTCAAAATAGAACATTCCCCCGCCCGATGCAAAACAGAGACGTCAAAGGCAACAATGGCTCAAAAGGCAAAGAAAGAATATCGAGTGCCGTTCTTTGCCCACCATGTCCACGCCGTCCACCCTCAGCAAATCCGCGGCAACTGCTCGCCGAGGGGCATTTCGACAATGCGGCGGCTGCCGAAGGGCGTGCGCATCACCACCATGCCGGGGTGCTCTTCGGTGACCTTGCCGATGACGGCGGCCTCGCGTCCATGCTCGTGCAAGCGCATGGCGGCGAGCGCCGCGTCGGCTTCGGCGGCGGGAACGACAACGAGCATTTTGCCTTCGTTGGCAACGGCGAGCGGGTCGATGCCGAGCAGTTCGGCGGCTCCGCGCACCTCTTCGCGCACGGGGATTGTGGCTTCGTCGAGTTCGATGCCGACCGATGACGATAAGGCGAGTTCGTTGAGCGTGGCCGCCACGCCGCCGCGAGTGGGGTCGCGCATGGCGTGGAGGTTTGGCGCGGCGGCGAGCAGGTCGGCGATCATGCCGTTCAGGGCGGCGGAGTCGCTCTGGATGCGGCTCTGGAAAGAGAGGCCCTCGCGGGTGGTGAGGATCGCCATGCCGTGGTCGCCGATGGTGCCGGAAAGCAGCACCGCATCGCCGGGGCGGAGGTTGCGGCACGACACGTCGCGGCCCGGCGGGATGAAGCCGACGCCGGAGGTGTTGATGAAAATCCGGTCGCACTGCCCTTTCTGCACCACTTTGGTGTCGCCGCACGCGATGACCACCCCGGCCTTCCGCGCGGCGTCGGCCATGCTTTTGACGATCCGTTCGAGCTCCGAGAGCGGCAGCCCCTCTTCGAGCACGAACCCGGCGCTGAGGTAGCGCGGCACGGCGCCGCCGACGGCGAGGTCGTTCACCGTGCCGTTAACCGCGAGGTCACCGATGTTCCCGCCGGGAAAAAAGATCGGCGAGACGACGTAGGTGTCGGTGGTAAAGGCGATGCGCCCCGGCTCGGCCTCGAACCGCGCCTGGTCGTCGAGCTGGTCGAGCACCGGATTGCCGAGATGCGGCATGAACACCCGCGCCGTCAGCTCCTGCGACAAACGCCCGCCCGCACCATGAGCCATCTGGACGGTTTCATGCCGAAGAATCGGCGAAGGGCAGCTCAGTTGCATGGTCATTGGTGAATTGGAATGAAAGGACATATCGAAAGTGTTAGTATCCCAGTTCATTCAGCCTTCGGTAATTATCGCACCCCTTTTGATTCCCATTATCGCAAGCTTTCCCATACCACTCTTTTGCTGTGCGCTTGTCCTGCCGAACGCCTAGGCCGAGTTCGTACATCAAGCCAAGCATGCACTGTGCTTGAGCATCACCCTGTTCGGCCGCTTTTTTCAATTCAGAAAACTCTTTCTGCGATGGGGGCTGGCAATAGCTTGTCGCTGGTGCAAGCAATGCAAATGCTGTCAGTACGCAGAGAATCAGTTTTTTCATCGTTGTAGGGGGTAAATGATTTCAAGTGTTACTGTTGCGGTGATACCGATAATACGCGGCGCAGGCGCCTTCGCTGGAAACCATGGTTGCGCCGAACGGGGTTTGCGGGGTGCATTCTTTGCCGAAGGCCGGGCAGTCGGAGGGTTTGAGGTGGCCTTGCAGCACCTCGCCGCTCCTGCACAGGGGCGACTCCTGCGGGGCGATGTGGCCCACATCGAAGCGCTTTTCGGCGTCGAAACGCTTGTACTCCGGGCGCAGCACAAGCCCGCTTGCCGGAATGACGCCGATGCCGCGCCACGGACGGTCGGCGACCTCGAACACCTCCTGCATCACCCGCCGCGCCTCTGGATTGCCCTCGCGGCTCACCACGCGCCCGTAAGCGTTCACCACGCCCGACCGGCCAGCTTCGAGGAGCTCGACCGTCTTCAGAATCGCGTCGAGCAGATCGACCGGCTCGAACCCGGCGGGCACGATCGGCACGCCGAACTCCGCCGCCACCGGCTCGTACTCCTCGTACCCCATGATGGCGCAGACGTGCCCTGCGGCAAGGAACCCCTGCACGCGGTTGCCGGGCGACGACAGCATTGCGCGCATCGCCGGCGGCACCATCACCTGGCTCACCAGCTCGCTGAAATTCGTAAGCCCTTCCCGTGCCGCCTGATGCACGGCCATCGCGTTGGCCGGAGCCGTGGTCTCAAAACCGACGCCGAGAAACACCACCTCTTTCGACGGATTGTCGCGCGCGATTTGCAACGCTTCGAGCGGCGAAAAAACGACCCGCACATCCGCTCCCTCGCTCCGCGCCATGAACAGGTCTTTCGAGTTGCCCGGCACGCGCAGCATGTCGCCGAAGCTCGTCAGAATCGTATTCGGCCTGGCCGCAATCGCCAGCGCCCGCTCGATAGTCTCCAGCGGCGTCACGCACACCGGACACCCCGGCCCATGCACAAGCTGCACGTTCGGCGGCAAAAGCTGGTCGATGCCGTTGCGCAAAATCGAATGCGTCTGCCCGCCGCAGATTTCCATGATCGTCCAGTCATGACGCGCCACCTGCCGGATGCGGTCAAGCAAAGCGCGAGCGCGAGCGGGGTCGCGGTATTCGTCGATGAATTTCATGCTTCCGGCTTCTGGATGGGCGACGGCGGAAGTTCGCCGTCAACGTCAAATGCGCCGCTTTTGATGAGCTCGTCCCAAAGCTTGAGGCTCTCGGCAGCCTCCTTTTCATCGATGATCTTCAGCGCGAAACCCGCGTGGACAATGGTGTACTGGCCAATGGCGATCTCCGGTACATACTCAAGGCACGCTTTCGTGAGCGCGCCGCTGATGTCCACCGTGCCCATTTTCAGGCCGTTCTCTTCGCGGATTTCTATGACTTGTCCGGGTATTGCGAGGCACATGGTATCAGTTGATAATTGATAGTTGACAGTTGATAGTGTTTTCTTGCTCAACCGTTATCACGACGATTTTTTGTGGATTTGATCGACTCATATCCTTTCTTTTCAATGAGTTGCGACTGGTAGAGCAAATCGATCCAATACTCGGTTTCATGAGCTTCCTTCAGTGCAATTGACAGTTTGTGAATAAAATCGGCCCTGCTTTCGGCCTGCTGAGCTTCACGAATCAGAGCGCCGATGGCAGTGCCAGATTTGAGCAATTGCCTACTGAGCACATACTCTTTCTTCTCCTTCTCAAGAAACCGGCAAAGCTTGACAACCCGAAGCGCAAACCCAAATGAAAGCTCCTTCACTCCGTTCCCATTTATCTCGGCTTTCTGCTTCACGCTCTTCATCTTTTTAACTATCAACTGTCAACTGTCAACTGTCAACTATCAATTATCAACTCCTCGGTAGCTACCGCGCAAAAACTCCCGCCCAATAACCGCCTGCCCCAAGCTTATGCCGCCATCGCTGGTTGGCACTTGTGCGTGCATCAGCACTTGGTAGCCGTTGCTTTCGAGTTCGCGAGCAAGCGTTTCAGTCAGAAGCTGGTTCTGGAATACGCCACCGCTTAACACAACAGTTTTGAGACCGGTTTCAAGATAGGCCATGCGCGTAATTTCTGAAAAAATACCAACCAGTGTTCGGTGAAAGTGGCGAGAAATCTCCGTGGAGCTCGCGCCAGCGCGGACGGCGGCAGCGATGTCGCGGAGCATGGGCGAAATGAGCATCAGCCACCGGTTAGGCTTCCGCTCGAAGCCGAAACGGTAGCCTGCTTCAGCGATTCGGCCGCCTGCCGCCTGCATCAGCTCGATGGCGGCCTGGCCTTCGTAGCGGGCTTCGTGCCGCAATCCGCAGATCGAGGCGACGGCGTCGAAAAGGCGCCCGCAGCTTGAGCTTTCCGAAGTGCCAACTTCTTTGCGAAGCAGTTCAAGCACCTGCGCCGACTGCGGCTGCCGGAAGCACTCAAGGCCCTCTGGCGACACGCCGCTGCGGTGGAGCCAGCCGAGGGCTGTTCGCCAGACTTGCCGCACAGCCACGTCGCCGCCGGGCAGGGGCATCGGTTCCAGCGAGGCGAAGCGCATCGCTCTGGCGGCGTCGCCAATCAGCACTTCGCCGCCCCACACCGTGCCGTCCGTGCCGTAGCCAGCGCCGTCGAGCGTGAGACCGATGGCGGGGCCGCTGTGCTGGTGCTCGGCAAGACACGAAGCGAGGTGCGCATGGTGGTGCTGCACGCCAAGCGTCGGTTTACCCTGCTCCAGCGCCCAGCGCGTGGTCATGTAGGCGGGGTGCTGGTCGTGCACCAGCAGCTCGGCTTCCGTCTGAAAAATGCGTTGCAGGTGCGCGGCTACGTCGTCAAAGTGGCGGTACGCTTCGTAGTTTTTCATGTCGCCGATATGCTGACTCATGAACGCTTCGCCGCCCTTCACGAGGCAGAGCGCGCTCTTCAGCTCGCCCCCCGTGCCGAGCACCGGCGGACCGCTCTCGGCGAGCCTGACCGGTGCGGGCGCGTAGCCACGGCTGCGGCGAATCAGGCGCACCGCTCCGGCCATCGACATCACCACCGAGTCGTCGCAGCGCCGGGCGATTGGCCGGTCGTGCATCAAGAACGCATCGGCGATGCCAGCCAGCCGTTCAAGCGCCTCGGCGTTATCGGCGACGAGCGGCTCCTCGCTGAAGTTCGCGCTGGTCATCACGAGTACCTTCGGACCTTCCCGCAAGAGCAGCCAGTGCAGCGGCGAGTAGGGCAGCATCACGCCGAGCCGGTCGTTGCCGGGCGCGATGGACGGGGCGAGCGACAAACCTTGACGCGCGCGCAGCAGCACAATGGGCGCTTGCGGCGAGGCGAGCGCGGCCTTCTCTTCCGGGCTGATGTCGCACAGCGCGCGAGCGGCGGCGAGGTCGCGCACCATCACGGCAAACGGCTTTTCCTCGCGCCCCTTGCGGCTTCGGAGACGCCGGACAGCCGCCTCGTTCGAGGCATCGACGGCGAGATGAAAGCCGCCGATCCCCTTGATTGCCAGAATCTTCCCGCCCGCCAAAAGCTCGCCCGCCGCCGTAATCTCGTCGCCAACCGCCAGCCGGACGCCCACCGCATCGCACAGTTCGAGCTTTGGGCCGCACGCCGGGCAGGCATTGGGTTGGGCGTGGAAGCGGCGGTCGCCGGGGTCATTGTACTCTCTTTGGCAGTCGGGACAAAGCTCGAAGCGCTTCATCGTAGTAAAGGGGCGGTCGTAGGGAATGCGCTCGACGATGGTGTAGCGCGGACCGCAGTCGGTGCAGTTGGTGAAGGCGTAACGGTAGCGCCGCCCGGCGGGGTCAGCGATGTCGGCAAGGCAGGCCGGGCAGGTGGCGATGTCGGGCGAAATGAGCGTCTGCATCGCTTCGCCGCCGGAGGATTCCGGGATGATGAATCCCGGTTCACCGCAGACGGACGGGGGGATACTGTGGCGATCAATCGAATCGATGCGGGCCAAAGGCGGAGCTTCGCTGCGCAGGGCGGTCTCGAAGCGGTCGAGTGCGTCCGGCTTGCCCTCGACCTCGATCACCACGCCGGAACTTGCATTGCGGACAAATCCAGCCAGATCGAGCTGATGAGCAAGCCGCCAGACGAAGGGACGGAAGCCCACCCCCTGCACGATGCCGCGAACCTCGATCCGGCGGCGCTCACGTTGAGACAAACCGCTCAGAGCGCCGCGAGCTTCGTTTTCAGCCATGCAATCCACTGGTCGAAGCCCTCGCCGGTCTTGGCAGAAACCTCGATCCATTCGAGATGGTGATTGACCTGCATGGCGTACTCGCGGCATTTGGCCACGTCGAAATCGACGTACGGCAACAGGTCGGTCTTGTTGAGCAGGCAGATGTCCGCCTCGTGGAACATGGTGGGATATTTGAGCGGCTTGTCGTCCCCCTCGGTCACGCTGATGACCACCACCTTGGCCGCTTCACCGAGGTCGAAAAGCGCCGGGCAGACCAGGTTGCCGACGTTCTCGATGCAGACGAGCGAGCGCTCCGGCGGATCGAGTTCACGCACGGCGCGCTGCACCATCTGCGCGTCGAGGTGGCAGCCGGTGCCGGTGTTGACCTGGATCACCGGCACGCCGAGCGCGTCGATCCGGTCGGCGTCGTTGGTGCTCTGCTGGTCGCCCTCGATCACCGTCACGGGGCACTGCTCCAGCAGCGCCGGGATGGTTTTTTCGAGAATCGAGGTCTTGCCTGAGCCGGGCGAACTGAGAAAGTTCAGCGCCAGCACCCGCCGCGCCTCGAACCAGCCACGGTTGCGCTCGGCAAGCATGTTGTTTTGCAACAGCACATCCTGCTCCATCTGCACCTTGCGAGCCTCGCCATGGTGGTGATCGTGATGGTGCTCATGCGCATGATCGTGGCTGTGTCCGTGGTCATGACTGTGTTGGTGGTCGTGGTGATGGTGATGGCCGTCATCGCCGACGTGGACATGATAATCTTTGACGCCCGGCTTGCGCAGCACCGCTCCGCCATCGCCTGAACAACCGCAAGTATCGCACATAGTTGATTACTCCCAGAATGGTATAATTACAAGTATGGTTGAGCAGCCGTTTTCACTCAATCGTGAATGAACGCACCGCAAGCTCCCGGCCAGATTCGATCTTCACCCGGAACTGCCCGCACGCTGAACACTTCGCGTAAAAACTCGTAACAGGAAACTCCGCGCCGCACGCTTCGCAGCGGCCACGGCCCTCCGGCTCTTCGATCACCAGTTCGGCTCCTTCGGCCAGCGTGCCGCGCGCCGCCGCACCGAAGCAGAATTTCAGCGACTCGACCTCCACGCCAGCCAGCCGTCCGACAACCAAATCGATACCGGTAATTTTGCCGCCGCCCTCCTCGCGGGCCTTGTCAACCACGGCCTCGACGACCGACATGGCAATGGACATTTCGTGCATGGGCCTTCCGTCATTTTCAGATAAACGAACTTTCGACACCACGTACCCGAATCGGGCGAAAACAGTTCCTCTGCAACGATTGGGGGCAGTGATGAATGATCGCCAAAATTTTCTTAATTTCGCAAAACAGAACAGGGGCATCTCTAAAAAGTGTCATGAGCGACCCGAGTACAAGGCGGATGGAGCGCAGAAACCGGAGCGTACATGGAGTACGTGAGGATTTCGAGCACCACCCAACGCAGCAATCGAGGCGCGCAATAACTTTTTAGCTGTGCCCGCCAACACTTAACCTTTTCTGCACTCTTGAACCACCTCACGGGACTTTTCGGATTACCGGCAAGCACGCTGGTCGAACTGCTCGACCTTGCCACCGGTTACAGGGAGGGGCTCAACCGAGAGCCTGAAACCTTCGCCCCGCTGCTCTCGAACCGTCGAATCGCCCTTGTTTTCTTCGAGAATTCCACCCGCACCCGCTTTTCGTTCGAGCTCGCCGCACGGCACCTCGGCGCGGGGACACTGAGCTTCACGGCGGCGTCGAGCAGCGTCAGCAAAGGCGAAACGCTCTCGGACACCATCCGGAACCTCGAAGCGATGAAGGTTGATGCCTTCGTTTTGCGCCACCCGTCGTCGGGCGCGGCGGAGTTCGTAGCCTCGATCACCAAGCGGCCCGTCATCAACGCCGGAGACGGCACGCACGAGCATCCGACGCAGGCCTTGCTCGACCTCCTCACCCTCCGCGAATATTTCGGAAAGATCGAGGGCCTGAAGATCATGATCCTCGGCGACATTCTGCACAGCCGCGTTGCGCGGTCGAACATCATCGGCCTGAAAACGCTTGGCGCGGAAATCGCCGTCTGCGCCCCCACGACGCTTCTGCCGGGCCGCATCGACCAGCTCGGCGTGCGGGTCTTCACCGGCATCGACGAGGCGCTCGCCTGGGCCGACGCGGCCATCGTGCTGCGGCTTCAGCTCGAACGCGCCACCGGAGGCTACATTCCGTCGCTCGAAGAGTATTCGGCCTCGTACGGCCTGACCGACGAAAAGCTCGACCGCCTGAAACGGCTGATGCCGGTGCTCCATCCGGGGCCGATCAACCGCGAAATCGAAATCTCGAACCTGGTGGCCGACCGCATCCAGCCACCTGGCTATTCAAGCAGTATGCTGATGGAGCAGGTGACCAACGGCGTGGCCGTGCGCATGGCCGTGCTGCACCGGCTGCTGGCCAAGTGACGCGGCGCATCGCTCCGGAGCGATTGACTTTACACACAACGTTCTACACACAACAACATCCGATCAAGGATCACACACCATGAATAAAAGCACTTCACTTGTGAGCGCCGCGATGCTTGGTGCGCTTTGCGCCACAGCGCCGCTCTCAACAGCCTCGGCTGAATCGGCCATCAAGCCAACCTTCGATACGCTCTTCGAGCCGCTCTTGGCCGACCCGATGGAGCCGCGAATCGCCGTCATGCCCAAGCTCAACAAGAAGCAGCTCCAGCTCGATATCGGCACCTCGGCCGACCTGTACCAGAACAGCAGCAAAACCTTTGCCGTCGGCATCGACTTCGCCACCTGGTCACTCCTGAACAGAACCAGCAACTTCAAGTTCCCGGTGGACTGCATCGACTACATGTTCGGTATCAACACCACCTTCCGCCACCAGTTCAAGGACAAATTACTCTCGTTCGATGAAGCGAGCGTGCGGGTGCGTCTGAGCCACATCTCGGCCCATTTCGAGGATGGCCACACCGACGACCACGGCAACTGGCTCAACCCCGGCGACTCCCCCTTCGGCATTCCCTTTACCTACAGCCGCGAGTTCGTCAACGTCACGGGCGCACTCTCCGCGCCAGGTCGCAGGGTTTACCTGGGCTACCAGTACCTGTACCACACGTTGCCGGACGAGATCAGCCCCAGCTCGTTCCAGGCGGGCGTGGAGATCGGCCTTCCGGCCAACGCCTACGTGGCCGCCGACTTCAAACTGCTTCCCAAATGGGATTGGAACGAGGGCAAAACCGATGGCTACCGCGGCACCTGGAACCTGCAAGCCGGAATGCGCCTCACCTCGATCGGCCTGAAAAATGTGAGAGTGGCCGCCAACTACTTCTCCGGCATGAGCCGTCAGGGCATGTACTTCTACAAGCCCGAAAGCTACACGACGCTGGGAATGATTGTCGATTTGTAAGGTAAAGGACTCAAAGGACAGCAAAGACAGGAAGCCTCTCGACCGGATCGGGAGGCTTCCTGCATTTTACAGCGTCGAGTCGAAAAACTCCGGACAGAGGGCCTCGAAACCACGACGGAGACCCGAGTCGATAAAATCATAAAGGAAAGGGGGATAGAGACGATATTCTGCCAGCTCTGACAGCGGCAGCCAGCGGCTCTGCAAAATCATCTGCCGGTCGTCGGGAAGCTCCGGATCGCGGCCCGTGACGAGCCGGCCGCCGGTCACTTCGCAATGAAAGCCGAGCGACACCGAGTGGTGCCGCTCCCCCTGCCCCGGCAAACCCGGATGAGGCCAGAGCAGCTCCTTGACAAACACCATTCCGCCAACCTCGCACTCCAGTCCGGTCTCCTCCCGCACCTCTCGTCTCAGCGCCTCTTCGAGAGTTTCACCACGCTCAACGACCCCGCCCGGCAGAATCCAGTAGCTTTCTGGCATAGCCGGATCATCCGGCGCAAAGCTCCGGTGCTCGACAAACAGCGCATGGCCATCCTGAACACACAAGGCGCTGACTCTCAGGTTGACCGGCTTTCTCGAAGGATGATTCATAAACAGTTCACATTACAGTGAGCGATACGTCAGTACAGAAGCGAACAAAATAATTCGTCAGAGCCGAACCTCGCAGCGGGGGCTCTGACTTTTATTGAGCAAAAGACTCTGTGACAGATTTACTCCGTTTACTTCAACAGGTTGAAAACGTTGCAGGACAGTTTTTTTCATGATTGTTAAACACCGTAAACATCGGCTTAACGCATTGAATGGCAAGGCTTTGCAAACTGCTTGACCATATAAACAAAGTCTGCAGAGAGCCGGGCAACGCATCTTTTTTTTGGACTAATCAATACTATTTCCTTAATTTAGCGCTAACCATAACCATACCTGTTCTTTTTTTTCTGTGGTTGCCTTGCCTACTAAAAGGGCAACCGACCGTATCAGGCGGTCAAATTTTTGTCTTCAATACGCATCACACAACCTAACGGAGAACACACGATGAAAAAAATGCTATCTCTTGCTGCGATGTTCGCAGTACTGGCATACGCATCACCCGCTTCGGCCGAGCTGAAACTCAGCGGCGACGCCAGCGTCCGGCTGAGAGACGTATCCTATTTCGGCGACGCCGATCAGTTTTCTTTCACTGGTTCCGCCGACGATGACGTTGTCTACCAGTACAGAGTTCGCCTGAACGCTGCTGCCGATCTGGGCAACGGCTACTTCTTCAAGGCTCTCGTCATGAACGAGGACAGGAACTATGCCGGTGGCTGGCAGAGCGTCAGACATGGCAACACCGAAACGATCAGCCTTGACATATCAAACTTCTACTTCGGCCGCATGCTTGAGAACTCCCACTGGATGGTTGGCCGCCTGCCGTTGAACTCTTTCGACAACCCGATCTTCGACCTGACACTCTACCCGGCACAGCCGCTTGCCAACCCTGTATATAACATTAACTTCGACCGTGTCTTTGGCGGCAACTACGGCGTCAAGCTTGGTAACGGTATGCTGAATGCAACCCTCTGCGTGCTTGACAACGACTCTCACAACAACACCTCTGCCGACGGCGACGGCCTTTTCAACGACGGCTATGCACTGCACCTCGACTACAAGGTCAACGTTGGCAATGTCACCCTCGAGCCTCAGTTCCTGTCCGTGCTGACCAACTCGGATATTTGGTATCAGGATATCACAGGTCGTGTAACTACTCTCGCTTATAAAGTCACCCCATACACCTTCGGCGCTCTTGTTGGTGTTCCCGCTGGTAATGCAAAGCTGAGCTTTGGCGGCTTCTACACCACCTGTGACGACACCACTCCGAACGGAGGCCCTCATGTCAAATACGATGGCTACCTTCTCAGAGTGAAAGGCGAAATCGGTAACTTCATGGCCTGGTACGACTACAACCACACCACGGTCAAGCCTGGTGGCAACGACATCAAGCTCAACAACCACTTCGTGTGGGCGCAGTACAAGATTCCGGTGTACTCTTCGGCAATGGGCAGCGTTACGCTTCAGCCGACCCTCCGCTACCTTGCTTCGAAGCGCGACGATGGCTTTAATAACTACAGTGGCGAGCGTCTCCGCAGCGAGCTTTGGGCAACCGTTACCTTCTAAGGTTGTTCGGCAGCATTTCAAAAAAGCCGCAGGAAACTGCGGCTTTTTTATTGGCCTCTCTGACAGGTATGGACTGTGCGCCCGGTATCAATGAATAGTTGTCAATTCGGCACTATATTATGTATATTGCATCGTTTAATAATTGTGAAGCGGGCCAGGATATGCCACACCCTGGCCTGCTTCACCAGAGTAAAACCTGGCATCTAATCCCGGCGACCATCCGGGCGGAAATATTGGCATAGCGCATTGTCGCATTGTACAATACCATCGGTGCCGCCAGACAGGAATGACCACATCTCCGTCAAAGCTGCCCGACAGAACAGATTCAAAACACTCACGATTCAACTACTGTCTTTCAGGGATTTCATTTCCACCCTTGTTCTTCTGTCTGCAAGTAGTTCTCTAAAAGCACAAACCCACCAATACCATGGAAAAAGCAAAACTCCAGGAGTACTGGAAAATCAACCTCGGCTACCTCGTCGGCCTGCTGGTTGTATGGTTCGTCGTCTCCTACGGATTCGGCATTCTCCTTGCTGAACCACTGAACGCGATCCGGCTCGGCGGATTCAAGCTCGGCTTCTGGTTCGCCCAGCAAGGCTCCATCTATGTCTTCGTGGTGCTGATTTTCGTCTATGTCGCCCTGATGAACAGGCTCGACAAAAAATTCGACGTCCACGAAGACTGACCTGACCGTCAGGAAATCCAGAAAGTATTTTCCAAACCCTCAACTCTACCATCATGAGTGTTCAAGTATGRACCTACCTCATTGTTGGCCTGACCTTCGCGATCTACATCGGTATCGCGATCTGGGCAAAAGCAGGTTCAACGAAAGAATTTTACGTCGCCGGCGCAGGTGTGCATCCGATGATAAACGGCATGGCGACCGCCGCGGACTGGATGTCGGCAGCATCGTTTATTTCGATGGCCGGTCTGATCTCCTTCATGGGCTATGACGGCTCGGTTTATCTGATGGGCTGGACGGGCGGCTACGTGCTGCTGGCGCTCCTGCTCGCCCCCTACCTCCGGAAGTTCGGCAAGTTCACCGTTCCCGATTTCGTGGGCGACCGCTACTACTCCAACGCCGCACGTACCGTGGCCGTGATCTGCGCGATCTTCGTCTCCTTCACCTACGTCGCCGGCCAGATGCGCGGCGTCGGCGTGGTCTTCTCGCGCTTCCTCGAAGTCGATATCAACACCGGCATCATCATCGGCATGGCCATCGTTTTTTTCTACGCCGTGCTCGGCGGCATGAAGGGCATCACCTACACGCAGGTTGCCCAGTACTGGGTGCTGATCTTCGCCTACATGGTTCCGGCCATCTTCCTGTCGATCATGATTACCAACAACGCCATTCCGCAGCTTGGCCTCGGCGGCACCACTTCGGACGGCGTCTATTTGCTTGACAAGCTCGACAACCTTTCCAAAGAGCTCGGTTTCGGGGCCTACACAACCGGCTCCAAGCCGATGATCGACGTCTTCGCCATCACGCTCGCCCTGATGGTTGGCACCGCAGGTCTGCCCCACGTCATCGTGCGCTTCTTCACGGTGCCGAAGGTTCGTGACGCCCGCATCTCGGCTGGCTGGGCGCTCATCTTCATCGCGCTGCTCTACACCACGGCTCCGGCTATTGCCGCTTTCGCCCGCGTGAACCTCATCGACACGGTCAGCAACAAGGCTTACGCTGAATTGCCGGGCTGGTTCAAAAAGTGGGAAAAAACCGGTCTGCTTGCCTGGATGGACAAAAACGGCGACGGCAAAATCCAGTACCTCGGCAAAAAAGCCAACGGCGGCGATCCGTTCGAAGGCAAAAAACCTGAATTCACCAAAGAGATCGGCAAGAGCGGCGAACTCCTGATGTCGAACAAACCGACCGACAACGCCAACGAGCTTTACATCGACAAGGATATTATGGTGCTGGCCAACCCGGAGATCGGCCGTCTGCCGAACTGGGTGATCGCTCTCGTGGCGGCTGGCGGTCTTGCCGCCGCACTCTCAACGGCTGCTGGTCTTCTGCTGGTCATCTCGACCTCGATTTCGCATGACCTGATCAAAAAGCAGATCAACCCCAACATCAGCGAAAGCGCCGAGCTGATGTACGCCCGTATCGCGGTGGCCATCGCCATTCTTGTGGCGGGCTACTTCGGCATCAACCCGCCCGGCTTCGTGGCGGAGGTTGTGGCGTTCGCCTTCGGTCTGGCCGCCGCATCATTCTTCCCGATCATCATTCTCGGCATTTTCTCGAAGCGGATGAACAAAGAGGGCGCCATCGGCGGCATGATTACCGGCCTTGTCTTCACCGCGGCTTACATCGTGTACTTCAAGTTCATGAACCCGGCAATGAACAAGCCCGAGTTCTGGTTCCTCGGTATTTCGCCCGAAGGTATCGGTACCATCGGCATGCTGATCAACTTCGCGGTCAGCTTCGTGGTTTCGCGAATCACCCCTGCTCCTCCGGAACAGATTCAGGAGCTGGTGGACAGCCTTCGCTACCCGAAAGGCGCTGGCGAAGCTTCTGCTCACTAAGTCCGGAAACGGCACACAGCACAAAAAGGCGTGGAACAATCCACGCCTTTTTGCATTCCTCCCCCTTTGCAATAAAAAATGGCCTTGCAAAACAGACGGAGGCTGCCAGTTCGGTTAAAGCAAAAAACCTCTGACTTGCACTGTTTGTGTTTTTTGTCGCCGGAAACTATCATAGAAAAACCGCAACGCAGATTCTCCGATTTCTTCATGAGCGACACCGCAGCAGCACCAGACAAAACTGCAAAATCGGCTCTGGCCGAAAAACTCGCCACGCTGCCGACTTCGCCCGGCGTTTACCGCTTCAGCAACGCAGCGGGAACGGTGATCTACGTCGGCAAGGCGCGGAACCTGCGCAACCGGGTGCGTTCGTATTTCAACAGCCAGGGGCGCCAGCCGGGCAAGACCGCCGTGATGGTAAGCCACATCGCTGACCTGAACGTCATCATCACCAGCTCGGAAGTCGAAGCGCTGATCCTCGAAAACAACCTTATCAAGGAGCTGAAGCCACGCTACAACGTCAACCTCAAGGACGACAAGAGCTACCCGTGGCTGGTCATCACCAACGAGCGTTTTCCGCGAATTTTTCTCACCCGCCAGGTCAGGCGCGATGGTTCGCTCTATTTCGGCCCCTACACCGAAGCCTCGCAGCTCCGGCTCATTCTCGACCTGATCGGCTCGATTTTTCCGGTCAGGAGCTGCAAATACAAGCTCACCGAGGAGGCTGTCGCATCCGGCAGGTATCGGGTCTGCCTCGATTATCATATCCACAAGTGCAAAGGACCATGCGAAGGGTTGCAATCTGAGGAAGAGTACCAGGCGATGATCCGCGAAATCGTCACGTTGCTCAAGGGCAAAACTTCAGCTCTCTTGCGCGACCTCAGCGCCGAGATGCAGAAGAAGGCAAAGGAGCTGAAGTTCGAGGAGGCCGCAGCCCTGAAAGCGCAGATCGAGGGGCTGAAACGCTACGCGGAGCGCCAGAAGATCGTGAGCACCGAAGCGATCGACCGCGATGTCTTCGCCGTTGCTGCGGGCGAAGATGATGCGTGTGGTGTGGTCTTCCGCATCCGCGAAGGAAAGCTGATCGGCTCGCGCCACACCTACCTCTCCAACACGGGCAACACGCCGCTGCCGAACCTGCTGGCCTCTTTCGTGGAGCACTACTACCTCGAAACCCCCGACCTGATTCCACAGGAACTCATGCTCCAGGCGGAGCTGCCTGAAGAGGAACTCGAAGCCCTCCGGCAACTGCTCTCGTCGCGGCAGACCGAGCGGCGGCAGGTGCGTTTCACGGTGCCCCGCATCGGCGAAAAGGCTCATCTCATCGCCATGTGCCTCGACAACGCCAAGCACCACCTGCACGAGTTCATGGTGCAGAAAAAACTGCGCGGCGAAATCGCGCGCAAATCCCCGGCCCTCGAATCGCTCAAGCAGGTGCTCCATCTTGGCAAACTGCCCGAGCGGATCGAGTGCTTCGACAACTCGCATTTCCAGGGCACCGATTACGTCAGCTCGATGGTCACTTTCGTATCGGGAAAACCGAAAAAATCGGACTACCGCAAGTTCAGGCTCAAAAGTTTCGAAGGCTCGGACGACTACGCGGCCATGCGCGAAGCGGTCACCAGGCGCTACGGAGGCTCACTGGCGGGAGAGCTGCCCCTGCCCGACCTGGTGCTGATCGACGGCGGCAAGGGGCAAGTGAACGTCGCCTGGCAAGTCTTGCAGGAGCTTGGCCTTGACCTGCCTGTGGCGGGGCTGGCGAAACGGCTCGAAGAGATTTACGTGCCCAACGAGCCAGACCCGTACAACCTTCCGAAAACCTCACCAGCCCTCAAGCTTTTGCAACAATTGCGTGACGAAGCACACCGCTTCGCCATCACCTACCACCGCAAGCTCCGGAGCGACCGGACGATCCGAACGGAACTGACCGGCATCAAGGGAGTCGGCGAAAAAAGCGCCGAAAAGCTGCTGAAGCACTTCGGCTCGGTAGAAAGCGTCTCGAAAGCTTCTATTGACGAGCTTTCCGCCGTAGCCGGAAGAAAAACCGCAGAAAGCATTTACCGCTACTTCAACGCCGGAGACGCCCCCTGAAGCCTGAAAGAATGGCCCGGCCGGGCACTTTTTTTGAAAAAATCTGCTATATTGGTTTTGTTATTATGATCGTGAAATTTGCACGAAAGAGAGTGTATGAGTTTGCTTGATTTTTTTGATGACAACCTGAACCCATCGGAAGGTTTCTTCCCGGACAGGCCGGAAGGAGCTTCTGACCCTGATTCCATTCACGATCCAGAAGAACTTCTCGACCTTATCATCCAGCTCAACGAGGAAGGACTTCACGAAACATCGCTCGTTGCAGCCCGACGGCTCGAAGAGCTCGCCCCCTACAACGCGGAAACCTGGTTTCACCTCGGCAACAGCCTGACGTTGAACGGCCTTTTTGACGAGGCGCTCGAAGCGTTTCAGCGCGCCGTTCTGCTCAGCCCTGCCGATAATGAAATGGCCCTGAATCTCGCTTTGGCCTATTTCAATACCGGACGACTCGATGAAGCGCTCGAAGAGATCGAGCGTGTTGTCAGCGACTCCACCATAGCAAGAGATATCTGCTTCTACCGGGGACTCATTCTGCAACGACTCGAACGTTTCGAAGAGGCTGAAAAAAATTTCGAACAGACGCTGCAGCTCGATCCGGAGTTCGGAGAAGCCTGGTACGAGCTGGCCTACTCGCAGGACATTCTCGGCAAACTTGATAACAGTCTTGTCGCCTACGAGAAGGCCATCGACCTCGACCCGTACAATATCAACGCCTGGTACAACAAGGGACTCGTCCTGAGCAAGCTCAAGCGTTACCCGGAAGCGCTCGAAGCCTACGACATGGCGCTCGTCATTTCCGAGGATTTCAGCTCGGCCTGGTACAACCGTGCCAATGTGCTTGCCATCACCGGAAGAATCGAGGATGCTGCCGAAAGCTACACGAAAACGCTTGAAATCGAGCCCGACGACATCAATGCGCTCTACAACCTCGGCATAGCCAGGGAGGAACTCGAGCAGTACAGCGAAGCGATCGCCTGCTACAAACGCTGCATCGAACTGAATCCGGAGTTCGCCGACGCCTGGTTTGCGCTCGCCTGCTGCTTCGAGGCGCTCGAAAACTACGAGGCTTCGCTCGACGCCATCGGCCATGCCCTTGTTGAAATGCCGGAGTGCATCGAATACCTCCTGCTCAAGGCGGAGATCGAATACAATCTCGGCCGGCTCGACCAGTCGCTCAAAACCTACGAGAAAATTATCCCCCTGGATCCGGACAGCCCTCAAATCTGGCTGGACTATGCAATGGTGCTGCGCGAGGCCGGAGCAATGGATGCATCGATCCGGGCGCTCGAAGAGTCGATCTCGCTTCAGCCGCTCTCGGCAGAGGCGCACTTCGAGATCGCGGCAACCTATTTCGCCATGGGCGACAACCAGAGCACCCTCAAGGCGCTCAGCAAGGCATTCAAGATCGACCCCGACAAAAAGCAGCTGTTTCAGAGCGTCTTCCCCGAGCTGTACCAGCAAGATGCGGTACGCCGGCTGCTGGAAATTTCCTGAACCACCAGCGAAACAAACATCGTGTCAAACTCTCAGTCCAAAAAGATTTTCGGACTCATCGGCAAACACGTCGATTACTCCTGGTCGCCACTGATTCACAATACCGGATTCGAGGCACTCGGGCTTCCCTGCGTCTACACCATTTTCAACATCCCTTCGCCCGAAATGATCGGCGATGCACTCAAAGGAAGCCGTGCTCTCGGCATTGCGGGATTCAGCGTAACCATTCCGTACAAGAAAACCGTCGTGCCATTCCTTGACGAACTCTCACCTGAAGCGCTCTCCATCGGGGCGGTCAACACCATCGTCAACGACAACGGACGGCTGCTCGGCTACAATACGGACATCGACGGTTTCGCTGCTCCGCTCCTTCCGATGGCGGAGTCGATCCGGAACAGGCCGGTCTGCATCTTCGGCAACGGCGGAGCCGCGCTGGCCGCCGTCGAAGCTTTCAGGCTCCGCTTCAACCCTTCATCGGTGCTCCTCGTGGTGCGGGATACGCAGAAAGCCGAAGATATGCTCGAAGAGTACGCATACCGCGACCTCGTCACCATCCATGCGGGCCGGGAGATCGACCAGCCCGCGTGCAGCAAACTGATCCGCGATTGCCGCGTACTGGTCAACGCAACGCCGGTCGGCACTGCCGGAAGAAACGATCACATCCACAGCATCCTGCCGACCGGACACGGGCTCCTGCACGATGGCCAGATCGTTTACGACATGGTCTACAATCCGCCCGAAACACCCCTGCTCGCCGAAGCCCGCGCCGCAGGAGCAACTGTCATTGCGGGCATCGAGATGCTCATCGCCCAGGCCGCCCGTGCCTTCTCCATCTGGACAGGACAGGAACTTCCGGTCGATCTGGTCAGAAAAACCGTACTCGCTGCAATCGAAAAGAGCGAAGGCTGAGGCGGCGGTTTGAAAGAGGCCTGAATGGTATTACATTCTCTTCGACCTCTTTTGACCTCCTGACAACAACACTACTCTATGGCCCTTTTTTATCTGCTCGCGATAGCTGCTGCCCTGCTCGACCGGGTGACCAAACTTCTCGCCATCCACTACCTGCGCGACGGCGCGCAAAGCATCGTCATCATCCCTGACTGGCTCAAGCTGACCTACGCCGAAAACCTCGGCATCGCATTCAGCGTCCGGTTCCTCCCGCCGACGGGCCTGCTTTTTCTGACCCTCGCTATTTCTGCGGGCGTTGTCTGGTATGTCCACAAATCGAACAACCGGAGTCCGCTCTTCCTCACGGCTTTTGGACTCATTCTGGGCGGCGGGATCGGCAACCTGATCGACCGCGTCATGCTCGGCCATGTGGTGGATTTCATCTATTTCGATCTCTATCACGGCGCACTCTTTGGCATCCCGCTCGATCTGTGGCCGATTTTCAACGTCGCCGACTCCTGCATCACCATCGGCGCGTGCATGATCGTGCTGTTTCACGAAAAAATTTTCACCAGGAAACACGCATGAACACCCCGGGTTTCTGCGACATCCACTGCCATCTCTCCTTTCCCGATTTCGACGATGACCGTGACCGGGTGATCGGCGATCTCCGCGCGGCTGGCTTGCAGTGTGTCATCGATCCGGGCACCGGCGTCGAGACGAACCGCCGCTCCATCGAACTGGCAAACGGGTATGACTTCATCTATTCGAATGTCGGCCTGCACCCTCACGAAACAAACGTACCACTCTCGCCAGAGCTGTTCGACAAACTCGCTGGACAGGCTCGATCGGCAAAGGTGGTTGGCATCGGCGAGATCGGCCTCGATTACCACTGGCCCGATCACGATCCGGCGCATCAGCAGGCGGCGTTCCGCGAGATGCTGCGCATAGCGGTCGACCTCGACCTGCCGGTGGTGATCCACTGCCGCGACGCCTGGCCCGACATGCTGCGCATCCTCTCGGAGGAGCGCTCGTCGGCCCTGCGCGGCGCGATGCACTGCTTTTCAGGAGATCTCGACATGGCCTGCCGCTGCATCAGCCTCGGGCTGAAAATTTCGATTCCCGGCACCATCACCTACAAAAAGTCGCTGCTTCCGGAAGTGGCGGCCTCCGTCGGCCTCGGCGACCTGCTCTCCGAAACCGACGCGCCCTACCTTGCGCCAGTACCCAAACGCGGCAAACGCAACGAACCGGCCTTCGTCGTCCACACGGTGCGCAAGATCGCCGATCACCGCCAGGAACCGTTCGAAGAGGTAACGGAAGCGCTCGTGAGCAATGCAAGAACCCTGTTCGGCCTGCCGTAACCGGCGGCTGCCGCTGATTTTGAAATTCATGCGAACTTGCGTAGGTTGAGCCTCGGACTGACCGCCATCAGTGACGCGGAACGACTCAGGCGATCTCATTTCAAGAAACGACAGCACGAACCACATGAACACCACCCAGCCCCAGAAAATGCTTCCGGAAGCCACCTTCTCCGACCGGATGCTTGAAATCGGCATAAAGTATAAAAAGCAGCTCACCGCTCTTGTTGTCGTCATCTGCCTCGCTGCTGGCGGGACGCTTTTCTGGATGCAGAAAACCAAAGTCGACGAGGTTCAGGCCTCGCTCGCCCTTGCGAAGATCACTCCGTGGATCGAAATGGGAGACGTCAATAAAGCGGTCAATGGCGAAGGCTCGATAAAAGGGCTGAACAGTATCATTAAAACATGGGGCGGCACACCAAGCGGAAAAACTGCCAGGCTCTATATGGCCTATATCCTGCTGAACAGTGGAAAGCCGGACGATGCGCTTTCGATATACAAGGGATTCAGCAGTGATAACAAGGATCTTCAGGCATCGGCGCTCGCCGGAGCCGCCGCCTGCCATGTCCAGAAAAAGGCCTTCGCCGAAGCTGCGCCGGAGTACGAAAAGGCGTCCGAAACCGCCGAGAACGAGACGCTCAAATCGATGTACCTCACCAAAGCCGCCGAAAGCTACTCCGCCGCGGGACAGGCCGACAAGGCGGCAAAACTTTATGATCAGGTGATCAAAACCTGGCCAGCCACATCGTCAGCGGGAATGGCCCAGCGCGCGCTCTTGCGCCTTGCCGGCGCAGGCGTGCAGATACCGCAAATCTGACCGATTGTTTTTCGACACTCAACCACATTACCATGCCAGAAAAATTCATCATCAAGACCAGCATGGGTGATATTTCCATCGCCCTGTATGACGACACTCCCCGGCACCGCGATAACTTCGTCAAGCTCGTCGGCGAAGGCTACTACGACGGCATCCGTTTTCACAGGGTGATCGAAGGCTTCATGATCCAGTCCGGCGATCCGCTTTCGCGCTTCGACGAGAAGCGCATGATGCACGGCACCGGCGGCCCCGACTACCGTGTTCCGGCTGAAATCAAGCACCCGAACAAAAAGGGCACGATTGCCGCCGCGCGTGACAACAACCCGCAGAAGGCCTCGTCCGGCAGCCAGTTCTACATCAACCAGGCCGACAACGGCTTCCTCGACGGCGAATATACCGTGTTCGGCGTTGTCGAATCGGGCATCGACGTGGTTGACGCCATCGCCGCCGTCGAGACCGACATGCGCGACAACCCGCTCAAGCCGGTGACCATCGAAACCATCACTCCTGCAACCGCCTGATCGCCGAAAACATGGAAAGCATCTCATCGAACCTCACCGCCGTCAGGGAACAGATCGCCGAGGCCTGCCGCAAGGCGGGCCGCCGCGAGGATGAGGTAACGCTCATCGCTGTCTCTAAAACCAAAAGCGCCGCAGCCATACGCGAGGCGTGGGATGCGGGCCAGCGGGAGTTCGGCGAGAGTTACGTGCAGGAGTTTCTGGAAAAGGTTGAAGCACCCGAACTCTCGGGCCTGCCGGTTTCGTGGCACTTCATCGGCCACCTCCAGTCCAACAAGGTTCGTCAGATCGTCGACAAGGTGACGATGGTGCATGGCATCGACAAGGTTTCAACTGCCAAAGAGCTGTCGAAACGCGCCGGGCAGCACGATCTGACGGTCGATTACCTGCTTGAGGTGAACGTGTCGCGCGAAAGCACGAAGTACGGCTTCAGCCCCGACTCGGTGTTGCAGGCCGCCGAAGAGTGCTTCGCTCTGCCGAACGTGCGCCTGCGCGGACTGATGACCATCGCCTCGCCCGCCCCCTCCGAAGCCCGCCGCGAATTTGCGGAGCTTCGTCAGACACTCGACAAGCTCCGCCAGAACGCGCCTGAGCCGTCGCTTCTTACCGAGCTATCAATGGGCATGAGCGGCGATTTCGAGGAAGCCATCCTCGAAGGCGCCACCATGATCCGCATCGGCACCGCCATCTTCGGATGGCGATAAATGGATAATCTTGTTGCATTATCCACTGTCAACTGTCAATGATCAACGCCTCCCCGCCTTTCATCTCTCCCCGTCGCTACTTATATTTAATGTCTTTTTTTTGCATGCCGTTTTAAATCCATCAAAACCACAGGGAATATCATGACTGAACAAAGGCAGAAAATCCGGGAAGCCGTTGAATTCATCAGAAAAAAAACCACGGCTGAATATCCGGTAGGTATCGTGCTCGGAACCGGCCTTGGCGGACTGGTCAAGGAGATTGAAATCGATTTTTCGCTCGATTATGCCGATATTCCCTATTTTCCGATTTCGACGGTTGAAACCCATCACGGCAAGCTGATTTTCGGCACCCTCGCCGGCAAGAAAGTCGTTGCCATGCAGGGCCGTTTCCACTACTACGAAGGCTACTCGATGACGCAGATCGTCTTCCCGATCAGGGTCATGAAAGAGCTCGGCATGAAGACCCTCGGCATCACCAACGCCTGCGGCGGCATGAACCCCGGCTACAGCAAGGGCGACATCATGCTCATCGACGACCATATCAACCTGCTTGGCGCCAACCCGCTCATCGGCCCGAACGATCCTGAAATGGGCCCCCGCTTCCCCGATATGTGCGCCCCCTACTCGCCGAGGATTCTCGAGATCGCCGAAAAGGTCGCGCTCGAACACGGCATCAAGGTGCAGCGCGGCGTCTATGTCGCCGTCACCGGTCCGTGCCTCGAAACCCGCGCCGAGTACCGGATGCTGCGCGCCATCGGCGCTGACGTGGTCGGCATGTCCACCGTCCCGGAGGTGATCGCCGCCGTGCACCAGGGCACCGAAGTGTTCGGCATGTCCATCGTCACCGACGAGTGCTTCCCGGACTGCCTCGTGCCGGTCAGCATCGAAGAGATCATCGAAGTCTCCAGCCGCGCCGAGCCGAACATGACCACCATTTTCAGGAACGTCGTAGCCAATCTTTAATCCTTAACAAGGCAATACCTGTTCTCTCATGATAGACGCTATCTCATTTAAAAACGGAACGTTCCGTTACCTCGACCAGCGCTTTCTGCCCCTGCAGGAGATCCATGTTGAAACGAAGAATCACCAGGAAGCTATCGAGGCCATCAAAACCCTCGCCGTGCGCGGCGCTCCGCTTATCGGCGCTTCGGCGGGCTATACGGTCGTGCTCGGCATCAACGAATACACGGGCGACAAGGCAGGCTTCCCGGAATATTTCAAGAACCTGATCGCCGAGGTCAACGCTTCGCGCCCGACCGCCGTGAACCTGTTCTTCGCGACGAAGAAAATGCAGGAGGTTTATGACGCCAACTTCGAGAACGATTCGCTCGAAGCGCTCTTCGCGAAGATGACCGACATGGCCTACAAAATCCACAACGACGAAATCGACAACTGCGACAAGATCGCCCGCCACGGCGTCGAGCTCCTGAAACAGGATTTCGCCGACGTGCTCAAAACCCGCAAGCTCAATGTGCTGACTCACTGCAACACCGGCACGCTCGCCTGCTGCGGCATCGGCACGGCACTCGGCGTGATCCGCCTGGCGTATCAGGAGGGGCTGATCGAGCGCGTCATCACCTCCGAAAGCCGACCGCTCCTTCAGGGTCTGCGCCTCACTGCCTGGGAGCTGGAGCATGACGGGATTCCGTTCGCCTCGATCTCCGACTCTTCGTCGGCGATTCTGATGCAGCGCGGCATGATCGACTTCGCCATCACTGGCGCGGATCGCATCACGGCCAACGGCGACACGGCTAACAAAATCGGCACCTACGCCCACGCCATCAGCGCCAGGTATCACGGCCTGCCGTTCTACATCGCCGCACCGGTCTCGACTATCGACATCACAATGGCCGAAGGCTCGGAGATTCCGATCGAGGAGCGCAACCCCGACGAGCTGCGCAAAATCTTCGGCACGCAGGTCGCCACCCCGACCACGCCGGTGGTGAACTTCGCCTTCGACGTAACCCCAGGCACGCTCATCCGCGGCATCATCACCGAGAAAGGGGCCGTCGTTGGAAACTACAACGAAGGACTCGCCCGCGTAGTCAACGGCTGAACCGTTCACTTCTGACAGATCGATACACCAGAAAGGCTCCCTCGCCAGGGGGCCTTTCGCATTCCACCCGGCCCCGCAAAAACTACTCTTCGCCGATGCCACAGCGCTCGGTTTCTCTTTCCCGGCAATCGGCGGTTTCGTACATGTATCTCTAAACAATTGTGATTGACACTGTTCTTTGCATCGTTGCCGTTGCTCATCGACCAGGAGGGACACCCTGACCCCCGTCATTCGCGTTTCGTTCCACTGGAATCCAATGCTTCAGAACCCGGATCACGGTTGCTTCAGCGGTGCCCTTCCACACCATCTTTTTTATCAACCAGATTCAGGAGGAGGGCATGAACGATACCGGTTATGATTACTCCATTGTCAGGGGTTTCGCTTTTTCGGCGCTTTTCTGGCTTGTCGTAGGGCTCGTTATCGGCCTGTGGATCGCTTTCGAAATGTTCAACCCTGCGCTGAACCTGACCCACCAGCATATACACCCTTTACGCCTATAACAATTGTTAAAATAAAAGTTTACAGCTATTGGTGAATTTTTTGTGGGCGCACGCGGTTTTTTTCATCGTTGTCACAACCAACAACCATACATCAACCTTTCAACAATCGATAATGGATACCCTGTTTCTTGCGCGACTTCAATTCGCCCTGACGTCGGTGTTCCACTTTTTCTTTGTTCCCCTCACCCTCGGGCTCTCCATCTTCACGGCGATCATGGAAACTGCGTGGGTCAGGACGGGCAAGGAGAAGTACCGTCAGCTGGCCAAATTCTGGGGGCATCTGTTCCTCATCAACTTCGCCATCGGCGTCGTCACCGGCATCGTCATGGAGTTCCAGTTCGGCATGAACTGGTCGCAGTACTCCCGCTTCGTCGGCGACATCTTCGGCGTGCCGCTTGCCATCGAGGCGCTGCTCGCCTTCTTCCTTGAATCAACCTTCCTCGGCATCTGGGTCTTCGGCTGGGATCGTATCCCCAAAGGGCTGCACGCCGCCTCGATCTGGCTGGTGGCCATCGGCTCGAACCTCTCGGCACTCTGGATTCTGGTCGCCAACTCCTTCATGCAGTCGCCGGTGGGCTTCCACATGGCCGCCGACGGATCGCGCGCCGAGATGACCAGCTTCTCCGCGCTGCTCTTCAACCCCTACGTCTGGCTGCAATTCCCGCATGTCATCACCGCCGGCATCGCCACGGGTGGGTTCCTCGTCATCGCGGTCAGCGTGTGGCACCTTATGAAAAAAACCGCCGACGAGGAGCAGTTCCGAACCTCGCTCAAGTTCGGCGCGATCTACGCCTTCATCGGCTCGCTGCTCGTCACCCTCGCCGGTCACACCCAGATGCAGGAGATGGTGCACAACCAGCCGATGAAAGTCGCCGCCGCCGAAGCGCTCTGGCACAGCGAAAATCCGGCCAGCTTCTCGCTCTTCACCGTCGGTGACGAAGAGAATCTGAAGGATGTCTTCTCCATCCGCGTGCCCGGAATGCTCTCGTTCCTGGCCTACAACAAGTTCTCTGGCGAGGTGAAGGGCATCAGCGAATTGCAGCAGGAGGCGGTCGCCAAATACGGCCCAGGGAACTACATTCCGTCGGTCATCACCGCCTACTGGAGTTTCCGCTTCATGGTGGGCGCGGGCACGCTGATGCTCCTGGCCGCCGTGGTGGCGCTCTTCAAGGTGATCCGCGAAGATTACAATTTCGGCAAGCTCACGGGGGCGCTCCTGCTCTCGGCATTCATTCTGCCCTTCGTGGCCAACTCGGCGGGGTGGCTCCTGACCGAGACGGGCCGTCAGCCATGGATCGTGGTCGGGCTGCTCAAAACCGAACAGGCCGTCACGCCCGCATCGGTAGTAAGCAGCGCTGAATTGCTGACCTCGGTCGTGGTGTTCACCCTCATCTACAGCGTGCTGACGCTCGTCGATGTGTTCCTCTTGAAAAAATATGCAACGGCTGGCCTTCACGGCGCCGAATAAACCGAAAAGGAGACAACAATGGATTTGCAGACATTGCAGATAATCTGGTTCATCCTGGTCGCCGTGCTGTTTACCGGATACTTCATTCTCGAAGGATTCGATTTCGGCGTCGGCATTTTGCTGCCCTTCATGGGCAAGGATGACCTCGAACGCCGCGCGGTCATCAACACCATCGGCCCCTTCTGGGACGGCAACGAAGTGTGGCTCATCACGGCTGGCGGCGCGATTTTCGCCGCGTTCCCGCACTGGTACGCCACGCTCTTCAGCGGCTTCTACCTGGCACTGTTGCTCATGCTGGTGGCGCTGATCTTTCGCGGCATCGCGTTCGAGTACCGCAGCAAGCGCGACAGCGCGGCATGGCGCAGTTTCTGGGACTGGAGCATTTTCCTCGGCAGCGCGATTCCCGCCCTGCTCTGGGGCGTAGCGATGGCCAACTTCATCCGCGGCGTGCCAATCGACGCCTCGATGAACTACACCGGCGGCTTCTTCAACCTGCTCAACCCCTACGCGCTGGCCTGCGGCCTGGCGTCGCTCAGCGTCTTCACGCTGCACGGCGCGGTGTTCCTGACGCTCAAAACCACCGACGAGCTGCACGAACGTGCGATGGGAATGGCCAAAAAGCTCTGGATTCCGGCCACCGTGCTCTCGCTGGTTTTCGGAGTGTACACCTATTTCGAAACCGACATTTCAACCAGACTCGGCGTCAACCCCGGCGCAATCCCGATCTTCAGCGTGCTCTCGCTGCTCTCGGTGATCGTGCTGCTCAACAAGGACGCATCTGGCTGGGCGTTCGTCATGACCGCCATTTCGATCGCTTTCTCGACCATCACCATCTTTATGGGCCTCTTCCCGCGAGTGCTGGTATCGAGCACCAACCCCGACTGGAGCCTGACGATCTACAATGCCTCGTCGTCGCAGTACACGCTTGGCATCATGACCACGGTTGCCGCGATCTTCGTGCCGATCGTGCTTCTCTACCAGGGCTGGAGCTACTGGGTCTTCCGTCAGCGCATTTCGAAAGACTCGAAAATGGAGTATTGAACTGACAGCGCCGATTTGACGACGCATTCGGTAAGGGCGGGCCTCTGAGTGCCCGCCCTCTTTTTTCCCCCTCGCCAGTCAAAATCAATTTCTCCTTTCCATCCGGATAAACAGACCTCGCTCCCTGTTGCACGGTGTGGAGGAATTCTTTACCATTATGAGCGGGTTGATTTCACAAAAATCGCCCACATGACCGATTATCACTATCCTTCTCAGGCCTTACCGTTTGTACGATGAATATTGACCGGAACCTCATGCGGCTGCTTGCTGAACAGAAGCGGCCTTTCATATTCTCGGGCATTTCGGGCGCAGCAGGGGCGCTCATGCTTGTCGCGCAGGCGTGGGTTCTGAGCGGGATTATCGAGACAGTGTTCCGGCAAGCTCCAGCTTGGCAGACGATTCTGCCGCTGGTCGGGCTGTTCGCGCTCTTCAGCACCTTGCGAGTGCTCTTCGGCTGGGCGGGCCATCACGAGGCCAAAAAGGGCACGCTCGCCATCCGGAAAACGCTGACCGAACGTCTCTCCGGCACGGTAGCGGCGCTCGGCCCCTCCTACACCCGCTCAGGGCAAAGCGGACGCATCGTCACCACGCTGCTCAAGGGTGTTGAGTCGGTCGATGCGTGGTTCAGCCAGTACATCCCGCAACTGTTCCTGTCGCTCATCATTCCGGTGGTGATCCTCGCGGCGGTCTTCCCGGCGGACTGGCTCTCCGGCCTGATTCTCGTGCTGACCGCGCCGCTCATCCCGGTCTTCATGATTTTGATCGGCAAACGCGCCAGCGCGGCCACCGAAAAGCAGTGGAACACCATGAGCCGCATGAGCGGCCACTTCCTCGACATGTTGCAGGGTCTCTCGACGCTCAAGCTCTTCGCGCAGGCCAAAACGCGGCGCGACGGCATTGCCGAGGCGAGCGAAAACTTCCGCCATTCGACGATGCAGGTGCTCAAGATCGCCTTTCTCTCGTCGCTGACGCTCGAACTGGTCGGCACGCTCGGCACGGCGGTGGTGGCGGTGAGCATCGGCGTGCGGATGCTCGGCGGCCACCTCCCCTTCCGCCCCGGCTTTTTCGCGCTCCTGCTCGTGCCGGATTTTTATCTGACGCTCCGCCAGCTCGGCACAAAATTCCACGCAGGCATGGAGGGCGTGACCGCCTCGAAGGAGATGTACGAAATTCTCGACCGTTCGAAGGAGATTCCCAAAGCGGGTTCTCGTGAGCTGACCGCCACCGATATTTCGTCGCAACCGATTGTTTTTGAAGGAGTTGACTACCGCTTCCCCGGCAGCGACAAACCGGCGCTCGACAGCGTAAGCTTCGCCATCGAACCGGGCACCGTGACCGCCCTCACCGGCCCCAGCGGCGCGGGCAAGAGCACGCTGCTGAACCTGCTGCTGCGCTTCATCGAACCGGCGGACGGGACGATTTCGCTTGGCGACCGCAAAACACAGGAGTTCAACCTCGATTCGTGGTACCGCCAGATCGCCTGGGTGCCGCAGCATCCCTTTCTCTTCAACGCCACCATCCGCGAAAACCTGCTGATGGCTCGTCGCGACGCCACGCCGGATGAAATCGATAACGCTCTGAAACAGGCCGGATTGCTCGACATGGTACGCTCGCTGCCCGACGGACTGGAGACCATGATCGGCGAACAGGGCGCGCGACTCAGCGGCGGCGAGGCGCAACGGCTGTCGCTGGCTCGCGCGTTCCTGAAGGATGCGCCGGTGCTCCTGCTCGACGAGCCGACCTCGCACACCGACCCGATCCTTGAAGCGCAGCTCCGCAAGGCGATGGAAAAACTGATGCAGGGACGCACGGTGGTGATGATCGCCCACCGGCTCGAAAGCATCCGCAACGCCGACCGCATCGTGGTGCTCGACCGTGGGCGCCTCGTGCAGAGCGGCACGCACGACGAACTGATGGCGGATAAGGGATTCTACAGGCAGGCGATTTTTTCGTCGATAGAGGAGGCTGCCGCATGAAAACCTTTCTCAGGCTGACCGGCCTGACCCGCCCCTTTGCCTGGTGGATGCTCCTCGCCGCGCTGATCGGCTTCGCCACCATCGGCAGCGGCATCGGTTTGCTGATGGCCTCGGCGTGGCTCATCACCACCGCCGCCCTGATGCCCGCGCTTTCGGCGCTCCAGATCGGCATCACCGGCGTGCGCTTCTTCGGCATCTCGCGCGGCGTCATTCGCTACGCCGAACGGCTCATTTCACACAACACCACGTTCAGGATTCTCACCCGCCTGCGCGTCTGGTTCTACGACGCCGTCGAGCCGCTCGCCCCGGCCCGCCTCGCCGCATACCGCAGCGCCGATCTCTTGAAGCGGATCGTCGATGACATCCAGAGCCTCGAAAACATCTACGCCCGCGTGCTCGCCCCGCCCATCACCGCGGCGCTCATCACGCTGCTCATGTGGTTCGTCGTCGGCCACTGGTCAACCGCCGCCGCCGAAGGGGTGCTTACGAGCCAGCTCATCGCAGGTATCGCCGTGCCGCTGTTGACCGCACGGCTCGCCGCCGGAACGGCTCGCGGCATCACGGCGCTCCAGGGCGAACAGCAGGTGCTCGCGGTCGATATGGTACAGGGCATGAGCGAACTGCGCGTCTTTGGCATGGTGGGCGACTACACCGAAAAGCTGCGCGATGCCGAAGTAAAAAAGCTCGCGTTGCAGAAGTGCGCCGCATTCATCGAGGGGCTGCACGAATCGCTGACCGGACTGGCAATGAACGGCGCGGTGATCTGGATTCTCTACTCGATGCTGCCGATGGTGCGAACCGGCGCCGTCAGCACCATCACACTCGCCTCGGTGGTGTTCGGCGTCATGGCCTCGTTCGAGGCGTTCTTGCCGCTCACCGGCTCGGTGCAGAACATCGAGGCCGATGTCCGCGCGGGCGAACGCCTCTTTGAGATCATCGACGCAAAGCCGGAAGTGGTTCCGCCAGCCAAACCGGAACCTTTCCCGAAATCAACCGGCATCGAGGTCAAAAACCTCGCCTTCACCTACCCCGGCTCAGATCGTCCAGCGCTCGACGGCGTCTCGTTCAGCGTTCCGCAGGGCGGGCGGACCGCGATTGTCGGGCCGAGCGGCGCGGGCAAATCAACCATCACCTCGCTCATGGTGCGCTTCTGGAACCCCACGCAAGGAGAAATTTCGATTGGCGGGCAAACCATCGACAAGCTCGATCCCGAAGAGCTGCGCCGCAACATCGCCATGGTCTCGCAACGAACGTACCTCTTCGGCCAGACCATCCGCGAAAACCTCCTCCTCGCCGCACCTGACGCGACGGATGAGCGGCTCCGCCAAGCCCTCACGCTGGCGGGACTCGACAGCCTGCAAAGCCGCCTCGACGACTGGGTCGGCCAACACGGCATGAACCTCAGCGGCGGCGAACAGCAGCGCCTCGCCATCGCGCGGATGATCTTGCAGGACGCTCCAATCATCGTGCTCGACGAAGCAACCGCCAACCTCGACGCCATCACCGAACAGGCGCTGCTCGACACGCTCGACACCACCAGCCAAGGAAAAACCGTGCTCGCCATCACCCACCGCCTGCACCGCATGGAGCGCTACGACGAAATTGTGGTGCTCTACGAAGGCAGGACTATTGAGCGAGGAAGCCACGAAGAACTGCTGAAAAGCGATGGCTTTTACGCGGGGATGTGGAAGTTGCAACACCAGCGGAAAGCATGAGAAGAAGATGTTGTGGACATTATTGCAATGATTTCCACAACATCCATGCAACCCACCGAGTCAACTACTGCAGGGTACGCATAACCTTGGCCGTGTCGAAGCCCTGCGACTTTGCCTTTTCGAGGAGCTTTTCGTAGAGCGCGTCGTCGATCTGCGGGGTTCTGGCTAAAATCCAGAAGTAGTCGCGGCTGGAGGCTGTGACCATTGCCCACGAGTAGTTTTCGCGGTCAAGGGCGAAGACATTGTACGGACCGTAGAAGGGGCCGAAAAATGAAACCTTCAGCGCTCCAACGTTGGGACTTCCGGCGAATTTGGCTTTGCCTTTGGCGGTTTTCCACTTCTTTTTGTCGGGATAGTAGCCCTTGTTGAGCACCTGAACCTTGCCGTCGTCGCGCAGGGTGTAGGTGGCCGAAACATGGTCGGAGCCGCGCTCAAACCAGTTGTCGATTCGGGCAATTTCGTACCAAGTGCCAAGATAGCGGTCGAGCTTGAAGTTATCCACCGCCACAATCCCCTCCGGCGCACTCGCGCAACCGGCAAGCGCAGCCATCCAAAGCAGCATAGGCAAAAAGAGTTTTTTCATCGGTGTTCTCCCGTTTTTTTCAGGAACAACAAAATCCCCGCCTCAAAGTTCCGGATGTCCTCCCCCTACCCGTCTTTATGCGACTCGTTGCGGCACACTTCGCCGGGGTATTCGAGCTCTACGGTGGAGTGGTAAATACCGTGGCGGGCGACGAGCTTGCGAATCTCCTCTTTGATGCTGGCGTATTCGGCAGGGTTGACATCGCAGCCGATTTCGAGGTGAGCGGTGAAGACTGTGCGCTGGCCGTCGAGCGACCAGAGATGGGCGTGGTGAACGCCGGTGACGTGCTCGGTCTGCTGAATGTCGGCGACAACCTTGTCGAGGCTGAGCTCGCTTGGCACGGCTTGCAGGAAGACGGGAACCATTGCGCGGAGATTCTTCACCACGCCGGTGAGGATGTAGAGCGTGATGACGATGGCGAGCAGCGGGTCGAGTATCGGCAAAGAGGTGAAAAGCAACACCACAGAAACCAGCAAAACCGAGAGCCAGCCGAGCACGTCTTCGAGCAGGTGCAGCGCAATGACGCGGGCGTTCATGCCGGCCTGCCCCTTGAGGCGCAGCATAGCGAGCGCGTTGACGGCCACGCCAACCAGCGCGAAAGCAACCATACCTTTGGCATTCGGATGCTCTGGATGAAGCAGGCGCGGCACCGCCTCGACCAGCACGAGGAAGGAGCTGGCGAGCATCATGAGTGCGCTGACGAGCGCACCAAAGATCGAGAAGCGCTGGTAGCCATAGGAGTAGCGCTTGTCGCCCGTGCGGCCCGAAAGCTTTTCGAAATACCAAGCCTGACCGACGGCGATAGAGTCGCCAAAGTCGTGCACGGCGTTGGCGAGAATCGCCGTGCTGTTGGTCATGACGCCGCCGATGGCTTCGAGGATCGTGAAGCCGAAGTTCATGAAAAATGCGATCTGGATGCTCCCGACTGCGTGGTACTGATGCCCGGCGTGACCGTGATCGTGACTATGGTCGTGATGGTGCTCGCTCATTCGGATTCCGATCTGACAAACAATACTTCGTCTTACAGGAACTGTTCGAGCGGCCCGGGAAATTCCCGCCGGACGGATCAGCTCAGTCGAACACGACGGTTTTGCGCCCGTTGAGCAGTATCCGGTGGTCGCAGTGCAGCCGCAGGGCGCGCGCCAGCACGAGCCGTTCGAGGTCGCGCCCTTTCCGCACGAGGTCTTCAAGCGTGTCGCGGTGCGTGATGCGGATGATATCTTGCTCGATGATCGGCCCTTCGTCCAACTCGTCGGTGACGTAGTGGCTGGTCGCGCCGATCAGCTTCACGCCCCGCCGGTAGGCTTGCCGGTACGGGTTGCCGCCGACAAAGGCCGGAAGAAACGAGTGGTGAATGTTAATGATCCGGCCCACCCAGCGCCGTGTAAACTCCGGCGAGAGCACCTGCATGTACCGCGCCAGCACGATGGTGTCAATGCCATGCTCATCGCACAAAGCCATCTGCCGCTGCTCAGCTGCTGCTTTGGCTTCAGGCGTCACCGGAATGACGTGGAACGGTATGCCGTGCGCTTCGACGAGCGGCGCGAGATCGGGATGATTGGAGATGACGAGCGGGAGGTCGATATCGAACTCGCCGAGGCTGTGCCGCCAGAGAATCTCGCGCAGGCAGTGGTCGTATTTCGAGACGAAAACCGCCATCCGGCTCCGCTTGCCAGAGAGGCGAATCTGCCAGTTCGCCCTGAATTCTCGGCCCAGCGGCGCAAATGCCGATTCGAGGTCTTCAGCAGGAATCGAGAAGTGGTCAAGACTCCACGAAACGCGGAGAAAGAATTGCCGTTCATCCACATCGACATGCTCGTTGAGGTCGAGAATGTTTCCACCGCGCTCGTAGATAAAGTTGGCAATTCGCGCCACAAGACCCACGCGGTCGGGGCAGGAGAGCAGAAGTATGGCTTTAGAGGGAGCGGCGGCAGCGATCATGGATGAAAAATTGAACTTGACATTAGTGATTAAAATGCAGCAAGATAATGAAGTTATCCGCCTATTGGTTTCACCAAGGGGTTCTTCGCAGATTATCGTAGGTGGCATGAAGGATGCTCACATGACCACCCTGATAAACAAGTTTAACAGTTCAGTCAAAGACATGTATAACTCATCATATGACAAAGAGTTACGGTGATTTATCCTTTGGCCCGACACTCTTTGCAGAGTGCATTCGTTTTGGCCGTGCCTCAGTCGATTGACCTATATTCACCATTTACCCACGATATTCTGCGAAGAGCCATTTTATAGATAATTTTCGGTCAATCAATGAAGAACCCCGCCGCAAGCAGCGGGGTATCTTGAAGGCAATACTTGAATACTTTACGCCGTAAACGGCGGGGTATTTACCCTTAGGGAATAATGGCAGCCACTAACACTGTATAGACAAAATGGGCGAGATAGTAGTAACTTTAAAGGCGGTAGTAGCCCGCTTTAATTTTTCACGGTTTGATACGTTTGAAGCTCGCAATCGCCCACATTTGCATATACTTGTCTGAAAAAGCCGGGAACCCCCGGCTTTTTTCATATCCAAACAGCCAACCAACCCCCTCACGCCGACGGCATAAAATACTCCTTCATCCTTCCGTAAATTTCCCGCTTTTCGAGCAGCCCAGCAATCATACCGAGTACCGACGCCGCGCCGGAGGCAAAGAAGATCGGGCGGGCGGAGATGTTGTTGGTGTAGTAGATAGCCGGAATGCCGTGCTCCTTGGCGAAGCTGTCGAGCGAGGTGGTGCCGATCACCAGGTCGGGCTTGTGCTCCAGCACGGCCTCCATGTCCTCTTCGAGATATTTCCGGTAGCGCACCTCGGTGCCGAGCATCGTCAGCAGGCGGTGATCCTCCTCGCCGAGCGCGGTGCGGGCGATGGAGGTCGAGGCGTAGGGCACGTCGAGGCCCGCTTCGAGCAACAGGCGCACCAGCGGCAACTCGTTGCCCTCGTAGCCCGCGACGATCACCGAGCCGTGCATCCTTTCAGCGAATCCGGCCATCATACCCTTGGCCTTCTGCCGCTCCTCCTCGGCAACGGTTTTGACGGTCTCCGGATCAAGGTCGAGCGCCTCGCCGATCCGCTCGATCCACTGGCCGGTGGCGTTCGCGCCGATGGGATTGCCGCCCACGATCTTCACTCCCGCCGACTCGAAGAGCGCCGCCGTCCGCTCGTAAAAGGGGTGCAGCACCGCGCAGGCCGACGCGCGCCCCGCCTGCACGTAGTCGTCGAGGTCAGCGCCGGGCAGCGTGATGACCGACTCGACGCCGATCTTCTGCAACACGCCGCCGATCATCATCGCATCGACCGGGAAAATTTCGCCAAGCACCACGAGCGTCTTGCCCTTTTTCGGCTCACCAAACGCGCCGAACCGCTTCACCAGCGACGAGACGGCCACATCCTTCGCCTCGGGGTGCGTCCGAATCTGGAACGCCGGAAGCCGCACAAGCAGCACATCAGCGTTGCCGACCCGCTTCGGCAGCAACTCCTCGGCGATACCCGCCGTCTCGGCGACGCAGGTGCTCACCACCGGAATGAAGCGCACCGACGGGTCTTCAGCAATCTTTTCGATGGTGCAGCGCACGTCGTCGATCATCGTACCGCCGGAAATCTGTGCGTTCATCAGCTCCGGCGACACAATCGAGCGCCGCGCGGCGTAGAAGTGCGACACGAAGGTCAGTCCGTAAAGGCAGCCCTGGTCGGCGGCCATGCAGACCTGTGCGCCGTCGATGCGCATGAGCACGCGCAGACCGCCGAACGCGGGGCACATCGATTGAGGATGCAATTTGTTACAAGCCTTGTTCTCCATACAAAACAACATTTTTTGGTGCTTGCTGAATATAGCTGTGACTCGACAGCCCCTTCGGCATCGACTTCATGCTGTCGAGCGCCGCCTTCCGCGTCTCAAAATCACCGATCACGAGCCGGTAATAGCGGCTTCCCCCGGAAGTGACCGGCCAGCACCAGACCCGGTGACCCATCTCCGAAAGCCGCGCTATCTCCTGCCGGACGACCTTTCGGGTATTGAAGGTCGCGACAATCACTGTGTATCGCCCCTTCTGAAGGATGAGCGAATCCGGCGATGCCTGAACGCTTTCCGGTGCTTTCGAGGACAGCGGAGCGCTCAGCGCACTCGACGCCACGGGCGCTGCGACGCCGGACTCCGCGGAGCTACCGGCGGACGGCAACGCATCGACGCCGTCCGGCGCGAACTGCCGGTAGAGAAACCAGCCGCTGGCAAGCATCAAGACCGCCGCGACGAACAGCGCCGCCTTTTTCAATCCTCCCGGCTTCTCCGGAGCCGGTAACGTCTCTTTTTCAGCGGAGTGGTCGGCAATGACGACCTCCTTCAGGTCGCCGTAGCCGATGTTGAGCAGCGCTTCGAGCGAGCTTTCCGGCTGGAAGCGCAATGCGCCCGACACCAGCGTGAACGAACCGAATCCGCGCAATTCAAACCGGCCCGTCCCCTTTTTCATCGCCTCGAACAGCTCGCCGAGCGCCTTGGCCAGCCGCCGCGCCTCGCTCGCCTCCATGCCGAGCCGAACGCTCGCGATGCGTTCGGCGTCGCCCGTCAGCTCCTTCCGCGCTTCGAACGCCACCCGATCCCTCGGAGGCTGGTAGCGTGTCCCCGAAGCGGTCGTCTGCCTCGTCGCCTGTTCGTGCACGACCGAAAAAACGCCCAGCCCACCGACGGCGAGGCGCTTGCGGTCGAGCAGCTCCGCCGTCATGCCGCCCGCAAAACGGTCGAGCTGGTGCTGCGCCTCATCCGGCCCGATGCCGAGAAGCCTGGCAAGGATGTCGGCTGCGGTCTGAGCGGCCATTGCATTCTCCGATGATGAGTGAAACGTCAAGTTCGAATATAACACATCCCCACCAAAGGTCGGCCCTCCGCCCGACGCGGGAAACAGGTTGAAAAAGCGTAAGTTCCTGAAAAACCGTGACCGTATGATCAAAACCGCGCAAAGCGTTGGCGAGCTGACCCGCGCCATCAAGAACGAGCTGGAGAGCCTCTTCCCCTTCGTGCGGGTGAAGGGCGAGCTGTCGAACGTCAAGCAACACAGCTCCGGCCACGTCTATCTGACGCTCAAGGACAGCGAAGCGCAAATTCCGGCGGTGATCTGGAAGAGCGTTCGCGCCCGCTCTCCGCTGGAGCTGCGTGACGGGCTCGAAGTGATCGCCGAGGGGCGGCTGGAGGTCTGGCCGCCCGCTGGTCGCTACCAGCTCATCTGCACGGCGCTCTTCGAAACCGGCGAAGGCGAACAGCGCCTCGCGCTCGAACGGCTGATCGCCAAACTCGCCAAGGCGGGCTGGTTCGACGCCGAGCGCAAAAAGCCGATCCCGCGCATCCCGCGCCGCATCGGCATGATCACCTCACCCACCGGGGCGGTGATCCGTGACATGAGCGACGTTTTCGCGCGGCGCTTCCCCGCGGCGGAGCTGCTGCTCTACCCGGTGCAGGTGCAGGGCGAGCGAGCCGTCGAATCGATCGTGCGGGCGCTCCGCTACTTCAACGACCCGCCAAAGCCGGAGCACAAGCCCGACGTGCTCATCGTGGCGCGAGGCGGCGGCTCGTCGGAAGACCTGCAAGCCTTCAACGACGAAGCGGTGGCCGAAGCGATCTACCGCTCGGCAATTCCGGTGATCAGCGCCGTCGGCCACGAAACCGACCTCTCGGTGGCCGACATGGTAGCCGACCTCCGCGCAGGCACGCCCTCCATCGCCGCCGAACGCGCCGTGCCCGACCGCGAGGAACTGCTTCGCCTGATCGACAACCTCGTCAACCGGCAATCAATTCTGATGGAAGGCTTGATTTCCGGAGCACAACTCCAGGTGGACTCCATCACCAGCAGCTACGCCTTCAACCGCCCGGTGCAGATGCTCGGCCAGTTCGAGGAGCGGCTGGCGCTGATGGAAAAAGAGATGAAACGAGCCATCGCCGAAAAAGTGCGCGACCGCGAACAGCAACTCACCGCCGCTGCCGACAGGCTGGCAATGCTCGACATCAACCGAACCCTCAAACGCGGCTTCGCACTGGTAACGCAGGACGACCGCTACGTCACTTCAGCAAAATCACTCGAAGCTGACGCGAAGATAGGTCTCACCTTCCACGACGGGCAAAGAGAAGCTAGGGTGACGGAGTAAAAATTGCCGGCTACGCTTTGCAGGGAGTTATTTGTGCTTCCACACTTTAAGCGCTGAAATCAACAAAATTGCGGCAAGCATCGGCAGCAGATAACTGTCGGGGACAATGCCGAGCAACCGAGAGCCGAGCCAGGCACCAGCAATCGAGCCGATAGCCATAATCAGGACAAATGATTTGTTCGCACCAAGAACCACAAAGCTGCTATCCTTGCTGTAACGCGCAAAGCTGACCAGCATGGTTGGCAGGCTGACGGCGAGCGACAAACTTCCCGCAAGTTTGATGTCCGCCCCGAACAGGAAAACGATGACAGGTATAAGCAGCTCACCACCGGCCACGCCAAGAAGAGCTGCAACGATGCCGATGCCCAGGCCCGCAATAACACCTGTTGTCATCAGCAGGGCTGGCGAATCAAACAAAGGTGTTCCGGTTGTGGTTGTCTGGTGTCCGGTCAGCAACACAAGCGCAATGCCGAGCAGCAGTATTGCTATAACCCGGTAGAGCGTTTCACTTCGCAATTTTGTCGCCCAGCTGGCACCCGCCCAGGCCCCGGCCAAACTGCCAGCGAGAAGATTGACAACGATCGTCCAGTGCGCGAACAGAGTCTCCCAGGAGATGGTAGCGGCCCTGAACGGCAGGGCCGAGGCAACCACCAGAAGACTCATTGCCTTGTTGAGGATGACGGCTTCCAGCGGAGGAAAAGCAAACATGCCAAGTAAAAGCGGCAAACGAAATTCCGCTCCGCCAAGACCAATCAAACCTCCAAGGGCTCCAATGCCCGCACCGGCAAAAAAAGCTTTTATCTTTTTAATCATACGACTCGTCAAAGCAGGTTACGATGTTTCACCAATTCACGCTCCAAACCGCTCCCTGAACAGCCTGCGCACCTCTTCCAGCTCCTCCTCGGTGTTCACGCCCGGCGTATCCGTCGTTGTTTCGATGCAGCGAATGCGGTAGCCGTTTTCGAGGAGGCGGAGTTGTTCGAGGGATTCGGCGCGTTCGAGCATCGAGGGCGGGAGCGCAACGAAGGCTTTGAGCACGTCGGCGCGGAAGGCGTAGAGGCCGATGTGGCGGTAGTATTTCGTATCGGGCAGGGTTTCACGGCGGTACGGAATCGGGCTGCGCGAGAAGTAGAGCGCATTGCCGCGAGTGTCGAGCACGGCCTTGACCACGTGTGGATCGTCGATGATCTGCCGTTCATCAGGCTTGAGCGGGAAAACCAGGGTGGTGCAGTCGGGCAGCGGGCCCTCCCCGAAAAAGGGCGCGATGGCAAGGTCGATAGTCGCCGGGTCGATGAGTGGTTCGTCGCCCTGGAGATTGACGAATACGTCGCCACCCACCTGTTCAGCGGCCTCGGCGATGCGGTCGGTGCCGCAGGTGAGGTCAGGCGAGGTCATCACCACCTCCGCGCCGGCCTCGCGAAGCACCGCAAAGATGCGCTCGCTGTCGGTCGCCACCACCACGCGGCTCGCAAGGCGCGATTTCGTCGCTTGCTGCCAGGTGCGCACGATGAGCGGCTCGCCTTCGAGATCGGCAAGCATTTTCTCTTTCAGACGGCTGGAGCTAAGACGGGCGGGAATGACGATGACGGCGTTCATGGTTTTTTTGGTGATTCGAGAATGATGGTGACCGGGCCGTCGTTGACCAGCGACACCTGCATGTCTGCGCCGAACACGCCGGTCTCGACCGGGCACCCGGCCTCGTGGCGGATCGACTCGACGAAGCGGTCAAACAGCACTCTGGCAAGCTCCGGCGGCGCGGATTCGGAAAAGCCAGGGCGATTGCCGCGGCTGGCGTCGGCGTAAAGCGTAAATTGCGAGACCACGAGCAGTGCGCCGCCAATATCTTTGAGCGAGCGGTTCATCTTCCCCTTCTCATCCTCAAAAATGCGCAGATTCGGAATCTTGCGGCTCATCCAGGCGAGGTCGTCCGCCGTGTCGTCGCGCGAGATTCCGGCAAGCACCAGCAGCCCCGTACCGATGGAGCTGTGCAGCTCACCGCCGATGGAGACGCTCGCCTCGCGCACCTGCTGGACAACCGTTCTCATGCGCCAGCCTCCGCTTCATCGCCAAGCATCCCGACAAGCGCCTCGCGCACAGCGGCGGGCGTAACGCCTTCGACCTTCAACACCTTGCTGCGGGAGCTTGCGCCCTTCATCACCGACACGCTTGAACGCGGCACACCGAGCGCCTTGGCGAGCAGCTCGCAGCACTCCTTGTTGGCCGCGTTATCGACCGGCGCCGATTTGAGGCAAATTTTGAGCTGCTCGCCGTACATGCCCGCAACCCCGCTTTTCGAGGAGCGGGGCTGCACACGCACGGAGAGGCAGACGGCCTCGCCCTTCTGGCTGATCGGGGACATTGCGGATTGCTTCAGCCGATAACCTTCGGCACCTTGAAAAAGCGATCCTGACTGTCGGGAGCATTTTTCAGCGCCTCGTCATTCGAGAGCGGCGTATGCTCGACGTCAGCACGCAGCACATTGATCTGGTCGTGAATGGTGCTCAGCGGCTCGACGCCTTCGGTATCGATCCCGTTGAGCTTCTCGATGTAGTGCAGAATCATGTTCAGCTCGCTGGCCATCTTCTCCTGCTCGGCGTCGGTGAACTTCAGGCGGGCAAGTTCGGCGATGTAGGCAACATCCTTTGTGGTGACAGACATGGTGTAAATCGATTTAATTCAAACAAATACTTTGCATTTAGCAGACCGGAATCAGAGCCGGCAGATACCAAATTTCTGCTCGTCATCCCCTTTTCTCGGCCGCTCGTCGATCGGCACGTAATCGCGGCACTTCTCGCCGAGGTAAATCTGGCGCGGTCGGGCGATCTTCTGCTCCGGATCCTTGACGTGCTCGATCCACTGCGCGAGCCACCCCGGCGTGCGTCCGATGGCGAACAGCACCGGGAACATCTCGGTCGGAAAGCCCATCGCCTGGTAGATGAGACCGGAGTAGAAATCGACGTTCGGGTAGAGCTTGCGCTGGATGAAGTAATCGTCTTCGAGTGCGATCCGCTCCAGCTCGATGGCGATATCGAGCAGCGGATTGCGCCCGGTTTCCTCGAACACATCGAAGGCGATCTTCTTGATGATCCGCGCACGTGGATCGTAATTCTTGTAAACGCGGTGGCCGAAGCCCATCAGGCGTCCCTCGCCGCTCTTGACCAACTTGATGAACTCCGGGATTTTATCGACGGAACCGATCTGTTTGAGCATGTGGATCACCGCCTCGTTCGCTCCGCCGTGTAGCGGGCCGTAAAGCGCGGCACAACCGGCGGCGATGGCCGAGTAGGGATCGACCATCGAGCTGCTCACCGAGCGCACGGCGTTGGTCGAACAGTTCTGCTCGTGGTCGGCGTGCAGAATGAAAAGCACGTCGAGCGCATGTTCGAGCACAGGATTGGGCTTGTAGTTTTTTTCCGTCATGCGGAACATCATGGAGAGAAAGTTGCCTGCGTAGCTCAGATCGTTGTCGGGCAGCACGTAGGGGAAACCGAGGCTGTGCCGGAAGCTCATCGCCGCGAGCGTCGGCATCTTGCCGATCAGCCGCCGCACCTGGAGCTTGCGCGACTCCTCCTCGCCGACATTCTTGGCGTCGGGGTAGAAGGTTGAAAGCGCGCCCAGCGTGCCCACGAGGATGCCCATCGGATGGGCATCGTAGCGGAAGCCATCCATGAACTTGGTCAGGTTGGCGTGGGTCATGGTGTGGTGACGGATGTTGTAGGTCCAGACCGCGAGACGCTCCTTGTCTGGAAGCTCGCCCTTGATGAGCAGGTAGGCCGTTTCGAGGAACGAGCTTTTTTCGGCGAGCTGCTCGATCGGATAGCCGCGATAGCGCAGGATGCCCTTGTCACCATCGATGAAGGTGATCGTGCTCTTGCAGGAGCAGGTGTTCAGAAACGCGGGATCGTAGCCGAGAAGACCGAAATCATCCTCCGACTCCTTGATCTTGCGAAGATCCATGGTGCGGATGGTGCCGTTTTCAATCGGAAGCTCGTACGATTTGCCGGTACGGTTATCGATGATCGTCAGCGAATTGCGGTGGTCTGAATCACTCATGAGCGTGTGACCTTTTGCGTTTACAGAAATAAGAACGCCTCCGGAAGCAAAGCTTGCCGTCACTACGGCTTTGAATTTACGAAACTCCCGGTATTATCCTTATTCCCGTCACGCGTTCTGTCCTTCCAGCTCATGGCGATGGCAATTCGTGACAAAAAAGAAATTTTTTTTTGGAAACAACGATCCCGTTTTCTACATTTGTCAACCCAAAAGGAACGGAGCTGTAGCTCAGTCTGGTTAGAGCGCCTGCCTGTCACGCAGGAGGTCGCGGGTTCGAGCCCCGTCAGCTCCGCACCGTTTCCCCCCCCCCCCCGAAAAGCCTCTGGAAACCTAGGGGCTTTTTTTTATTTCAGGAATTGCGCCACTCGGCCTTCACGCAGTTACCCTGAATCCCTGCTCCTCGATCACCTTCTTGATCAATTCGAGATCAGCCTTTGACTCGTCGTACTCGACGTTGACAACGCCTGTCTGATGGGACGCACTGGCCTTTTGCACCCCTTCCATCTCTTCGAGCGCTTCGCTGACCAGCATTTCGCAACCGGAGCAGCGCATTCCGCTGACATGTATTTCAGTTTTCATGACTCTATTGTTTATTGTTGGATTCAAGCGTCAAGCGCTTTCAGAAAAGTGTGCAAAAAATTGGCCCCCGCCAACAGCGCGCTTCGCCCTACCTGGGGCGAAGGACGAAAACAGCAGGCGATTAAGGCGGGTTAGCAGAAAAATAAACCAGTCGCTATATTGAAGCCTATGACACGAAGCTCGAACCCATACCGCCTCGTCGCGGCTCTCTTCCGCCCGCTCCTCATTCTGCTTTGCCTTGCCGGACTTTCCGCCTGTAACACCAGGGAGGCCCGCATCAAGGAGTTGCAACAGACGGTCTGGCAGAACCCCGAAGATGCAAGAGGCTACCTGAACCTCGGCAAGGAGTACGCTCGCCAGCAGCGTTTTGACGACGCCATCCAGGCTTACCGCAGAGCCATCAAGCTCGAACCCGGTCTCGACGAGGCCTACTCGGCGCTCGGCGCGGCCTATTTCGACAAGAAAGAGTTTAACGCGGCGCTGCCGTGGATGCAGAAACGGGTTGACATCGCGCCGGACGACTCGCTCCGCCAGTTCGATCTCGGCAACGTCTATTTCCAGCTCAATCGTTATAACGATGCGGTAGCCTCATACCAGAAGGCGATCGATAACAGCTACTCCTTCCAGGAGGCCTGGTACTCGATGGCGGTCTGCTACATTAAAATGGGAAAAATCGATGAAGCCCGAAAAATCCATAAATGGCTTCAGACCAAAAACAATTATCTTGCCGTCTCCCTTGAGCGGCACCTGCAAAACGATGTGCCTGACAAGGCCGGAAAATGAACCTCGTAATCCCATGCAGGCGGACGACAGTATCCCTATGATGCAAAAGGCGCTTCAACTCCTCGAAGCATCGGTAAAAGCCGCGATGCGGCAACGAGACGGCTCACCTGCCGTTAGCGGGCAGCCGATGCTGGAGCGCTTCTCGGCGCCGCTCGGCGAGGTTGACGCCACGCGGTGGCTGTCGGCGCAGAGGCTTTTCCCGAGGCTGTTCTGGATGAACCGCGAGAAAAGCGAGTGGATTGCCGGTATCGGAGAAGCTGACCGTATCGAGATCACCGAAAGCGGCCCCAACGACCGCAGCTTCCTCGTGCTCGAAGAGGCCATGACGCGGAAAAATCCGCACGCCAGATACATCGGCGGTTTCTGCTTCAACAATCTCCAGAAGCAGAACAAACTCTGGAGCGCTTTCAGCCCCGGCCTTTTCATATTGCCGCTTGTCAGCATCGAATACCGCGACGGCCAGACACTGATGACCTGCTCGCTGTGGCTGGAGCCAGGCAACGACCGTCAGAAAGGGCTCGAACAGCTCTTGGCAGCCTTGTCGGCAGTCTCCGCCGGAGACGCGCCAGAGACTGCCGGGATTCCGGAAATGACGCAGGTCTCCTATTGCCCCGACAAGGCGCAATGGATCGAGAACTGCGAGACGATTCTGAGAAATTTCGATGAGGGAAAACTCGACAAGGTGATCCTCGCCCGGCAGACTGAACTTTCTTTCGCAGGCAAGGTTCCTGCCATCCGTTTCCTGCTCGACTATCCATTTCCCGAGAATACCGCGTACCGTTTCTACTTCGAGCCAGTCGAGGGACACGCCTTCATCAGCTTCACGCCTGAACGGCTCTACCGCCGCGACGGCGACATGCTCGAAACCGAAGCGCTCGCAGGCACGGTCACCAAAGAGGCGCTCAAGGCGGACGACAGCATTGCTTCCGAGTTGCTGCTGAACTCCGAAAAGGACATCCGTGAGCACCGCTTCGTCAAGGACACGATTTATCGCGAGTTGCAGCCGGTATGCAGCGACATCGACATGCAGGAGAAGGTCGGCGTGCTCCAGCTCAACCGCCTCGCCCATCTCCTGGCCAAATGCAAGGCCAGGCTTCTTCCGGAGTTCAGCAACGACAGCACCGTGCTGCGTCAGCTTCATCCAACTCCGGCGGTCGGCGGCGTGCCGAGGGAAAAGGCAATGTCGCTGATTCTGTCGATCGAGCCGTTCTGCCGTGGCTGGTACGCCGCGCCAGTGGGCTGGCTCAACCGCGACGCAGCGGAGTTTGCGGTCGGCATCCGCTCGGCACTCGTCAATGATGACCGCGTCTATCTCTACTCCGGTGCAGGACTGGTTCGTGGATCGAATCCGGAGTCAGAGTGGGAAGAGGTCGATCAGAAAATCGGGGACATTCTTGCCATAACGCAGCAGACCTCATGAACAGCAAGCAGATCACCACGCTCTGGTGCGCGGTCATCGTCGAGGAACTGATCCGGCAGGAGGCCGGATTTTTCTGTATCTCCCCCGGCTCACGCTCGACGCCGCTGACCCTTGCCGTAGCCTCGAATCCGAAAGCGCGATTCAGGATGTTCCCCGACGAGCGCTCGGCGGGATTCTACGCGCTTGGGTACGCAAGAGCGACCGGAATGCCCGCCGTGCTCGTCTGCACCTCCGGCACCGCTGTGGCCAACTACTTCCCCGCCGTCGTCGAAGCATCGGCGGACGCGCAGCCAATGCTCGTGCTCTCTGCTGACCGCCCCTTCGAGTTGCTCGAATGCGGCGCGAACCAGGCCATCCGCCAGCAGAATATTTTCGGAAGCTACACACGCTGGAGCTTCGAGCTGCCCGAACCCGGCATTGCGACGCCGCTCGCCTCGCTGCTTTCGACGGTGGATCACGCCGTCAGAAAAAGCCTCAGCCTCCCCGCAGGCCCGGTGCATCTGAACCTGCCGTTCCGCGAACCGCTCGAACCCGAAGCGCCCGATCCCGGTCATCCGTGGGCCGCGCCGCTCGAAACGTGGCAGGCCTCCGGCGAACCGTGGAGCCGCTTCGCGCGTCCGCTGCACGAACCAAGCGCAGAGAGTATCGTGACGCTGCGGGAGTTACTTGCACAGGCTGAACGGCCGCTGTTCGTGGCCGGAAGCATGTCGAACGCGGCGGATGGCGAGGCAGTAGCGGCGCTAGCCGAATCGCTCGGTGTGCCGCTCTTCGCTGATCTCACCTCCGGCATCCGGCTTTCATCGGACTGCACGCCCTGGCAGCTCGCCTTCCAGAATGAAGCCTTCGTCGAGCGCTTTCAGCCCGATGTAGTAATCCATTTCGGTGGCCATGTCATCGGCAAGCAGCCCGCCATGGCATTGCGGAAACAGCCGCCCCTGCATTACGTGGTTGTCCGTGAGCATCCCGGACGCTTCGACCCCGACCACAACGTCACGCTGACTCTCGAAGCTTCGCCCGCAGCCGTCGCTTCGGCGCTCGAAGGGTGCCGAGAGCCGGTGCCGGGCATCAGATGCCGCGACGCATTTTCAGCAGCCTCCGGTATAATCGATAAAATGGCCTGCGTGCCGGAGCTTGCAGTCAGCGAAATCTCCGCGCCGCGCATCGTTTCATCGCTCGCCGGAGACGGGCACGCGCTCTTCGTCGCAAACAGTATGCCCGCGCGAGACATGGATCTGTACGCCGCGCCAGTAGCGCAGAAACCATTGCAGGTGGCGCTCAACCGGGGGGTCAGCGGCATCGACGGCATCATCTCGACCGCCGCCGGATTCTCGGCGGGCCTCGGCAAACCGACGACGCTGCTCATCGGCGACATCTCCTTCCTGCACGACCTGAACGCCCTCTGCCTGCTCAACCACCCGTGGAACCCGCTCATCGTCATCGTGCTAAACAACCACGGCGGCAGCATTTTCTCCTTCCTGCCCATCGCTTCGCAGACCGACCGGCTCGACGAGTGCTTTGCCACACCGCAGAACTTCAGCATCGAATCCGCCGCCCGCACCTTCGGCATCGACTACGCCTGCCCGGAGACAAACGGCGATTTCACACAGCTCTACGCAGAAGCGCTCACAACAAAAAAAAGCCTCATCATCGAAATCAGAAGCGACCGGGAGAAAAACCTCCTTCTGCACCGCTCGCTCAAGGCGCGACTCGACCCGGTTTTTGAAAAAGCTGACTGCTCCCGGTAAAACGGTCATTCAGAGCATATCAGCGAAAAACACTTCAGCGTAGCGAAACCAGGCGACGGATCGCCCTCAAAGCCCATGCGGGCGAGGTAGGACGGGAGATGGAAATTGGCGGCTGTCTTTGGCAGCTCACAGTAATTCAAAGCAATAAGATCAAGCTGAACAGGGCCACGCCGCGTCCGGCTTGTGCCGCCATATCCAGGCGATGTAGTCGGTCATGGGTGGATCGACGCCAAGCTCGCGAAGCCGGGCGGCGATCTGGCCGCGATGGTAGGCGCTGTGCTCTGGAACCTGCACAAGCGCGTCAGCGAGAGAGTGTTCGGCCACCTCGAAGCCGAGCTTTTTGGTGGCCGTCTTCGACCACGGCAATTTGATGACGCGCTCCAGCTCCACCGGAGTCAGCGCGGCGAGCAAGCGCATCGACCCAACGTGAACATCCTGCGAGAAATTGGACAAAGCCTTGACATCGAGATCGTTCGTTTCCTGAGGATTGATCGGGCTGTTTCGCAGAACATCGAGAAAAATCTTCTGCACCACATGCAAGTGGCGCAGCTTGCCAAGGATGTAGCCATCCCGTTCAGCCTCAGGGCTGGCGATAATCGTAGTCAAAACCAGCGCATCCGCCCAGGCCATGTGGCGGAACTGATCGATGAGCAGAGATAGGGCGTCCATAACAAACCGCTTGATCCATGAAAAAAAATTTTTCTGAATGTATCGTCGAACTTTCGCGATACGGTCTCAGAGTAACACCTTCAATTTGCGGCCGCCTGTCAGCTCGAACCCCTCCTGTTCGTAGAAGGCAAGCGTCCGGTCGAACTCCGGCAGTGGTAGAGTGGTGACTTCAAGACGCTTCCAGCCACAAGACTTTCCGAACTCCCTGGCCGCCTTCAGCAGCCCTTGCCCAACCCCCAGACCGCGGCACTCCGGACGTACATACAGCTCGGGAATAGTACCGAAAACACCTCCGGCATAGAGGGCGCAACTTTCGTACAGCGCGATGAAACCAACCGGCTCATCACGTCCATCGACAGCCACGAACACCACATAACGTCCGGTTTCAAGAAAGTCCCGGAGACGCGCCGCCGTTTCATCGGAAGCGACGTCGAACACCGGAACGCCGATGGCCTGCATGATCTCCGACAGCAACTCGCCAACCATCGAAGCCACCGCTTCAACATCCACAACGGTTGCCTTGTTGATCGTGAATCGATTCTGCAACGCTGATATACTCTAGCTGACTTTAGGTGTTAAATGGCGCTCTGCGGTTTGATCGCCAACCCTCGACGGGGCGATTACCGAAACCTCTTTTTGCGCTCCTTCGGCTCAGGCAACTCCCGTTCCGTCACCCGGATGAGGTTCGAGAGCCACTCGCGATCCTCAAGCTCTTCCCCAACCAGCAGATACGGCTTCGCTCCCTGATAAGGCGGGATTCGGCAAGCGACCTGGCAACCTCCCGCCCGGCAACGGTCGCCTTCACAAAGAGCCGGTTATCGCACACCAGCGCCACCACCTTCCCCTCGCGGTAGATCGCGTACTCGCCGAACATCTTGCAGAACGTGATCGCGCCCGCCGCCCCATCTGCTCGCAGGCATATTCGACAAAAGGCAGATCGGAAGCCATTAGAAGAAGCGTTTCAAATCAGAGAGTCCCGAGACAAACCGAACCAATTGATCCCGGCTCGCTCAGCCTTGCAGAAAACGCAGTCCCTCGGCCAGGCCGCGTAGCGTTCGAGATATTTGCCGCTAACCATCGAGGCGATAAATACGGTGACGAGACTGCCGAGATGATCTCGACAGCTTCCGCTACCGTTACGACCTCCGCCTTTCCGGAACCAGCCATCGCCTCGGCAAGTTCATCGAGAAACACCGTCTGCGTCTCCGGCGACGCCGGATGCAACACCCGGCAAACCCAATCGCCAGCTGCAACCGCCACCCGGTTGTCGAGAACCATTTCAGCCTTTTTGATCCCCTCGACAATCTTGCCGGTACGGTAATCACTCTGTGTTGCCCATGAGACTGTGCAGTTTCCGGGTTCAAAAAAAACAGCTCTTTGTGGCGTTGTCATATATTAGCAAAAAAGCGAACGGCCTGAAATCACCACAGCAATGACCACCATTTCCCTCCACCTCACCACCGTCGGCGACCCGGCGCTACCGAAAATCGTGTTTCTGCACGGCTTCCTCGGCTCAGGAAGCGACTGGCTTTCATTTGCCCGAAAGCTTGAGAATCGCTTTTGCAGCATCCTCGTCGATCTGCCGGGTCATGGTGAGGCGGGAATTCCGGCGGATGGCGATCCGAAGCTGTTTTTCATGCAGACAGTCGAAGCGCTGAAGAGCAATATCCGGCGTTTGCGCGCGGAGCCGTGCGTGCTGGTGGGCTATTCGATGGGCGGCCGGATCGGACTGGCGCTGGCGTTGCTCTATCCGGAGCTGTTCTCGAAGGCGATAATCGTGTCGTCGTCGCCTGGACTACAGACGGACGAAAAGCGAGCATCGCGCCGAAAAAGCGACGAGGGAATCGCCCGCAAGATCGAGCGGAATTTCGAGGGGTTCATCGGGTTCTGGTACGACCAGCCGCTTTTTTCGACGCTGAAAAGCCACTCGCTGTTCCGCGAGGTCGAGGCGCAACGCAAGCAGGGTACACCGCAAAATCTCGCCCGCGCGCTGCGCCTGCTCGGCACGGGCAATCAGCCATCGTTCTGGGACAAACTCCCCGGCAACCGCCTGCCGATGCTTTTCTGCGTCGGCGAAAAGGATGCAAAGTACGTGGATATCGCAAAGCAGGTGGTTGAACTTTGCCCATCCTCAAGCCTCGAACTCTTCGAACACTGCGGCCACACGCTGCACATCGAAGAGCCGGAGCGTTTTCTTGCGAGCGTGGAGCGGTTTATCGAAACGCATCCCCACAACAGCATTTCCCACGATGACCTGTAAGTCCCATTCCGCCGTCACGCCTCTCTAATCAACGGGGATTGTTTATATTTCAGCTCTTTTGCCTGTAGAGCCGGGGCAACGCCGATTTTCATCAACTACCATCGAGATTTCAGATATGAGCACAGTCAACTGGATTACAGCCGGAGAGTACTCCGACATTCTCTACCACAAGACCGAAGAAGGGATCGCCAAAATCACCATCAACCGACCGGAGCGGCGCAATGCGTTCCGCCCGCAGACGGTGGATCAGATGATCGAGGCGCTTCAGGATGCGCGTAACGACAGCCAGATCGGCGTCATCATCCTGACCGGTGCGGGCGACCTCGCGTTCTGCTCCGGCGGTGACCAAAAGATTCGCGGCAACGCAGGATACGCCGACGAAAAAGGCGTGAACAAGCTCAACGTGCTCGATTTCCAGCGCGACATCCGCACCTGCCCGAAGCCGATCATCGCAATGGTGGCGGGCTACGCCATCGGCGGAGGCCACGTGCTGCACATGCTCTGCGACCTCACCATCGCGGCGGAAAACGCCCGTTTCGGCCAGACCGGCCCACGCGTCGGCTCATTCGACGGCGGCTGGGGCGCGAGCTACATGGCGCGTCTGGTCGGTCAAAAAAAGGCCCGCGAAATCTGGTACCTCTGCCGCCAGTACAACGCGCAAGAGGCGCTCGACATGGGCTTGGTCAACACCGTCGTGCCACTCGAAAAGCTTGAAGAAGAGACCATCCAGTGGTGCCGCGAAATTCTCGCCAACTCGCCGCTCGCCATCCGCTGCCTCAAGGCCGCGCTCAACGCCGACTGCGACGGTCAGGCTGGGTTGCAGGAGCTTGCGGGCAACGCCACCCTGCTCTATTACATGAGCGAGGAGGGACAGGAGGGCCGCAACGCCTTCGTCGAGAAGCGCAAACCCGATTTCAGCAAGTTCCCGAAACGCCCGTGAAGCCGCTTCATGCCGACATCTGCCGGTATGAAATGGATTTCACCGCGCCGGTCACCGTCCGAGGAGTGCTTCTCGCCAGACGCCAGGGGTTGCTCCTGCGCCTGAAAAGTGAGGGGGTGACAGCGTATGGCGAAGTCGCCCCCCTCATCGGTCTGCACACGGAGTCACTCGACGAGGCCTTGCAGGCTCTTGCCACATTCATTCCCGAACTTTCACGACTCGACTGGAACGCATCCGATGGTCGGCAACGCCTGCTCGACGAGGCAGCGCTGCCACCGTCGGTGACGACCGGTATCGAGATGGCGCTCATCAACCTCGAAGCGACTGAGCGCAGCTCGCTTCCGTCTTTCACTGACGAATTCCCTCCAGCATCGAAAATCCCTGTCAACGCGCTGCTAGCTGGGGATCCGCAAGCCGTGCTCAACCGCGCAGCGAAGCGCTACGCCGAGGGATTCCGCGCCTTCAAGCTGAAGGTGCGCAAAGGAGAGCTCGACGGAGCCGTCGCCTGCATCCGCGCCCTGCACGAGGCTTTCGGCGACAAGGCGGAGCTGCGGCTCGACGCCAACCAGTCGCTCGAATTCGACGAGGCGGTCGCGTTCGGCAAAGCCCTGCCGCCGGGTTGCGTCGCCTACATCGAGGAGCCGCTGACCGATGCGGCGCTGATTTCCGACTTCCACGCCGCTACCGGTCTGCCGTCGGCGCTTGACGAGTCGCTCTGGCAGCGCCCGGAGCTGCTCGACGAGATCGGCCCCGACCCACTCGGCGCGCTCGTGCTCAAGCCGAACTGCATCGGCGGCATCGCGAAATCGCTCGACCTTGCGGCCAAAGCGCACCGGATGGGGTTGCAGGCGGTTTACAGCTCAGCTTTCGAGAGCAGCGTCAGCCTCGGGCTCTACGCGCTCATGGCCGCCGTCTCGTCGCCAGCTCCGGCGGCATCAGGTCTCGACACGGCGAGCTTTCTCGCCCGCGACCTCACCGCCACACCCTTCGCCACGCCGGACGGATTCGCCGATCCCGCAGCCGCATGGCGCGACAGCTTGCGCGTGAGACCCGACATGATCGAAACCGTCAAGTCATGGAGCTTGTAACCCAGGCCGCACAAACCTTCGGCGACCAACCCGCGCTCATCACCGACGAACGGCGCTGGAGCTTCGCCGACCTCGATGGCGACACGGCTCGCATCGCCACTGCGTTCGAAGCGAGCAGCATCCGGCGCGGCGACATCGTTGCGCTTGTCGCGCCGAACAGCCCGGCGCTCGTGCTCTCGCTGATGGCGCTCATGCGCATGGGCGCCGTCGCCGCGCCGGTGAACCACCGGTTTCCGGCAAATCACATCGAGGGCGTGCTCGCGCGGCTGAATCCGGCGATGACGCTCGACGCGGCAAAGCTCGACGCCTTCGTCGCCGACGCGATCGCCCGGACGGGCGCGACCTTCACCGCCGCGACGGAGATGGAACGGCCCGTCTCGGTCATCCACACCTCGGCCAGCTCCGGCAAGCCGAAAGCCGCCGTGCACAGCCTCTCAAACCACTACCACAGCGCGATGGGTTCCGCGCAAAACCTGCCCTTCGGGCCGGGCGACTGCTGGCTGCTTTCGCTCCCGCTCTACCACGTCGGCGGCTACTCGATGCTTTTCAAATGCCTCCTCGGAGGCGGCGCGCTGGCCGTGCCGTCGCCTGATGCGGCGCTTGCTGAGTCTCTCACACACTTCCCCGTCACGCACCTCTCGCTCGTGCCGACGCAGCTCTACCGGATGCTCCGCGCCGACGGCGGCCCGGAGCGCCTGCGAAGCCTCAGGGCGTTATTGCTCGGAGGCAGCGCGGTCAGCGCCCCGCTTCTACGCGAGGCGATCTGCGAACGGGTACCGCTCTACCTCACCTACGGCTCGACCGAAATGAGCACGCAGGTCACAACCTCGCCCACGCCAGTCACCAAGGCGCGGGGCGACAGCGGTGTGGTGCTCCCTTACCGTGAGGTTGCAATTTCAGTGGACGGCGAAATTCTCGTCAAAGGCGAGTGCCTTTTCATGGGCTATCTCGATAATGGAGAATTGCGCGAGGCGCGAGACAAAAATGGATGGTTCCACACAGGCGACATGGGTGAACTGTCGGGGGACGCGCGGCTGACCGTACTCGGCAGGAAGGACAACATGTTCATCTCGGGCGGCGAGAACATCCACCCCGAAGAGATCGAAAAAGCGCTGACATCGATCGTAGGCATCGAAGAGGCCGTGGTGGTTCCAGCGCCCGACGCCGAGTACGGCATGAGACCGGTAGCGTGGATCAAAGCCCGGAGCGACTCGCCTGACGATGCCACAATCATCGCCAGCCTGAAAAGCACGATCGGCAAGCTCAAAACACCGGTGGCGTTTCATCGCATTCAGGAGTGGCAGACCATCCCCGGCTCAGCCAAGATCGACCGAAGCTGGTACCGCAAGCTGGCTGAAAAGTAAAAGGGCGACCAACCGGTCGCCCCTGCACATCACATGTCACCCGTCACCTCTTTCTTGCCTGCCGCTTCAGGAAAAACACCGTCACACGACCGCCAAGACCGGCGAAGGGAGCGTAGAACATACCGGTCAGGATCATGCTCACGAGCAGATCGGAGAGAGCAATGTCTTTCGGTGCAGTCACCATCGCCAGCATTTGCTGGAACGTTTCTGCGTTCTCGGGAGCCAGGCTGGTCGCCCATGCAACCAGAAGCCGGAGACTTTCGAGACCGGGGATGTAACCGAACCACTTCTCCAGCAGGTATGCAACAAGCACCGACAGCGCGCCGCCTATAAACCCGCTCATCGCGCCAAGCACGAAAGCCTCGCCAGGCTCTAGGCGGATCTGGTTACGCATGATGTAGTACCACGCCGCCACCGCGCCGGCAATTATGATACCGGCAAACAGAAATGCGTTGATCAGGGTCAGATAGGGCAGCGTCGTCGTCAGCACGAGCAGCACCGCGCCGCCGAGCAGCGCCGATACTTTCGATGGACGACCCGGCACAGTTTCGACGACCATTTCAGGCAGAAAAAAGATCGTTTAGAAAATCATCCATCGTGTAGAAGCCCGGCGACGTAGCGTGGCGCTGAACAAGCCACTCTGCGGCACGAACTGCCCCGGAAGCGAAACCGGTGCGGTTCTTGGCCGTGTGAGTCAGTTCGATGGTGTCCGATTCCGAATCGATAATCGCGGAATGCACCCCGAACACAGAGCCAAGGCGGATCGAGGCGACCTGCAATTCGTCGCTCTGCAATTTCCTGCCCTCCTGAAGCTCGCGAACGATAGTTCGCTTGCGGGGATTGGAGTTCAGAATCTCATCGGCAGCCTTGATCGCCGTGCCGCTCGGGAAGTCCGCCTTGCCGGTATGGTGCTGCTCCGAAAGCGCGATATCGAACTGCTCAAACGGCGCAATCAGGCGCGCGGCCTCGCGCAGCGTCCGGAAAAAGATGTTGACGCCAAGCGAGTAGTTCGCTGAATAGAGCATTGTGCTCCTAGCCTTTACGACCTCTTCGCGAACCTGCGGCATCACGTCGTCCCAGCCAGTGGTGCCCACCACGACCGGCACACCGGAGGCAATCAGCGCCGGATAGTTGGCGAGAAATGCACTCCTGACGGTAAAATCGATAATAACGTCCGACCCGCTGAACGCAGCGGCATCGATGGTGTCGTTGACATCGAGCACACGGTTGACGACATGTGCACCCGAGGCGGCAACGACGTCGGCTATCTGACGGCCCATGCGGCCATTGCCGACCAGTGTGATCTTCATAATCTCAGCTTGTTTTTGTACTTCTGGTAATTGCTCCAGGCACTCACTGACCGATCAGTTCGAGTATCCGGTCGAGATCTTCGCCTGAAAAATATTTGATGTGAATCTCGCCCTGTCCCCCCTTCTTTTCGACAAGGCTGACCTTGGTGGCAAGCCGCTCCCTGAGGCGGGCCTCGATCTGGTCGATCTGCACCGCCCGAGGTGCTGGAGCCGGACTCGCCGTTTTCGGTTTGTCCTTGAACATGTTGTTGACCAACGCCTCGGTCTGGCGCACCGAAAGCTGCCGTGCCATGATCTGACGCCACACCTTGAGCTGAAGGTGCTCGCTCGGCAGATTGATGAGCGCACGGGCGTGACCGGAGGAGATTTCGCGAGTGCGGATGCTGTCCTGAATCTGGCGCGGAAGCTTCAGGAGACGCAGGAAATTGGCAACCGTGGAGCGGTTCTTGCCAACCTTCTGGGCCACCTCGTCCTGCGTGAGGTTGCATTTGGTCACCAAGCTCCGGAGCGCAAGCGCGACCTCGATGGCGTTGAGGTCTTCCCGCTGGATGTTCTCGATGAGGGCGAGTTCGAGCTTGCTGGCGTCCTCGTGCGCTTCGATGACGTAGGCGGGAATAAACTTGAATCCGGCAGACTTGACCGCGCGCAGCCGGCGTTCACCGCTGATGAGCAGGTACCCCTCTCCATCGCGGCAGACCGTTACCGGCTGGATTACGCCGTTTTCGATGATCGAATTGCGCAACTCGTTGAGCGCCGTCTCCTCGAAGGCCTGGCGAGGCTGGAAAGGATTAACCTTGATTTTTTCAACTGGCAGGCTGCCGATGACGCCATCCTGCATCTTTTCAGTCTCTTCAGCTTTTTCGGCGACTGCAAAGCCCTCTTCGGAAATCAGTGCTTTCAGACCCCTGCCCAGTGCTTTTTTAGACATATCCTCACAATTAATAAACGGCCACCTACTGCTGCCGAACCTTGAATTTCCTGATGTTGCCGTCACGCTCGAAAATCTCCTGCGCAAGATCGAGGTAGTCCTTCGAGCCGATGCTCTGGGCGTCGTACAGAAGCGCCGGCATACCATGACTCGGAGCCTCTGAAAGCCTGACATTCCTGCGAATGTAGGTCTTGTAAACCTTCTCCTTGAAAAACTTCTTAACCTCTTCGGCGACCTGTGTCGCAAGCCTGAGCCGGGCATCGAACATGGTCACCAGAACCCCCTCGATTTCGAGCTTCGGATTCAAATGCTTCCGCACGATGCTGATGGTGTTCAGCAGCTTGCCCAAACCTTCAAGCGCGTAATACTCGGCCTGCACCGGAATGAGCACCGAATCGGCAGCGGTGAGCGAATTGAGCGTGATGAGACCAAGCGAGGGCGGACAGTCAATAATGATGTAATCGTACTGGTCGCGCACCTGCTTCAGGGCCTTCTGCATAACGTACTCCCGCTCGCGCATATTGACCAGCTCCACCTCCATGCCAACAAGGTTGACATTCGAGGGCAGAACATCGAGGTATTCGAGACCGGAAGGCTTGATCGCATCGCGAATCTCCCCGCCGTTCACCATCACATTGTAGAAGGTGTTTTCGATCTCATCCCCGGTTTCGAGACCAAAACCTGAGGTAGCGTTGGCCTGGGGATCGATGTCGATCAAGAGCGTTTTGAATTCGGATATCGCAATGGAAGCCGCAATATTCACCGAGGTGGTTGTTTTACCGACCCCGCCTTTCTGGTTTGCAATCGCAATTACTCTGCCCATGTACCCCGTAGCCAGCGAAATGAAAAATATTCAAGCGGTTAATCTTCTTCAGCGACACGTTGTATTAGTATAATACTTGCATAAACTTTTGCAAACAGGAATATCGACCCATGAAAAGGCTTGGCGCCGATTTTTACCAGATGCCAACAATCTTGCTTGCCGAGCGGCTACTCGGCAAGATTTTCGTCCATCACGAAGTATCGGGCCGGGTGACCAAAGGACGGATCGTCGAAACCGAAGCCTACCTCGGCGATGGCGACGAGGCCTGCCACGCATGGCGCGGCATGACAGAGCGCAATCATGTGATGTTCGGCCCACCCGGCCACCTGTACATCTACTTCTCCTACGGCTGCCACTATCTGGCGAACATCGTCTCGGAACAGAAGGGCATAGCTGGCGCAGTCCTGCTCCGGGCTATGGAACCAATCGAAGGCATCGAATGGATGCAGGAACGGCGCGGAACGACTGATGAGCGCGCCCTGATGAGCGGCCCCGGCAAGCTCACCCAGGCGCTCGGCCTCGGCCCGGCGCATTATGGCGAGAGCCTGCTCGGCGACATCTGCTGGCTCGAAGAGGCTCCGGACATACCGCCGGAGCTGATCGGCACAAGCCCGCGCATCGGCATTTCGCGCAGTACTGATCTCCTGTGGAGAAAGTTCATCGCCGGTTCGCCGTATATTTCGAAAACACAACCCGGCCCGCCGCCAAAAAAGAGGAAAAAAGGGTTGGAAAGTAGTTAAATTTTCCTTTTTTAGGCTCATACGGTTACACGAGGGAACATCCATCAAGTCAACCTCAAGCCAGCCATGATCGGCACTCCTATCCTTCCAGAAATTCGTGAGCTGATCGAACAGAGAAACTTCAGCGCCCTGCAACGCCTCTTCGACGACTGGCTCCCGGTTGACCTGGCCGAACTGATTTCCGATCTGCCTGAAAACGAGCAGGCAATTCTCTTCCGGCTGCTTCCCAAAGACGTGGCTACCGAAACCTTCGAGTACCTCGACTTCGATGCCCAGCAAAACCTGCTCAACGCCCTGACGCAAAAGGATGTCACCCACATCCTCAACAGCATGTCGGCTGACGACCGCACGGCGCTGCTCGAAGAGCTGCCCGGCCCGGTGGCGCAGGAGCTGATCAAGCTGCTTTCATTCAAAGAGTTCAAGATCGCCAAGACGCTGCTCGCCTACGCCGAGGATAGCGTCGGGCGCCTCATGTCGCCGGACTTCCTGAGCGTCAAAAAGGACTGGGAAATCGGCAAGGTGCTTGAATACATCCGCACCTACGGCCACGAAAGCGAAACGCTGAACGTCATCTACGTAGTGGACGAGCACGGCAAACTCGTCGGCGAAATGCTCGCCCGCGACCTCTTGCTTTCGGCGCTTGACAAAAAGGTCGAGGAGATCATCGACGAGGACAAGCTCATCACCCTCACGGCCACGCAGGATCAGAAAGACGCGCTCGAGACCTTCAAGCGCTACGACCGGGTCGCCTTGCCGGTCGTCGATTCCAACGGCTACCTAATCGGCATCGTCACGGTTGACGACATGCTCGACGTGGCCGAAGAGGAGGAAACTGAAAACATCCAGAAGTTCGGCGGTATCGAGGCCCTCGAAGAGCCGTACATCGACGTGCCGCTACTGGAACTGATAAAAAAACGGGCCGGATGGCTGGTGATTCTGTTTCTCAGTGAAATGCTGACGGCCTCGGCCATGTCCTATTTCGAGGGTGAACTGGCCAAGGCAATCGTGCTGGCCACCTTCATTCCGCTCGTGATATCGAGCGGCGGCAACTCCGGTTCGCAAGCCGCCACGCTCATCATCCGCTCGCTCTCGCTCGGCGAGATCAGTATACACGACTGGTGGAAAGTCATGCGGCGAGAAATTCTTTCAGGACTTATGCTTGGCAGCATCCTCGGCACGATTGGCATCATCAGGGTCGTGCTTTGGGCCACCATTCTCGGGCATCTGACAAAGGTCTGGGTACTCATTGGGATTACCGTCGGCTGCTCACTGGTGGGTATCGTGCTCTGGGGCACCCTGACCGGATCGATGCTGCCCCTGCTGCTCAAACGCCTCGGCTTCGATCCGGCCACCTCGTCGGCCCCGTTCGTCGCTACGCTGGTAGACGTCACCGGCATCGTCATCTACTTCACAGTCGCCTCGCTGGTGCTCAAAGGCGTGCTGCTGTGAGCTGGTGAGCTGCCTCCTACCCCCGTAAATCAGGTTGACACTTCGGAAGAATGACAGCAAGTGGCCAAATGAAGGCCATGAGCTTCTAAAAGAGCCTCAGCCCAGACAGACATTGGATCATCTGTTTGCGGAATTTGCAGTTCCGCGCATAATCCCGAAAAAGCTGTAAGTTATCCCCAAAACGACAGCGTATGAGCTCACCACAACACGTCATTATCGGCCTTTCGGGCGGCGTCGATTCAGCGGTAGCGGCTTGCCTGCTCATCAAGCAAGGCTACCACGTGACCGGGCTGAACATCCGCGTGCTCGATACGCCGGAGGATACTCCCACGCTGGCGCCGTCGGCAATGCGGATCAGTGACTCGGAGGAGTTCGATTTTCCCGTGTTCACGCTGAACCTGAGCGCGAAGTTCGCCCGCGACGTCGTCGGTTACTTTCATGATGACTATCTCGCCGGACGGACGCCGAATCCTTGCATGGTGTGCAACAAGGCGATCAAGTGGTTCGGGCTGTTCGAGGCGATGCGGCTGCTCAGAGCCGATCTGGTGGCGACCGGCCACTACGCCCGCACGGAACTGCGTGACGCCGTGACGCGCCTTCTCAAGGGCGTCGATCCGGAGAAGGATCAAAGCTATTTTCTCTGGATGCTGACTCAGGCGGAGCTTGCCAAAACGCTGTTTCCGCTTGGCGGTTATACGAAAGCTGAGGTGCGAGAGCTAGCCCGGTCGTTCGGCGTGCATGCGGCGGAAAAAAAGGAGAGTCAGGAGATCTGCTTCGTGCCGCACGACGATTATTGCGCGTATCTGGCGAACGCGATTCCCGGCCTCGAAGCGCGGGTGGCAGGCGGGGAGATTGTCGATCAGGCGGGTAAGGTGATCGGCCATCACCGCGGCTATCCGTTCTACACCATCGGCCAGCGCCGCGGCCTCGGCGTCTCGACCGGCGAGCCGGTGTATGTGACGGAGATCGACGCCGAACACAACCGCATTCATGTTGGCAGTAAAGCTGATCTCGAATGCCGCAGCCTCATCGCCTCCGGCATGAACTGGATCGGCATCGCCACGCCAGACAAGTCTTTCGAAGCCGAAGCGCGAATCCGCTACCGCGACCGGCAGAGCGCCTGCATGATCGAGCCAATGGACGATAACCGGGCATGGGTGAGCTTCCGCGAGCCGAAGCAGGGCGTTGCCTGCGGGCAGGCGGTGGTCTTCTACGACGGCGACGAAGTGCTCGGCGGCGGGATTATCGCCAAGGTGAATCCTGAAGCGCCGCCTCAGAAGATCTTGGGCTAAAACCCCATTATTTTTTGTGCTAAATAACCCAGCTTAAAAGCCGGTACAATATTGAATGTAAGCGTGATGAATGTCCGTCGGGATAAATCCCGACTGAATATGATAGAGTCTATCACTCTCTTCAAGTGATTCAAACGCTTAAACAATTGCCCCGGACTTTAGTCCGGGGTTAAAGGACAACCAAAAAATCAGGGCTTCAGCCCAATTTCTTTTTCCAGAGACCTTTTCGACAGGTTATCAACAAACCACTACTATATCAGGGCAGAGAAGCAGGTCTGCCCCTACAGGTTAATCATGTACCGGATTCACAACACCAACCCATTCCCTATGTTCACACGCAATAACGACGCTTTTACCTGGCTCGATTACAACCGCAATCCCGATAAAAAGAGTCCGCTGCTCGTGATGCTTCACGGCTACGGGAGCAATGAACGGGACCTCATCATGCTGGCCCCCACGCTCGACCCCCGGCTTCGCGTCGTGAGCGTGCGCGCGCCGCTCGTGCTCGCTCCGGAGATGTACGGCTGGTTCCCGATCGAGTTCACGCCGGGCGGCATTACAGTGGATCGCGAGGCGGCGCGGCAGGTGGCCGAAAAACTGGTGACGTTTCTCGAACATCTCATCGAAAAGCTCCAGCCAACCGGCGAAAAAACCTTCCTCATGGGCTTCAGCCAGGGGTCGGTGATGAGCTACCTGACTGCGTTCCGAAATCCGGAGTTGCTGCATGGCGTGGTCGCCCTCAGCGGGCAGCTTCCCGATGCGCGTCCCGAGGCTGGGGCCTTACCCGAAGCTCTCGGTGATGTGCCGTTCCTCGTGCAGCACGGGCTGTTCGACGACGTGCTGCCCATCGACCGGGGCCGTCAGGCCAATGCGTGGCTCCGCGACAGAATCGCCGACCTCACCTACCGCGAATATCCGATGGCGCACCAGATCAACCAGGCGTCGCTCGATTTCCTTGCTTCGTGGCTTTCGGAGCGCATCGACCGGGTCGTTTCGTGACCCGGTTACCCTTCCGGCGGATGGGGGGATTTGAGCGCTTTTTTGCTTACCTTGTAGATCATTTTTTCCAATTTCCAACCGCCGCTGCATGAACGACAATCTGTACAGCCTGATCGAGCAACGGATTCTTGTGCTCGACGGGGCCATGGGCACCATGATCCAGAGGCATGGCCTCGACGAACAGGACTACCGGGGCGAGCGTTTCGCTTCGCATGACCATCCGCTGAAGGGCAACAACGACCTTCTTGTCATCACCCGGCCCGACATCATCCGTTCGATCCACTGCGACTTCCTCGACGCGGGTGCGGACATCATCGAGACCTGCACCTTCAACGCCAACCCGATCTCGCAGTCGGACTACCAGTTGCAGGACTTGACCCGCGAGCTGAACGTGGCGGCGGCAAAGATAGCCCGCTCGGCAGCGGACGAGTTCACCGCAAAGACTCCCGACAAGCCGCGTTTCGTGGCCGGTTCCATCGGACCGACCAACAAGACGCTCTCGCTCTCGCCGGACGTGAACAACCCCGGCTTCCGCGCCGTCACCTTCCAGGAGATGGTCGATAACTACACTGCCCAGCTCGAAGGCTTGCACGAGGGCGGTGTCGATCTCTTGCTCGTCGAGACGGTGTTCGACACACTGAACTGCAAGGCGGCGCTCTACGCTATCGAGGAGTACGCGGTGAAAACCGGCTGGCAGGTGCCCGTGATGGTCTCCGGCACGGTGGTGGACGCGAGCGGCCGCACCCTCTCCGGCCAAACCACCGAGGCGTTCTGGATTTCGATTTCGCACATGCCGAGTCTGCTCTCGGTCGGCCTGAACTGCGCACTCGGCTCCAAGCAGATGCGCCCCTTCATCGAGGCGCTCTCGAACATCGCCGAAAGCTACGTCAGCGTCTATCCCAACGCGGGCCTGCCGAATGAGTTCGGCGAGTACGACGACTCCCCCGAGTACATGGCCGCGCAGATCGCGGGCTTCGCCGAATCAGGCTTCGTGAACATCGTCGGCGGCTGCTGCGGCACCACGCCGACGCACATCCGCGCCATTGCCGAAGCGGTCAAGACTCTCCCGCCGAGAAAGCGCCCCGCCAACAAGCACGTGCTGAGGCTCTCCGGCCTCGAACCGCTCGTGGTTGACGAAACCACCGGCTTCATCAACGTCGGCGAGCGCACCAACGTCACCGGTTCGCGCAAGTTCGCCCGCCTCATCAAGGAGGCCAATTACGACGAAGCGCTCTCCATTGCCCGCCAGCAGGTCGAGAACGGCGCGCAGGTGATCGACGTGAACCTCGACGAAGGAATGCTCGACTCCGAAAAGGTGATCGTCGAATTCCTGAACCTCATCGCCTCCGAGCCTGAGATCGCCAAGGTGCCGGTGATGATCGACTCGTCGAAATGGTCGGTCATCGAAAACGGCCTGCGCTGCACCCAGGGCAAGAGCATCGTCAACTCGATCAGCCTCAAGGAGGGCGAGGAGCTGTTCAAGGAGCGCGCTCGCAAGATCATGCAATACGGCGCGGCGGCGGTGGTCATGGCCTTCGACGAGCAGGGCCAGGCCGACAGCCTGCACCGCCGCATCGAGATTTGCAGCCGCGCCTACAAAATTCTCACCGAAGAGGTGGGCTTCCCGCCGGAGGACATCATCTTTGACCCGAACGTGCTGACCGTGGCCACCGGCATCGACGAGCACAACAACTACGCGCTCGACTTCATCGAAAGCGTGCGCTGGATCAAGCAGAACCTGCCGCACGCGAAGGTCTCCGGCGGCATCAGCAACGTTTCGTTCTCCTTCCGCGGCAACGAGCCGGTGCGCGAGGCGATGCACACCGCGTTCCTCTACCACGCCATCCACGCCGGTCTCGACATGGGCATCGTCAACGCCGCCCAGCTTGGCATCTACGAAGAGATCGACCCGGAGCTTCTTGTCTATGTCGAGGACGTGCTGCTGAACCGCCGCGACGACGCCACCGAGCGGCTCGTGGCGTTCGCTGAAACGATCCGCGACGGCGGCGAAAAGGCCGAGGCCAAGAACGCCGAATGGCGCAACGCCCCGGTCGAGGAGCGGCTGAAACACGCGCTCGTCAAGGGCATCGTTGACTACATCGACGAGGACACCGAAGAGGCCCGCCAGCTCTACCCGAGTCCGCTGGAGGTGATCGAGGGGCCGCTCATGAACGGCATGAACCACGTCGGCGACCTCTTCGCCGAAGGCAAGATGTTCCTGCCACAGGTGGTCAAAAGCGCCCGCGTCATGAAGCGCTCGGTAGCTGCGCTGATTCCCTATATCGAGGAGGAGAAGTCGAAAAACTGCGACACGAGCGCCAAAGCCAAGGTGCTGCTCGCCACGGTGAAGGGCGACGTGCACGACATCGGCAAGAACATCGTGTCGGTGGTGCTTGCCTGCAACAACTTCGACGTGATCGACATCGGCGTCATGATGCCATGCGACAAGATTCTCGAAGCGCTGGCAGAACACAAGCCCGACGTGCTCGGCCTCTCCGGCCTCATCACCCCGTCGCTCGAAGAGATGGCGCACGTGGCCAAAGAGATGGAGCGGCTCGGCATGAACATTCCGCTCATCATCGGCGGCGCGACCACCTCGAAGGTGCACACGGCGGTGAAACTCGCGCCCTGCTACCCCAGCGGCGCGGTAGTACACGTGCTCGACGCCTCGCGCAGCGTGCCGGTGGTCAGCAACCTCTGCAACCCCGCCCAGCGCGACAGCTATATCGCGGCGCTGAAGGATGAGCAGGAGGCGATGCGCAAGAGCCACGCCGAGCGCATGGCGGCAAAAAAGTACGTCTCGCTCGACGCCGCCCGCGACAACCGCCTCACCATTGACTGGGAGGCCGAAACCATCGACAAGCCCGCCCAGACTGGCGTCACCGTGCTGGAGGATGTCACCGTCGGCGCGCTCCGCCCGTATATCGACTGGGCACCCTTCTTCTGGAGCTGGGAGCTGCACGGCGTCTATCCGCAGATTCTGGAGGATGAAAAGGTCGGCGAGGAGGCAACCAAACTCTTCAACGACGCCACCGCTCTGCTCGACCGGATCGACAGCGAAAAGCTGCTCGGCATCAAAGGCGTGGCGGGCATCTTCCCGGCCAACAGCATCGGCGACGACATCTTCGTCTATGCGGATGACGAGCGCTCGATAATCCGCACCGTGCTGCACACCCTGCGCCAGCAAGGCGAAAAGCACGGCGAAGCGAACCTCGCGCTGGCGGACTTCGTGGCCCCGCGCGAAAGCGGCGTCAACGACTGGATCGGCTGCTTCACCGTAACCGCCGGACTCGGCATCCAGAATTTGCTCGACGAGTTCACAGCAGAGAACGACGACTACCACCGCATCATGACACAGGCGCTCGCCGACCGACTGGCCGAAGCGTTCGCAGAGATGCTGCACGAAAAGGTGCGCCGCGAACTCTGGGGCTACGCGCCCGGCGAAATCCTCGGCAACGAAGAGCTGATCGCCGAAAAGTACCGAGGCATCCGCCCCGCCCCCGGCTACCCCGCCTGCCCGGATCACACCGAAAAGGCAATCATCTTCGACCTGCTCAACGCTGAAGCGGCCACCGGCGTCACGCTGACGGAAACTTTCGCGATGAACCCCGCAGCCTCAGTCTGCGGCCTCTACTTCGCCAACCCGGCCTCGAAATACTTCGTACTCGGCAAGATTGGTAAGGATCAGGTCGAAGACTACGCCAACCGCAAAGGGCTGGAAGTAGCAGAAGCCGAGAAGTGGCTCGCGCCCTCGCTGAACTACGATCCAGCGTAAGGGATTGCCGAAAAAACAGAACAGCCGCACGTTTACGATTTATCAAAAAGCGTGCGGCTGTTTTCGTTTACCAGAGAGTGCCATGCTCCAGCTTGGCATGAGCTGAAGGTCAATATGAGTTGCCTCGAAGAGCTATCGATGAAGGCGATTTCTTAGTGTGTCCAACACGCGATACACCAAGTAAATAGAGCCTGTTCAGCCAAGTATGTCAACAGTCGTTTTCATAGAGGCACCAGGGGCACCCTTCCCTCGAATGTAATGGAAAACTGATTGATGACCGCCCCCCACCGGTTGCGTAGCGGCATCGTCCATTTTTTGGCAATATTCTGCATGGCAAGATAGATCAAGCTTGATAATCGATTCGTCAGTCGGAAACGAGCCTTTGGTTTTCAGCACGTTGCGCCTCGAGCGAGCGGCTCTGCCAGGCGCGCACGTTGTCGAGCACTGCGTCGGTCACGCCGCTGCTGATGAGCGATTCGGAGACTTCGACCTGATAGAGTTCCAACAACATGGCCTGCATGTCGCGGACGCTCATGCCGTGTCCGTTGCGGCTGTTGCCGGTGTTAAGCACGATGGGCAGATGCTTGGGATAGCCGAGCTGCCCGATCAGCTCGCCCTGAATGTCCGGGGGCTTGTCTTTCTTTCTGGTCATAGTTTTGCTCCTTGTTACATGAGAGGACACGATGACCCTTTACACACTGCATCTTACAGACCCCGGAAATCCTGTTTTCAGAAAATGGCCCGAGGTTCTTCAACGACCTGTACACCGGCAACACCAAACCGTTCCGTGACATCGTCGACGAGCCGCTCGGCAAGGAGTATACTACTAGTATAACCTTCACACCCGTTCATAAAAACGGTTACGACCTTGTGCTGATCTCGTTCCCGGAACCGCGTTTCGAGGCGCTCAGCATTCAGGCTGCTCTGGTAAAAATGGGAGGGAAGTACCGCTTCATCACTCTCGAAAATTTCAGCGATACAGCAACAAGCAGCTCGAAAACCGTCATGGGTAAACTGACAGCGGATAACGGGCACATGAATCTTGGGTCGAAAAACTACGACGACCTCAATTCATTCCAGAACGACCCTGACAAGCTCCTGAGCCTGTAAAGCAAGCGGGCGCTTGTGTGTCACAGTCTATCCTGCAGAAAAATCGATTTCGATCCGGACACAATTCATCCCTCCGTTTCGTTCGATAAAAAGGATTTACTTCGCGAAAGTCTCCTTGAGGTTCGAGATGTAGCGATCGATCTTCTGGATGAAGGCGAATTCGATCTGCCAGTTACCTTCGACCCGCGCATTGCCCTCGCCCTCGACAGGCACCCAGGCCACGCTCATCGTCACGCGATCGCTACGATAGGTGCAAGCGTAGATGGTCTGTTTGAGAGTGTGGCCACCGATGGCATTTTTTTCCATGATCCAGCGGAAGGCATTGCTGCCAAGCGGTTCAAGCTTTTCGACATCGGGAAAATATGAAGCGGAGCGGGGCACATCGGAAAGAAGAGCGAAAACCTTCTCTGGCAAGGTTGAAGTCTCGAACTGCTTCGAGACTTCAATGGTAACGGTAAATGGCATGGGGGCGATGGCTTGAGGTTCCGGGCAAACAGGCTATCGCGTGGCCTCCTCTACACTACGGCCCCATTGGTTGCTGTTAAGGGCATCGAGCAACTTTTTGTCTCTGTCATAGATGTCATTCCTGAAGCCAATTTTGTTTCCATCGGCAAAAGCGGTCTGGTAAAAGAAATAGACCGGGACCTTGACTGTAAGAGGTATCGTGCGCGTCTTACCAGTATTGATAGCGGCCTCGATCTTCGATAGGCTCCAATTTTTGGAATCACGCATCAGCTGCTCGGCAAGTTCGTAAGGCCGGTCAACCCTGACGCATCCGTGGCTGTAAGCCCGCATGCTGCGTTCAAACAACGGCTTGGTCGGCGTGTCGTGCATGTAGACCATGAAACGGTTGGGCATGTTGAACTTGATTCTGCCCAGCGAGCCGTCATCACCCGAAGCCTGAACCAGCCGGTACGGGAATCCACCATCACTGTACCAGTTGACCCGGGACGGATCAACCGGTTTGCCATTGCTGTCCACAACAGTCAACTGGTGCTTTGCGAGGTAGCCGATATCCTTCCTGATCGCCGGAATGGCCTCCTTCGACAGAATACCCGGAGGAATCACCCAGTGGGGATTGAAAGTGACAGATTGTATTTGGGCGGCAAAAATCGGTGTCTGTGTATCGGGCTTTCCGACGATAACCCGCGACTTCCAGCGAACCTCGTTATCCTTGACATATTTGAGCGAAAATGCCGGGATGTTCACCATCACATACGTGCCGCCCAGAATACCGCCATACCAGCGCTCCCGTTCGAGATTCACACGAATCTGATCGGCCCGCAATTCGGCAGGATAGTTCATGGCATTAAGAGTTTCAAGGCCTATGATGCCGTCAGCTGACAGTCCGTGACTTTGCTGAAAGGCCAGCACGGCATCGAACAGCTCCTGGGTGTAAACCTGATCGGAAGGCACAGGAGCAGCGGAGGATAGGGAACTGTCTGCCGGGGCGACAAGCTTATCGGCCGCAAGGTCACCCGACAGGATGAGACGCTGGCGGATAAGCGGCATACGCTTATCGACCTGGCCGACTTTTTCAATATTGGGCCCCTGGTATACCGGCTGCCATCCGCCGTTTTCAGCGATCTTCCGGTAGCGTAAAAGATTTTTGCGCAGAAGCACATACTCGGGCGACGGGTTCCTCAACACCGAGATCATCTCGGGAAACTTGCTCCCCATGACCGCTGTCATCAGCATCTGGTCATAGTTCGCGGCTGGCTTTGGGACCGGGAGGTTCCAGTTCGAATCGAGCGCCCTGGGCATAACCTTGCCCGAGCGCAGGTGCGACATCAGCGAAAACAGGGCGTCGGTCATCAAAAGATCGGCCTTCGCTTTCAATGCCGGCGATCCGGGAGGATTTGCCGCAAATTCCTTGATCTGGTCGTAATGGTAATCGGAGGGATTGAGCCCGTCACTTTCACACTCGCCGACAAGCTCAACAAGGCGGGCAATAGCCTTGCGATTGGTCCATGCGACACGATAATCCAGTGCTTTGTAAAACCGCTGCAACTGACCATCAATTTCAATGCGGCCAGAAGAGGAAGAGGCATCCAGACGGTCGAGACGGTCGAGATAACTCTTCAGATACGTCTTGACCGCCTGGTCAGGAAGTTCACGAGAGGCAGTGTTTTCAGCGGCGTAGGCCTGAAGCGGCAATACCATGCTGATGACCGGCATCAGCGCGAACCAGAGCAATACAAAAGGAACCATCAATAAATTTTAAGCTTATGCAGGATTTTTACTCTTCCCGCTGCCAAGCGCAAGTTTGGGATTGAGTACAACAGAACGGGAAGCATAGTCCTCCCCTTGGTGATAAATGAAGAGGCAGGTGCCGTCCTTGATCAGATCGATCACCTCCCGACACTGATCCATCGACAATGCAGGGCACCCCAGGCTGCGGCCAAGACGACCTTTTTGCCGTATATACTCTTCTGAAACATAATCCGCACCGTGGATCACGATGCCTCTCTGTTCGGCTTTGTCGTTGATTCCCTGATCGAGACCTTTCAGCACAAGGGAGTAACCGTTATTGCCGATGTAGGTATTTTCGGTCAGATAGAATCCGAGACTGCTCTTGTTCGAACCGGGTTGATTAGAGAAACTGGTCGCCATGATATCACCGCTCCCTCTGCCGTGGGCAACAAGCGCAGTCTGAATGACGGTTCCGCTATTGATATCGATGATGAAAAGACGTTTACAGTCAGAAGGTTTGTCGAAATCGATGAGCGTGATGAGGCCTTCACGGCGGATAAGCCCCTGGCGTTTCAGATTGAAATAGCCCTGCAGGGCAAGTCGAAGGGCTTGTGGATCAATGTCGCTGTTCTGTTCGATGGAGTTGATGGCCAAAGACATTCGCCGGGCTATCGGCTGGTCATCAAGGGTAACTGAGCGGCTGGTCGCAGGCAAAGCCATGAACAGCATCAGCGTCAATGCGATTCCTCTTTTTTTCATACACATGTTCCTCATAGCGCAGGAAATGAGCCCGCGTCATAGTGATCGTTGAGTCGTTTCATAAAGCCGGCGACAAACAGACAGGAAAGGAAGGAATAGATCATGCTTCTGCGCTGTGGCCGTGCATGAGAAGTCCGCTGGCTTTTTTATAATAATCAGCAAAGATAAAGCTTTTTTCGTTGCGACAAAAAAGTCAGCCCGCATAAAGCCGTCCGGCGCGCCATTCAGCGCCGGATGCCCGGATGGCTCTGAAACTGCACTTCAGCATCAGCAATGCGGGAGTTCAGCCTGATCCGCAGCCTTGCAGGCCACCAGTTGAACATGAGAATGCTCAGTGACTCCCAGATCGACACCCAGGACGCAATGGTCACGCCCTCGACCAGCACCCGTTCGTAAACGAGCTGCCGCACCTCCGGAATCATGCTCCCGCCAAACCATAACGAAAAAAAAAGCAGCGCCATGCCGGAAAGAAAAAAGAGCAGGGATTTCCTCAGCAGCTGCTGCATCGAGGCCGACTCCAGTCCGCGCTGGTAGATAAAGAATTTTTTCAAACTCGTCCTGATACGCTCCTGAAGCTCGGCGGACGGAACAGCATCGAGCGTAATGCGGATGATGAAATCGACCCGACCTATTTCACGCACGCAGTCAAACAGGTAAGCGGCGAGTTCCTCGTCGAGGTCTTTGCGGTGAAACGGCGCCTGCTTGTCGAAATCCTCGTACAGCTCCTCCACCTTCGACGCATAGACGTCGATGACGACGCGGCCGTCATCCAGACGGTCGTAGCGCTCAAGGATGTCCTTTTTCATAGCCATCGCGCATCATGGTGGTGAAAACCGTTGCCGCGCTTTGTATCGAATGGAAAGAGCGGATCTCCGCCGCCCCCTCCCCTTCTTGCCTTACTTCCCGCTTCCCGAAACGAACTGCCAGCGGGAGCTGACCGACACCGTGAGTTTCTGCTCGCCCGGCTCGACGTCGGTAGGCGCCGGAGCCGCCTTGAACCCTTCGGCCATCGCAAAGCGCATCACAGGATAGTCGGATTGCGGCTGACCGTACTGAAGCTCCAGAGGCTGGCCAAGACGCCCGCCAGCGGCGCGAGCCATCACCTCGGCATCATGCTTTGCACTCTTCACGGCATTTTCCAGCGCCTGTGTGCGGAGGCTCTCGAATCTGGAGGAGGAGTAGCTGAGTCCATCGACCGTACCAGATCCCGCGCCGACCACCGCGTCGATCGCGCCGCCAAGCTTGCCGAGATCACGCACCACAACCCTGACGACATGCCGGGCCTTGTATCCCTTGAACTCCCTTTTACCATTCGCACTGTTCCATTCCCACTCGGGGCTCACCGTGTAACTTGTCGAAGAGGCGTCAGCAGAAGAAATCCCGACCTTGCGCAACGCTTGCTGGAGCGAACTCCAGAGCGTTGCGACCTTTGCCGCGGCTTTGGCCGCATCCTTGTCGGTCGATTCAACTGTCGTCGTGAATTCAGCCGTATCAGGATTGTAAGTCACCGTGCTCGATGCCGAAACCGAAATACCGGTCTCACCTGCCTGAAGCGAAGCAGCGGGAAGGCTGCTCCCCAGCAACGCCAACGTCATGATCGTCACTCTCCGGAAACCAGAATATCCGTTCATATCAATCTCCTTTCTGATCGTTGAAAAACAAGGTTCGGGAAAAGATAACACCGCCACCGGGAAAGCTCAAGCGCACACTTCATCAACGCAGAACCGCTGGGTGCTGAACTTGCTGAGAAATGCCGCCACTGATGCGTCCGGTCGCTCGACCATTACCGCACCATCTTGCCACGGGCCGTTCTCCGCTGCCCACCGGCTGCCAGGCGGGTCGCCCTGGTTCTGATGGATATTGTGTACCCCCTTGCCGTTGCGAAACGGCTCGCCGAAGACAAAGATTCTGCGCCCGCACCGCAGCAGCGGTTCGAGGTCGCGAAACGCATCGTGCCCGTTACCATACTTCCAGCAATACTTGCCCGCCGACGCTTCGCGCCCGGCGCGGACACACTCCTTCGATGGGCCGAGCCATTCGCTCCGGTAGTAATCGAGAGCTCCCGAAGCTTCGTCCATGGCAAGGCTGTGCCACCCGTCCTCGCACGCTTTCAGTGCTTGCGACTGCATCTGTGGCAAATCGACGACCTTCCACTGAATGCCGTCGCGGTGATGCTTGCTGTCCAGATCCACCACACAGCGATAGACGGCAGCCCGCGCCCGCACCAGAAGCGAACAGTGATAGTAGTGCGATTCATCCTGACGGTTATCGCAGCTATACCGGAGCAGCGACCCCGCAAGAACACCATAACCGTCAAACAGTGGCATGAGCGAAAAAATCCAATTAAGAAAAGAGATACAGCAGCCAAACGCGACGCACTGTTATCAAATTAGGCTTCCTGCCTTTACCGCCCAAACCGGAGCGCATGTCAAATGTTTCCGATTTTTGTGATAACCATCGGCAGTTGATACTTTGACTGTCAGAGTCCGTCCGATTTCTCTCAATCTCAGAAACAATCCGATTATGACACGCACCCGTTCCATCGATGAAGAGGCCGTCGCCACCATCAGGCTTCTGGCGGTCGATATGGTAGAAAAGGCCAAATCGGGCCACCCTGGACTGCCGCTTGGTGCGGCTCCGATGGCGTACACGCTCTTTACCAAAATCATGCGGTTTAACCCCGCCAATCCGGAGTGGCCGAATCGCGACCGCTTCGTGCTCTCGGCGGGCCACGGCTCCGCGCTGCTCTACTCCATGTTGCACCTCTGCGGCTACGGCCTCGGCATGGATGAGCTGAAGCAGTTCCGGCAGCTCGGCAGCCGCACGCCTGGCCACCCCGAATACGGTCACACGCCGGGCGTCGAAACGACCACTGGCCCGCTCGGCCAGGGCATTGCCACTGCCGTCGGAATGGCTGCCGCCGAACGCTTCCTCGCCACGAAACTCAACACGGCAGAGCGGGCACTCATCGACCACTTCACCTACGTCATCTGCGGCGACGGTGACCTCATGGAGGGCATCAGTTCGGAAGCCTCGTCGCTTGCCGGACACCTCAGGCTCGGGCGCCTCATCTGCCTCTACGACAGCAACCACATCAGCATCGAAGGCTCGACCGGTCTGGCCTTCACGGAGGATGTTGCCCGCCGCTACGAGGCGTACGGCTGGCACGTCCTGTCGCACATCGACGGCAACGACCTTGCGGCCATCGAGCAAGCAGTGCGCAATGCACAGGAGATCGACGACCGCCCGTCGCTCATCATCGTCAACACCACCATCGGCTACGGTAGCCCGCACAAGCAGGGCACCGCGTCAGCACACGGCGAGCCGCTTGGCCCGGAAGAAACGAAGCTGGTCAAGCAGGCTTTCGGGTTTGATGAAAATGAATCGTTCGTCGTGTCGGATCGTGTGTACGACCATTTTCACGCGATAGCCGAACGCGGCGCGGCGCTCGAAGCCGAATGGCAAACGCAGTGGCAGTCGTTCAGGCAGGAAGAACCCGGCCTCGCCTCGGCGCTGACCGACCTGCTCGCGGGCCGCTTCCCTGAATCGTGGCTGCCCGAAATGCCGAAATTCACGACTGGCGAAAAGCTCGCCACGCGGCAGGCATCGAAAAGCGTGCTTGCCAAAATCGCAGAAAAGGCGCCGCTGCTGGCGGGCGGCTCGGCTGACCTCGCCCCGTCGAACGGCACGCTCATCGGAGCCGCTTTCGAGGCTGGAAGCTACGGCGGCTCGACCTTCCACTTCGGCGTTCGGGAACACGCAATGGGCGCACTTGTCAACGGCATGGCACTCTCAAAAATGATGATCCCCTATGGCGCGACCTTCCTCGTCTTTGCCGATTACATGAAACCCGCGCTGCGCATCGCCGCAATGATGCAATCCCCCTCGATCTTCATCTTCACGCACGACAGCATCGGCCTTGGCGAGGACGGCCCAACCCACCAGCCCATCGAGCAGCTCGCCATGCTCCGCGCCATGCCGGGCTTCGACGTCTATCGCCCGGCGGACGCGAATGAAACGGCAGCGGCGTGGCTGCTCGCGCTGAAACGCCGCAAACCGGCAGCGCTCGTGCTCACACGCCAGGGTTTGCCAGTGCTCGACGACGCCGATGGACGCCTCCGCAACGGCGTGACAAAAGGCGGCTATGTGCTCGCGGAATGGGCAGATACGGACGACGACGACGACCGCCGGATCATTATCGTGGCGACGGGATCGGAGGTGCATCCCGCGCTCGAAGCAAAAACGCTGATCGAACAGGAGGGATTCGCGGCACGGGTGGTCTCGATGCCGTCGCGGGAGCTGTTCGCCGAGCAACCGGCGGAGTATCGCGCCGCCGTGCTGCCTCCGACGGTGCGGGCACGAGCCGTGGTCGAAGCCGCCGCGACCTTCGGCTGGCACGACATTGCGGGCGACGGCGGAATCGTGATCGGCATCGACCGCTTCGGCATGTCAGCCCCCAGCTCGCAGGTGATGGAGCACTTCGGCTTCACGGCGGAAAACATCGCCGCCCGCGCCCTCGAACTCCTGAACCGGAAATGACCGCCATGACGCACTGGATCAGCGAACCGCTCGACGCGCTTCTCGAAAAAGCGGTCGCCTTCATCACCGACACGGCCTACCGCGCGGTCGCCGAGCGTGGCCGCTTCACCTTGGTGCTGTCGGGCGGCAACACCCCGCGAGCGCTACACCAGAAACTTGCGAGAGGCATCCGCGAAGAGCGCTACCTCGAACTCGGCTACAAACTGCCTGAAGAGGCGCGCCGCTGCACCCGCAATCCGGATGTGATCGTGCCGCCCTGGACGCACACGCTGCTCTTCCAGGGCGACGAGCGCTACCTGCCGCCGAGCCACCCCGACAGCAACTACGGCATGGCCCGCCAGACGCTCATCCGCAACGTCTGCCTCAAACCGTCGAACATCCACCGGATGCCGACCGAATCGGGCGACCCGGAAGCAGACGCCCAGCGCTACGAAATGCTGTTGAAAGGATTGTTCCACAAACGCAACAGTAACAACGCCCCACCATCGTTCGACCTCATCCTCCTCGGCCTCGGCGACGACGGCCACACCGCCTCGCTGATGCCTGATGATAAAGGAGCGCTCGAAGAAAAAGAGCGCTGGGTCATCGCCGTCAACGCCCCCAACGGCAAACCACCGGGGATAAGACTGACGCTGACGCTACCGGTCATCAACGAAGCAAGAGCGGTGCTCTTCCTCGTCCCGCCATCGCGCCACGAGCTTGCCCGCTCAATCAGCAACGGAGAAAGGCCGGAGCTGCCTGCGGGAATGGTGAAGCCGAGAAGTGGAGATGTGTGGTGGTTTGTGGAAGGGGTTGTTTGATTGATGACGAATGCATTGAATCAGAAAAAAACCCTTTACTGATGAGCAGGAAATCGGCTATTACTGACTCAAATGAAACATTTTAGCCCTTATGAAAGCCACTCCATCGGATAAGCAAAATAACGATCCAAAGGAAAGACTGGAAAGAAAGATCTTTCAGCAGATTGCACTATTCGGAAGCGCATTTTTATTAAAAAAATGGTTCTTCGCAGAATTTCGTGGGTGGCATTAAGGATGCTCACATGACCATCCCTGATGAACAAGTTTAACAGTTCGGTCAAAGGCATTTATAAGTCATCATATGATAAAGCGTTAAGGTGATTTATCCTTTGACCGGACACTCTTTGCAGAGTGCATTCGTTTTGGCCGTGCCTCAGTCGATTGACCCATATTCACCATTTACCCACGATATTCTGCGAAGAACCCATTTTCAGATGAGGAGTTGGAGGGTGCCTTAAGGAAAAGCGCCATTAATCTATGGAAATCTGGCCTTGACAGCTACTATAAACGAGTTACAGTAGCAACACGTAGAGGTTACCGAGGATTGGGATACCAAGTTGATCAAAAAGATTCTTCTTTGTAATGTTTTACTCTGAGCCTCTTGTCATCTATCCCCGACACAGAAAGTGCGGACACGCAGACCAGCCTCTACAGAATTTTCACCCCCTCCACCAATCTCACCCGTAAATCCTCGACGATTCCGGCCCCCAGCTATGAACTGGATATTGCTCCGGAACCTGGCCGTCGATTGAATTTTTCAGGCTGTCGATAATTTCCCACGAGTACTCCACGCTGTCTTTGCGGATGAAGTTCATCTGGTTGCCCTCGATGGCATCGAGCAGGAGGCGGTGGTACGGCGTAAGACCTTCGCCCTGAAAAGTATCGCGGTAGTCGAACTTCATGAACACCGGATCGGTAATCATCTGCTCGCCGGGGCGCTTGGCGCCAAAGCGGATGGCAACCGTTTCGTCGGGCTGGATGCCGAGTACCACCTGGTTCGGCGTACAGCACGCCGCCCCGCCGGATGGGCCGTAATAATTCTGCGGCGGGCAGCGGAAGGTGATGACGATTTCGGTCACGCGCTTGGCGAGATTCTTGCCCGCTTTCATGTAGAACGGCACACCCGACCAACGCCAGTTATCCACGTGAAACTTCACGGCAGCGAAGGTCTCGACTTTCGAGTCCGGCGCGACATTTTTCTCGTTGCGGTACCCCTCGTATTGGCCGATCACCACCGACTCCCGAACCGAATCAGGAGTGAAGTGCCGCACCGAACGCAGAACTTTCGCTTTCTCGTCGCGGATCGAATCGGCGCTGAGATCGACCGGCGGCTCCATCGCGATGGCCGTGAGCAACTGCAAGCCGTGGTTCTGGATGATGTCACGCAAAAGTCCCGACTCCTCGTAGTACGCGCCGCGATCCCGGATGCCGAAATCCTCGGCGATGGTGATCTGCACCTGCGCGATATACTGCCGGTTCCAGAGCGGCTCGAAAATACCGTTCGAGAAGCGGAACACCATGATGTTCTGCACCGGCTCCTTGCCGAGGTAGTGGTCGATGCGATAGACCTGGTTCTCCTCGAACACCTCGTTGATAACGCGGTTCAGCTCGCGGGCGCTTTCGAGATCGTGGCCGTAGGGCTTTTCGGCGATGAGCTTGCGCCACCCGGTGCACGACTGTTCACGTCCACCCAGCCCGGCCTTGCCGAGATTGCGCACCACGGCAGGCGCAAGGCTCGGCGGTATCGACAGATAGAACATCAGGTTGCGGCAAGTGCTCCCTCCCACTTTTTCCTCGCGCATGATCTCGTCGCGCAGCACTTCGTAGCTCGCCGGATCGTCCAGATCGACGCGGGCATAAAAGAGGCGGAGGCAGAAGGCGTCGAGCCGCGCGGCGTCACCGGCGGCTTCGGGCGAGTGCTCCAGCAGGCGACTGCGGACGAACGCGCGGAACTCCTCGTGGCTTTGCTCCTGCCGCCCGACGCCAATCAGCCGGAAGCTCTCAGGCATGTGCCCCCACCGCGCGAGCTGGAAAATCGACGGAAAAAGCTTGCGCGAAGCCAGGTCGCTGCTCGCGCCGAAGATGACGATGGTGAAGTTGTCGAGAGTGCCGCTCATGCTTTGCCCTCCCCTTCGCCAGGTTTCTCGTAGGCGTGCCCGCCGAACTCGTGGCGAAGCGCAGCAACCACCTTGTCAGAAAAGTGTTCTTCGTTCTGCGACTGGAAGCGCCGGAACAGCGAACCAGAGATGATCGGTACCGCCACGCCGAGTTCGATGGCCGCCTCGACCGTCCAGCGCCCCTCGCCAGAATCGGCCACCTTGCCGCCAAGCCAGCCGAGATCGTTACCCTGAGCGAACGCCTTGCCCGCCAGATCCATGAGCCAGCCACGGATGACCGAACCGTTCGACCAGACCCGCGCCACATTCTGGTTATCGAGGTCGTAGCCGCTGGCCCGGAGCAGCTCGAACCCTTCGCCGATCGCCTGCATCATGCCGTATTCGATGCCGTTGTGCACCATCTTCACGAAGTGCCCGGAGCCAGACGCGCCCATATAGCCGTAGCCGTTCTCGACGCAGAGGTCGCGCAGCACCGGCTCGACGTGCTCATAGGCCTCGCGGTCGCCCCCGGCCATCATGCACGCCCCGTGCCGGGCGCCGTCCAGCCCGCCGCTGGTACCGATGTCGAGCATCCGGATGCCCTGCTTGCGAAGCTTTTCCGCTCGGGCGACCGAGTCGGTGTAGCGCGAGTTGCCGCCGTCGATAACGATGTCACCCGCTCTGAGAAACGGCGTGAGACCGTCGATCACCGCATCGACCGGACGACCGGCAGGCACCATCATCCACACGACGCGCGGCGCGGCAAGTTCACCGACCAGATGCTGCAACGAACTGGCCGCCGTCGCCCCTTTGGCCGCAATCGCTTTGACCGCTTCCGCCGAGAGATCGAATGCAACTACTTCGTGACCAAGTTCAAGCAGATGCTCGACCATATTGGAGCCCATCTTGCCGAGGCCTACAAAGCCTATCTTCATATGAAATCTCCGTTTTTAGGAGTTGTTACCCCCTTCGTTGATTATTGGTTCCGCCCTCCTGTTAACAACCCGAAAACCAGCGCGACAGAAACATCGAATCAAACGTTGCATCTGGTGTGTCATGTCATTTTGAACGAAGTGAAGAATCCGGTACCCGGAAAATAACAATAACCGAATGACCACAATATCTTGCACACTCCCTCCGGATTTTTCGTCCGACTTTGTCGGGCAAAGAAGCAAAGGCCACGACAAATCATTTGCAACTGACAAACCGGTTGTTCAAATTCATGCAATTCACTAATGATTCATCAATGAGCAGCAACATCGCAAAAACAGAGTTCAGCGAACAGGATTTCCGGCAGTTTCAGCAGAATCTCAGAAAAGAGACGCTGATGCTGATGGAGTGGTTTTCCGAAGACGTGTTCGAGAACCGCCAGGTAATGTGCGGCTTCGAACTCGAAGGATGGCTTGTCGATCAGAATTGCAATCCGGCGGCGCGAAACGAAGAGCTCCTCGCAAGGGTCAACAACCCGCTCGTGATGGCAGGGCTGTCGAAATACAACTTCGAACTCAACGTCGCACCCCATCCCCTCAATCACTGCCTTCCGGAGTTCCTGCGCGGCGAGCTTCAGACGCTCTGGGACTCCTGTTCCCGCCACGCCCGCGAAATGGGTTGCCAGACCCTGATGGTCGGCATTCTGCCCACCTTGCAAGACAGGATGCTGACCCTCCAGAACATGTCGTCGATGCAGCGCTTTCACGCCCTGAACCGTGAAATCCTGCGCACCAGATCATGCCATCCGCTCAAAATAAACATCGAAGGGCCGAATGACCGGCTGGAGGTGGTGCATAATGACGTCATGGCAGAGGCGGCGGCCACGTCGCTGCAGATTCACTTTCAGGTTCCGCTCAGCAAAACCGCTGCATTTTACAACGTCGCGCATGTGCTCTCGGCGCCAATGGCCGCCCTCTCGGCAAACTCGCCGTTCCTGTTCGGCAGGGAGCTGTGGGACGAGACCCGCATTCCGCTCCTCGAGCAGGCCGCGCACACCCCGTCGTTCGTCGATCCTACCGGCAGGCCGGTGTCGCGCGTCACCTTCGGGCGCGATTACGTACGCGATTCGCTGAAGGAGGTATTCCTCGAAAACCTCGATGGCTACCCGGTGCTCCTGCCGGTCACTTTCAACCACGATCCCGGCATGATGAACCATCTGCGGCTGCACAACGGCACCATCTGGCGCTGGAACCGTCCACTGATCGGCTTCGGTGAGAATGGCCGTCCACACCTGCGCATCGAACACCGGGTTCCAGCGGCGGGGCCGTCGATCCCCGACATCATCGCCAACATCCTCTTTTTCTACGGCGCGATGCTGCACCTGCAACCGGAGGTTCCGCAGGCCAGCATTTCGTTCGAAGAGGCCCGGACGAATTTCTACGCCGCCGCCCGCTCCGGCCTCGACGCGCAAGTCAGATGGACGTCGGGGAACTCGATGCCGGTCGAGACGCTCATTTTGCAGCACCTGATCCCCGGCGCGATTCTGGCGCTTGCCGCGGCGGGATTCAGAAGCAGCGACCTGCGCTATTACCTCGTCGATATTCTGGCGCAACGGGTGGCTTCGCACCGCAACGGCGCATGGTGGCAGAAGGCCTTCGTCAAAAAGCACGGCCCCGACTTCAGGATGCTGACGCAGGCATACCTCGAAAACCAGAACCTCGGAACTCCCGTCCACGAATGGAGCATCTGAACCAACTCCCCGTTCCGGCGCTCCACCGCTTCGAGCGCGTGCCTGAAGGTACGACGCTTGGAAGTTATCGCGACACCGAGACACCTCTTTTGGTGATCGACAATGAGGAGCGTGACGTCACCAGCCGCTCCCTCGATTTCAGCGGGCAACGCATCATTACGAAGCTGCCGGTCGTCCCCTCGATGTTCATCCGCAACGTGCGCGTCGTCATGCAGGACTGCCTCGGCTACATCATGGAGCCGTACAAAGTGAAGGAGAAAGTTTAAGCGGAGCGGACAGACAGTACCGGATCAGACGGTTCGGTAGAACGTTCAAGCTCACCGGCAGCAATGGAGCGCAGCGGAATTGCCTTTTTAAACCTGCCCACCCACACCTTTGAACTTCTCAACAAAAGCCGCGATTTTCTGGAACACGCTTTGTTTTTTCGTCAGGTACTGCGGGTTGAGCGGGCTCATCCTGGGCAAGACGGCGTTGAGATCGGTACCGGTGTCGCTGGCAAATTCGCGCTTGAGTGAGGTGGCGATGTAGCGCCGGGCGGCTTCGGCGTTGAGCTTCTCGGCCTCGATCAGTTCCTGCGCCTCGCGCTGCAGCTCGGCGCGGGCAAAGGTGAAAAAGGCTTCGATCACGCTGGCCTTGTCGGCAAGCTGCTCTAAATCGGTCTGGTTGATGAAGTCCACCACCAGACTCTCCTTGGCGCGGTGTCCCAGGCTCGCGCGAATGACGCGGCGCACCTCCTCCACCAGCTCGGCCTTGCTCCGGGTCTCTTTGTTGCGCTCGAAGATCAGCTCCAGGATGTAGTCCAGGTTGATTTCCTGCGACTTGAGCAAATCCACCTCGAACACCACGTCATCCCAGTCGATGGTGGACTTCTCTTTCTCGACCCCCGCCTGTTCTCGGCGCAGCCAGTCGCGGATGTCGTTGTAGGTCGAGCGGTAATCCTGCATCGTGCGCTCAGGGGGCAGCTTGATCGCCTGCAGTGCGGCCAGATCCTCATCGCTCAAATAGTGTTGGGCCTTGAACGCCTCCACCGCCGCCGGGTCGCCTGTGTTCACGCTTTGCAGCGCCTTGAGCGCGGCGAACTCGTCGAAGTTCTGCAACACGTTCTCGGCGCGCAGATACTCGCCAAACAGCCTCACAAAGGCTTTCTTGTCGGCTTCCTTCTCGAGAGCCGCAGGATCGGGGAAGCGCGCTTGCAGCTCCTGCACCACCTCCACAAAGCCGCGCCGCGCCTGGCCGGTGAGCGCATCGGTGTAGCCCTCCATGTACTCGCGGTAGCTCTTTTCCAGCACCACGTTGCGGGTGTTCTTGTCGCCGAACAGGGTGATGGCGTCGATCGTTGCCTGCTCCAGGTCGCGGAAGGTGACGATGTTGCCGAAGGTCTTGGTGGCGTCAAAAATGCGGTTGGTGCGCGAATAGGCTTGCAGCAGGCCGTGGTAGCGCAGGTTCTTGTCCACGAACAGGGTGTTGAGCGTGGGCGCGTCAAAGCCGGTAAGGAACATGCCCACCACGATCAACAGGTCCACTTGCTCATCCGCGGGCAGTCTCTTGCCGCTGTCGTCTGTACCCTTCACGCGCTTGGCCAGGTCGCGGTAGTAGTTCTGAAAGCCCTGGCTGTCCACGCTGAAGTTCGTTTTGAAGAGCGCGTTGTAGTCGGCAATGGCCGCGTTCAGAAATTCCTTGGCGCTGCTGTTCAAGGCCGACACCTCAAAACCCTCGTCGGCAATGTCGCCCACCGCGTCCTGCGCCTCGTTGGCGGCATAGGAGAAGATGGTGGCCACCTTCAAGGGCTTGGCACTGTCTTTTTGCTGGGTCTTGAAGGCTTCGTAATACAGCTTGGCCGCCTCCACGCTGCTGACGGCAAACAGGGCATTGAACCCCTTGGCACCGGGCTGCAGGCGGTGGGTTTTTTGCCGGTAGTGGGTGAGGATGTACTGGGTGATCTCGCGGATGCGCTCGGGGTGCAACAGCGCCTGCCGGTTCTCGGCGGCGCTGAGCTTCTTTTCATCCCGCTCGGTCTCGATGGCCTTGAAGCGCGGGCGCACATCGTTGTAATCGACCTTGAATTTGAGCACCTTCTCGTCGCGGATGGCGTCGGTAATCACATAGGAATGCAGCTCGCGGCCAAAGACGCTGGCCGTAGTCTCCGCGCCCAGCGCGTTCTCGGGGAAGATGGGCGTGCCGGTGAAGCCAAACTGAAGGTAGCGCTTGAACTTTTTTCGCAGATTCTTCTGCGCCTCCCCAAACTGGCTGCGGTGGCACTCATCGAAGATGAACACCACCTGCTTGTGATAGATCGGCAGGTCGGGCTCGCTCTTCATCAGGTTGTTGAGCTTCTGGATGGTGGTGACGATGATGCGGTTGTCGTCTTTCTCCAGGTTGCGCTTCAAGCCCGCCGTGCTGTCTGAGCCGTTGACGCTGTCGGGCGAGAAGCGCTGGTATTCCTTCATGGTCTGGTAATCCAGATCCTTGCGGTCCACCACGAAAAACACCTTGTCGATGAAGTCCAGCTCGGTGCCCAGCCGCGCTGCCTTGAAGCTGGTGAGCGTCTTGCCGCTGCCGGTGGTGTGCCAGATGTAGCCACCGCCCTCTGGGGTGCTCCAGGTCTTGGCCTGGTGGCTGCTCTTGATCTTCCACAAAATCCGCTCGGTGGCGGCGATCTGGTAGGGGCGCATCACCAGCAGCGTGTTGCTGACGTCGAACACCGAGTAATGCAGCAGCACGGAAAGCAGGGTGTGCTTCTGGAAAAAGGTGGCGGCAAAGTCCTTCAGATCGCGGATGGGCGTGTTGTCCGCCTTCGCCCAGTGCATGGTGAAGTCGAAACTGTTTTTGTCGCGCCGGGTGGTGTTGGCAAAGTAGCGGGTGTCGGTGCCGTTGGAGATGACAAACAGTTGCAGGTACTTGAACAGCGAATGCGCGCTGTTGAAGCTCTCTTTGCTGTAGCGGTGCACCTGGTTGAAGGCCTCGCGAATGGCCACGCCCCGCCGCTTCAATTCCACCTGCACCAGCGGCAGGCCGTTGACCAGAATGGTGACGTCGTAGCGGTTATAACCACCCCGCCCTACGGGCACCCCTCCAAAGGAGGGGAATTGATCCCACAATTGCTCACCACCTGAAAAATTCCCCTCCCGTGGAGGGGTGGCGCAAAGCGCCGGGGTGGTCACAAACTGCCGAATCACCTGCACCTTGTTGCGGACCAGGGTCTTCTTATCCACCAGATGGATGTTCTGGATGCGGCCATCATCAAACACAAAGTCGTGGATGTAGTCGTCGTGAATCTTGCGGGTTTTTTCGACGATGCCGTCGCTGGGCTTGTCCAGCCAGGTTTCCACGAAACGCGCCCACTCGCCGTCGGAAAACTGCACGTCGTTGAGCGCCTGCAACTGCACCCGGACATTTGCGAGCATTGCCTCGGGCGTTTTGATAGCGGGCAGAAACTCATAGCCTTGGCGGCGCAAGTCGTCGATTAGCTCGCGCTCCAGATCGGCCTCGCTCTGGTAGCCCTCCGCCACCCTCCAATCGGGCATGTAGCGGTCGAGGACAATGAAGTTGTTCGATTCGGCGATGGTTTTGTAGTCAGTCATACGAGACACCATTCCTTCATTATTCCCTTGCTTCTGTGAGAGTGGTTTTATTCCCCTCCTCTGGAGGGGTGCCCGTCAGGGCAGTTTTATTCCCCTCCTCTGGAGGGGTGCCCGTCAGGGCAGTTTTATTCCCCTCCTCTGGAGGGGTGCCCGTCAGGGCAGTTTTATTCCCCTCCTCTGGAGGGGTGCCCGTCAGGGCAGTTTTATTCCCCTCCTCTGGAGGGGTGCCCGTCAGGGCGGGGTGGTCCTTCAAAAACTCAACAACCCCTTCCAAATTCCGCAAAACATCTTTTGCCAATACCCGAATCACCGTTAGCCCCAGACCATTTAAATACGCATCCCTCTCCCTATCCTCAATCTGTTTACTGTCGTGCGAACTACCATCCACTTCGATGACAACGGATCTTTCAGCACAGTAAAAATCTACGATGTAGTTGCCGATGATTTTTTGTCGGTCAAAATCCAGTCCATTGAGCTTATTACTTTTCAACTCAAACCAAAGTAAGGCTTCGTGCAATATACCCGCTTTACGTAAGGCTTTTGCCCTATCCCTTAAAGCAGGGTTATAGGGTAAGGATTTGTAGGTTTGGGTTTTACGCATTGAGACCACCCCGCCCTTCGGGCACCCCTCCAAAGGAGGGGAATTGATCCCGCCCTTCGGGCACCCCTCCAAAAGATGCTTTGGGGAAGCTGAACAGCAGATCGCGGTAGTAGGCGTATTGCTTCTGCCGCAGTTCGATCTCGCGCGGCAGCCCCTCGGTAAGGGAGTTGGTGAGGGCGTCGAATTGGTCGAGGATTGCAACGATGCGCTCTTGCTCGGCGAGTGGTGGGATGGGGATTAGGATTTTTGCCAGATTGTCGCCAGATATGCGACGTACCTTTGTTCCGGTGATGTAAGGCTTCTTTTGCTCCTGAAACATATCCGTTTGAAAAAAATAGGACATGTATTTGGGGTTTGCCGTATGCCGAAAAATATAAGCGTCGGTGCTGACGGCGACATCCTCAGTTCCTATCCATGCGACAGCTTTGGCAACCGCATCATCGTCTTCGCTCGTTGTGGCAATGACCAGATCGCCGGGTTTTGCCTTTTTTAGCCGATTTGCAAACTCTGGATCAATGAACGACTTGGTTTCGGTGGTCCATGTGCCGTAATGCGTATGAATCTGCCCGTAGTGAATGCATCCAACGCCGGAGGCTTTGAAGTCAGATTTCTGAATTCCAGAACCACGAATAAAATGACCAACCTCCCCCAACGTCTTCCACTCCACAGGAACTACCCCGTCAGGCTGCGCCTGCCACCCCTTCAGAGAAGGGGAATTTAATTCTCTTTCCTCAACAGAGTGCCCGTAGGGCGTGAACAATTCCCCTCCCTCGGAGGGGTGCCCGAAGAGCGAGAACAGTTCCCCTCCTTTGGAGGGGTGCCCGTAGGGCGGGGTGGTAAAAGTCAACAACCGATCCCGGTAGTAAGCATATTGTTTTTTGCGGGCGGTCAGCTCGGCGGTCAGCTCGGCGGTCAGCTCGGTGAAGGCGTCCAGAATGCGGACGATTTCAGCCTGGATGGCCAGCGATTTTTTAGGATTGTCGGGGCAGGGGATGGGGATTTTGAGACTAGTTATTTCGCTCGCTCGTAACGCTGGTATTCCTGCACCATGCTGGCAGCTGGTTAGTCTTTCCTCATTCAGTTTTAGGAAATGGTAGATGTAGCGATTGTCGACTACTTCGGTATCGGGCAGCACCACATAGCAGTGCGCATTTGCGTAGAACTTCGTGGTAACGAAGTTCACAAAACCTGCGGAGGCGCCACCCTGGCTAATAATTGTTTTATTTTCGCTATAGTTATAACTGTCGGTAAAGCCAGAGTAAGACATTCCACCGTTATATGCTGGGTAGCGACCGCTAGAAGAGAGCAGATCCTTATTTAACTGCCTGCCTTTTTCCAGTTGAATAATCTCCCCCAGCGCCTTCCACTCCACTCGCTCCCCATCCAGCAGCTTCTGCAAAAACTCCCTGCCGCTCATGCTGCACCTCCTTGCAATTCGCGCTCGATCTGCTCGATGCTGGGCAGGCTGGTCTTGAGCGGGCCAGGAAGCGCCGCGGCCAGTTTGTAGAACAAAGGCAATTGGGCAACGACCTGTTGCACAAATTTGGCAACGCACCAGCAGACCCCTATCACAACTTGCCCGCTCATGCCTCATCCTCCTCGCCCTCGATTTCGGCCACGATGGCGTCGATCTGTTTGCGCAACTCATCGATGCGCGCCACGGTGGTCTTCAGCTCGGCGTTGAGCTGGGCAATGTCCACCACCTCGCGGGTGTCTCGGGCTTCGACGTAGCTGCTGACGGACAGGTTGTAGTTGTTGGCGGCAATGCGTTCCAGCGGCACGGACTGGGCAACGTGCGGCACCTCCTCCTTGCTGGCAAAGACGGCCATGATCTGCTCGATGTGCTCGTCCAGCAGCACGTTGTTGTTGGTTTCTTTCTTGAACAGGGCGCTGGCGTCGATGAACTGGGTGGTGGTGTCGGGCTTGTGTTTGGAGAGCACCAGAATGTTGACGGCGATGGTGGTACCAAAAAAGAGATTGGGGGCAAGCGCAATCACCGTCTCGACGTAGTTGTTGTCCACCAGGTACTGGCGGATTTTGGCTTCCGCCCCGCCCCGGTAGAAGATGCCCGGAAAGCAAACGATGGCCGCTCTGCCTTTTGCTGAGAGGTAATGCAGCGCGTGCAGCACAAAGGCAAAGTCGGCCTTGGATTTGGGGGCCAGCACGCCCGCCGGGGCAAAGCGTTCGTCGTTGATGAGGGTGGGGTCGTCGCTGCCGATCCACTTCACCGAATACGGCGGGTTGGAGACGATGGCATCAAAGGGCTTTTCGTCGGCGAAGTGCGGCTCCAGCAAGGTGTTGCCGAGCTGGATGTTGAACTTGTCGTAGTTGATGTTGTGCAGGAACATGTTCATCCGCGCCAGGTTGTAGGTGGTGTGGTTGCTTTCCTGCCCAAAAAAACCGTCTTCGATGAGGCGTTCATCGAACGGTTTTTTGGCTTGCAAGAGCAGCGAGCCGGAGCCGCAGGCCGGGTCATAAATCTTGTTGACGCTCTTTTGCCCGTGCAGGGCGAGCCGTGCGATCAGCCGCGAGACGTGCTGCGGCGTGAAGAACTCGCCGCCCGATTTACCCGCGTTGGCGGCGTAGTTGGAGATGAGGAATTCGTAGGCGTCGCCGAACAGGTCGATGTGGGCATCGTCGAAGGGGCCGAAATCCAGCTCGGCCACGCCCTTGAGCACAGCGGCGAGACGTTGGTTTTTGTCTTTGACCGTATTGCCCAGGCGGTTGCTGGTGGTGTCGAAGTCGGCAAACAGCCCCTTGATGTCCTGCTCCGACGGATAACCGTTGGCCGAGCTTTCAATGGCGGTAAAGATGGCGGCGAGGTCGGTGTTGAGGCTGTCGTTGGTGTTGGCCCTGGCCACGACGTTTGCGAACAACTGGCTGGGGTAGATGAAGTAGCCCTTGGTCTTGATGGCGTCATCCTTGAGTTCGGGGGTGATGACGCTGTCGGGCAGCTCGGCGTAGCGGATGCCGTCGTCCCCGGCTTCCATGTGGGCGGCAAAGTTCTCGCTGATGAAGCGGTAGAACAGCGCCCCGAGCACATATTGCTTGAAATCCCAGCCATCGACGGTGCCACGCACATCGTTGGCGATCTGCCAGATGCGGCGTTGCAGTTCGGCGCGTTGTTGGATGCTGGTCATTTATTTCCTCCCCGGGTACGGTCGAATATGCGATTGATGTAATGCATAACAATAGTTACAGCTCACCGTCTGGCTTTGGCGGCGATCAGCTCAAGATAACGGTCGATGAGCTTGCCGTTGACTGCCGCCCATGACTTGTCTTTGGCAAAGGCGAGGCCCCGTTCACGCATGGAGCGGAAAAGTTCGCCATCCTGCATGAGCTTTGTACAGCAGGCATAGAAATCCCCGACATCTCCCGCTTTGGCGACGAAGCCACCGCCGGAGCGTTCGACCAGCTCCTGACAGCCGCCAACGTCCGACACCACGGCGGGCAGACCGGTAGCAAGCGCTTCGAGCGTCACGTTGCAAAACGCCTCGGTGGTCGAGGGAAAGAGAAAAAGGTCGCCGCTGGCGTAGGCCTCGGGCAGCGTTGTACCGGTGAGGTAACCGGTGAACACCGCCTCCGGCATCCGCGCCCGCATCTGCGCCTCCTCGGGGCCGGAGCCGATCATCACAAAGCGCACTCTGTCACCCAGTCCTTCGTCTGCAAAGCGCTGGTAAAGGCTCATCACCACCTCGATGTCCTTGTAGAGCACGAAGCGCCCGGCGTAGATGATGACCGTCCGCCCCTCCGCGTCCCACGCTCGGCGCAGTTTTGCGGAGCGGCGCGACGGGTCGAACAGCTCTTTGTCGATGCCGCGCGACCAGAGCTCCACCCGCTCGATCCCCTTGCCGGTGAGCCGCTCGCGAACGCTCTCGTTCGGCGCGAGCGTCACGTCGCAGGCGTTGTAGAATTTCCGCAGGAAACGCCACACCGCCGGTTCGGCAAAACCGAGGCGGTAATAGCTCAGGTAGGAGGGAAAATCGGTGTGGTAGGCCGAGCCGACCGGAAGGCCCTTGCGTTTGGCATAGTGGAGGAATTTGCGGCCAACGATGTCGGGGGTCGAGATGTGAACGATGTCCGGCGCGAACTCGTCAAGCTGCCGTTCGGTGACGGCGTTATAGAACCCAAGCTTGTAGTCGGGATAGAGGGGAATGGGCACCGACGGCGTCAGGTTGACCGGCACCGAGGCGTTCGCTTCGGGCGTGAAATCGGGCGTCCAGACCACGACCTGGTGGCCATTTTTGATCATGGACGAGACAAGCTGGTAGATCGACCGGACAGCGCCATCCTTGTCCTTCACATAGGTCCCGGCATACAAGGCTACCTTCATATCGTGGCGGCAAAAAGCTGAAAATCATTGCGTCTGACATATGGAACATCGAACCGCACAGGCAAAAACCGGCAGACCGTTCCACTCCCATACAGGATGAGCCAAGGTAATATTTCCCTCATAAAAAGCCGCGTTGCCACCGAAGTTTGCACGATCCGCCGACAGGAAGCATTACCGGATCGAGGCGATCCTGCCCATCACCGGGTTGACCAGTCTTTTGTAATCGAACCAGGAGAGCCGGAGCAGCTCGCGGTGGGTTCCTGCGTTGAAAACAATATCCATGCTCTCGTCAAGCTCTTCGTCCGCATAGACCTTCATGCCGTACAGGTTGCCAAACGGCGGCATCGCTCCGATTTCACACTCGGGAAAAAGTCCACTGAACGCTATCTCTTCAGCAAGAGTGACATCGCGCGAACCACAAAGTTCGCGAAGCAGATCGAAATCGAGATGTCGCGGAGCGTGCAAAAGCGCCATCGCCATTTTGCCATCGATGGAAACCATGACCGTCTTGACCAGCTCGTTGCCCGATACATGCGCGGCGGCAGCGATGTCCTGAGCCGTGTAAGCCGGAGAGTGGCTGATAACGAAGTACTTGACCTGATGACTGTCGAGGAACTCCCGTAACCTGCGGATAGGCATTGCGTCCTCCCTGGTTTTGTGTTGAACCGCTGATGTTTACAGAGCACAAATTCCAGTCTGTCGAACCGGCAAGGAATGAAAAAAAACCGGCCCGTCATGTCATGGATACCGGAAGGAACCGGCCATGAATAAGTCGAAAGGAAACAATTATCATTGTACAAAAAAGAGCAGACCGACGCAAACCGCATGGGCGAACAGGCCCGGAGGCTCACCGGTGCGCGTCTCGCCAGGATTCGAGCAAGGGCAGTGCCTCCCTGTATCCCGTGTCGAGAATCTCCGGCACGGCTGACATATCGACCAGGCTGAAGCGGGAGAGATCGGGAGCGATGACCAGATCGGCTTTGCTGATCTGAATCTGCGAAATGGCGCGCATGGCGCTGTAAAAAGCGTTAAGCAACAAATCGGACAGATGCTCTGGCCGGCGGAAGGAGTGGCGGCCAAAAAGGTCGATGCACGCGATCCGGCTCGCGCCCATCTCCTTGAGCGGAGAAACCGGCACATTCTCGGTCAGCACGCCATCGACCAGCAGCATCTCTCCCTGCTCCACCGGCTTGAAAATGCCCGGAATCGACGAGCTGGCCATCACCGCCGTGGCCACGTCGCCCTCGCGCAGCACCACCTCGTTTCCGGTGCAGATGTCGGTGGCGACGATGGCGAGAGGAAGCGGCGCATCCTCGATGCGGCGGGAACCGAGCTGGGCGCGGACGATCTTGCCAAACTTGCGGATCGAGAGCAGTCCGTAGCCGGAGAGGGTGAGGCCCGACAGATCAGACCAGTCCAGCTCGAGGGCGACTGCTTCGATCTCCCGCCAGCTCTTGCCGAAAGCGTACATCGCCGCGATGAACGAACCGATGCTGGTGCCCGACACGCACTCTGCCCTGAAGCCGGTCTCCTCCATCGCCTTGAGCACGCCGATGTGCGCCGCGCCAAGCACCACGCCGCCGCCGAAGGCCAGGCCGGTTCGTTCCGATACGTTCTCTGTTGTACTCATAAGCCTATGAAAAGAGGGTGACAATTTTTTTGAGCAGGTCAAAACGGCCTGAACTGTAGGGTGGATAACGCAGATCCGGGTCGGGAAAACCGCCCCGGTCGAGCACGCTCCGCTCCGTGGTAAAGGTATCAAATCCTGCCTTGCCGTGATAGCGCCCCATGCCGCTCATGCCGCGCCCGCCGAACGGCAGGCCGGGGATCGATGCCTGAAAAAGCAGGTCATTGCAACAGACACCGCCGCTCCGGGTCTGCTCGATCAGGTAACGGAGTTCGGAACGGTCGCGGGAAAAAAGATAGACGGCGAGAGGAGCGTCGAGCGCCCGGACCATGCTGACAGCCTCCTCAAGCGTCGTAAACGAACGCACCGGCAGCACCGGGCCAAAAATCTCCTCCTTCATGAGATCGGAATCTTCGGGAACGTCATGAAGAATCGTCGGCGCGATATAGCGCGACGCTTTGTTCGAGCCCCCCCCTTCGACGAGCGATCCCTCGCACAGCAACGCTTCGAGCCGTCGGAAGTTTCGGTCATCGACGATGCGGCCATAGTCAGCACTCGCCTCGGGATCACTTCCATAATAGAGCCGGAGCGCCTCTTTCATCAGCCCTTGCAACGGCTCCTTGACCCCTTCCTGCACCAGCAGGTAGTCAGGCGCCACACAGGTCTGACCAGCATTGAGGAATTTGGCCCACGCGATCCGCCGGGCAGCCAGGCGCAGGTCGGCCTTTTCGGTTACGATGACCGGGCTTTTGCCACCGAGTTCGAGCGTTACCGGCGTGAGGTGGCGCGCCGCCGACTGCATCACGGCCTGACCGGTCCGGCGACTGCCTGTAAAGAAAATATGGTCGAAGCAGTGCTCCAGAAGCCGGGCCGAAGCCTCGCCATCCCCCTCGACAATCCTGACCGCCTGCGGATCGACATAGCGGCCCAGCTCCGAGGCCAGGAGAGCCGAAGTAGCCGGAGCCATCTCCGAAGGCTTCACAACCGAAACGTTACCCCCAGCCAGAGCGCCGATGAGCGGAGCGAGGCAAAGCTGCAACGGATAGTTCCATGCGCCGATGATGAGCACAACGCCAAGGGGATCGCGTTCGACGAATGCACGCGCAGGCTGGTAGTGCAGCGGCACACCGACCTTTTTCGGGCGCATCCAGCGGTGGAGGCGTTTCAGCACGAACCGGATTTCGCTCCTGAGCCACGCAGTTTCGGTTAGCCAGGTCTCGGCAACCGGCTTGCGAAGATCGGCATGAACTGCGGCGGCGATTTCATGTTCCCGTTCACGAAGAAACGCATCGAGCCCGCGAAGCTGCGCACGACGCCATTCGAACGGGCGGGTTTGCCCGCTGTCGAAATAGCACCGGAGTCCGGCATGGGTTGAGGCGTCGTAGGTCATGGATTGGGTTCGATTGATGAACATCCCGCCTCATCGGGAACGGCATTGCTCAATAATGTGTTCAATCTCCATCATTATGAACCGTAATTTTGCCGATCCGGTTCTGCGGAGGTAACTTCCGGAAAATCAAACGATAACTCTCGACAATATGGAATGGATTTTCAGCCCGGAGGCGTGGATCGCGCTCTTGACGCTGACGACGCTTGAAATCGTCCTCGGCATCGACAATATCATTTTTCTGACGATCATTGTGAGCCGGATGCCCGCCAAGCAGCAGAAACCGGGACGCATACTCGGCCTCGGGCTGGCCATGCTTAGCCGCATCGCGCTCCTGCTCTCGATCACTTGGGTCATGCGCCTCACCAACGAGCTGTTCACCGCTTTCGGCCACGCCGTCACGGGCCGCGACCTCATCCTGCTCGGCGGCGGCCTGTTCCTGCTCGCAAAAAGCACCCACGAAATTCACCAAAGCCTCGAAGGCACCGAAGAGGTCGTCAAGGAGCGCTCCGCTTCGAACTTCGTCATGACGCTCATCCAGATCGCCCTCATCGACATCGTCTTCTCGCTCGACTCGGTCATTACCGCTGTCGGCCTTGCCAAAGATATTCCGGTCATGATTCTGGCCATCATGATAGCCGTGGGCATCATGATGGTGGCCGCGCAAACCATCGGCGAGTTCGTCGAGCGACACCCGACCATCAAGATGCTCGCCCTGAGCTTTTTGATTCTGGTCGGCGCGACGCTGGTGGCCGAGGGGGCCGGATTCGAGTTTCCGCGCGGCTACATCTACTTCGCTATGGCCTTCTCGGTCTCGGTGGAGATGCTCAACCTCCGCCTGCGCAAGAAAGAGGCCGAGCCGCCGGTGCATCTGCGCAAGGCGCTGGAGGAGGAAGAGACGCTCTGAGCGCGGCTTGAGGGCACCATTTCCGAGCAGTTGAAAGTTCTCTAAAAAAGAGACAACCAGACGCTAACCGTGCGTCCAGACAGGCGGCTTTCCGATTCCGGCGAATGGCCGCTTCCGGTTGAGACCTTTTCGCCATCCGGAAAAAGGAGCGCACACCATGCCGGTTCCTGCAACACTCCTCCCCGCGCAGCACCCCGGGAGCACCGAGCTCCAGCCCGGCAAGAACAACAGGGCGGACATACCGGTGCGCCCTGACAGAATTCATCAATTATCCATGTATCGTCGCCATCAGAATTCCCGCTGACACCGAGGCGTTGAGGGATTCTACGGCAGGTCTTGCTCCGGCGGGGGGAATGAGCAGCCGGCGGTCGGCGAGGGCGAGAATTTCGGCGCTGATGCCGTTGGCTTCGTTGCCGATGACGAGGACGCGGCGGGCGGGCCACTCAGCAAAGAAGCGGTAGTCCTGCCCGTCGAGCGCTGACGCCGCGACCGTGAAGCCATCGGCTTGCAGGCGGCGTAGCGTTTTGGCGAGGTCAGGCGTGGTGTCAATTGCGAGCGCGAAGATGCTGCCCGCACTCGACCGGACCGATTTGGCGTTGTACGGATCGGCGGTGCCGCGCCCGCAAATGACCGCCTCCGCGCCGAACCAGGCCGCCGTGCGGATGATCGTGCCGACGTTGCCCGGATCCTGCACGTCGTCGAGCGCCACGACGAACGAACGGGCGGATGCGGGCCGAAACTCGCCACTCTCCGGTTTCCGGAACGCCGCAACCACGCCCTGCGGCGAGGTGGTCTGTGCGAGACGTTTGAACTCATTCGGCCCGGCGAGCCACGCCTTTCCGGCGAAACGCTCCAGGCCATCGAGCTGGCCCGCCGCCTTTTCGTCGAACACAAGCGCGTGCAGCATCGACGGATCGGAAAGACTCTGAAGCAACTCACTGACCGTGCGCAACCCCTCGGCAAGAAACAGGCCTTCGCTGTCGCGATGCTTCTTTTGCCCGAGTCGCGCCAGACGACCCAGCATTGCCTTGCTCAGCGGCGGAAAGGATTCACGCCTCATCGTTTCTCCGTCGAGCGTTTGAAGCGCTCCATGACCGCTTTCGGATCATGGGAAAATTCGGTTGGCGGCGTACCCGGCCTCGACGACAGGTCGCTCGCGTCGAGCCCCACCGAAAAGCCTTCGCTGTCGGTTGCATCATCGTCGATGCAGACCTCTGGTTCAGTCATGCAGCGCTTGATGTAGTCGTCGAACGACTCCTTGTCGATGGAGAGCGACAGGGCTGGCGATTCATCGCTTTTGGTCGGCCCTTGCGCTGAAACCATTTCAACCACGAGAGCCAGCACTCGTTCGCGCGTTACGCCACCCATACCGGCCTTGCGTGCCATCGACAAAAAAGCGGAGTCGTCCATCGACTCGATGGTTTCACGCAGAGTGACAATGCCGCCGACCATGCCAGCATAGGCCGTGACGGCAGCCTTCAGCTCCTCGTCATCAGGAATCCGTTCCTTCGAAGCACCCGATGAAGAAGAAGGTGATGGTTTTTTGGATCTTGGTTTACGCACACCGCGCCCGAGAAACTCCTCGTCGATCTCGTAGTCATCGAGCAGATTGCCCACAAGCCCGTCGCGCCGAGCCCGCGCACGACGCTCCGAGACGCTCTCGACCTCCTCGCGACGCCCCTCCAACAAGGTGGACAAACCGAACAGCAGACCGACAAATCCGGCATAGAGAGAAAGGAACAGCACCATCCAGCCCTGATCGAAACTGCCAAACACGGCAACCAGAATTTCGGCGGCGATAAATGCTACGGAAATGCCGACAAGCAGAGCGGCTGTGAGGCGTTGGTTCATATCGTCAAATGAGTTGTTATATTTTGACCACTAAAGTAACGAATAATTCGCTTTTCGCCCCGACATGCCCGCCAAGCCTCAACTGATCTCGCCCGCCGGCGACTGGACTTCGATGCGCGCCGCACTCGATGCCGGAGCGGACGCAGTCTATTTCGGGGCCGAGGGATTCAACATGCGCGCCGCGAGCAAAGGCTTTTCACCAGGCGACTTCGGCGGCATCGCGCGGCTCTGCCGCAGCCATGGCGCAAAGGCGTACCTCGCGCTGAACTCGGTGATCTACGACGCCGAGCTCGACGAGGTTGACCGCACCGCCGCCGCCGCAAAAGCCGCCGGGCTCGACGCCGTGATCTGCTGGGACTTGGCGGTCATCGAGGCGTGCCGCCGCCACGAGATGCCGATCCACCTCTCGACACAGGCCTCGGTGAGCAACATCAATGCGCTCCGCTTTTACGCCTCACTCGGCGCGAGGATGATCGTGCTGGCCCGCGAACTGACGCTGGAGCAGACGGCGGCCATCACAAAATGCATCGCCGCCGAAAAGCTGCCGGTGACAGTCGAGAGCTTCGTGCACGGCGCGATGTGCGTGGCGATCTCCGGGCGCTGCTTCCTCTCACAGGAACTGTTCGGGCGCTCGGCCAATCGCGGCGAGTGCGTGCAGCCCTGCCGCCGTTCATACCGGATCGCCGACGTCGAGGAGGGCTTCGAACTGGAACTCGGTTCCAACTATGTGATGAGTCCGAAAGACCTCTGCGCACTGCCGTTCCTCGACAAGCTCTTCGACGCAGGCATCGGCGCGTTCAAAATCGAAGGCCGCAACCGCAGCCCCGAATACGTCGCCACCACCACCGCCGCTTACCGCAAGGCCATCGACTTCATCGCGGCGCACCGGAATGACAAGGATTTCGACGAGGCGTACCGCTCGCTGACCGACAGACTTCAGAACGATCTCGTGCGGGTTTACAACCGCGGCTTCTCCGAAGGCTTCTTCTTCGGCAAACCGGCGGATGCGTGGACAAAACACTCCGGATCGGCGGCGACCGAAACCAAGAGTTATGTCGGTGTCGTGCGCAAATACTTCCCTAAAGCAGGCGTGGCGGAAATCCTCGTCCACGCGCCCAGCGTTGATTCCGGCGTGAGGCTCTCGATTCAGGGCCCGGCGACCGGCCTCGTCACCGTGCCGGACGCGGAGTTGCACCTCGACGGCCAGCTCGCGAACCGAATCGAACAGGGCCAGATTTTCACCGTCCGGTGCGACCGTGTGCGCAAAAACGACAAAGTGTATGTTTTGTTAAAAAATTAACAACTCGTCTGTTTCCGGTCTCCCCCTTTTGTGTACTTTTACAGAAACGGCCCCAGCTTCACCGCAGATGCGTCGATAGCGGGCCACGCCAAAACGGGAGACAGCGAATGATCTACAAAGTCATCTCCAAAGACGAGTTCCGCAATTTCGTCGATGCCCTCGTCAGGGCGAACACCTCTTATGGGCCGCGCCAGGTTGATACCGACCGCAACGGCGAGCCGATCTACCAGTTCATGCCGGTCTCGTCGGCAAGCGAGATCGCCTTCGACTACACCGTCACCACCTCCTCGGCCAAACATTTCCTGATGCCCTTTCGCGAAGAGCTGTCGAAGTTCAGCTTCCGCGATGGCGACTGGGATCAGGAGGTGAAGTACGACGCGCCGCCCATCGTGCTCGTCGGCCTGCGTCCGTGCGACATCAACGCCATCAACATCCTCGACGAGGTGATGCTGAAAGGGCCGTATCCGTCGCCCTACTACCTGGCGCGGCGCAAGAATACCTTCATCATCGGCATGGATCACCTGCCGCTGCCGGACTGCTTCTGCCGCTCGATGAACCGGCACACGACCGACCACGGCTTCAACCTCTTCGCCTCGGACATCGGCGAGAGCTACTTCCTGTCGATCAACTCCTCGAAAGCCTTCAACTTCCTCAAGGAGTTCGAGACCACCGAGCCGACCGAAGAGGACGACTGCAAGCTCATCGAACGGCGCAAGCTGATCAAGCAGAGCTTCAAGACCAACGTCGAGGTGACCGGCCTGCCGGTGTTCCTCGACTTGGAGTTCGACTCGCCGATCTGGAAAAAGTGGGGAGACAAGTGCCTGAACTGCGGCTCCTGCGCGATGGTCTGCCCGACCTGCTACTGCTACAACGTCGAGGAACACTTCGAAACGAATCTCGAAAGCTCCAGCCGACAGAGGCGGCTCTATTCGTGCAACCTGATCGATTTCGCCGAAGTAACCGGCGGGCACAACTTCCGCCCGAAAAATGGCGACCGGCTCAAGTACCGTTACTACCACCACTACCGGGGGTTTGCGGTCAACGACAACCAGCAGATTTGCGTTGGCTGCAACCGCTGCGGACGCGCCTGCCTGGCCGGCATCAATCCGAAGGACGTCATCAACGACCTCAGACTGGAAAAAGAATCATGCGTGACCTGCGTTTCACCATCACCGGCGAAGACCTGAACCGCGAGCCGTTCGCCCGCACGAGCCCCGATTTCGGCAAGAAGTCGGAGGTAATGGTGACCGACCACGGCTACAAGTGCCGCATCACCAACATCGTGCCGCTATCGGAGCACGAAAAGCTCTTTCAGCTCCGCATCGTCGATCCGCGCGAGCGCGAGCTGTTCACCTTCAGGCCGGGCCAGTTCCTGATGCTCGAAGTGCCGGGCTACGGCGAAGCGCCGATCTCGATTTCGAGTGCCACGAGCAACCGCGAATTCATCGAGCTGTGCATCCGCAAGGCGGGCCACGTCACCTCGGCGCTGTTCGAGGCAAAGCAAGGCGCGTTTGTCGCCGTTCGCGGGCCGTTCGGCACCTCGTTTCCGATGGAGGCAATGCAGGATCACGACGTGCTGCTCATCGCGGGCGGCCTCGGCATCGCCCCGTTGCGCGCGCCGCTCTTCTGGATCAACGACCACCGCGACCACTACCGCAACGTGAGCTTTCTGTACGGCGCAAAGGAGCCGTCGCAGATGCTCTTCACCTACCAGTTTGAGGAGTGGAAGACCGTCAGCCACATCGACCTGCACACCATCGTCGAAAAACCGGATGACCAGTGGACGGGACGCACGGGAATGATTACCTTGCTCTTCGACGAGATCACGATCGACCCGAAGAACACCTGGGCGATTGTCTGCGGCCCGCCGGTGATGTTCAAATTCGTCTGCACGCACCTCGACAAACTCGGCATTCCGATGAACCGGATGTTCGTGTCGCTGGAGCGCCACATGAATTGCGGCATGGGCAAGTGCTGCCGCTGCATGGTCGGCTCGACCTTCACCTGCCTCGACGGCCCGGTATTCGACTACTGGAGCGTCATGAATCTCAAGGAAGCGATTTAAGGATTGACCACCATGAACCACCTCGGATTCGATAGAGAGAAAATCAGGATCGGCTCCTTCGACTTCACCTGCTGCGAAGGGTGCCAGCTCCAGCTCGCCAACAAGGAATCGACCCTGCCGGAGTTCCTCGCCCTGCTCGACATCAGGAACTTCCGCGAAATCTCCTCGGAGCGGCTGGACGATTACGACATCGCGCTGGTCGAAGGAAGCATCACGCGCCAGGATGAGGTCGAGCGACTGAAGGCGATCCGCGCCCAGGCCAAGACGCTCGTCGCCTACGGAACCTGCGCCTGCTTCGGCGGCATGAACGCGCAGAAAAACAAGTTCGACAAGGAGGAGTGCATCCGCACGGTCTATGGCGATAAAGAGATCGACACCATGCAAGAGTCGCACAAGATCAGCGACTTCGTGCAGGTCGATTACTCGATTCCCGGCTGCCCGGTGAACAAGGAGGAGGTCGAGCGCATCGTGGTGAGCATCGCCACCCGCTCGCCCATCTCGCTGCCGAAGTACCCGGTATGCGTCGAGTGCAAGCAGCGGCTCAACACCTGCCTGTTCGACCTCGGCGAGGTGTGCCTCGGCCCGATTTCACGCGCCGGATGCAACGCGGTCTGCCCAACCGGCAAGACAGTCTGCCTCGGCTGCCGAGGCCCGGCGGACGGCATCAACTACGACTCGTTCGTGCAGCTCGTTAAAGAGCACGGACTGAGCGAGAACGAAATGAACGAAAAGCTCGCATTTTACAACGGTTTCGCAGAGTATCTGAGCCATGAAGGTTGACTTCAACATAGACATCCACCACCTGCCGAGGGTCGAAGGCCACGGCGATATTCGCATTTCAGTCAGGGACGGCAAGCTCGTTGACGCCAAATGGGCGGTGGTCGAAACGCCGCGCTTTTTCGAGGTGATGGTGAAGGGACTCTCCGCCGAGCGGGTGCCGTTCCTCACCTCGCGCATCTGCGGCATCTGCTCGATCAGCCACTCGCTGGCCAGCATCCGCTCGCTCGAACGCGCCATGCAGATCACGCCGCCCGAAACGGCGCGAATCATCCGCCTGCTCGCCATGCACGGCGAGACGCTGCAAAGCCACGCGTTGCACCTCTTCTTCCTCGCCGCGCCGGACTTCATGGGCACGCCGAGCGTCGTGCCGCTCATGCAATCGCACCCGGAGGTGGTCGAGGCGGGCCTCTTGCTCAAGGAGCTGGGCAACGAACTGAGCATCGCCACCACGGGCCGCGCAACGCATCCGGTCAGCCTCGTGCTCGGCGGCGTCAGCAAAGCCCCCGCGAAGCAGCGTTTGGCGGAGATCAAACAGATGATCGCCGACCGCAAGCCGATGCTCGACCGGGCCACCGACTTTTTCATGACGCTCCGCGTGCCGGAGTTCGTGCGTGAAACCGAGTTCATCTCACTGCACGACGGCAAAAGCTACCCCTACATCGGCGGCAACCTTGTTTCGACCGACGGCGTGAAGCGCGACGAGAACGACTATCTGGCGATGACCAACGAGTACACGGTGGATTTTTCGACCTCGAAGTTCACAAGGCTCAGCCGCGAGTCCTCAGCCGCCGGAGCGCTGGCGCGGTTCAACAACAACTACGCCCAGCTCCATCCGCGAGCCAAAGAGGCAGCGGCGGCGTTCGGCCTCGAACCGGTCTGTCACAACCCGTTCATGAACAACATCGCCCAGCTCGTCGAGTGTCACCACCTCGTGGCCGACGCCGAAGAGCTCATCGACCGCCTGCTCGACGACGACCTGCGCAACATCAAGGCCGACTACAAGCCGCGAGCCGGAGCCGCCACCGGAGCCGTCGAAGCGCCGCGCGGCGTGCTCTACCACTACATGGAGACCGACGAGAGCGGCAAGGTGGTCAAAGGCGACTGCATCATCCCCACAACGCAGAACAACGCCAACATCCACTACGACCTCCACGCCCTCGCCGAGCAATCGCTGGCGCAAGGCATGGGCGAAAAAGAGGTTGAAAAGCTCTGCGAAATGCTGGTGCGCTCCTACGACCCCTGCATTTCATGCTCGGTGCACTGAGCATCTTTAAGCCACGTTCTCAATGACAAAAGACCCGAAAAATCGGGGCTTTTGCTTTGGTATTTCATTCTCCTGCCGGGCAGCAGGGGCTCTGGCAACTGATGAGCAGATTGCGGGCCGGGCGTTCTCGAAGTACTCGCCGTTATAGCCGTGCCTTGCAATCTCTATCACCGTCTCGAAAACATCGTCGCCGCCGACCGAAACCTCGTCACCGGCGAGAGACCATCCGGCGTGCAGCAGCTTGGTGGTGATCACGCCGGGATCGAGCGAATTGGAACGAACGGCATTGTCGCCGCTCGACAAGTCGAGGGTGAACATGATGTTGAAGAGCTTGCTCCGTGCATAGGCCTCGTAGCCCGACCAGCTTCGCTCGCCCTGCATGTTGCCGGGGTCGAACACGGAGCTGTTATGATCCATTGAACTCACATGCAGCACCGATCCGCCGTTGGCAATCAGTGCCGGTTTGACGACGCTCGTCAGCAGCACAGGAGCGAAGGCATCAAAAACGCCGTTCCGCCCGGGGAATTTGCGGAACGGAACGGCGCCCGGGATGAAATCAGAGGATTTCGACCAGTTCAAGTTCGAAGTTCAGGTCGAGACCAGCCATCGGGTGGTTGGCGTCGAGCGTGACGGTGGTGTCGGTCAGATCGACGATCATCACGATCACTTCGCCGCCGTCGGCGAGGCTGAGTTGCAACTGCTGGCCGATTTCAAGCGGAATTTCGGCAGGAATCCGCTCACGCGGAACTTCGGCGATAAGCTCTTCGGCTCTCGGGCCATACGCGTCGTCAACGGGAATGTTGACCGTCTTCTTCTGGCCCGGCTCCATGTCGAGCAGCGCGCGGTCGAAGCCGGGAATCACCATGCCGGTGCCGATGGTAACCTCCAGCGGCCCGCGCTCCACGGAGCTGTCGAAAACCGTGCCGTCATCATAGGTGCCGGTGTAGTGAACCAGAACCTTGTCGCCTTTTTTGGCCTGTGCCATAACTCGTTCTCCTTCTATCATTTAAAATCGGGACATCCGCCAGAAAGACCATCAACTCTCCAAAGAACCGAAAGCCAACGACTGCCCACACAAAAAAATTAACGTCCCAAGATAACACTTTTTGCCGGAGGTGACGGAAATAATGGGAAAAAGCGCTGCTATGATTGACCGAGCGACGTGCCCCCCGGCTCACTCCACCGGCAGCACCACGGCGTCTTCCTCGCCTTCGAGGGTTTGTGGGGGGAAAATAAAGGCGATCAGTTTTTCGCGGACGTGGCAGCGAAGGTTCCAGAGGTCAGTGGCGTTGGCGGCGCTGACAAGGGCGCGGAGTTCCATGGTGGCGTCGCCCGAATCGGTGACGTCGAGCCGGGCGATGCGTTTGTCCCAGAGCGGGCTTTTGGCGATGATCCGCTCGAACTCGCGGCGCACCTCAGCGACCGGAACATGGTAGCCAACCCGGAGCGTCACCGCGCCGGTCAGCTCCAGAGAGGTGCGCGTCCAGTTCTGGAACGGTTTGTCGATGAACCAGGTGATCGGCACAATGATGCGCCGCTCGTCCCAGAGGCGTACGACGACGTAGGTGAGCGTGATCTCCTCGACGCGCCCGTTCTCATTTTCGACCACCACGATGTCGCCAAGGCGCACCGGCTGCGTGATGGCGATCTGGATGCCCGCAATGAGCGTCTGAAGGCTGCGCTGGGCGGCGAAACCGATCACGATGCCCGCCAGCCCTGCCGAGGCGAGAATGCTCAGGCCGATCTGCCGCACGGTCTGGAAGGTCATGAGCACGCCGGCGATGGCCAAAATAACGACCAGCACGTTGACGATCTTCCGGAGCAGGCTGACGTTGGTGGTGATGCGCCGCGCCTCGATATCGCCCTTTCCGGCATCGCGGTAACGCTGCTGGATCACCCCTTCGACGACGGCAAACCCCCTGAGCGCGAACCACGAAACGCCGACAATCGAGCTGATGGAGAGGATGTGAGTCAGAAGCTCCTTGATCTCACCCGGCATCCGGACATAGTACACGATTCCGGCGAGGGCGATCAGAACAAAAAGCAGCCGGATTGGCATGAGAAGCCGGACAAGTACCGGAGCGCTTCCCGCTACGGTTTGCCTGATGCGTTCAAGAATCCGTTTCAGAACAGCATTGCCAAACAGATACAGCAGTACCGCCAGCACGGTAGCGGCCACCGGCATCATCCACGATTCGATCAGAGTCTCTGCGTTCATCATCGTCCGTTGATTGGTTCCTGGCGTTCGGCCCGATTCATAGCAAAAAGGTAGTGATGAACTCTAATGCCTGCAAACGCAAACGTCCCGAAGGGGGCTGCCTTCGGGACGTTCGGAAAGGGGTGGGGCGAGATGCCTTCAGCGCGAAATTTTCATGCGGTCGAACTCTTCGCGGGATCGGCTGACGCAGTCCTCGATGGCCATGCCGCCATAATAATTGCCAGTCATATAGAGGTTACGCACGTTGCCGAGCATCTGGTCGGTCTTCGAGGCCCAATCCTTGTGGCCAACGCGCAATGAAGGCACCACATTCTTTTTGGTGATCGTGTGCTCAATCTTCGACAGGCTGACGCCGAGCACCTCGGTGATTCGCTTGAATTTGGCGTTGTCGTCAAGGCCCGGGCGAAAGTGGAATGCAAAACCGCGGAAATTGTCGTCGGGCACGGTGTCGCGAGACACCATCGAGAAGAAGATGTCGTTCGGCGAAATGATCGCCGCCACAGGCTTGAGCGACACGTTGCTCTTGCGGATCACCACGCCAACCGAGTCAACATCAGCGTACCTGAGTTTGGTAAAGTGATCGGCAAGTCCCGGATTGATGTCGTGCACCAGCCTCGCTGCCGGAGCCGAGGGCAGCGCAATGACGAGTGCGTCACCGGCATACTCCTGACCGTCAGCGGTTTTGACGACATACTTGCCGCCGGAGGTCGAAACCGACTGCGCTGGCGAGCCGGTGTGCACTTCGATCCCCTTCTGGGCAGCGATGGTGAGGGCCACGCTCTGCAGGCCATTCTTGAAAGTATAGTTCTTGAGCACATCCTTCCGTTTCTCGCGGCTCTTGAACATCATGTCGGCCGGAAAATCGTCGGTCGGCTGCGACGGCACGGCGTTGAAGAAGTGGCTCACCGTGTTGCGGTAGTTGTTCTCTCCAACGATTTTGGAGTAATAGGCGCGCACCGACATGTTCTCCTTTTTGAGGAAAAAGAGGTTCGGAGCGGAACGGAGCAACTCGAAAATATTGAGCCCCGACATGATCGACGACACCTTCCCGTTCTTGAGCAGCGTGAAGGGTACCTTTGCGCGAGGAATAATGGTATCGGCGATACCGCAGCCTTCGACAATGCCGAGCAGGTTCTGGTAGGAGCTGTAGCAGGTGTGCGCACCCATCTCCAGCCAGAACTTGTCGCTGTTGCTCGAAAACTGGGGAGAAAAGAACGAACCGCCGACGGCGTTCTCTTTTTCGATCAGTGTGGTTTTCATGCCGGCCTGCGAACAGTAAAATGCCATGCTGAGTCCGCTGATGCCGCCGCCGATAATGACTACCTCTTTTTGCGCCATGAGAAAGCTGGTGATGGTTCGTAGAAAAAAATGATGTGTAATGTAGTGAAATCATGACAGAAGATCATGGCAAAACGTAACGGGCTTTACCGGCCCTCATAGCCCTCTTCACGATAGTGCGCCACGTAACGCACGTAATTTTCCGGCGACTCGGCGATATTGGCACGCTCCTCCTCGGTGATCGGACGGATCACCTTGGCCGGAACTCCGGCGACCAGCATTCCCGAAGGCACCCGAAAGCCCTGCTTGACCAGTGACCCGGCAGCCACGATCGACCAGGGTTCGACGACGCAATGATCAAGCAGGGTAGCGCTCATGCCAATCAGCACGTTATCCTCCACCGTGCAGGCGTGCAGCGTGGCCGCATGGCCGATCGTGACGTTGCTGCCGATCTTCAGCGGGCCGGTATCGTGCGTCACGTGTAGCGTCGCATTATCCTGCACGCTGGTTTTTTCGCCGATGGTGATCGGGCAGACATCACCCCTAACCACCGCGTTGAACCAGATACTCGAATGCGCGCCAATCTTGACGTCGCCGATGACGTAGGAGCCTTCTGCCAGAAAAACAGAATCGTGAATCTCCGGGTGCATCCCCCGATATGACATGACCTTTCTCATGAGACGGATAATTGAAATTTTGGACGATTACAAACTCAAGTTTCAGGTTACCGTTTTTTCACCCAACTTGAAAGGGCGCCACGTAAAATAGAGGATACATCGATGCACCCTCTTCGGCCCGGGTTCATTTTTCGTTGTAAACTGGCGTTTCCGGTGCTTACATTTCAAGGCAAGCATCACCATCAGTAACACAAGCGGAAGCACATGAAAAAGATTTTGCTCTCTCTGGCGCTTCTTTCAGCGGCCATGCTTTCAACGCGGCCATCGTTCGCTTTCGGGCATGAACTTCTGGATGAACCTCTGGCAATAATTGCCGACCAGCAGGCAAGTCTGGAGCAGACCGCAAAAAACAGCACTTACGAACTCCTGGTGGCCAAAAGGAGCATCACTCTGAAAAACGGAGTCTTCAAGGCTGGCGACAATCCGGACAATTTCATCGAGGCCAGACTGGTGCGTTCTGTGATCTGCGACCTGAACAAAGACAACAAACCCGACATCGCGGTCATCATCGAGCACCACGGTATGGGCAGCGCCGGATTTTTCGAACTGTCCGCCCTGCTTTCCGGAGCAAAGGGTTTCACGCAGACCAGGCCGGTGCTGCTTGGTGAAAACATCGAAATCAAAGAGTTCAGCGTTTCCTCAAACATGTGGCGACCGGAAGAGCTGGACATTGTGTATCTCGGTCACCAGGAGTCCGACTCCCACGCAAACCCGACCGAACAGAAACGCGCACGCTATTTCCTCGACGACGACGGCCAGCTCAGCAACGATTTTTCGCACATCCAGATCGTCAAAAAACCGGCGCTCTATCTCTATCCCGTCAGAACCACAAAGATCGAGGTGCGCCTGTCGCCGAAAGGCAAAGTCATCCGGACGATTCCCGACTACAATAACCGCTGGCGCGTTACGGTACAGAAGGACGGAATGATCGATGGCCAGTACCATTATCTCTTCTACGAAGCCGCGCTCGACAAAAAGATCGAATTGCCCCGCCGCGGCTGGTCGGTCCGGTATGGTGATCTCGCCGGCTGGTTCGACAGCCATCTGCATGAGATGGGGCTCAACCGGGCGGAAGCTGAAGACCTGAAAGAGTACTGGCTCAAGAACCTTCCGGATAGCCCGTATTACACCATCAGGCTGATTGAGCCTGATGTCGTGAACAAGCGTCTCGGCCTGAAGATACACCCGAAACCGGACAGCGAGCTCAGGGTGCTGCTCAATTTCACCCCAACCGAAAAACCCGAGAAAATCAAGGCGCCAAAGCTCACCAGCTTCCGGAGAAAAGGGTTCACTGCGGTCGAATGGGGCGGCATCCTCGATGATGGCCGCATGGCTGAGAACGTTCACTGACCGGTAATTTCCCGGACTCTGAGCTTGCGGCGACGGGTTCGGGGATGTTTCAGCGTCATGACAGCAGAAGGATCGCTCTCTCTATTAAAAAAAGAATGAACAGGCAAAGCCAACTGGCCGCGCCGACACTGACAGGCAATTTTTGAGTTGAATGTTATGGGTTCGATACTGAGCTGTACCAATCTCAAGAAAGTTTACAACAAGCGCGAGGTGGTCAAAAGCTCGACCCTCGAAGTAAAACAGGGCGAGATCGTTGGCCTGCTCGGCCCCAACGGCGCGGGCAAAACCACCACGTTTTACATGATCGTCGGGCTGGTCAAGCCCGATGCGGGCCAGGTGCTGCTCGACCAGGAGGAGATCACCAAGCTGCCAATGTACAAGCGCGCACGCAAAGGCATCGGCTACCTGCCGCAGGAGGCCTCGGTATTCCGCAAGCTGACCGTTGAGCAGAATATTCTCGGCGTGCTCGAATTCACCACGCTCTCCAAAGCCGAGCGGCAGGAAAAAACCGAGCAGATGCTCGAAGACCTGAACATCGCCCACATCCGCAACAGCATGGGTTACGCGCTGTCGGGAGGCGAGCGCCGACGCACGGAGATCGCCCGCGCACTGGCGCTCGACCCGCGCTTCATTCTGCTCGACGAGCCGTTCGCGGGCGTCGATCCGATTGCCGTCGAGGACATCCAGCAGATCGTCGAGGACCTGGTGAAGCGTAACATCGGTGTGCTCATCACCGACCACAACGTGCACGAAACGCTCTCGATCACCGATCACGCCTACCTGCTCTTCGACGGCAGCATCTTCATGCACGGCACGCCTGAAGAGATCGCCGAAAACACCGAAGCCCGCAAGCTCTATCTCGGTGAAAAGTTCTCGCTCAACCGGTATTGAAAAAGGCTGAACGCAAGAGTTTTCTTCTTTTTGACAAACCTGTTTCTGAACTTGACCTGACGTTGAACCGGTGGCTCTCACGCCCGGCACCGGACGCTTTGCCCCGGCTCGAATGACCAATCCGCAACGCTATCGGAAAGAGAAGCCTATGAACATTCTGCTGCTCTATCCGGAATTTCCGGACACCTTCTGGAGTTTCAAGCACGCCCTCAAGTTCGTCAGAAAAAAGGCATCGCTGCCGCCGCTCGGCCTCCTGACCGTGGCTTCAATGCTTCCGCCCGCCTGGCAGCGGCGGCTGGTCGATCTCAACGTCCGCAAGCTCCGCAGTGAGGATATTGCCTGGGCTGACCTTGCATTCGTCAGCGCGATGGCCGTGCAGCAGGATTCCGCTCGCGAGGCAATCGCACGCTGCAAGGCTGCCGGATTGCCGGTGGTCGCCGGAGGCCCGCTTTTCACCACCGGTTATGCCGAATTTCCCGAGGTTGACTATTTCGTGCTGAACGAGGCTGAAATCACCCTTCCACGCTTCATCGCGGATCTCGAAAACGGAGTTCCGGAGCGCTACTATACCGCCGATGAATTCCCGGCGCTTGGTTGCACACCGGTACCGGAGTGGAAGCTGCTCGACATGAAACAGTACGCCTCAATGGCCATACAGTTTTCGCGCGGCTGCCCATACCGCTGCGATTTCTGCAACGTCACGGCCCTGTTCGGCCACAAAATCCGCACCAAAACCAGCTCACAGATCATCGCCGAGCTGGAGGAACTTCGACGGCACGGATGGCAGGATAGCGTCTTTTTCGTGGACGACAACTTCATCGCCCACCGCGCCTACCTCAAAAAAGAGCTGCTTCCGGCGCTGATCGAATGGCGAAAAACGAAAGGCGCAACCAACGAGTTCTACACGGAGTGCTCAATCAATCTGGCCGATGATGCCGAACTGATGAAGCTGATGGTAGACGCGGGTTTCAACCGGGTGTTCATCGGCATCGAAACGCCGGAAGTCACCGCTTTGCAAGCATGCGGCAAACAGCACAACACCTCGCGCGACATGCTCGACAACATCCGCAAAATCCAGAATGCAGGCCTCGAGGTGCAAGGAGGCTTTATCGTGGGCTTCGACAGCGACACACCGTCGATCTTCCAGAAACAGATCGAGTTCATCCAGAAGAGCGGCATCGTCACCGCGATGGTTGGCATTTTACAGGCCCTGCCTGGCACGAAGCTTTATGAGCGACTGAAAAACGAGGGACGCCTGTTGCCCCATTCAAGCGGCGACAATGCAGACGGCAACACCAACATCGTGCCGATGATGGATCCCGAAATCCTGCGCAGGGGGTACAGGGAGATGATGAAGCACCTCTATGCTCCGAAATACTACTACCAGCGCATCCGCACGCTGCTGGAGGCGTACCGGGCCCCACAACTGAAAAGCCGTTTCAGGATGAGCCAGTTCATGGCTTTCATGCGCTCGACAGTGATGCTTGGCGTCATTGGCAGGGAACGTTTCCAGTACTGGAAAATGCTCGCCTGGACGGCCGTAAACCGTCGGCAGGCACTGCCGCTGGCGGTAACGCTTGCCATCTACGGCCACCATTTCCGGAAGGTCTGCTCCCTGCATCTGAAAGAACGGCAACATGGAAGTATATGAACTTCAGATCATCACGGATTTGTATGTTCACATAATAAAGATTATTATAAACTTTCTGGACAACGGTTGGGCCAGAGGCTTTCAAGTGATTTGTGCTTTTGATTATTTGGCAGCTTTTCTCTTTCTATCAAAGCACCAAGACCTTTAAAAAGCATGAACATCTACATCGGCAATCTCGACTATAACGTCACTGAAGCAGACCTGAGCGGCGCATTTGGCGAATTCGGCACGGTTTCCAAAGCAAACGTCATCATCGACAAGTTCACTGGCCGTTCAAAAGGATTCGGATTCGTTGAAATGCCTGACGACGCAGAGGCAAACGAAGCGATTTCCCAGCTGAACGAAAGCAGCCTCAACGGAAGAAAAATCAGGGTGAACGAAGCAAAGCCTCGTGAAGAGCGCCCGGCTGCCCGCCCCAGGTACTGAGCACTGACCGGAATACAAGCCAAAAGCTGCTGTCGAAAACGGCAGCTTTTTTATTGCCCTGCCATTCCCGACCCATCATGTCTTGCCGAGAGAAGGGCTCGTGCGTATCTTGCGCGAGACACTGTCAATCATCCCCTGCATCATGATCGCCGAGCCGTTTCTTTTCCGCTCCGAAGGCGGGTTTATCCGCATTCCCATCTGGGGCCACATCCCGCTGAGCGCGCCGCTCAAGAAAATTCTCGCCCATCCGTCGTTCCTGCGGCTCAAGGGCATCCGGCAGCTTTCATTCGCCCAGCAGGTCTACCCCGGCGCGAACCACACGCGCTTCGAACACTCCATCGGCGTCTATCACCTGATGAAGATGATTTTGCAGCGCATGGTGAGCAATCCTCTGGCGCTTGAATTGCAGGATGAACGATTGCAGTTCGACGACGAGACCTGCCGCACGCTGCTGGCCACCTGTCTGTTGCACGACATCGGACACTATCCCCACGCGCATGTACTTGAGGAGATCACCCCGGCAGGCGACAGCTCCGCCGTGTTCGCGCACCACGAATCGCTGACCGGCCAGTTTCTGAACGAGGAGCATCGCGACACTCCCTCCATCGCGGCCATCCTGCACGACGACTGGCAGGTCAATCCCGACACCGTCACCGAAATCATCGCCGGAAAAACAGCGCACCGGCTCGGCAAGCTGGTGAGCGGCACGCTCGATCCCGACAAGATGGACTACCTCATGCGTGACGCACACCACTGCAACATTCCGTACGGCAGCATCGACATCGAGCGGCTCATCGAATCGTTCGTGCCCGACCCGGAACGCCAGCGCCTCGCGATCACCGAAAAAGGGATCGCGCCGCTCGAAAGCCTGCTGTTTGCCAAGTACATGATGATGCGCAATGTTTACTGGCACCACACGAGCCGCACCTTCTCGACCATGCTCCGGCGGCTGTTGCAGGACGTCGCCGACGAGAGCGCCCTGCCAATGGAAACCTTGCGCGAACTCTTCTATTTCAACTCCGACGACCGGGTGCTTTTCGAACTTGAGCGGGCGATTCGCGGGCTTGGCTTGCCAGCGGCAGAGCTGCTCGATGCAATTCTGGAGCGTCGCGTCTACAAACGCGCCATGACCATCCGGCCCTATCACGAACCATCAATGGAGATCGATCCGGTCTGGTTCGCCTACAACACCAGCCACCGACGCCGCAAAGAGAAAGAGCTGGAAATCTGCGCCATGCTCGCCGGAAAAACCGGTAAAAGACTTGCAGGCCACGAAGTGCTGATCGATGCGCCGCCATCGAAGGATGTGTTCGACTACAGCGACTTCCGCGAGCTGCGCATCTGGCCGACCAAAAGCGAGCACCGGCACCTGGTGCAGCCCACGGACTCGAACGGATACGTCCGGTTCGACGATTTCCGGGAATCGGTGTTTGGCTCCGACTTCATCCTTTCGTTTGAACAGTACACCAAGAAGTTCAGGCTACTGTGCCGTCACGACCTCGTCGATACGCTCTCCGGCCTCGAAGAGGCGGTGGTGGAAATCCTGCGGCGCTGATTTTTGTTATATTTCTTTTTTACAACAAAATCCCGAGATCATGGAAAATCAGGACAAATACTACAAGGGACTCTTTTTCGGAGCCATACTCGGCGCCGCAGTCGGCACCATCATGGGTCTTTTGTTCGCTCCGCGCAAAGGCGAAGACACCCAGATGATCATCAGCGGCAAGGTCAAGCGCGCCATTGACCGTGCAACGGAATTGTACGAGGGTTCGGAACACGAAGCGGCATACAGCAACGAGGCCAAGCACCGCTCGCAAGAGATCATCGACAGCGCCCGTGACGAGGCCCGCAAGATTCTCGATGAGGCCAACAACATCATCCGCGACATTCGCGGCAGCCAGGCCAAAGCGCAGGAGAACTAAGTCATGCTGACGTTCAATGGAGCAGCGGGCGGTGACGCCGGTAATGTTTTGCTATTGCACGCCTTCCCGGTCTCGTCGCAGATGTGGGAGCCGCAGCTCGCGCCGCTGGCCGAGTCGGGCTACCGGGTGATCGCCCCCGCCGTGTACGGATTCGAGTCAACGCCGTCACGCCCCGGCTGGAGCATGGATGATTACGCGCACGACCTCGCCCGCCTCATGGAAGCGCTCGGCTGGAAGAGCGCGACCATCGTTGGCCTCTCGATGGGCGGCTATCAGGCGATGGCCTTCTACCGGCTCTACCCGGAGCTGACAAAATCGCTGGTGCTCTGCGACACGCGCGCCAACGCCGACACGCCGCAGGCTTTCTCCGTACGGCAGGAGTTTCGGAAAGCGGTGATGGAGAAAGGAGCCGAAGAGGCGGCGGCGAGGATGGTGCCGAACTTCTTCGCCAAGGAGACCTACGAATCGAACCCATCGCTCGTCGAGAAAACGCGGGAGAGCATCGTCCGCCAGGCGCCGGAGGAGATCAGCGAAGCGATGCGGGCGATCGCCGAACGCGAAGACTCGACAGAAATGCTGACCGAAATCACCTGCCCGACGCTTATCGTCAACGGCATGGAAGACATCGTCACCACGCCGGAAATCGCCGCCACCATGCACGCCCTGATTCCCGGCTCGAAGCTCGAACTGATTCCCGACGCGGGCCACCTCTCAAACCTCGACCAACCCGCGATCTTCAACGGAATTCTGCTGGAGCATTTGCGGAGTTTGTAAAAAAGGAAACCCTCAACCGGTGCGAACTTGTTGGGGGGGGGGTTGATTTTCATCTCCTGTACAGCGAACATTCTAACGCTAAAAATACTTATTTATTATAACGGCTGAGGCTAAGTGCAGTAAGGGATTGCGGGCGATTTCCTGTCAAGTTACACGAAAAGTTTAAGCGGGCTACAAACCTTGATTTTACTACTGTTTCGGCTTATTATTTTTATACATTGTCATGGGCTTTAATTCTTTGTCAAAACTAATAATGAAAATCCTCCTAATATTTTTGCTGCAATATCTTCATTTGCTTTAAACATTAATTTTCTTGGTAAAACTGCAATTTTTGATTTCAGTGTCTTTCTTGGTAAATCCAATGAACCTGCAGTATAAAAGAAATCTACAATATCATAACCAGAATCAACTAATGTCGCAATTGCTGTTTCCTTCATAAAATAATGCAAATGACCAACAGAATTTCGTCCAGACATTAGTGTCACGTCACCACAAAACTGTCTCATCAAAAATTACAAAAACTGATTAATCTCTTTATTTTTATAGGCTTATGAGCAGGCCCGCATCCTCTCTCCGCAAGTTTATCCGTCAATATAGCGGAGACGTGACATTAGTTTATTTCTCAATATCGCCTGAACCGAAATATCCAATGGAATATGAAATATTGTATTTTTCGCTTTGCTTTTGCTCAATTTCAAGAACCCCAAATAATCATCAACATGTTCAAAAACATCAATCATTAGTAATAAATCGAACCTTGCACTTGTCTCCAAAAAATTTTCATGCTTAAATTCTAACCTTTCTTTTTCCCGTGTCTTAGCAAGCCTTATTGCATCACTCGAAATATCATATCCCGTAAAGCTTACATAATTTGGCATTGATAAATGCAACTGATTTAATATTTCACCGGCACCACAGCCTATTTCTGCAATAGATTTTGGATTTATCGGATTGCTGTTTAACATCTTTAAAATTTGTTTTGCTTTCCAAGGCGAATCTTCAACATGCCAAGTTGGATTGTTTTTTAAATATTCGCCATTTTCTTCTGTGTAAATTTTTTCTGTCATAGTTTTTGTTTTTTATTATTGCCCATAACGTTTTGCGGCTTGGCGAAGGTGGCGATTTTCACCACAAATGTTGATGCGGAGAACCAATGTTTGATTAACCACAAATGTGTCTGCGGAGCAATGAACCGCCACTTTTGCCAAACCGCTGTTACCAGCAGTATTTCTATTTGTCAATGTCAAAATATTTTTTAGTTGCAAAACCCGATTTTGGTTCTCCAGTTTCCTTGTCAATGTATGAAATTAGAAGGTGTTTGTGTCTTATTTCAATAACAGTAACTTGCTGTCCGAGTTTGACAAGACCAATTATTTTTGAATTTTTCTTGTCTGAGTACCTTAAATTAACATTAGTCCTTGCGGTTCTTGTCTTGTTAAGTTTGTTCAGTTCCGATTCAATTTTTGATGAAAATTCTTTACTTATTTTTTCAATTTCTCTTTTGGTTTCTATGATAACTTCAGAATTGCTTTTATCTGTCGGTATAACAAAAGGATTATAGAATATTAAAAGAAAGCTAATTGTTGAAATTAATTCAAAGATAAACTGTCGAGCCTTATCTGTTTTGGTTTTCCCAAGTAGTCCCAGAAGTTCTGTAACAATTGACTGTCTTAAATTGTCAAGGTCTTGAACGGTAACTTGCGCTGTATTATTTAGTAATTCGTCCGCAATGTTTGCAATTGTTTCGTTCGCTTCTTCTGCAACTGATATGTCTTCCCAGTTACGAGTCAAGGCAATATTCTTCAAATAAGTTTTAGAAATGCCTTGCAAAGCAATATCTATAGTATTGAACTTATTTAAGTGAGATTGGCTTAATGTCTTTGCAATCTCTGTCAAGTTTTTTGAAAGTAATAGCTGACTTGTTGCAAACCCTGAAAGTCTGTCTGAGGCAATTTGATTTGTTTTTGCAAGTTCTGCAAGTGTGGAAGTCAATCCGAATAACGCTGAATGATTTTTCGGATATTGAATTGCAGCCAATTGTGCTTGAATACTATTTCCTAAAACTAATGATGTAGCGTTTAATGGCTTCATCTGTTGGGAAATTGTCCTAGCAATATCTGTCAAACCACTTAGTCCCGAAAAATTGAACTGTGCTTTGTTTTGTTTTTCTATTGCCGCTGCTATTCCTTGTAGCGAATTCAGTCCGAATGCGCTTTGCATAGTCTGATTTTGCTTTTGAATTCCTTTGATTATGTCTTGTAGGTTTGTTGTCATACTAATATTGCTGGTAACGGTTGATGGTATGGTGTCGTGCGGGATTACGAGGCGATTTCCTTTCAGTTTACATAGACTTTTTTTACGAGCCACAAACGCTCGAAAACCACTGAAACCCGCATGCACTATACCATGTGCTGTGCGTTCGGTGTTCTTGTTTTGTCTTGATTGTCTGCCAGTTGTGCGCAGGAACAGACACACTCTTTGCCAAGTTTTGGCTTGTGGGTTGGCTTGTGCGACTTGGCAATGTGTGTGGCTGTTGAGTTGGCTCATTTTCTCGACATTATTATATCAACTTCTCCTGGCTTCATTGTCTTGTCCCCGAAGAGTTTTGTTTGAGTTTTTGTGTCCTTTGTCAAAGGTTTTTCGACAATCTTAACTGAATGATTTGGGAAATGCCTTTTCAGTATTTCAAGTGTAGAGTTGAAAGTAAATTCTCTCTTGTCTGTCCGAACATAAACAGTGCTTTCTCTTTTCATCATTTTGGCACAAAGTCCAAAAACGTTGTCCAGTAAGTCATAATATTCTTGTTTATTTACAAATCGCCCTTTATGCTTATCTTTTAGTGATTGAGGATTTTCTGAACCACCTAAAAGCCACAGTCGCAACCACTGGTCCGCGTGATAGTCAGTAATCGAGTAATAGGGTGGTGAAGTAAACAGCAAAGAAAATTTTATATCATTGTTTATTGCTCTTTCTGCAATGCTTATTAATTTATTTGAACTATCACCGAACACAACGGCACTCTCAGAAACTTTTGGTTTACCTTTCTCGTAACGCCATTCGATTTTTTTGAGAATGAAATCGCAGGGGTTTATTTCAGGCGGTGTGGTCATATTGTTTTTCTTCCACCATTGCACAGAGTAATTCATCCCCATTGATTTAGTCATTCTCATTTGATTGGAAAGTCCTTCGCCAATTTTTGCGTGTAGGTAAATCAGAAGTATTGACATCAAAGTCGCATCAACTTTATTGTTTCTCCAATCTAAATGAGTTCGGGCGGCTAACAGGAATTTAAGAACTTCGTCACAGTAACAAATGCGATAAAATTCGGGCATTTTTTGGATTGCTCGGTTATAATAGTTTCTCTTACTGTAAATTTCAAGTAGTCGGTCAATGACTTCTTCTTTTTCTGCTGGATGCAGTTTTACAGTTCCATACAACCAACCAACAGGGTTAATTTCTAATCCTAAACTATTTCTTCCTAAAACGCCACCAGCATATATACTACTGCATCTACCCGCAAAAGGGTCAATTATATAATCACCGTTCTTTGAGTATTTCTCAACTACATCAAATGCAAATTCTAAAGGAAACATTGCATAGTATGGTCCAAACCTTGCCCAACGTGCTTCGGCAGTTTCAAAACCTTTCAATATTTTTTCCTTTGCTATCATTCTTTTGATTTCTCTCTTATTTCTCTTGCAATGTCTTCAAAAATTCGCTTGCCTAAGTTCAAAGGAATTGCTGCTTCTGCGTGTGCTGAAACTAACGGAGAAACAGAATTCGGGTATCTGCTTGAAACAAGTAGGTCTAGCAAATTCATAACATCTGCTAATCTTGTAAATTGGTCAGGATTTGCTGTATTAAGATTTCTTTGATACTCGTTGAAACAAGCTACGACAGGAACAATTTTTTGACCTGATGCCGCTTTGTAGAAAAGTTTTCTTCCAAAATAAGTGTCTTGACCGTAAGGTTTGATACTCTCAGAAAAAATGATATTTCGTTTTATGTAGCCGTCATTTAAGAGTAAGGCAGATTGTTTTGGAAATTTATCAGTTACGCCATCTTTGGTAGTGTCTATCTCAATGAAGTGATTGAAGAATGTTCCTGATTTTTCAATTCCAATGATTAAAAGGTCTTGACCATTTATTTTCCGTTGAAGGTCATTCAGCCGAGTTAATTCGTGACTTATAACTTTTGTTAACCAAGATGAAGTGCTAAATACGGCTAAAGGTCCATCCATTATAAAAGCAACTCTGCGAAGTGTTGCTAACCAACCTTTGCGTTCAAATGCTCTTAGAATGTGAACAAGCCAAAGTTTTTCAAGAGTGGACATTATTTGCCCAAACATTTCACCATTGCTCCCGCCTGGGTTCATAAGTTCGTGTAAACGCAAAGCATCAGTTGAGAAAAGCGGCTCGCCTGAATGAGGACAAGTATATTCCCCAAAGTCATAAGTCATTTCTTCTTCAACTCCCTCAATTGGGCTTCTTGGTAAATTTCTTTCTTGAAAATGTTCACGTTTTATTCTAAAAAGATGCTCGTAGGTATCAAGCAAACTTTCTCCATCTGAAAAAATGGTGTTGCTGCGTAACTCTTCAAATAAAGCTCTCCGTAAGGAAGACTTAGCATTTTTTTCTGTATCGAGAATTACATTACAACCGGGAAAAACGCTTTCAATGGTTGATGCTTTTTCGGTTTCACGAAATTTCTTTGGTTCAACAAATTCCTTTTTTTCTAACTCTCCAATTAATTTCAAGTCAATTAATACGGAAGCAATGGTAATGTAACCAAATTCAGCACCAGGAAATCCGTTTTCTGCTTTAGCAGCTAAATTGCTTCCATCAATTGCAAGAACTAAATCAGGTTGTAAGGTACTTTCGGTCAAATCAGATTTTTTGACTATTGAACCTTCAAAGTCTTCTGTTTCTTCTTCCTGTTGCCTTATTTTAAGTCGGTTTTGAAGTGATTTAACTTTTTCACTATCAAGTAACCGTCTTAAAGGCTCGTAACTGGCAAATTCTCCTTCAAAACTCATATGATAGTGTGTTAAACTTCAAACCTGTCCACTTGAACTGGAATGACAAATAGGTTACTTAAAGTCTTTACTCTTAAAAACCCTTTATCTTGGGCTCGTCTTATGGATGGTTCAAAGTCTGCAAAGTCGTAATACTTGCAAAGTTCTTTTGTCTCATCGGTATTGTTCAAATGGCTAATAAACCAATTGGCAGTGTTTTTAAGAATGTTCTTTTGAATGCTGCTTACTTCTTGCGTGGCGTAAACCATTCCGATGCGATACTTAGAACCTTCTTTTGCAGTCCTTACCCAAATGTCTGATAAATCTAAATCATTACCTGCAGGCAAAATATTGTGGGCTTCTTCAACATAAACTAAAATTTCAGGAATGTTTGTTTCGCCTTGAACAAATTTTCTTTGATTTTCTTTGAAAATCTTTGTCATTATTCTGGTCGCAGAAGATTTGTTGAGTTCGGGTTCTCCACTTGATTGGTCAATTATTACCAATTTACCTTGAACAAGGTGGTTGTAAATATCTTCTGCATAATCACTTGTTGTGTCGGCACTATGTTGTTCTGCCGCTTTGCCGATTTTTCTAGTTCCGTTGGAATATTGAAAAATGCCAATAATTTTTTTCAAATCTTCATCAGCCCATCTGTCGCCTGAACCATTAGGACGACTTACATAAGCATTTTCAAATGCGGTGTAATTACTACTGCTGTCTCGAATGAATTTATCTAATGCTTCAAAAGCGTTAGCAAGTTGACCCCAAGCAGGATTTGGGTTTGAGAATACTTGTGCTGCTGAAACATATTCAGGGGTTGGCGGATTATTATTTCTTCCCGTTTGAAGGGCGGTAATCAAGTCTTGATTAAATAGACCCCTTGTGCTTGCCCTTAAACTTGGTGGAACTTGAAAACCTGCTCTGGCTAATACTGAACGATAGGCTAATAATCGTCTGTTATAACGTGTAGTTGCACTTCGGTCATTTGGGTCAGGTTCATCAAAGCTTACTTGGCAGAATTGTTTGATGTAATTAGTGCTATCTTCTGATAGGATGCTATCAATAATACTTTTTCCAATCTGCGTATTACTTGTTTCAAAGAAGTTTAAAAGCATTAAGGTTCTTTCAAGGTCATTTGGATGTCTTGTAATTCCATAGGTAATAACTTCGTTTGCCTTTACACCATTAGGCAAAAGTTGCCAAACATTTTTAAGAGCGGAATTATTGTCCTGAACATTTTCATTTGCATACTCACCATTTGGGTCAAAAATAATTTGCCCTATTCGTAGCGGTCTGTCATTAGGATTTTCATTTTTTCTTAATTCAAATACTGATTTGGCGATAATTTTAGTGGTGTTTGATTTACCCGTTCTTGTCATACCGAACAATGCAGATTTTTGAGATAGCAAGTCCGCAGGATATATATAAACTGGAACATCATCTACTTGCTGATATTTACGATTTGTTGAAGCATAGCGAACAAATCCAAGTTTCACTCTCTCTGTGTTTCCGTATTTCTCTGTGTGAGCCTGAATACTTGTAGGGTCTGCGTAATTTACGATTTGTTCAAGTGCTTTTCCGTTTGGCTTATAAACTTTCAAGCCCCTGTTTGGGTAATAATTAGAAATATCGCTACCAAATTTCAGGTTAAGAGGGGCGTCACCATTTTGACCGTTTTCTTCAAGAAAGAATGTTCCAATAATTCGGCATTGAACACCAGCAAATCCAAGAATGTTTTTTGTTCGCAAGTCCATTGAACCTGCATCATCCCAATGTTTTTCAGTTTCTCCGCTTATTCTTTGAGCCGTTTCAACTCTAATTCTTTCTGCTTCTTTGTCTTGTGGTAAAGCTGCTGCATCCATTACTCGTAAAAGAACAAATGAAGCATCTTCCTTTTTAAAGTCAATATCTGTTTTACTTGGGTCAACTCGTGTCGCAATTAGAAAACTTAAACTTGGTATTCCACCAACTTTCTCTCTGTAAAAGTCGTGAATGATTACTCTTGCTGTCTCATAGTTGATAGAGTAAATGTCACCAACATACTGGTCTGCTTGAATAAGCTTTTGAAACCATTGTTGGCTTTCAACTTGTTTGTCGTTTTCTCGTCTTGAGTTAAGTCCCTGTTCTATACTCATATTGTCAATTTATTAGTTGTCAAATTTATTAATTTCTGTCGGTGCGTTGGCAAAAAAATGACTCTTTTGGTTTTTTGAGTTTTGGCTCATGTGTAGGCAAAAACCAAATGTGCCATTTGCGTGTCGGCTGTCTTTTTTACACTGACGCACAACTTGCTTATATGCGCTACTCTATTGCGCCTTACATCCCATATCAGACCAATAAGCGCAACAAAGTAGCGCGTTATTGCCCGGTGTTCTCTTGTCGTGTTTATTACAAATCATCAAATGGGCTTTTAATTCTCTCCAAACTTTGTTGGCTCCATTCCCCCCATCCGCATCCGAGACAACCCAACGACCGCAACTCCGCCAAACGCCTGACAGCAGCGGCTTTACACCTGCGAATTCGAGCAGCGCGTTCTTTATGGAAGTACTTGCGTGAGGCATTTGCTGTGGGAGAAAGGTGAAACTACCTTGTACTTCAGCCAACACATTCATTGAAAGTAAAAAATCTGTTCCGCCGCGCAAACAAATCAGGGAAACTTGCCACAGGATTTCCTTTTTCATCTCCCCCCAGAAACGCAAAAAACCGGGCGATGCCCGGCTTTTGCAATGGTGTCGATTGTCGAAAGAATCGTAAAAGCATGATGCGGAGCCTCCAGCTCCATTGCCGAGCAGGCGCTCGGCGCTCCCAGGGAAAATTCCCGCCCCTACCCTTCTCCCCCCTACTGCCGCAGCGAGTCGATCAGGGCGAAGAAATTCGGGAACGACACGCCCGCCACGTCGCGATCCGAGAGGCGCAGCGATGCGCCGGCGGCTTCGGCGGCGATGGTGAAGCTCATGGCGATGCGGTGGTCGTCGAAGCACTCGATCTCAACCTCTTCTGAAGCGACGGTTTTCCGTCCCTTCACCACAAAGCCATCGGCGTACTGCTCGCACTCGAAGCCGAGACGCTGAAGATTCACCACCAGCGCGTCGATGCGGTCGCTCTCCTTGGTGCGCAGCTCGGCGGCGTTGTGCAGCTCGAACTCGCCCGAGGCGAAGGCCGAGAGCACGGCAAGCATCGGCACCTCGTCGATCACCCCAGCCACAACGCCGTGGTCGCTGATGCGCAGCGGCTTCAAGCCGGAGCAGCTCCGGACGACGATATCACCCACCGGCTCGCCGCCCTCCGAACGCACGTTCTCGATGCCGAGGCCCGCGCCCGCCTCCTGCAACACGTCGATGTAGGCCACGCGCGTCGGATTGAGGCAGACGTTGCGCAGCACGATCTCCGAGCGCTCGCCGAGCAGGCCGAGGGCGATCATGAAGCAGGCCGCCGAGGGATCGGCGGGTACCTTGAACGGTTTGGCGGCAATCGGCTTGCGCCCGTCGATGATGATCTCGCGAACGCCGTCGGGCCGATCGATGGTTGCGAGGCCCAGCATCAGCTCGGTATGGTCGCGCGAACGGATCGGCTCGATGATTTTCGACTGGCCATCGGCGTGCAGCGCCGCAAAGGCCACGAGCGACTTCACCTGCGCCGAGGGCACCGGCAGACGGTACTCGATCGTCTTCAGCGCTTTGGTGCCGTGGATGACGACCGGCGCGGTTCCGGCGTCGGAAAGCGAAATTTCGGCGCCCATCTGCCGCAGCGGATCGGCGACGCGCTTCATCGGGCGCTTCATCAGCGAAGCGTCACCCACCAGCTCGCTCCGGAAAGGCTGCGCGGCCATAATACCCGCCATCATGCGCATCGTACTGCCGGAGTTGTTGCACATCAGCGGCACGGAGGGCTCACGGAAACTCCAGAGGCCGTTCGACTCGATCACCACGCGCCGCTCGATCCGCCCGTCACCGGCGGAAAGCTCCTCCTGTCGAATGGAAATACCGGCATCGCGCAGCACCGACAGGGTTGACTGGTTATCGTATCCACCCGAAAAGTTGGAAATCTCGGTCGTGCCTTCGGCGAGCGCGCCGATAAGCGCGGCGCGATGCGAAATCGATTTGTCCGGCGGAAGGGTCGTCACCTCGCCCTGAAAAGTGCTCATTGCTGGCTGTTTTTGAGTTCGATAAAAAAAGCAGCCCCAAGGGAGCTGCTTTTCAATACTGAATTCCTGAAAAATCAGGAGTTGCGCTCTTCGTTAGCGCGCTGTGCGCGACGCTTGCTTCTTGAACGCTTCAGACGTTTTTCGATCGAAGGCTTCACGAAGTACGCCTTTTTACGAAACTCCTTCAGAACGCCTGCTCTCTCGTATTTCTTTTTGAAACGTTTGAGCAGCTTGTCAATCGATTCGTTTTCATTCACCTGAACGCTGACCAATGAAATTCACCCCCTTGCCTGTGATTCGACTCTTAACGCCGTAATTTAAGTTTGATAATATCCGTAACCGACTCGGTGCTTTTCGGCTTGCCCTGGTTGAGCTGCACGTTTTCGAGAAGCTGCTTCCGGCCGCTTTTGCAAAATTCCACGATGATAACATGCGCGCCGCTTCCGGTCGCATGTTTTTCACGAACAACGCCCACTTCATCAAGGGATTTGTGATACAAAGCATCCCCCTGCGCATAGATTCCATGAGGAGTATAGAGCTGGCAATCCTCGGGCTTCAGCTCGTCGGGGCTCAGCTCCTTGTCGATCTGTATCTGCCACTCCTTGAGAAGATGCACCTGGTTGCAGGAGGTGCACCGGATCCAGTACTGGTTTTCGGCAGCCGAAGCCTCCTCTTCCGCGGCCGGATTCTTCTCCTTCGACTTTTTATCGGACAATCCGAAAAGCGGATCCTCATCCTTAGGCTTGTCGCTCGGCTTCCATTCACCAACAAACACCCGCTCGGTGACACAACCACAGCCATCGCAAAAACCAGGTTTGATCTTGCCTTCGAGTATGTACTGCCTTTTTCTGGACTCTACCTTCATAAATGTCGCTGTTGTTGGAGTGCATGTCCCTGCCCTCTGTCATGCGCTTGCACAAGGTTCGGAAGTACTTTCCTGAACAGGTTCCGGGGACGTTACCCGGTTTAGGCCATCGATCATGCCTCATGTCCAAGGAAATATGGCTTCAGCAGAGACGTACAGGAACCATAGCTGATGATGGTTCCGTAAAGCTCTCTGCTCAGGAGTGCTTAGATAAGTAAATCACCCCAAAAAAACAACCATATAATTCAGACAGACATCACTTGCGAGTCAGCACATCGATAAGGTCTGATTTGTTAATCAGTTGCAAGCGGCCATCGCTGAGGCTGATGAGCACGCCGGATGCATTTGTCTGCAATTTTTCCGACAGTTCGGAAATGGTTGCATCGGGCTGGCAGACCGGGAACGGCTTTTCCATGAAGGCAACCACCTTGGCGTTCATGGCCGAATCGTTCTCAATGAGAATCGAGAGAATCCTGTTTTCACTGATGCTGCCGATGGGCGCGCCGAACGAAACAATGGGCATCTGGGAAACGTCGTTCTGCTTCATTGTTTCGAAAACCTCGGCAAGCGTCTGCTCAGGCTGGGCGAAGATGAGGTCTTTGTGGGCCTTGCGTTGCAGAATGTCGTCCGCCGTGATCTGGTCGAGCGCGGTCTTGGATTTCCGGTAAAATCCCTGACGCCGCATCCAGTCATCGTTGTACATGCGCGACAGGTCGTAGCCGCCAAAGTCGGTCATCATCACCACCACCAGCGCGTCATCGCCGTACGCCTCGCCCTCCCGGAGAGCCGCAGCCATCGCCGCGCCGGAGGCTCCGCCCGCGAAGACCGCTTCGGCACGCAGCAACTCGCGGCCGCAGTTGAATGCGTCGGCATCGCTGACCTGCACGATCCGGTCGATCACGTTGGGGTCCCAGAAAGAGGTCGGCCTGACCGCGCCGATATCTTCGAGCTGGAACGCGGAGGGAGTGCCTTGGCTCTTGCCGCCATGCAGATCGCCGTAAACCGAACCCTCCGGCTCAACGCCAATGATCTGAACCTCCGGATTGACCGATTTGAAGTAGCGGCCGATCCCGGAGATCATCGCGCCCGAAGCCATCGGCACGAAGAGGTGCGTCACCTTGCCCTCAGTCTGCCGGAAAATCTCTGGCCCCGTGCCATCCTGATGCACCTGGCGGCTGACCGGATTTTGGTACATGTTGGCAAACCAGGCATTCGGCAGCGTGCGGACAAGGTTCTCGGCTACATCGACGCAGCTTTGCAGATCGCCCGGCAGCGCCTCGGACGGGGTGAGCACCAGCTCCGCGCCCAGCGCCCGAAGGACCTCCTGCTTCTCGCGGCAGATGCTCTCCGGCGCGGCGAGCAACACTTTGTAGCCCCGGCTGACGGCGGCCATCGCGAGCGCGATGCCGCTGGTGCCGAAGGTCCAGTCCACGAGCGTCATGCCGGGATGAATCGCCCCGCGCTCCTCGGCGTCACGCACGATGGCCCCCGAAACCCGGCAATAGTGCGAAAAGCAGGGGCTCATGTATTCGAGCTTCGCCATGAACCGTGCGCGCTTCTGCCGGGTAAGCTGCTTCATGAGAACCAGCGGAGTGTTGTCCGAGATGTCAAAAATGTCGTTGGTCATGGTGCTCGATACTCTGATAATGGTTTTTCCGTGAATAATAATACATAGAACAATAATTGTCCATTCCCGTCAGTTAATCGCCATTGTTTTGAAAATCATGGGCAAAAAGCGTTTTTTAGAGCATGTCCGGCTTCCAGCCTGAACCTCAACCATAAATCACCCTTGTGAGCGCCAGTCACGAACAGAACTCCGCCGCCGCGCCGAACGGCCCTAACCTTTCGGAAGCGCTCATTTCACTCGGCAATCTCCGCCACAACCTCGCCTGCATCCGCGCCATCACCGGGCCGCAATGCCGTGTCATGGGCATCGTCAAGGCCAACGCCTATGGTCACGGAGCCACGCAGGTCACGGCAACGCTCGAAGCAGAGGGAGTGCGGGATTTCGGCGTGGCCAACATTTACGAAGCGATCGAACTTCTTCAGGAGCACCGGATGCTGCCGGACTCGCGCATCCTCGCTTTCGCCTCGCCTCTCGCCGGACATATCGATCTGTATCTGCAACACGGCGTGGAAATGACCGTCTGCGACCACGAAACTGCCCGAGCTGCCGAATCGATTGCCGCCGCATGCGGTAGACGGCTCCAGGTGCAGCTCAAGGTCGATACCGGCATGGGGCGGCTCGGCGTCACGCCCGAAGAAGCAGCGGAACTGCTGGAGCTGATCGAGGCCTGCCCGAACCTTGAGTTGACCGGCATCTACACCCATTTCGCTGAAAGCGACAAGCCTGAAGGATTCACTGCCCGGCAACTCGAACGTTTCCTGCACGTAACCGGCGCTTACGAGCGTCGAACGGGCAAAACCGTGACGAAGCATGCGGCAAACAGCGGAGCCATTATCTCGATGCCAGACGCACGGCTCGACATGGTGCGCCCGGGGATTCTGCTCTATGGCTGCCATCCGGTTGACGCCGCACCCTCGACCGTTCCCGTCAGGCCGGTGATGCAGTTCCAGAGCCGTGTGATCTTCGTCAAGGAGGTGCCCGCAGGCACGGCCATCAGCTACAACCGCACATGGAGCGCGCCTAAAGCGACACGAATCGCGACGATCTCCGCCGGATATGCCGACGGCTTCCATCGCGCGCTTTCCAACCAAGCGCGGGTGAGCATCGGCGGCAAAAGCTTCCCGCAGGTCGGCACGATCACAATGGATCAGACGATGGTCAATCTGGGTAGTGATGATTCGGTCAAGGTCGGCGACACGGCAGTGCTCTTCGGCTGGGACGGCCCGTCGGCAGGTGAGCAGGCCCTCGCCGCCGGAACGATCAGCTACGAACTGCTCTGTTCGGTTTCCCGCCGCGTCAGAAGAATAGTTGTTTAACAAGCATCGCCATTGCGATGACCTGAATCCCCTAACAGAAAATTCAACCCCTATGAATTTTCTCAACAACATCGCCGTCAAACTCGGCATCACCAGAGCGGAAATAACCGCCGTCACACTGCTCACCTTCTTCCTGCTGCTCGGAGGAGCGCTGAAGTACAGCGGTTCGGTGCAGAATACCGACAAGGCGATCAAAAAAGCCGAAACGGCCCGCTACTCCGAAGCCGAGGTGGACAGTCTGCTCAGCCTCGCCATGAAGCCCGGCGATACGGTGGCGGCTGAAACCTCCGGCGTCGTTGCGGAAAATGCGGAACAGGAGGAGACAGCGCCGAAATCTTCGGCAAGGCGTACATCGAAAAAACAGTTTTCCGGAACCATCGTTTTCAGAACGGCGTCGGCTTCGCAACTCCAGATGATCCCCGGCGTCGGTCCGATGATGGCCAAGCGCCTTATCGAGTTCCGAAAACAGAATGGGGGAAAAGTCGAACATTTTAACGATTTTCTGAAAGTCAAGGGAATCGGCAAGAAAAAACTCGAACTCCTCCAAAAGCATCTTACCCTCAACTGATGAGCCGGAGCCAGACAGCCTGTGCGTTCGACGCGAACAGCACCACCATAGCGCGAGTCAAATCGACCGGTCACGGCTCGTTTACGATGACCATGTGCCGCACCATCGAGGGAGGGCTTGACGATCTGGGCAGTCCGAGAGGTTCGAAGCTCGCCGGAAAGCTCCTCTCAGCGCTCAAAGAGTGGCGAAACGAACCGGTCGCCCTCAGCTTTTCCCCCGCAGAACTCATGACCCTGCCGGCCTGGTTCCCGTCCGGAAGTTCTGCCGAATACTGCGACAGCCTGTGCAGGATAGAGGCTGGCTATTTTCTCCATGAGGCCGATAGATGGCAATGGCACGATATGGTGCTGGAACCAACCCCTGACCAGCCCTCCGGACTGGATCGGCGGATGCTGCTCTTCTATCCGGTCAAACCGGCGCAATTCATCGAAAACGAGCTATTAAAACATGCTCGTGTTGGCTGGCGGGGAGTACATGTCGAAGCAGTGGCCCGCCTGTCCTCCGTGACAGGAGAAACACTGGCAGTCCTGGAGCTCGAAGAACGCTATGCGGCGCTCTCTATTTCGACAAACGGTAAAATCAGCTATTTCCGGTACTGGCCGGTAAAGGATGGGAGTGAACGGGAATACTTTGCCATCAGAGAGCTGACCTCGGCTCCCATCGATGGAGCACCTGTTAAAGTGACCGGCTCGGCTGCGAGCGCAAAAGTCATTGAGCGCATCGGCCGGGAAACTGCCTGTGCTATCGAGCCGCTCGAACTGCACCCGTGGGTATCAGTAGAAAAAGGCGCCAGCAAAGGAAAATCACCAACCGCCACCATTCGCGCCGTCAGCACAGCCATCATGGCGCTGAACGGCGGGTGATCCACTATTTTTGACGAACTGCTAATGTTGTTTAGATTTGAAGAGTTGGTGGTTTCATTTTTCTGAATCCAGAGGGTGGTCGCTATCATGGATCGAAATTCATCGCGAAGAAAAAAACCACTTCTAATCAAGGGACTTGACCAGTGAGAATTGCAGAAGTTAATCCGCAACCGGATTGGGCGTTGTCGATTGTCGCGGAAGATGGCCGCCTTGACCTGTTGGATGTCGCTCCTTGTCTGGATGATAAAGCCTTTGAAAAGTTTGGCTCTTCGCAGAATATCGTGGAAAGCTGTGGCTGTAATGGGTAACTTGGCGTAGTCGTGCAATTCAAGCAAGCTAACCACATTGATCCGCCCATGCAGAGCCTGTCAAGCCATTACCACCAACTGTTAGGTCTTCCCTCAAACTGGGAAGTCGAGAACGTCAACTTGTCGATGAGTAGCCGGCAAGTGGAGATCAGACTGGCCTTTACCGGCAAGCAGGGCGAGTGTCCAATCTGCGGCCAATCATGCCTCATCTATGACCATGCCGCTGAGCAGCGGTGGCGTCATCTTGATACGATGCAGTTCGAGACGATTCTGGTGGCCCGTTTGCCTCGTTGCCAATGCAAGGAGCATGGAGTCAAAACCGTTCAGGCGCCATGGGCGGCACGGCATTCTCGTTTCACGTTGCTGTTCGAGAGCTTCGCCGTCGAGCTGTTGTTGCACTGTGCCAATATCAAGGCGGCGTCGCGCCTGTTGCGCTTGAACTGGCATACCGTCAATCAAATCATGCGACGCGCCGTTCAGCGAGGATTGGTTCGCCGGAAAACCGAAACCGTCGAGTATCTGGGCATCGATGAAAAAAGCTTCAAGGCGGGCCAGCATGACGTCACAACGCTGACTGATCTCGGCGAAAGGCGCGTGCTTGAGGTGGTCGAGCATCGCACGACCGAGGCGACCAAAGAGCTGCTTGCATCGCTGAACGACAGCCAGCAAGCAGGGGTCAAGGCGGTCTCGGTCGATATGTGGAAACCCTTTATCCATGCCGTTCAAGAGCTGTTGCCGAAGGCCGATCTGGTGCATGATCGCTTTCATATCAGCAAGTATCTCAATGAGGCTGTCGATCTGGTGCGTCGCAAGGAGTGTCGCCAACTCGACAAGGCCGGAGACAAACGCCTGATCGGCTCAACATATGTCTGGCTGCGTAATCCGGAAAACATGGGTGAGCAGCAACAGGCCGAGCTGGGCAAGCTGATGGACGCGGAGTTCAGAACCGGGAAGGCGTGGTCGTTGAAAAATATGTTTCGAGCCTTCTGGCAGCTTGGTTGCGCTGATGCCGGGACGTTTTTTTTCGAGTACTGGTCGAAGCGGATCGATGAGGTTGGTCTGGTTCCGTTGACGAAGGTCAAAGAGCTGCTTCAGCGCCATTTCGGCAACGTCTTGACCTGGTTCAAACACCCGATCACCAACGCAGTTTCCGAAGGCTTGAACAGCAAGATTCAGATCGTCAAGGCCTCTGCAAGAGGGTTTCACCGGTTCGAGAGTTACCGAATCCGGATTTTGTTTTACTGCGGAAAACTCAACATGGCTATCGGATCATGACGTAACCCAGCGCTCCTTTACCCACGATATTCTGCGAAGAACCCAAAAAAGCCTTCAATCTCTCCTGTCGCAGGCTCTGGAATATATTTTCATGACAATTCAGATCGTATCGGAAATAATTTTAATAATTATTTATATATCACCCGTGCATCAGCAACAAGCGGAAAGCGTTCCGGATTTTCTATAATTTCCTCCGTCAAATCGACATCCAGATCGGGCCACCAGAAATGACCGGGCGACTGCTCCTTGACGTTGAGAATCGATTTTACCGTCTGATCCCTAAACCACGGAAAATCAGCATACGACAAAAAAAGCTCTTTCCCGTGAGCAAGAAGCCAGATGCCGTGCTGTGATATATTCGACACCTCAACTGCTGAAATGCTTTCTCCATGCTTTAACAAGTTCATCGCTGTGCGCCTCCACTATTGATTCAATCTGCTTCAACTGAATTCTGGAATATCCATGATTCTTTGCAAGTTCAAGTTCAGGTTCCAGCCAAAACTTCGCCTCGCCGTCCCCCGATATAACGTGCACATGCATCCTTTTCTCTTCACGCAAAAAGAAGAAAAATCGAAATCCCTGCTCACAAAAAACGGTAGGACTCATACACGCTCCCCAAGATTTGGATTCCTCAACCGCAGAACAATATAACAATCCCTCTCCTCCCTCACCAAAAGCCAAAAACGCCCGCCCCTGCTGTCCTTGCCGTCCTGTCCTCCCAAATAAAAAGAGCGGCCACAAGAACCGCCCCTACAAGAAATTCAGTCACACATCAATCCTCACAGATTCCCCACCAGCAGCTCAGCAATCTGCACGGCATTGGTGGCGGCGCCTTTGCGGAGGTTGTCGGCAACGACCCAGAGATTCAGGGTGCGCGGGTGCCAGTAGTCGGGGCGCAGACGGCCCACGAACACCTCATCGCGCTCGTAGGAGGTCATCGGCATCGGGTAAAGACGCGCCGACGGGTCGTCCTGCATGACGATGCCCGGTGATCCCGCGAGCAGAGCACGCACCTGGTCGATATCGAAATCGCTCCTCAGCTCGACGTTCAGCGCTTCTCCGTGGCCGCCATAAACCGGAATGCGCACGGTGGTCGGCGAGACCTGGATGGTGTCGTCACCCATGATCTTTTTCGTCTCGTTAACCATCTTCATCTCCTCTTTGGTGTAGCCGTTCTCGGTGAAGGCGTCGATCTGCGGTACGGCGTTGAAGGCGATCTGGTGGAAGTGGGTGAACTCGTCGGGGATGTTGCCCGCCAGCTCGCTTTCGAGCGCATCGCGTCCGGCCTTGCCCTTGCCCGTCACCGACTGGTAGGTCGAAACCACCACGCGGCGGATGCCGTAGGCGTCGTAGAGCGGCTTGAGCACCACAACCATCTGGATGGTCGAGCAGTTGGGATTGGCGATGATCGGAGCCGCCTTGCCTTCGCGGTCGAAGATAGTTTCAGGATTGACCTCCGGGACAACAAGCGGAATTCCCTCGTCCATACGGAAAGCCGAGGAGTTGTCGATCACGATCGCGCCTGCCTCGGCGGCCACGGGCGCCCACTCCTTGCTCACCGTCGCGCCAGCCGAGAAGAGCGCAATGTCAACGCCTTTGAAAATCTCCGCCGACGGCACTTCGGTCACGAACTCGCGCCCATTGAAGGTGATCACTTCGCCCCGGCTCCGCGGAGAGGCGAGTGGCACCAGCTCGCTGACCGGAAAATTGCGCTCTTCGAGCACCTTGATCATGGTTCTGCCAACCAGGCCGGTTGCGCCAAGAACGGCTACTCGATAGCCTGCTTCACTGCTCATATACGTAAGAATGGATGATGGTTTAGTAATTGAGAATCAGTCTGGGCGAGTGATCGTTCAGGTTTTCACCCCCCTCCTTCAGAAGCCCCTCGCGGTCGAGCGCTTCGCACGCAGCCTCGAACTCCCGGAGCAATTCGACGATCACCGCCGGATCGGGTTCGCGCACCAGCAGGTTGCGCACTTTCGAAACACCGGGAAGTCCTTTCAGATAAGTCGAGTAGTGGCGGCGCATCTCAAGCACACCGTATTTCTCGCCCTTGTACTCCAGTGAAAGCCGAAGATGATCGACAGCAGCCTGAATCCGCTGACGATAGGACGGAGCCGAAAGGCGCACGCCCTCTTTGACAAGACTTTTCGCCTGCTCGAAAATGAAGGGGTTGCCGATCGAGCCGCGCCCGATCATGATGCCATCCGCACCGGTGCGCTCGAACATGGCCACCGCGTCTTCCGGCAGCCAGACGTCGCCATTAGCGATCACCGGAATGCTGCACGCCTGCTTCGCTTCGGCGATGCGTCCCCAGTCGGCCCGCCCCTTGTACATATCGCTGCGCGTCCGCCCATGCACCGCCACCGCCCGGATACCCGCATCTTCGAGCCGCCGCACAGTGTCGGTGATGTTGATCGAGTCGTGATCCCAGCCGATACGGGTCTTGGCCGTCACCGGCAGCGAGACCGCGTTGACCACTGCCGAGGCGATCTCCGAAAGCTTTTCCGGCTCCTTCAGCAGCGCAGCTCCGGCGCCGCGACCGGCAACCTTTTTCACCGGACAGCCAAAGTTGATGTCGAGGTAATCCGGCTCGTACGTCTCGGCAATCGCCGCCGCCTCGACCATCGACTCGACCGTGTTGCCGAAAATCTGCACCGCAACCGGCCGTTCGTGGTCGGCCACAGTGATCTTGCGAATCGATTTCTCCACGCCGCGCCGCAGTGCCTCCGCGCTGATGAACTCGGTATAGACGATATCCGCCCCGTGCTGCTTGCAGAGCTGCCGGAAGGCCCGATCGGTCACATCCTCCATGGGCGCGAGAATGATCGGGCGGTCGATGTCGATGGTTCCGATGCGCATGGCGCTTTGTTCCATTTATGCGGTTGGCGCTCCGGTGAGCATGTCGCGAACCTGCTGGCGGATCGTATTGCGCAGGGTCTCATCCTCCTTCAGCAGCTTCTTGACGTTCTCGCGCCCCTGACCGAGCTTTTCAGTGCCATAACTGAACCACGCGCCAGATTTCTTGATGATGCCGAACTCGACAGCCAGGTCGATCAGCTCACCCAGCACCGAAATGCCTTCACCATAGAGAATGTCGAACTCGGCGGTCTTGAAGGGCGGAGCGACCTTGTTCTTGACCACCTTGACCTTGGTTCGGTTGCCAACCAACTCTTCGCCATCCTTGATCTGCGCAATCTTGCGGATATCGAGCCGGACTGACGAGTAGAACTTCAGCGCCTTGCCGCCGGTGGTGGTTTCGGGGCTGCCGTACATCACGCCGATCTTGTCGCGAAGCTGGTTGATGAAGAGGCAGACGCTGCTCGACTTGGAGATCGCCCCGGTGAGCTTGCGCAACGCCTGGCTCATGAGGCGGGCCTGAAGGCCAACCACGCTGTCGCCCATCTCGCCTTCGAGTTCGGCCTGCGGCACCAGCGCCGCCACCGAGTCGATAACGATGATGTCAACCGCACCGCTGCGCACAAGCGTCTCGACGATGGAGAGCGCCTGCTCGCCCGATTCGGGCTGGCTGACCAGCAGCGCATTGATATCGACGCCGAGCTTCCGGGCGTAGGTCGGATCGAAAGCGTGCTCCGCATCGACCAGCGCCGCAATACCGCCGTTTTTCTGTGCCTCGGCGATGGCGTGCAGGGCGAGCGTGGTCTTGCCAGAGGATTCGGGGCCGTAAATCTCGGTCACGCGGCCTCGCGGCAAGCCGCCCACGCCAAGGGCGTAGTCGAGCGCCATCGAACCGGTGGAAATCACCTGCACGTGCATGACCGCCGAGTCGTCGCCAAGACGCATGATTGCACCTTTGCCGAACTGCTTTTCAAGTGTCTCTATCGCAAGATTGAGCTGTTTGAGCCTGGCCGGATCGACGACCGGCGGCTGTTGCTGCGGTGTTGCCTCTTTTTCCATAGGGGTATGCTCTGAATTTGTAAAAGTATGGTCCTGGTTTACTGCATAATAGCGCTTCGAAGCGTCTCCTCGAATGGGCGGTACGACATGCCTAGCTCGCGCACCGAACGCTGGTTGCTGTAGCGGGACAAATGCGCAGCCTGCCTGAGACTCTCGATGCTGATGAACGATGGCCGTTTCGTCAGAAGCGAAAAGAGTTCACCGCCGACGCCAGCCAGCATCCTGGCAACTCGGTTAACACGAAACACCTTGCCGCTCCGGCTGCCGGGCAGCGCGGCGATCCGCTCGAAAAGCTCTCTGAAAGAGAGATTCTCGCCAACGATGATGTAGCGCTCTCCCGCTTTTCCCTTCTGCCATGCGGCGATATGGGCGTCGGCCACGTCGCGCACATCGACGAATCCTGTCGCGCCATCGGGGCAAAGCGGCAGGCGGCCCTCGTAGATCATCCGGAGCACCTCGTTGGAACTGCTGCCAGACATCCCCGGCTCGGAATTCTTGCCGATCACCACGCCTGGATTGACCATCACCACGTCAAGCCCTTCGGCCACGCCGCGGCGGCATTCGAGCTCGGCCAGATACTTGGACTCCATGTACACGTTGTGACGCTGCCACTCGGTGAAGGGGGTCTGCTCGTTCGACTCCCGAATACCACTCTTCGCGTCGGACGAACCGACGGCGGCAATCGAGCTGGTGGCGACCAACCGCTTTACGCCCGCCTCCAGACAGGCATCGACAATGTGGCGGGTGCCGAGCACATTGGTATCGTAAAGCCGGTTGCGGAAATTTCTGGTGTAGGCGATCAGACCTGCGCAGTGGAAGACGACCTCCGCACCTTTGACCGCCTCGTTGACAGCGATCGGATCGTGCATGTCAGCCTGGGCGATCTCGACCGGCAAATTGCGGAGAAACGATGCGTCCGATCCCTCCCGAACGGTGACCCGGCAGCGGACGGAGTCGCCGTACCGTGCGATCATATCGACGAGAAGCCGTGCCCCTATGTAGCCGGTTGCACCGGTGATGAGAATCGGTATACCTGACATGAAAAAATGGCGTGTCTGCAAAACCTTCCGTTTGGTTCTCCGTCCGCTTGTGGCGGCACGGGAGATACCGCGGAACCGGCTGGAGCGCAATCCATGCAGATGCGGCCCAGAGCCAATTTGTGCTTAATAATAAGAAGAATAACTTACATTGCACCCAAATCCATCCGCAATCGTGAGAAAAAATATCGTATCGCCCTCCATCGGCAACGCCACACACCCTGCAGAACGCCTCTCAACCGGCATTGTCGAAAGTGGAACCCTTCCCAACGGCCTGCGCATCGTCAGCAATCAGGTGCCCTGGATTCACAGCGTCACGCTTGGCTTGTGGATCAACGCCGGTTCGCGCGAAGATCCCGAAGGATTCGAGGGTATGGCCCATTTCATCGAACACGCACTTTTCAAGGGCACGCAAAAGCGTGACTACGTCGAGATTGCCCGCTGCGTCGAAGAAACCGGTGGCTATATCGACGCCTGGACCACCAAGGAGCAGACCTGCCTGTGCGTCAGGTGCCTCCGGGAGCATCTGCATCTGGCTTTTGACCTGCTCGCCGATCTCTGCTGTAATCCGGTTTTTCCGCCCGACGAGATCGAGAAAGAAAAAGAGGTGGTGCTCGAAGAGATCGCCAGTGTGAACGACACCCCGGAAGAGCTGATCTTCGAGGATTTCGACCGCCGCGCCTTTTCCCGGCATCCCCTCGGCACAGCGATTCTCGGCACCGAAGAGAGCGTCGAAAGGCTCACCGGCAAAGAGATCAGAGACTTCATGCGCCGCCACTACGTGCCATCGAAAATGCTCGTCACCGCCATCGGCAACATCGAGCACGATGCAGTGACCGGGCTGGCGGAATCGTTTTGGGGCCACCTGAAGGACTCGCCGCAGGAAGATTCGGTGAGGCGGCTGTTCGATCTATCGGCGTACAGGCCATTTACAAAAACGCTGAAAAAAAGTGTCTTCCAGTCGCAGATTCTGCTCGGCACGATCTTCCCGCGAGACGACCGTCGCTTCTGGGGACTGATGGTGCTGAACGCCATGCTGTCGAGCGGCATGAGTTCGATCCTGAACCTCGAACTGCGCGAGAAGCGCGGACTGGTCTATCAGGCGTACTCTTCGGTCTCTTTCTACGACGAGGTCACTGAATTCAATGTTTATGCGGGCACCGACAAGGGCAAAACCTCGAAAACCCTCGACACGATCGCCGAACTCCTGACCGGCAACGTGCTGAAGGAACCCGATCCCTTCGAACTCGCGGCAGCCAAATCGAAGATGCTCGGTTCGATGATCCTCGGCATGGAAAAGATGACCCGGCGCATGTCGCACATAGCGCAGGATATGTTCTATTTCGGGCGATACCTTTCACCTTCTGAAAAGGCTGGAATGATTGATGGGGTGACGGCTGAAGATGTGGCGGTGGCTGCCGCCGCACTCGGCATCCCCGAGCAAATATCGACTCTGGTCTACAAGCCCGGCGGCAGGTAACTTTCGGCACTTGACGACGAAGTGTGGCCACGTTGAACGAAGTACGGAAAAACCCGTTGAACGATCCGTTTTAAAAAAGCCTGAAAAAATAGTATAATTCAGGCTTTAAAATTTCAGGGATACTCTCTGTACCGATCCACGCTTTCCGGCTCACCGGAAACGGAGAGACCCGCAACTTAACCGGTCACGAAAAGCCTTGCAAAAGAATATCACGAATGTCAGCGAAATCGCGCAGGAACTTGAAATTATTCTGACTGCCGAAGAGTACCAGCCCGAATATGACCAGCAGCTCGAAGAAGCGCGCAAGTCCGTCAGAATTAAAGGCTTCAGGCAGGGGCACGTGCCCGTGGGCATGCTCAAGCGCATTATCGGACCCTCCATCGAGGCCGAGGTTGCCGAGAAGATGGCCTCGAAGTATTTCGCAGCCATCGCCGAGGAGGAGAAGATCAACCCAGCCAGCCGCGCCCAGATCGAGAGCTACAACTACGAGGATGGCAAACTGACCATCAAAATTTCTTACGAAATCCACCCCGAATTCGAGTTGAAGGATTTCAGCGAATACACCTTCACACAGGCAGAATACACCATCTCCGACGAGGATGTCGATCGTGAAATCAAACTGATCCTGCGTGGTCACGGCACCATGGTAACCAGCGAAGATGCTGCAGCCGAGGGCGACACGGTCATCGGCGACGTTACGAAGCTTGACGCCGATGGTGCTGACATTGAAGGCTCGAAGAATGAAAACCACCATTTCAACCTCGAATACCTCCCGGCTGACAACCCGTTCCGCATGGCCCTCGAAGGCAAGAAAGCCGGGGATGTGGTCGATGTCACCGTCAAGCCAAAGGAAGAGGGCGGCGAAACGAACCGCTTCCGCATCGAAATCAAAGAGGTCAAACACCTCGAACTGCCCGAACTGGACGACGAACTGGTCAAGGAGATCAGCCAGCAGCGCTTCGAGAAGGTCGAGGACTTCAGAAACGACATCCGTTTGCAGCTCCAGGCACATTTCTCCGACAAATCCGAGTATGATCTGCTCGAAGCCATTTCGTCAAAGCTTATCGAAGAGCATCCGGTGCCCACGCCAAGCGCCATGGTGGCCCATTTCCAAAATATACTGCTCGAAAACGCCAAGCGCCAGGTTGGCGGCCAGTTCCCTAAAGGCTTTGACGAGAGAGAGTTCTTCAACGCCATGAAGCCGAATGCTGAAAAGCACGCCCGCTGGCTTCTGATCAGCCAGAAGATCGCCAAAGAGAACAATCTTGAGGTAACTGACGAGGATATCAAGGCATTTGCCGAAAAAGAGGCAGAAAAGGAACCGTCACTGACTGTGGATCAGCTTCTCAACACCTACCTGTCCACCGAGTTCAAGGACTACATCATCGACACGATCCTGAAAGAGAAAATCTACGATGTGATCAAATCGAAGGTGACCATCACCAAAGAAGCTACACCGGTTCCGGCGCACAACTGAAGTAATCGAAAAATAAGGCTTTCTGAAGCAAAAAGGCTCATCGACTGATGAGCCTTTTTTTATGCGCGACGGGGAAATTGCCGGATGCTCAGCGCGGCTCAAAGAGCGCCATCGCCACTGCGGAGTAGCGGTCGTGGGAGATTGAAATACTGACTCTACCGGAAAAGGAGGGCGCGTAAACGCTCACACAGGGTTTGCCCGTCTCGTCGTTCAACACCTCGATGGAGTGCCAGGTCAGGCCTTTGGCGATGCCAGTACCGAGAGCTTTCGAAACAGCCTCTTTGGCTGCAAAACGTCCGGCAAGGCTCGCCACGGGATCGGGTTTGGAAAGGCACTGGGCCATCTCGGCCGAGGTCAGAATTTTCTTCATGAAGGCCTCTCCGAAACGGTCATAACTCGAACGGATACGAGCTATCTCGACGATGTCAACCCCGATCTCCATCGACGGGATCAGGCACGTTCGATCTTCATGGACATATCGAGCGCCTTGACGCTATGAGTCAGCTCGCCGATTGAAATAAAATCGACGCCGGTCATGGCGACTTCGGAAACATTGTGCAGACCGATGTTTCCCGACGCTTCAAGCAGAATGTTGCCAAAACCGTTCGCCTTGATCCAGCGCACCGCTTCGGCCAGGTCATCAACCATGAAGTTGTCGAGAAGAATCATGTCCGGGCGGCTGGCACAGGCGCGAACCAGCTCGGAGATGCTGCGGACTTCAGTTTCAATCTTCGCTGAAACCCCCTGCTCCTGGCAATATGCCTTCGCCCGTCTTATGGCCTCCTCCACACTTCCGGCAGCATCAATGTGATTGTCCTTGATCAGGATCATATCGAAAAGCCCAAAGCGGTGATTGGTCCCGCCCCCGATCCGGACGGCTTCCTTGTCGTAATAACGCAGAGCTGGCGCTGTCTTCCGGGTATCGAGAATAGATGCGTTGGTGTGGCTGACCCGTTCGACATACATGTTCGTGCGGGTGGCGATGCCGGACATGCGCTGCATGAAATTGAGCGCCGTACGTTCACCAATCAGAATCGAGGCTATACGTCCCTTTACCTCGAGCACTCGTTCTCCAGGATAAACCCTCTTGCCATCCTTGACGTACGCCGTGAATTCAAGCGCGGCATCCAGTGACTGGAACACCTGTCTGGCGACCTCCACTCCGGCAATGATCCCTTCAGATTTGACCTCGATGTAACCAAGACCAAGCTGATTCTGATCGACAGTCGCCTCGGTAGTGATATCCCCCTGGAAACGGTCCTCTTCGAGTGCAAGTTGCATGGCCTTCAACCTGCATGTCTCAAAAAACTCCCTGAACGCATGATTGGTTCTTTTTTCTGCCATAACTGCCAAATCAGAAAGAGGTTAGAGGAATCCGGAAAACGCTCTGAGAACGTTAAATCCTTCTCATGCAAGGTAATACTTTTTTGGTATTCGCAATGTCTCACGGTACACGCCATTGCCATTTATACCGGCTGTCAGGAACCGTTTTGCAATGAAGTTGCGAATAGGTTACATTCTTGCAGATTCCTCCTGAATACTGATCTCTCGCCGCGCGACCATGAAGCTTCATCATCGTTCCTGTATCAGGCTTGTCAACGCCGTTTTTTACGCCCGGCACGGTGTCCACGAAGAGGAACGCCGTCTTGGCGGACGGTATGAGGTCGATGCCGAGCTTTTTTTTGACAGCACTGAGGCCGCCGCTGCCGATGATCTCTTGAAAACCATCGATTACGGGCAGGCATATACCATCATCAGCGAGGTTATGATTGCTGGTGAACCGGCGGCACTCATCGAGACGCTGGCCGCAAGAGCCGCCGCAAGGCTGATTGAGGAGCTGGCCCTCGCGGAGAAAGTCACCGTGAAGGTGCGCAAGCGAGCGCTGCCTCTCGGCGGGCTGTGCGATTATGCTGAAGCCGAACACGTGATTGAAAGGCACTGAACAATGGCGCCAGTTACCGCCTATATCGGCATCGGCTCGAATGTCGGAGACCGGCTCGGCTACCTTCAGCAGGCCGTTGACCACCTTGCACAACTGCCTGGCATGAGGGTGAGCGGAGCCTCACGGGTGTATATGACCGAGCCGTTCGGTGATCCCAACCAGGAACGCTATTTCAACGCCGTCATTGCAGTGCAGACATCGCTCGATCCGACTGACCTTCGCACCCGCTGCAAAGCAATCGAGCATGACCTGGGCCGCCCCGACCGGTACCAGCGCTGGAGTCCGAGAACCATCGATCTCGATATCCTGCTCTACAGCGATCTCTGCATCGAAAGCGATCTGCTCGTTATTCCTCATGCCGAGATGCACCACCGGAAATTCGTCCTTATACCACTGCTCGACCTCGCCAATCCGGTTCACCCCCGCCTGCGCCACTCCATCGCCGAGCTACTGAAAAGCTGCGAAGATCACTCGGTTCCTGTACGACTGGTGCAAGAGTTGAAGATCAGGCCGACCTGACTGACCCGGCTGATCTTCCAATAAAAAAAGCGGACCACCGTGAAGTAGCCCGCTTTTATATTAAAACCTCGCTTTCCGCTCAGTTCGCGAAAGTGATATTCAGTGTACCCTGTTCGAAATCGGCACCTTCGGTTTTGCGGCCTACCAGCACGTTGGGCAGCACGATGCTCTTACGGAAGTTGTTGATATCGACGAGCAGCTCGTCACCCTTGATGTTCACCGCGAGCTTGTCCACCTCAACGTTCGGCAGATAGAGGCTCAGTACGTACTTGCCGTTGATCTTTTCAAGCGTCTGGGTCTTGTCGTTGCTGTAGAGCACCTCCATCGGATTACGGCCACTGAAAAGCTCCTGGCTCAGGTCATACAGCCTGTCAGTACTGATAACCTCCTTGGAGGACTGCATCGCCCTGAAAATCGGCACCGGATAGAAGCAGTTGTCGATCACGCGGAGATACTTTGCCTGTTGATCGATCAGAGCCTGGAGGTAGGGATCGCTAGAGTTCGAAGGCAGCACCTTGTTGACAACCGCCGCGTCGAGCTTGTACCCAAAAAGGTTGAGATAGGTCTGAACGCGCAAAGCTTCTTTGATGACCATGTTCTCCGGATTAAGCACCACCCTGAAAGTGGTGATGCTCTTGTCCTGCAACATGCCGTGCAGCTCCTTCATGTGCTCGTTGACCTCGGGCATGAGCTTGAAGATGTTCTTCTTCGGCATGAAGCGGCTCAGAAGCGGCGCGGCAAAGCCGATCGCCTTGGAGTGCCAGCCGCCGATCTTCTCGGAGTACCAGCCGTAAGACTCGGGCATACCGAGCAGGCGCATCGTTTCGCCGGTCGGAGCGGCATCGACCACGACGGCGTCGTACTTCCCGGATTTTGCGGCTTTCCAGATGTAGCGAAGGCTGATCATCTCCTCCATGCCGGGCACGATGGCCAGCTCTTCGGCGACGATTTCATTTGTACCGTCGTGCATGAGAATCGAGGAGAAATAGGAGTACAGTTCGGTCCAGTTTTCCCTGATTTCAGCAAGAATGTTCACCTCCATGGCAAAGAGATTTTTCTCGACCTCCACAGGAGTCGAACTCAACTCGACGCCAAACGCATCGGCCAGGCTATGGGCGACATCAGTGCTCATGATCAGCACGCGCTTGCCACTGCGAGCGATCGCCGTCGCGGTGGAAGCAGATACGGTGGTCTTACCCACTCCACCTTTGCCCAAATAAAGGATGATTCTCATGGTGTTGAAAAACTATAGTGTAAACTTGACTGTAAACTGAATGCTTGCTTCCCTCAGGCTTATCACCGTCAGACTTATCTGCCGCGCCGTTTGCCGTGACTGACTTTCCCGGAAGAATGCCGGACCTGTTCAGGCTTTTTCTCGATAACCGGCTCGCTGACCGGCTCCTTGACCGGCTCACTAACCGCTCTGCGAACCGGAATGTCGGACTCAATGATCATATATTCTTGTGATATACTGGAACCTTCCATCTCCTCTATTTCGCCAAGGGCTGAAAAGATAACCTCTTCAGAGATATCGATCTCTTCTTCCGGCTCAGCCTCGATTTGGCTCGCCTTCTGAACAGGCACCTCCAGTTGTGGCTCAGGCTCAAGCATGGATTTGATTTCCAATTCAGGTGATACCACCGGCAGTTCCGGCTCAGTTTCAGTTTTGATCTGAATCTTTTTTCTGGTTGGCTCTTCTGGTTCAGCTTTAACTATAGGTTCGCTCTCTTGCTCGACGTCCGCCTTAATCTGGATTTTCTTTCTCCGGAGAGGCTCTGGCTCAGACGGCTCTTCACTGGAAACGCTTCCCGGAACTTCGCCAGACAACGCAGATGTAACCGCACTGCGTGATGCTTCGTCGTAATCCATCAGTTTCCGGGCAATATCCGCCTCCGCGCCACTGCCCTCTTCGGCTTTGATCGCGATCTTCTTGCGACGAATCCCGGAACCATTTTCAGTGCTTACGGCTGATGATGCTTCGACTGGAGCAGGTGACGGTGCCTCACGCTCGGGCTCGTCGTAACTCATCAGCTTCCGGGCGATCTCGTTGTCGTCCTCCATTTTGATTGAAAGCTTCTTGCGACGCCCACCCGGTTCCGCGCCTGAATCGCTGTCATCCGGAACGCTGCTGCGGGAAACTGGTGGACGACTCTCGCGGGAAGTGATCGGCTCGTCATTGCCTGCGAATAAATCAGCACCAGTATGATTGTCATCATCTTTGATGCTGATCTTCTTGCGGCGAATCGTCGAACCGTCCTCATCCGGCTCCTCATCGACAAACGGCGATTTCCGCTCCTTCGCAGTGCTACGCTCCTCTCGAGGTGACTCGTTCGCCGGTGGCCTCGAACTCTTTTTTCCACCGCCGCTGCCGAAACCGGTCATCTTGATGATTTTGCTGAGAGAACCAAGCACCCCGTCGTTGGCTACAGCGGTTTTGATTGCGTTCATGACGAAACGCTCGGCCATAGGATTGCCTGCGATATTGGAGAGAAGCTCGTTCAGGGCGTTCAGCACCGTGGCCATGTCTCCAGGCACATGCTGCAAATCTTTCATCACCTGGTCACGCATCTTGAACGGAGCATCGCCAACCATATTCTTGATCTGTTCGGCAATCCGTTTCAGTGATGCGGGATCAGCCGGCAACATCGACTCCAGACCACGCATGGCATCCTGCGACCCCATGGAACGGGGACTCGCCCCGCCAGTGCCCGAAGGCTGGTACGGCGGATAAGGCATTTGCGGTTGCTCATAACCAGCAGACGCACGATACTGTTCGAGCAGATCCTGCCCATAGCCAATACCAGCGTCAGGCGTGGGAGCCTGCGGAGTATCGAGCTGAAGAGCGATCTGTCTCGGCGGGCAGAGCGTCCTTGCTGCCTGAAAAATCCTGTCCGCAGTATCCTGGGGAATTTCCTGACGGTAATTGATACCGAGATAATCCTCGATAATCGATTCGACGAGAGTCTGAAGCCTGACGATTGTATCGGCCTCACGAATCTCGACCATGTCGAAAATCACGTAGATCGGCTCCTTGCCTTCACGACGGATCTTGAGATTCATGGTCGCGAAAGCGCTGTCCTTATTGCGGCTGTTGACCGAAACAGCACCAAGGCTGAACCGGTCAAGAAAGTCTTTCGAAGCTCCTCGCGCCCAGAGGTAGAGGGCCTTGTCGGTATAGATCAGATAATCCTGATACACGATGTTGCCCACCCGTTCCTGATGAGACTCGTAAAACACCCCGTCAAAAAAAGCGATGGGAGTTTCACCCTTGCCTATCAACCGCTTCTGGAAAAACTCGGAGACGTCATCCAGCTCTGTCTGTCCTGAGATATAGAGAGAAATATTAGCCATTTACCGCTTCCGGTCACGTTACCTGTAATACCCGTTCATCATCGATGGAATACCGAACAACTAAAATATGAAAACAAAAATAAATTACGTAACAAAGAGACAGAAAAGCAGGGTATGACGGCCAGCGGCAGCCAGCAGCAGAAAAGGCGGAAAGCGGCAACAAAGGAGGAATTGCGAAGGAAAGCTTGTAAACAAAAAAGCAGTGAAGGCGGAAAACCTGTCACTGCTTCTGAAAACCGGCTGAACGGTTTGCTTATTTGGCAAACTTCGATTCAACTTCTTTGGTAGGAACGGCATAGCCGGATACCTCGGGGGAAGAACCACGAAGGCTGCCACCACCCATGGAACCATAAGCATTACGGTTGATCCTCATGGTGCCTTTGCCCAGCGAGTCAAAAAGCATACCGACGGTTTCCCAGTGACCTTCGACCATAACCTCGAAAATACGGCCTGCGGCGGCTAAAATGTCGGTAAAGACGCCTCCTCCACTCATAACTCCTCCTTTTGGAATTTAATTGACGGAAAAAACAAAAATTAAAATTGAGACTCTAAGACAAAAATAATCGAATAAACGAAAAAACACAAATAAAAGATTTCATGGGCCAACCGCCTCTATGCCTTGGCGATGGCCGCCGGGGAAAACGGCCTTACTTGTTTCCGGTTGTTTTCTGGAATGAGCCAGCAATGTTCTTAACTGCCTCAGACGCCGAAACCCCTACATCACCAACCGCTTTTGCCGCGTTGCTGGTCGCGTTTTCGACATTCCTCACTGCATCGTTGTACAGCTCACCTGCCGAACGGGACACGTCCTTCACGGTAATCGCAACGCGATCAATGGTTTCCCCAACAACTCCGCCCGAACCACCAAGTATATTGGTGATACCAGATGCATCGATCAAAGAACCAACTGTTCCCGTAACCGTTTCTACAACCCTGCCAGCGACCTCAAGCCCGCCAACGATGGCGCTCTGACCGGTCAGGAGCAGGCTTTCCGCAAGAAAGGTCAGCCTGTCGGTAAAATCAAGTTCCTTGAAGTCCTTACGAAGTTTCTGATACGATTCTGACATGGTACTTCTCCTTTTTGCCGACGGCCGGTGCAGCCACCGGTTACTGGTTTTATGGTGAAATTTACATCTACTTAAACCTAATAAAAAAATCAGCCATGCTCAAACAGAACCAAGCCACGCGTTATGCCTTGTTATACTCCCTCGTGCGGTGATGCTGCCCCTGCTTTTCGAGATCAAACGGAATATGGAGCCACTTGTCCTTGAAAACGGCATCGCCGGGTTCCAGACCAGTCAGACTGACCGGCAGAGTGATGATCTTACGCTGGTTACCGATCTGCACAAACAACTCATCACCAGTCACCCACACGTCGATATCGACAGGGTTGGCAAACATAAGCTTGAGCTGAACTTCATACACGTCTCCTTGGCGGACAAACTTGATCGGCGGTTCGTCATACATCATACCGGACGGATCGGTATCGCCGTAGATGTCATGCGCGAAGACCTCCAGCGACTTCACGCCAACGATCTCCTGATCATACATTTTCAGCTTTTTGACTGGCAGCGGAGAGAATCCCTCTTCGATCTCACCGAGATATTTTTGTTGGATACCTTTCCACTTTTCAAGGTAACCGCTGTTCTCTTGCGCGTCGAGAAGTTTGTTGACCAGTACCATATCGACCTTGAAACCATAGAGGTTCAGGTAGGTCAAGGCGCGCATGGTCTCCTTGATTGACATCTTCTCAGCATTCATCACCAATCTGACGGTTGACTTGACGTTGTCAGTCAGAATCTCGCGGATATCTTCGAGCTCGTCGAACACCTGATCAACCGACTCGATGGCGTCTTCCGGAGGAATGTAGTAAGCAATCTTGTCCGACATCTTGGAAAGCGGTTTGCTGAGCGGACGGACAATGTATTTGTTGACGTTTTTGACCGCCTTCATGCCCCACGAAAGAGTATCGGGCAATGAGAGCAGGCGAAGGGTTTCACCGGTCGGCGCCGTATCAAGCACAAGCGCATCGTAGAGACCGGCGGATTTGTAGCGTTTGATGCGGAGCAGAGAAAAAAGCTCCTCCATGCCGGGAAGAATCGTCATTTCATCGGCCATGACGCCGGAGACGCCCTGGGCCATGAAAATACGGGTATAGTACTTCTGTACAGAATGCCAGTTCTGCTTGAGGTCAACATAGGGGTTCACCTCGATGGCGTGAAGGTTTTCCTTGATCTTGGTCGGCTCGGCGCCAAGCTGAATGTTGAACGAATCGGAAAGACTGTGGGCGGGGTCGGTGGAAAGCACGAGGGTGCGGTGACCCATTTCGGAAAGACGAACTGCCGTGGCGGCCGAGACGCTTGTCTTGCCCACACCACCCTTGCCAGTAAAAGTTAATATTCGCATGAACCAGGCATTGGAAGTTTATTGTACAGCCAAGATCGTTAAGATATACTTCTCACATCATTCTGCAAAGGAACATTCACCACATCGCACATGCAGAGCCCTACCGCACTGCGACACAGCAACGTATTCCCGAACTTCGCGAATTATTATATGATTTTTTTTCAATCGCTTATCTTGATTAAGACAAGTGTTGGCCGGGGATACTCATTTGCAAAATCCCGACAGGGACTCTTAATTATTGTCAAATACTTTTCAAAAGCGGGACGGCTGTAGACCAAAATTGCTCCGCTCGTCTGAAAACCGCAATCCGAAACGCTCGCACCCATGCTTCAAACCAGCGCTATTTCCGACGTCAGAACCCGCATTTCAGCCATCCGGCCTGCTGGAGCTGGCGTTTCGATCCTGTCGATGCCGTGCCCCAAAATCGCCGCTGCCGCAAAGCCGGGCAACTTCGTCAATATCAAGATCAACGCCGCCGATCAGCCGCTGCTCAGGCGTCCCTTCTGTATCCATAACGTGCAGGGCGACATCATCGATGTCATGGTCAAGAACGTCGGAAGAGGCACCGCGCTGCTCTGCGAAGCATCCTGCGGAGAGAGCCTCTTGGTGCTCGGCCCACTCGGCAACTCTTTCGGCACCGGCACCGGAGATTTCGATACCGCCCTGCTGGTATCCGGCGGCATTGGCACCGCGCCGATGCTGTTCCTCGAAAAAACACTGGCCGCAGCTGGCATTCCATTCCATCACCTGGTGGGTGGCCGGAGCCGTTCCGATCTCCTGACCACCAGCCTGTCCAACGTCAGCACCGCCACCGACGACGGCTCCGAAGGGTTTCACGGCAATGTCGTCCAGCTGCTCGAAAAATATCTGACTGAACAAACGGACGCCGGACGGGTCAAGGTGTTCGCCTGCGGCCCCAATCCGATGCTCAAGGCGCTCGCCAGCTTCTGCCGTGCTCGCGCCTTTCCGTGCGAGCTGTCGCTCGAGTCGATCATGGGTTGCGGCGTCGGTATCTGCTACGGCTGCATGGTCGAACTCAGCAACGCCGATGGGGAAAAGGAGAGCATTCTGCTTTGCCGAGAAGGGCCCGTCATCGACGGCAACCGATTCACCACCTGACTTGAACAATAACAAATAATCATGTAGCTTGTTGTGGGCGAAACCAACAACAAGAAAATTGCATAAATCCCGCACCATACTATGGCAAGAGGCTTGAACAAAGTAATGCTGATCGGTCACCTTGGTAACGATCCTGAACGCCGCGAAACCGCATCGGGCCAGTCCGTCGTCAATTTCACCCTTGCAACCAGCGAGGGCTTCAAGGACAGCAGTGGCAACCTCCAGGAGCGCACCGAATGGCACCGGATCGTCGCGTGGGGAAAGCTGGCCGACATTTGCAGCCAGTACCTCAAGAAAGGACGTCAGGTTTATATCGAAGGGCGCTTGCAAACGCGCTCATGGGATGACAACAAGACTGGTGACAAGAAATACGCGACGGAAATCGTGTGCACCGATATGCAGATGCTCGGAGCAAAAGATTCCGGCGGCGGCACGAGCGACGCTTCTTATTCGCAGAATCGCCCATCTTACTCGCGTCCGTCGAGGCCGGAACCATCTTCCGGCAATTACGGCGCAAGCCCATCATCTGGCGGAGCACAGGAGTTTGAAAAAGACGACTTGCCTTTCTGACCAGAATTTCCGGCACTGACCCCGCATGGCTGACCTGAAAAAACAGATTGCCTCAGGCAAAATCGCCCCTGTCTATTTTTTTCAGGGTCCGGAAAGCTGGCTCAAGGAGGAGATTGAAACGCAACTGAAGGCGGCCATTTTCCCTTCGGAAAACGAGGCTGCCCTCAACACGCTTGTCCTGTACGGGCCAGACCTCACCCTCGGCCAGATCGTTTCAGCGGCCTCAGAATACCCGATGTTCACCGAAAAGAAGCTGGTCGTCGTCCGCCAGTTCGACAAGCTGAAAAAGGTGACCGACAAAACGGAAAGCCAGCGGCAGGAGAAGTCGCTCCTGAGCTATCTTTCCGATCCGCCGTCATTTACCGTGCTGGTGCTCGATGCAGACGAGATCGAAAAAACGGAGCTTGAAAAAGCCCCGTACAAACATCTCAAAGCGTTTCGCCATGACTTCGGGGCGATCAAAAATGCGGAGATCTTCGCCGCTGAAAGAGCCCGGGAAGCGGGATGGGAGTTCGAGCCGGAAGCCCTGAAAACATTCTCGGGATACATCGAGCCATCATCGAGGCTGATCTGCCAGGAGATCGAGAAGCTCACGCTCTACGCCTCGAACAAACGCCCCGAACGGCGCATCACCCTCGACGACGTCTGCGACTGCGTCGGCATCTCTCGAAAATATAATGTCTTCGAGCTTGAAAAAGCACTGGTCAGCAAGAACCTCCGGCAGTGTAGCGGCATCGCTTTGATGATCATGGAGCAGGAGGGGCAGAAAGAGGGGCTCATGAACATCGTGCGCTACCTGACCACCTTTTTCCTGCGGATATGGAAGCTCCAGACACCGGGCGCACAGCAACTCTCCCTTCAGGAAACAGCAGCGATGCTCGGCATGTACGGACGCCAGGAGTATTTCGCCAAAAACTTCATCGGCTACGCCCGCCAGTTCAGCGCCGCCGAAACCGAAAATGCCATTCTCGCCCTGCGTGACGCCGATGCCGCCCTCAAAGGCATTATTCCCTCGCCCGACGACAGATTCACCCTGCTCAAACTGATGCAGCAACTCTTCAATTGAGGAAAACAGCAGCGGCTTGAGTGAACAGCTGTTCTCTACAGCCACCCCTGCTGCCGGTACCACACCAACGTTTCGGGAACCCCCGTTTCCAGTGGAATGCTCGCGGTAAACCCGAGTTCCCGCTCCGCTTTTTCCGGGCTGCATACCCAGAAATCCTGCACCAGTTCATTGGCTTTGTCCTTGTTGATCAGAGCTGGGCAGCCGGTCAACTTAGCAACGCCGCCGAGCACCGCGCCCAAACCGAACACCAGCGGCTTCGGCAGGTTGAGGCGAAGCAGTCGCCTGAAACCGAGCACCGGACGGGCCGCCGCGATCACCTCGTCCCAGGCGTAGCCGCGAGGCGAGGTGATAAAATAGTCCTGACCGGCGGCGTTTTCCGAGTCAAGTGCGAGCAAAATTCCGCGGATCAGCTCATCGACATGGATCATGCTGAAACGCTGGCGTCGCCCGGGACCCGCCGAGAGCAGATATCCGTTCTTCATCATGGTGAAAACTTCGAGAATATCGCGATCGCCAGGACCGTACACGGCAGGTGGCCGAACAATGGTGAGCGGAACGCTTCCGGCGTGTCGCCGCGCAACCGCTTCGCCGAGCAGCTTGCTGCGCCCGTAAGCGCTCACCGGGCGAGGCCGGTCAGATTCCATGACGCCCGGAGACGGTGACGATGCCGGGCCCATGGCGGCAAGCGACGAAACCAGCAAAAAACGGCCAAGCCCCGGATTGTGGCGTTTCACCGCTTCGAGCAGATTTTCAACCGGCCTCACGTTTCCCTCGGCAAATCCTGCTTCATCGACCGCTTTGGTCACGCCGGCAAGGTGGATGATCGATGCCACGCCAGAAACCGCTCTCCCGAGGGCTTCCGGATCGCCGTAAGCGGCGCAAACCTCTTCAACGCCTTCGCGATATCCCGCCGACAATGTGCTGCGGCTTTCAGGCCTGAGCAGTACCCGCACCCGCCGGCCCTGCCCAACGAGGGCATCGACCATTCTCGAGCCGATAAAACCGGTCGAACCGGTAACCAGAATCACTCCGTCCATAAACATTATCCTCTTTTATCCAGAAATTACCGTCCTTTACTGCCCGTGCACACCAACAGACAACGCCCTGACGAGCGGACAAAAAACACAGCCCTGTTTATCAAAAAAATGAAAATTTTAATACATTTCTGTTTCATAGCAGAATCCGCAATACTGCTCAAGCCTTGCTAACACGATTTGCGGAAGAGCTCCATCATCAATTTCAAGTGCCTGGCAAAAACGTGGAAGTAAAACCGCAAACTGTGGAAAAAACGAAAGATATATTCAAAAAGTGTGTGGATTTCACCCTTGCCGACGAAGTCAAAGCACTGGGAGTATATCCTTTTTTTCGCCCTATAGATGACTCCGAAGGGCCGGTCGTCTCTTTCGAGGGCCGGAAGCTCGTGATGGCCGGCTCGAACAACTACCTTGGCCTGACCAACGATCCGAACGTCAAGCAGGCCTCGATCGACGCCATCAAGAAATACGGCACGAGCTGTTCCGGCTCGCGCTACATGACCGGAACCGTCAGGCTTCATATCGAACTTGAAGAGCAGCTTGCCGACTTTTTCGAAAAAGAGTGCTGCCTGCTGTTCAGCACCGGCTACCAGACCGGCCAGGGCATCATTCCAACCCTCGTACAACGAGGAGAGTATGTTGTTGCTGACCGCGACAATCACGCGAGCCTCGTCGCCGCGTCGATCATGGCGATTGGCGGCGGCGCAAATCAGGTGCGCTACCGGCACAACGATATGGCCGACCTGGAGCGCGTGCTTCAGAACATTCCCGAAAGCGCAGGCAAGCTGATCGTTTCGGACGGCGTGTTTTCGGTCTCGGGCGAAATCGTCGATCTTCCGGCGCTGGTGGCGCTGGCCAAAAAGTACAATGCCCGCATCGTCATTGACGACGCGCACGCCGTCGGCGTCATCGGCAAGGGCGGACGCGGCACCCCCTCGGAGTTCGGGCTGGTGAACGAGGTCGATCTCATCATGGGCACCTTCTCCAAAACCTTTGGCTCGCTCGGAGGCTACGTCGTCGGTGAGCGCTCGGTCATCAACTACATCAAGCACACCGCCTCGTCACTCATCTTCAGCGCCTCTCCGACTCCCGCCAGCGTTGCGGCGGTGCTGGCGACTCTCAAGATCATCCGCGAGCAGCCGCAACTGACCGAACGCCTGATCGCCAACACCGACTACGTTCGCCAGGGATTGCTGAAAGCCGGATTCACGCTTATGCCGTCTCGTACGGCGATCGTAACCGTGCTGATCGCCGATCAGATGAAAACGCTCTATTTCTGGAAAAAGCTTTTCGATGCCGGAGTCTATGTCAATGCCTTCATCCGGCCTGGCGTCATGCCTGGCCACGAAGCGCTCCGCACCAGCTTCATGGCCACCCACGAAAAAGAGCACCTCGACAAGGTCATTACCGAATTCTGCTCCATAGGACGCGAACTTGGCGTGATATAAAGCGTTGCGTCAAATCATGCCATTGATTACCATCAAAGCCCTGCGAAACCCGCAGGGCTTTTTTTTCTGCGAACAGACCATCAGCAAAACGACATACTTTGGAGTTTGCGTTAATTCACCATAAATTTACAACGTTCTGCACGTCCCACAACATGATGCGATGATGCGTACGACCAGATATACCGATACCCTTCCTCCCGCGCCGATGAGCAACAGCGGATCGCAACAATCAACCACTGTCCGCTGGAAAGCTATGTCCTACAACGCTCAGACAACACAAACAACCCAATACTCACATTATGAAAAAGCAGCAGGCAAAGGGTTCTGGCATGAAAAGGCTCGCGCTTTCGGCGACCTTTCTTGCAACAACGCTGGCTCCAGTGACAACCTGGGGTGCGGATGGCGTCATCCGGGGACGCGTCACGGACAAGGCAGACGGTGAAGGCGTCGTCGGCGCCGCAGTATCGATCGCCGGCACCAACATCGCAACCGCCACAGACATCAACGGCAACTTCGTGCTCCGGAACGTTCCTGCCTCGAAACAGCAGAAAGTCATCGTGACCAGCATCGGTTACGCGCCAACGACGCAGGTCATCAACCTCGGCGATGGCCAGACCGCCACGCTGAATATCGCTCTCGGCCAGACCACCATCATGGCCTCGGAAGTGGTTGTCGGCGCCGCGCTGTACAAGCAGGACAGGCTTGACGTGCCGGTTACCGCTAACATTGTCACCAAAGAGCAGATCAGGGAAGAACCAAATCCGACACTCGATGAAGTGGTGCAAGACGTGCCCGGCGTCGTGGTCAGTCGCGCTGGCGGAACCTCGTCATCGAACTTGCAGATTCGCGGATCGAATACCTACAATGGCGGCGGTATTGGCACCAGGGTGAACGCTTTCTACGACGGCTTCCCGATCAACAGCCCGGACAGCGGCGAAATCGTCTGGCAATCGGTCAACATGAATGCTGCCGACAAGGTCGAGGTGCTCAAGGGCGCAGCCGCAACGCTCTACGGTTCCGGAGCCATGGGCGGCGTAGTGAACATCACGGGCCATTTGCCAGACAAATTTGAAGTCAAGGCGGGAAGCGGCATCGGCTTTTACGACAAAACGCCATCGAGCGATGAGAGCGAATATCGCAAAGGCTTCACCCCGGTATTCTGGAACACCTATGCCGGTTTCGGAAACAAGTCCGGCAAATGGACATACGACTTCCTTTACTCGCACAGCGATGACGACGGCTACCGCCAAAACGCCTGGAATTACATGAACGACGTCAAGTTCAAAGCACGGTACGACATCGATTCAAGGCAATACTTGCAGCTCACTTCGTTCTACAACTCGACGGTCGGCGGCTATGCGTACCAGTGGCCTTACAATGCGACAATATCGACATCCACATTCACCCCAATTCTCGATCAATCGTATGATGTATTTGTAAATGCCAGATTGTTTCCCACCCACACGGCGGCATTCTCGTACGCTCAAACCATGTATCCTACTAGCCCTTTTCTATGGGATATACTTGCAAATGCCTGGTCAACGTATACAAAATACGACGTCTATACCGATGACTTGATCAGCCGGAAAAACGCTCTGGTAGGCATCAATTATGTCAACCTGCTCAGCGACAAGCTGTCACTCGACACTCGTCTGTATTACACCTACAATGCCTCGCGAATCGAGTACAACCGCACTGATGCTGATCAGACATACGCAACCGGCAGAATCAGAACTATCGGCGAGTTCAATGAAACGGATGACAGCCGCTATGGCGCAGGGATAAAACTCGATTGGCGTGCCAGCGATAACCATCGCCTTCTGTTTGGTGTGGACGGCAATATCGTTGACACAAGAACAACTCAGGTTGCTGTGGAATATCCGGTAAAAAACGAGTTCAACAACATCCAGGAAAAGAATTTTGCTGTCTTCCTGCAAGACGAGTGGAAAATCACTGACAAGCTGACTTCACTGATGTCGTTGCGCTATGACTGGAGCGGTGTCAACAAAGATGAAGTAGAGATAACCCCGGGAGTCTGGATACCCATTAACAAAAAAAGCGTTGATGCCTTAAGCCCAAGGGTCGCCTTAAACTACAGAGCAACCGACGACATGGCACTTCGCGCATCTTGGGGCCGTAGTTTCCGTGCCCCGTCTTTATATGAGCGGTTCGTGCATGATGCGGGATTCCTGACCGTTGTACCAAATCCAGACCTTGACAAGGAAACCATGACAGCATGGGAGGCTGGCATTTTCAAGCAGTTCAGCGATAAAGTCTCACTCGACATCGCCGGGTTTATCAACAACTATGATAACCTTATCGAGTCGCGGCCTACCGCTGCTCCATTAACCTACATGTATGGCAACATAACCAAAGCTCGCATCTGGGGTATTGAGACAAACCTGAACTACAGACCAAACACAGACTGGAACCTGAGCGTGGGCTATACCTACATGAATGCAAAAAACCGTTCGTTCGATGCATCAACGGCCACCGCTACAGAACTGAACAACCCCGATCCGGAATGGCTGCCCTATCGGCCTGAGCACACGGCTTCGGCCAGCGTGACCTGGAAAGCAACCAAAAAACTGACTCTGAATGTCAACGGGCGTTACGTCGGCAAGTACAAGGCTGTCACCTTGTACACCAATCCTGATGGCAAGTGGTATCCCGGCGATTTCGTGGTGTTCAACGCTGGCTTGAAGTACCAGTTCAACAAGAACGTCACAGCCACACTGGCCTGCAACAACATCAACAACACACAGTACAGTGAGGCTGAGTGGTTCCGCGCTCCGAACCGCAGCTTCATCGCCGGTATCGATCTGACGTACTGATCGATCAAAACATCGTCTCGCCGCCAGCTCGGCACAAAAACGGAAGGGCTGTCACTGTGGCAGCCCTTCCGTTTTGTCTTCTCGTAACCATTAACATCACCAGCCGATAAAGCCGACCTGAAAGAAGCCCGCCAGGTATCGATTTCCTTTATTTTTCAACCCGATCACATTGTTGCCATTCCGGATCACCCCAGAGATCATGACTGCTTTCACTGCCTTCCATGCTCGCCACAAGCGACCGGCACCGCCAGATTCTTGATCCTTAACTCTTTTCATTTAACAACTATCCGGGAACGATCCGCAACTACTTCTCATTATCAGGAATACTGCTGGATCAACCGGCGAACAGCATCGCGCCAACCTGCCGATTCGCCTGTCGAGCCCGGCAAAAAGCCTCGTACATGTTTTTAGCCTGTTATATCAAAGCGGGATTTATTACATTACGTGGCCTGAAAAACCTCAATCAAAGCACATCTCAGTTATTTATGGGCGACAAAATCCGAATTGCCGCGGTGGTCGGAATGGAACAGTGCAACCAGCGCGTATGGAGAGAAGTGAAAGATTTGATCGGCCAGAACGCCGAGCTGACTCAGTGGACCGATCAGGATCTCGAACACCAGAACCCGGAGGCCGGTAAGGCGATCCGCGAAGCCGACTGCATCTTCACCACCCTGATACAGTTCAAGAATCAGGCAGACTGGCTTCGGGAGCAGATCGATCAGTCGAAGGTCAGGACGATCTTCGCCTACGAGTCGATGCCCGAAGTGATGCAGATGACCAAAGTCGGCAACTACGTCGTTTCCGAAGACGGTAGCGGGATGCCCGACATCGTCAAGAAAGTCGCCAAAATGCTCGTCAAAGGCCGCGATGAGGACGCCCTCTACGGCTATATGAAGCTTCTGAAGATCATGCGCACCATGCTGCCGCTGATCCCGAAGAAGGCTAAGGATTTCAAAAACTGGATGCAGGTTTACACCTACTGGATGCATCCGACCGCCGAAAATCTCGCCTCGATGTTCAATTACATCATGGCGGAGTATTTCGACGTAAACGTGAAGGCAGACAAGGTTCAGGAGGTACCGACCATGGGATTTTACCATCCCGATGCGCCGGAATACATGAAAGACCTGAACCACTACGAAAAGTGGCTGCATAAAAAGAGTCGCGACGCCAAATCCCGCAACAATATCGCAATGCTCTTCTTCCGCAAACACCTCTTGCAGGAGAAAGAGTATATCGACAACACCATCCGCGCCATCGAGGCCAAGGGACTGAATCCCCTACCGGTGTTCGTGATGGGCGTCGAGGGCCACGTGGCCGCGCGCGAGTGGTTCACCCACACCAAGATTGACATGCTCATCAACATGATGGGCTTCGGCTTCGTCGGTGGACCTGCCGGCGCAACCACGCCGGGCGCTTCGGCTGCCGCGCGCGAGGAGATTCTCGGCAAGCTCAACGCGCCGTACGTCGTCTCCCAGCCGCTCTTCATCCAGGACATCAACTCGTGGAAAACGCAGGGCGTCGTGCCGTTGCAGTCGGCCATGACCTACGCCCTTCCGGAGATGGACGGCGCAGTCTGCCCCGTCGTTCTCGGCGCGATCAAGGATGGCCGCCTGCACACCGTGCCTGACCGCCTCGACCGTCTTTCCACGCTTGCAAAAAAATTCTCTGAACTGCGCCACACCGCAAACCGCGACAAGAAGGTCGCTTTCGTGGTCTACGACTATCCGCCCGGCATGGGCCGCAAAGCCAGCGCTGCACTGCTCGACGTGCCAAAGAGCATCTACAAGATGTTGCAGCGCCTCCAGAACGAGGGCTACAACGTCGGCGAACTGCCGGAGTCCCCGGAAGCGCTGCTCGCCATGCTCGACCGCGCCACCGATTACGAAATCCAGGCGCACGAGCCGGACTGCTTCGCCATCGACCGCGCGACCTTCAACGCCATCACCACCGAGCGCGAGCGCGAACGCATCGAGGCTCGCTGGGGCGGCTTCCCCGGCGAAATCGCCCCGGTCGGCGTGGACAAGATGTTCCTCGGCGGGCTCACGCTCGGCAACGTCTTCATCGGCGTCCAGCCGCGCCTCGGCATCCAGGGCGACCCGATGCGCCTGCTCTTCGACAAGGAGAACACGCCGCACCACCAATACATCGCCTTCTACCGCTGGATCAGCCGCGAGTTCGGCGCGCACGCCCTTGTGCACGTCGGTATGCACGGCACGGTCGAGTGGATGCCCGGCCTTCAGCTCGGCGTCACCGGCGACTGCTGGCCCGACGCACTGCTCGGCGAGGTGCCGCACTTCTACATCTATCCGGTCAACAACCCGAGCGAGGCCAACATCGCTAAGCGCCGCGGTTACGCGACCATGATTTCGCACAACATTCCACCGCTCTCCCGCGCCGGTCTGTACAAGGAGCTTCCGGCCTTCAAGGAGATGCTCAACGACTACCGCGAGCGCGGCCTTGAAAAAATCGTCGATGTCGAAACCGAGATGGCCATCATCGAAAAGGCTGAAAACCTCAATCTGGCCGACGACTGCCCAAGGCTTGAAGGCGAACCGTTCAGCGACTACATCAGCCGCCTGTACATCTACCTGCTCGAACTCGAAACCAAGCTCATCTCCAACACGCTGCATGTGTTCGGGGAAACGCCGGAACTCGCGACCCAGGTCACCACGATCTCCGAGTACCTCAAGGTTCGCGGCAACGAGCGCTCACTGCCTTCGGTTATCATGCAGGCGATCGGTGAAAGCGAAACCTGGGGCGACTATGCCGCACTGGCCACCAAAGCCCGCAAAGGCGATCCAAAGGCGCTCAAGGTGAGAGAAAAAGTTGACGACATCACCCGTAACTTTATCGAACAGACCATCTTCGGTAATGCGAATGCCAGTAACGTCTTCAGCGTGCTGACCGGAGGCGCGAAAGCCAACGAAGAGATGGCTGCGGCGATCAACTCCGCCTTGCAGGAGGGCGTGGCTCTCAAGCAGGGACTCCAGGACAACAGCCACGAGATGGAGAGCTTCGTGCGCGCTCTGAACGGCGAGTACCTCCCCTCCGGCCCCGGCGGCGACCTGGTGCGCGACGGCGCTTCGGTGTTGCCGACCGGCCGCAACATTCACGCCATCGACCCGTGGAGAATTCCCTCGGAGCTGGCCTTCAAACGCGGCAAGCAGATCGCCGACACCATCATCCAGAAACATCGCGACGAGAACAACGGCGAGTATCCCGAAACTATCGCGCAGGTGCTCTGGGGTCTGGACACCATCAAGAGCAAGGGCGAAGCGGTCGCGGTCATCATTGCGCTCATAGGCGCGGAACCAGCCTACGACGCGCAGAACAAAATCAGCCACTACCGGCTCGTACCGCTCGAAAAGCTCGGACGCCCGAGAATCGACGTCCTGATCCAGATCAGCTCGATCTTCCGCGACACCTTCGGCGTCTTGGTCGATCACCTCGACAAACTGGTCAAGGACGCCGCCAAGGCCATCGAACCCGCCGAGATGAACCACATCAAGAAGCATGTCGATGAGGCGCTTGCCCAGGGCAAGGACTTTGAAAGTGCCACCTCGCGCCTCTTCACCCAGGCTCCAGGCACTTACGGATCGCAGATCGACGAGCTGGTCGAAGACTCCGCCTGGGAGTCCGAAGAGGATCTTGACAACATGTTCATCAAGCGCACCGCCTTTGCCTACGGCGGCAACCGCTACGGCGACGAGCAGTCGGACATTCTCAAGAATCTGCTCGGCACCGTCGATCGCGTCGTGCAGCAGGTGGACTCGGCGGAGTACGGTATTTCCGACATTGACCGCTACTTCTCCTCGTCGGGCGCGCTTCAGCTTTCAGCTCGCCGCCGCAACCCGAAAGGCGACAACGTCAAGCTGAACTATGTCGAAACCTACACGGCGGACATCAAGGTTGACGATGCCGAGAAGGCGCTCAAGGTTGAGTTCCGCACCAAGCTGCTCAACCCGAAATGGTTCGAGGGTATGCTTGCGCAGGGCCACAGCGGCGCAACCGAAATCAGCAACCGCTTCACCTACATGCTCGGCTGGGACGCCGTCACCAAGGGCGTTGACGACTGGGTGTACAAGGAGGCTGCCGAAACCTACGCCTTCGATCCGGCCATGCGCGACAAGCTGATGAAGCTTAATCCGAAAGCTTTCAAAAACATCGTTGGCAGAATGCTCGAAGCGAGTGGCCGCGGCATGTGGTCAGCCGATCCCGACACCATCGAAAAGCTTCAGGAGATCTACTCCGATCTGGAAGATCGCCTCGAAGGCATCGAGGTCTGAGAAGACTGAACGGGACAAAAAAAGAAGGGCGCTGAATCAGCGCCCTTCTTTTTTTGTCCCCCGCCTTAGTGAATAAAAAATAGTACGTCTGGAACACAGCAACAAGGCAAGAAACACCCGATTGACAGGCTTCTGCGCCTTCACTTTCAAAACATTGTTTCATATATTGATACTGTTTAAAAGCATATCATCCTTCTGTAATCAGTCGCTATTCCGAACGAAAAACTGCACTCGCCTGCATGACGTAGTAGCAACAAACTTATTGCGCAGATCAGGTCAGTAGCGCACTCACAGAACCAGTTTATGCATATCCGAAAACATAGCGTCTGCAGAAATATTCTCCGCACTTTCGAGATCGCACTATTTTTTGCAATCTCGGTGCTCGGATACGGCCTGCTGCTCAAAGCATCCTCATTTAACACCAAATCGAAAAAACGCGACCGTGAATCGATCGTTGTCCAGAACGCTGTTGATCTGAATGGACGGCACCGCGAACTAAAGGTACTCTCCGGCACGTTACTTTTTCCGAACGATACAAAAGCCGCCCTGCCGAACCGGTACACCTTTACCGGCCAGTCTTTTTTGGCTATCTCCCCATTGCCGGCTCTCGCCCTTCATCTCCTGTGTGAGAAAGAACTGACAGTCAACTATCGCAACAGGAACAGCCGAATATCCCGCCCATACAATCTTTTTGAACAGAACCCTGTACTGCTGAATTAGCCCCGGAACACGGCAAAGCGCCAGTACTTTGCCAAATGGCAGTCGCTGCTGTTGCCCATATCATCGGGCGCGCGACATCGGCCATATTTTGGTGGTCAGTCTTATGCTGCGTGTCAAACTTCTTAATTGACACGCCATATGACCTGAAAATGGTTTTTCGGGAAAGTTCTTATGAATGCGGGTAACGAAATCTGATCTATGCGATTTCTGTTCATCACCATGGAGCCGACGAACAACGGCGTGCTCAAGTCTGCGGCAGCCGAACTGAACCGTGAGTTCGACCTCGACCTGAAGGTTTCCATATTCAACCTCGGCCTGAATCATGGCCGCCACTTCTGGGAGAAGCTCGAACAGGAAATTCCCAGAGCTGATTTCATCTTCGGCTCGATGCTCTTCAGCGAGGAGATCGTACGCCCGCTCGAAGAGCTGCTCGCAACCGCCGCATGCCCGGTTTGCATGATTACGAGCAACCCGGCGCTCATCAACCAGACCAGGATTGGCAAGTTCTCGCTCCAGAAAAACGCTGAGAAGGAGAAACAACAGGGCATCTTCAAGCAGCTCGCCTCGAAGCTCAAACCGACCCACAGCAGCTCCGAAAGCCAGCGCCAGCTCTCGCTGGTGCGCAACGTCGGCAAGCTGATGAAGCACATCCCCGGCAAGGCGCGCGACATTCACACCTTCATCTCGGCGCACCAGTTCTGGCTCAACGGCTCGAAGGAGAACATGCGGCGCTTCCTGTGCCTGCTCATCGACCGCTACATTCCGGGCTACAAAGGGAAGCTGCCGCAGAACGACCCGATCTTCTATCCCGACACCGCGCTCTACCACCCAGACGCGGGCAAGCCCTTTTCGACCACTTTCGAACTCAGGGAGTGGCAGGAGAAGCACCTGCCTGCAAAAGGTGCGGGCCGGGTGGCAATTCTGGTCATGCGAGCCACGTTGCTCTCCGAGAACATGCTGCATGTCATCAATCTGCTGCGCGAACTCGAATCGCGTGACGTGCAGTGCTGCATCGCCTACAGCGGCGGCCTCGATTTCCGGCCAGCACTCGAAGGCTTTTTCGATCCCGCCAGCAGCGAATCAATATCCATCGATCTGATTATCAACGCCACAGGATTCTCGCTCGTGGGCGGCCCGGCGGAGACCCGGTCGGCGGAGGCGGTCGGCATTCTGAAAAAGATCGGCGTCCCCTGCTTCAACCTCATTCCGCTCGCCTTCCAGCCAATCAGTCAGTGGAGAGAGAACAACCTCGGCCTCGCGCCGTTGCAGGCCGCGTTGAGCGTAGCCGTACCGGAGCTCGACGGCGCCATCGAACCGCACGTCTTCGCGGGACTCGAAGAGGGAAGCGACCGCACCCTGCCGCTCGAATCCGAGACCCGCGCCCTGGCTGACCGGATCACACGGCTGGTAAGGCTGCGCAAAAAGTCGAATGCAGAGAAGAAGCTCGCCATCGTGCTCTTCAACTTCCCGCCAAATCTCGGAAACGCAGGCACAGCGGCCTTCCTCGATGTTTTCGAGAGCTTGCTGCAGTTGATGCGCAAGCTGAAAAACGAAGGATACGACATCGAGCTCCCGGCGTCGGTCGATGATCTGCGCAACAAGCTGCTCGAAGGCAACCGGCTCGTGTTCGGCACCGACGGCAATGTGGCGGCGCACTATCCGGTCGAGCAATACCGAAAGGCGTTTCCGGCTTACGAGCGAATCGAACCGTTCTGGGGCGACGCGCCCGGCGAGCTGCTCAACGACGGCAGCCGCTTCCACATTCTCGGCGCAATGTTCGGCAACCTGTTCATCGGCCAGCAGCCATCGTTCGGCTACGAACGCGACCCGATGCGCCTGCTCATGGCCAAGGACGCCGCACCGAACCACGCCTTCGCGGCGTTCTACTCGTGGCTCGACCGCGAGTTCGGCGCGGACGCGCTCTTGCACTTCGGCACGCACGGCGCGCTGGAGTTCATGCCGGGCAAGCAGGTCGGCCTCTCGCAGGAGTGCTGGCCGAAACAGTTGATCGGTGGACTGCCGCACTTCTACTGTTACTGCGTCAACAACCCGAGCGAAGCAGCGATAGCCAAGCGGCGCGGATTTGCCACGCTGGTGAGCTACATGGCCCCGCCGCTCGAACACGCCGGTCTGTACAAAGGAATGCGCCAGCTCCGTGAGCTGGTCGGCGCATGGCGCAGCCATCCTTCCGCCGAAGCGCTGGAGGAAATTCGCAAGATGGCCGGAACGCTTGACCTCGACCATCCGTCCGACGAAATCGGCGACGAGGAGTACGTCACCTGGCTCAACAACGAGCTCTACCTCATCGAGGAGCGCATGATTCCGCTCGGCCTGCACGTGCTTGGCCAGGCGCCATCAGCCGAAAGCCTCGTGGACAACCTTGCACTGCTGGTCAGCCACTCCCGCCCTGAACTTGATAACCGCTCACTGCCAGAGCTGGTCTGCACCGGTCTGCGCCTTGACTACGACAGACTGATCGAACACCACGAGGAGGAGATGCTGCTACGCGAATCGTGGCAGAAGGTCACCTCGATCTGCCACGAAGCGGTCAAACGTTTCGTTGGCAAACTTCCGGAAACGCTTCCCGAAGGCGTCAGCACCGCAGCCTTCCTCGAAGGAACGCTCCCCGTCCGCATGAACGAGGCAAACACGTGGCTCCAGAAATCGGCTGCTATCAAGCCCCGGCAGCTCGACAGGCTCTGGCACTTCCTGAACGGCATTCTTGCCGCCATGCTCGAAAACCGCGAAATCGAAGCAATCACGCAAGCGCTTGCCGGAGCCTACATCCCGCCATCGCCAGGCAACGATCTGGTGCGCAACCCGGCCATTGTGCCAACGGGACGCAACATCCACAGCCTTGACCCCTACAGCATTCCAACACCGTTCGCAACAAAGGCTGGCGAGCGTTCAGCCGAGGAGCTGCTGGAGCAATATCGGCGCGAAACCGGCGAGCTGCCGGAGTCGATCGCACTCATCCTCTGGGGCACCGACAACCTGAAAAGCGACGGCGAAGGGGTCGCGCAGGCGCTTGCGTTGCTCGGCGCACGAACGAAAACCGACGAACTCGGCAAAATCGGCGACGTAGAGCTGATTCCGCTCGAAAAGCTCGGACGGCCGCGCATCGACATCGTCGTAACGGTCAGCGGCATTTTCCGCGACCTGCTCTCCCACCAGGTGCGCCTGCTCGACCGCGCCGTCCGGCTGGCGGCGGCGGCGGACGAGCCAGAATCGATGAACTTCGTCCGCAAGCACGTGCTTCAGCAGGCTACCGAACTCGGGATCACGGCGAACGAAGCGGCAGACAGAATCTACTCCAACGCCCCCGGCTGCTACGGCTCGAACGTCAATCACCTGATCGAAAGCAGCACCTGGGAGGAGGAGCAGCAGCTCGCCGACGCCTTCGTCAACCGCAAAAGCTTCGCCTTCTCGCCGGAGGGCGACTGGCGGGAAAGTCCGGAAATCCTCCGTTCCGCCCTGAAAAATGTTACATTGACCTTTCAAAATATCGACAGTTTCGAAATCGGATTGTCTGATATTGACCACTATTATGAGTATCTTGGCGGCGTCTCGAAATCGGTCGAGGTGCTCGGCGGCACGAAACCAAAGGTCATGGTCGGCGACACTGGCGGATTCGGCAAGGGCCAGAAAATCCGCTCTCTGGAGAGCATGGTCGCTCTCGAAGCCCGCACCAAGCTCCTGAACCCGAAGTGGTACGAGGCCATGATCGAACATGGCTACGAAGGAGTCCGGGAGATCGAGGCGCACCTGACCAACACCTACGGGTGGAGCGCGACCGCCTCGGCGGTCAAAAACTGGACATACCAGCAGTTCACGGAGACCTTCCTGCAAGATCGCCAGATGCTGGAGCGCATGGCGGCGCTCAACCCCAACGCCACCATGTCGATGACCCGGCGGCTGCTCGAAGCCAGTTCGCGCGGCTTCTGGGAGGCTGACGAAGGCACCATCGAACAATTGCAGGAGCTGTACGACGAGCTTGAAACCAGAATCGAAGGCGCCCACACTCCGGAGGTTTGACCGGGAGCAAGCGACAAACCAACATCAACCACGATAAAACACCATGAGCAGCCCATCATTCAACGTCGAGGAACACAAAAAGATGCTTCAGTCCTATTTCAATGGCCAGGGCTTCCAGCGCTGGGCATCGATTTACGGCGACGACAAGCTCTCCACCGTCCGCTCCACCGTGCGGCAGGGCCACGCGGTCATGATGGACAAGGCGTTTGAATGGCTCCAGAAAACCGGCCTGCCCAAAGGCTCGAAAATTCTCGATGCCGGATGCGGCACCGGCCTGTTCACCATCCGCCTCGCCAAAAGCGGCTACCGCGTCAAGGCAGCGGACATCGCCGAGCAGATGGTCAACAAAACCCGCGAGGATGCCGAAAAAGCCGGCGTGGCGGGTAACGTCGAGTTTGAAGTGAATTCCATCGAGTCGGTGTCGGGCACATTTGACGCCGTCGTCTGTTTTGACGTCCTGATCCACTACCCGGCGGAAGGATTTGCCCATGCATTCAGCAACCTGGCGGGCCTCACCAAAGGACCAATCATCTTCACCTACGCCCCGTTCAACAACATCCTCGCCTTCCAGCACTGGATCGGCGGCTTCTTCCCGAAAAAAGAGCGCCGCACCACCATCCAGATGATCAAGGACAAGGAGATGCAGCGGGTGCTCAGTGAACTCGGCCTCAAGATCGTCAGCCAGCAAAAGATAAGCTTCGGCTTTTACCACACGATGCTGATGCACGTGGCTCGCCGCTGAACGGCGCGGATGCTGAATTCTGGCTCAGGAATTTTAGGGAATAAGTTGTAAATTAAAAATTCAAGAATTTTTTACAGCGCACACAGCGTTGCATAACAAGCGTGTAACCACATGCCGATCCAGTCGAATTTGTACACAACAATCTATCCGGAGGGTGGAAACAGATGAAAATTCTGATGATTCAGCCGAATTATCACTCAGGCGGCGCCGAAATTGCAGGCAACTGGACGCCAAGCTGGGTTGCCTACATCGGCGGTGCGTTGAAGCAGGCTGGCTTCAATCAGGTAAAGTTTGTGGATGCAATGGCTGACGACCTGCCGGACGAGACCATTGAAGAGATCATCCGCAAAAACCAGCCGGATGTGGTAATGACCACCAATATCACCCCGTCGATCTTCAAGGCGCAGGACATCATGAAGATCGCCAAGAAGGTCAACAAGAATATCCGCACCATCATGGGCGGCATTCACTCCACCTTCATGTACCCGCAGGTGCTCACCGAAGCCCCGGAGACCGATTACGTCGTTCGCGGCGAAGGCGAAGAGGTGACCGTCAACCTCATGAAGGCGATCGCGGCAGGGAACGACAAAGAGACACGCTCCGAAATCACCGGCATCGCCTATATCGATGAGAACGGTAAAGTATTCGCGACGGCGGCCCACCCGGTCATCGAAGACCTCGACACCCTGTCACCGGACTGGAGCCTCTACGACTGGGACAAGTACATCTACACCCCTCTGAACTGCCGTCTGGCCGTACCGAACTTCGCCAGAGGCTGCCCCTTCACCTGCACCTTCTGCTCGCAGTGGCAGTTCTGGCGCCGGTACCGCGCCCGCAGCCCGAAGAACTTCGTGGACGAAATCGAGATTCTGGTCAAGAAATACAAAGTAGGCTTCTTCATTCTCGCCGACGAAGAGCCGACCATTAACAAGCAGAAGTTCGTTTCGCTCTGCCAAGAACTGATCGACCGCAAGCTCGACGTCACTTGGGGCATCAACACCCGTGTGACCGACATCATGCGTGACGAAGACCTCCTGCCGTTCTACCGCAAGGCCGGCTTGGTGCACGTCTCTCTCGGCACCGAGGCCGCGAGCCAGATGAACCTGAACCGCTTCCGCAAGGAAACCACCATCGAAGAGAACAAGTACGCCATCAAGCTGCTCCAGAAAAACGGCATCGTAGCGGAAGCGCAGTTCGTGATGGGTCTCGAGCACGAAACTCCAGAGACCATCGAAGAGACCTACCAGCTCTGCAAGGACTGGGATCCCGACATGGCCAACTGGACGATCTACACGCCGTGGCCCTTCTCCGACCTCTTCAAGGAGCTTGGCGACCGCGTCGAAGTGCGTGACTACTCTCGCTACAACTTCGTCTCGCCGATCATCAAGCCAGACAACATGGAACGCGAGGACGTGCTCAAGGGCGTGCTGAAATCGTACGGTCGCTTTTACGCTCGCAAGACCTTCTTCAGCTACCCGTGGATCAAGGATCCGTATGTGCGCAAGTACATGCTCGGCTGCCTAAAAGCGTTCGCGAAGACTACGCTCACCAAGCGTTTCTACGACATCGACCGCGTCAAGACCAAGAACCGCAAGATCGAGATCGACCTCGGTTTCGACCAGTCGCGAATCCTGACGCAGGAAGAGGCGAAGAACCTGAAAGAGCGGAGGCCAGAAATGATCGCCGACATGAGCTTCGGTCTCAAGGAAGCCGGCTACCAGCGAGAGCACGACGAACACAACTGGGACGAGTTCGACGAATCAACGATCAGGGATCGTACATCCAGCACCGTCCGCAACTGCTGATCGTCAGCGACAACATCAACAGAAAACCCTCCGAACTCCGGGGGGTTTCTGTTTTTCTGATTCTCCCCTCTCTCAATCATACCAGAACGAACAGGCGACAGAAAGAGATTTCATAGTGGCAAGGATATACTCAAGACCTTCACGACGTTTTTCAACAAACACTACCTGCTCATGGAGATGCGACGGTTGGGAACGACGGATATGGAGCTCACGCCGGTCGGGTTCGGCTGCTGGGCTATCGGAGGCGCGAACTGAGCTTATGGCTGGGGAGCGCAGAGCGACCGTGACGCCATCGAGGCGATTGAGAAAGCTGTGGAGCGTGGCATCAACTGGATCGATACGGCGGCGGTGTACGGCCTCGGCCACGCCGAGGAGCTTGTAGGCAAAGCGCTGCGAGGTCTTTGCGAGAAGCCGCTGGTATTCACCAAGTGCGGGCTTGTGTGGGACGAGAACCGCGCCATCGGCGTCATCGTCTATTCGCCAATGCTTTCAGGAATGCTCACCGGCGCGATGACGCGCGAGCGGGCGCTGAACCTTCCTGCGGACGACTGGCAGCGCAACGCTTAAGCTCACCTGTCGTTATGGAGCGTAGCGGAATAGCGGTCAGGTGGAGCGCCTTGTTAGCTTTTACTGAGCATCTTTTGGGCCAATATGCCAAATGCTTCCGTCAGAGTAGGGTGCGGATGTATTGTTTCGGCGACATTTTTGAGAATTAATCGATTTGCTATAATCAATGAGGCTTCTCCTGCCAACGATGATGCGTTATTCATGCAAATGTGGACGCCTATAATTTCCGAGTTTTTTTTGTTGACCACATACTTCAGATAGCCAAAAGGCGAATTCATAACTTGAGCAGCTGCGTCAATTTTGTAATCATACACACCGGTAATAATATCATACCCTTCTTGAACGGCCTGAGCCTCTGTAAACCCTGCTGCAACAATCTCCGGCTCAGAGAATAGTACCCAGGTGTTTTTGGAAAAATCGACTTTCTGATTATTTCCCGCTGAAATATTTGCTGATGCTATATGAGCTTCATAGGTGGCAGTATGAGCAAATTTCGGCCCATGAGTGACATCGCCTGTAGCATAAATACCCTTCACGGAAGTTTCAAGATATTCATCAACGATGATCCCTTTTCGGTCGTATTTTATATCAGTCGAATCTAAATTGAGAGATTCAATATTCGGTACTTTTCCTGTAACTACAAGCACATCCTCGAAATTTTCTTTGTGCTCAGAGCCATTTGCATCTGTGAATGTCACATCAAAATGCCCATCGGACTTATTGATTTCCTGCACTTGGGATGAGGTGTAAATGTTGACTCCTAAGCTAGAAAGCTGATTGCTAATGATTGAGACAAACTCTGTCTCAACAACGCCATACAGAATGCTATCAAGCAGTTCAATGATTGTGCATTTCGTGCCTAACTTGGTAAGCATTTGAGCCAATTCAATACCGATTGGCCCCCCTCCGATAATAAGTAGTGATTCGGGAAGTTTATCTTGCGAAAAAAGTACTTCGCTTGTCAACACATCTTGAACACCATTGCCCTTGAAGGGAGGTATGAAAGAGTGAGACCCCGTGGCTATAATGGCCTTATTGAAGGTATATTTTTCTTTTCGTCCGGTATCTTTTTCGTTGATAACCAATTCATTATTAGAAACAAATTTGGCATGACCAGCAACAAACCTTAGATTTGACAAATGCTTTAACATTTGCATCGCTGCACCAGATCGTTGACTGAGAATGGTCTGCATTTTACGCATAATCTCATTCCACGCCGCTTCTCTGTCCTCTGGTGACAGAGCCTCCTGAGCAGAGTATTTGAGCTTAACAGCATACTCATCCGCCCAATGCCGGATAATCTTGGACGGAATGCAACCGACAAACAAACATGCACCTCCAAGTTTTCCAGATTCTTCAACAAGTAAAACGGTTTTGCCTTGAGAAGCTAACTGCATAGCGGCCGGGGTTCCACCAGGGCCACCTCCAATTATGATAACATCGAATTTAGTGCTCATAATAAGTCTCCTTTGAATAGTAAAAGCTAACGTTTGACAATATGAAACGGCTGGTTTTTTAGGCTACGTTCTTGTCCACCGATAAGAAAGTTGGCGCGAGAACCAAACCATCGCAAACCACTGAACCCTAACTGTTTTATATTGTGTGTTGTGTGCTTGGCGTTATTAATTTCAGTTTTTATTTTGCATTTTTAAAGGCTTTCAATCCTGCAAATTGAGCTGATTTACCCAATTCATTTTCAATCCGCATAAGTTGATTGAATTTTTCTATTCTTTCTCCTCGACAACCACTACCACTCTTAAGATGTCCAGCATTAATTCCTACTGTCAAATCGGCAATAAAACTATCAACCGTTTCTCCACTCCGATGGGAAACAAAACAATTATATGAATTTTTATATGCAAGTTCAATCGTTTCTAAAGTCTCTGTCACAGTACCTATTTGATTCAATTTTATCAGGATAGAATTTGCAACGCCTTTATTTATACCATTTAATAAAATTGATTTATTAGTACAGAACAAATCATCGCCAACAATCTCGATTTTGTTTCCGATTACATCTGTAAGATTTTTCCAACCTTCCCAGTCATTTTCAGCCATTCCATCTTCTAGTAATACAATTGGGTATTGATTTACCCAGCTTTCCCACAATTTCACCATTTCATCACTGGAAACCAATTTCTGAGTACTTTTAAAGAATTTGTATTTCCCATTTTCCCACATTTCACTTGAAGCCGGGTCAAGACAAATACTAACATCTACACTTGGCTTATAACCAGCTTTAGTAATCCCTTCTAATATCATTTCAACGGCTTGTTCATTGGATTTTAAGTCTGGAGCAAAACCGCCTTCATCTCCAACGCCAGTGCTTAATCCTTTTAACTTTAATACAGCTTTCAAGGCGTGAAAAACTTCTTCGCCCATACGGATTGATTCTCTAAACGATGGAGCGTTATGTGGAGCAATCATAAATTCCTGAAAGTCTATTGTATTGTCTGCATGTTTACCTCCATTGATGACATTCATACAGGGAACAGGCATAATGTGAGCATTACTGCCGCCTAAATATTGATATAGCGGAGTACGTGAACTTTGCGCTTTTGCACGGGCAAAAGCCATTGAAACACCAAGTATCGCATTAGCCCCTAGTTTAGATTTGTTATTAGTTTCGTCAAGTTCAATAAGAAAATAGTCCAATTCTCGTTGATTGGTAAAGTGTTTATTCTCAATGGCTTTTGCAATGGCTGAATTAACATTCTCGACAGCTTTTAAAACACCTTTACCGCCATAGCGCTTTTTGTCGCCATCTCTAAGTTCTGTTGCTTCTCTTTCTCCCGTTGATGCTCCACTTGGAACCATTGCACGAGAAATAGTACCGTCTTCAAGTTTTAAATTCACTTCAACGGTTGGGTTTCCTCTCGAATCGAGAATCTCGATAGCATTAACATTTTGAATTTTCATAACTTATTTCCTCCATTTTTTTAAAAAAAATTTTCAATCAATTTACAAAAATTAAGATGTTCAATCAATTTACAAAAATTAAGATGATGATGCGTATGTTTCTTCACCTTGCACACAATGTTTAACTCACTGGCTTGTCCATGTGTAGTGGCTTGTTGATATGCCCCTGGAAAGTGGGGGTGGTATAAGGCCACCTCTAAAAAGTCGGCAATAATATAAAGCGTTGAAATATATTGACGTAGCTGCGATATAAGTCTTGAAATATCCGTATGTTGACGTAGTACCTATCAACCCGACTGCGCTGCTATGAAAAACATCAACCCGCCTGGCTTTTTTGATGAGCATTTTCTGCTCGAACGCCTCACCAAACTCAAGGATCCGCTCGTCAAACTTGAAGCGCATATCGACTGGCAACTTTTTGCTCCCATTCTCGAAGTAGCTTTCAGCAAGCCAGCCAATCGCAAGAACATGGGTCGCCCACCGTTCGACCGGTTGATGATGTTCAAACTCCTCATTCTCCAGAGCCTGTACAACCTTTCCGACGACCAGATGGAGTACCAGATCACCGACCGTTTGAGCTTCAAGCGATTCCTTGGCCTGAAAGCGAGCGACAAGGTTCCGGACAGCAAAACCATCTGGAAATTCCGGGAAACCCTTATTCAGGAAGAACTTATCGAGGCGTTGTTTTTCCGCTTCAATCAGGCGCTCGATGAGCAGTGTATCTTTGCTCGAAACGGACAACTGGTCGATGCCAGCATTGTCGAGGTGCCGCGCCAGCGCAACAGCCGCGACCAAAACGCTCAGATCAAGCAGGGCCAGACGCCGGAAGCCTGGAAACAGAAGCCCAACAAGCTGCGCCAGAAAGATGTCGATGCCCGGTGGTTGAAGAAAACCATGTCAAGGTCGATAAAGGCACCAAACTCATCAACAACTGGATGGTAACGCCCGCCTGCAAGCACGATTCCCAAGAGCTGGAAGCGCTGCTCGAAAAACAAGATATGGGCCAGCCGCTGTACGGCGACAGCGCCTATGTCGGACAGCAAGCTATTATCGACGAGTGTGAAATGACCAATGAAGTCCACGAAAAAGGAACGAAAGGCCATCCGCTGACCGAAGAGCAAAAAGCCTCGAATCGGGTGAAATCAAAGAGCCGTGCGCGAGTCGAGCATGTGTTTGGCTTCATGACCAACTCGATGAAAGCGATGTATGTCAGAACGATCGGCTCTGTGCGGGCCGTTGCAAAGATCGGTCTGACGAACCTGACCCTACAACCTGATGCGCTGCACGCAGCTCAACAAAAAAGTGCACAACGTCTTTCTCTGGGGATAACTACGCCCTGTCGCGGCTGAAAAGCTGTTTACAGGGACAATACTGTCAATAAATAACTGCTTTGCAGGGCAGAATGGCCCTGTTTCGTTGAAATACAAAACCGGGAATATTTCAGATCACCCTTTTTAGAGGTGCCCATAATTCTCCTTTGACTGCGGCGAAGCCTTGCTTCGCTCTGTCCGTCATAACGAGCAAGCTGTGCGGCGCAAACTACGCTCCGCTTCGTTTGCGCCCAAACAAGCGCCTTGTTATGCGCTGTGTTCACGGAGTACCTGAGCATGCGTGCCACCTTTCCAGCCAGTATTTGATATTTTTACGAAATCTGTATGTTTGCAGTTTTCTCAATATAACTTAAACACCAAAGTGAACCCATGTTTAGTTTTTTTCTTAAAATTTAAGTTTTACGGGTTATCTGGTGTTTCTTCTCTCACTCCATACTCCAAAATACGCATAATATATTTATCAAGGCAATTGAGGGAAAAAAGTAAAAAACTATTTTTAGTAGGTTCTAAACTAGCAAAATATATTTTTCATGTTTCATCATTTTTTTCTTTTTTGACTTCAATGTTCAATGCCTCAAACAACGTCAGTATATTCTCATCTAATTCTGCATTACCCATGACAATCGTGTCTGTATGGATAGAAAGCAGATAGGCAACCAGCCTGAAAGCCTTGCCTTTGGGTGCTATAACTGCGGAATTTTTGACAAATTCCTTGCTGATTTGCTTATTATCTGCTTCAATATGCGTGATCTCCAACCATGCCGTTTGACCGAAGTGTATGCTCAGGTGTTTTTTGTCTTTATCCAGAAGCCTGACAACAGTCCTGTAGGGTGGATGATCGGGCTCATAATGGATGGTCACCGCTTCGAGTGTGTTTATCTCTTCATGCAACCTGTTGACCACTTCATCAATGCTTTTGTGTGCTTTTGCCGTAGCGACTTCTGCAATACTCAACTCGATATCGGCAAAATAGACGCTGCCCGATTTTCGTACATTTAATCGTTTGATATTAGTAATATCCGGCTCTGCCATGACGATGTTACGGATGGTATCGTTCATCTCTATGTCGGCTGCATCAAGCAAGGAAAGCAATCCCTCTTTTAGTACATCATAAGCGCCCTTTAGAATCATCAGTACAATGATGATCACCGAGACTTCCTGAGCATATGGGACCTTGTAATGATGGGCTACCAGACCGATGACGACGATCATCCCCGCTCCGATGTCTCCCAGCCAGTTTACCGCATCAGCTTTGACACCAGGCGATCCGAGCCGTTGTGCTGCTTTGAGCTCGAAAAAGTAGAAAGTGTACTGTATAAAGACAATCGCCAAAATGAAGCCAATCGTGGTCCAGATTGCTTCTGGAGTTTTGATACCTGCTTCAAAAAAGACCGAATGGATGATCTCATACCCTGCGTAGAGTATCCCCAAACCACCAAGGACTGCCGCCATATCTTCAAGTTTGTGCAAACCGTAGGGGAAGCGCTCGGATTTATGAGCGGCAAAAAAAAGCGCAAGGAAGATGAGCAGCGCCCCGAACACATCGGAGATGGAGTGTATACCGTCCGCGACAACGAGTGTGGAACCCATCATCCATCCCCATCCCAGTTTGGCCACTGCCAGCGTAGCATTGAGCAGTGTGGAAAAAAAGAGCCAGCGCTGTTTCTCGTCGGTTCTGCGTATATGGATGATCATTTTCTTTTCCACTTTATTTTAGGCATCCTTTCATGGCGGCCTCTGAGCCGTGATATGGCTTGCCATTATTAAATTTAAAGGCTGTCCATCTGAGTGCTGTGGGCACAAGATATTGCGACGTCATCTAAGGAATGCGCTCTTTTGTTCACCACCAATAGGGATTACAGCATTTACATGGATACCCCTTTTTAAATTTTGCCATTTATACATTTCTCATTTGTTTGCACATAACGCTTAAGCTCACCTGCCGTTATGGAACGTAGCAGAATAGCGGTCAGGTGGAGCGCCTTGTTAGCTCCTTGATATTTCATAACGAAACATCCGCACCATACAATAGAAAATATAGCCCTATTGATACAAATAATGCAATGTAACCTATGACGAGAAACTTGACAGTAAATCCAACAGTATCATTTGTACCCTTGTTTTTGACATATATTTTGTAAGCTATCAGATTTGCCAGTGAACCAAATAAACTGCCAAATCCTCCTGCATTCACGCCCCACAACAATGCCTGCCACTTGGGCGTGCAATTAGCAAACAACAGTGCTGCTGGAACATTACTCATAACCTGGCTTGCCAAGACTGAAAACAGGAAAATATGCTCAGAATGAGTGATTTTGGGACCTAAAATTACCTTGAGATTGTCGGCAATACCAAAAAAGAAAAGGAAACTAAATAATAGCGCATAATCAACATTCAGAGATTTTCGGTCAAAAATCAGCGCAAAAAGGATGACCACAACGGCACTTAAAACAGGAAGAACATGAAAGACTGCCAGGAGCACAATAGCAAGCAACACACCATAAACAAATGCTTTTTTATTTATGTTCTGAACATGGTTTTCCTGTAACACTCTTTTGGTTCTAAAAGAAAGCGAGGCAATTATTAACAAAACGAGAAACATCAAAGAAAACGGTGCTATTGTTTTGATAAATACGCCTGGGGGAACATTATAGAACCAGTAAATAAAAAGGTTTTGAGGATTGCCTACTGGTGTTAATGCCGACCCTGCATTGGCAGCCAATGCCTCGAGAATTACAAGTATTCCTTTCCTATTTACAGTAAGTGATAACGTGAGCGGTACAATAACTATTAGAGAAATATCGTTCGTTACCAGCATTGAAAGGAAAAATGTTATTACTACCAACTTTAAGGGTATGAGCTTCCCTTTCTCTATTTTTTGAGCGATTTTTAATATAGTTCCGCTTTTCAGCAGTCCATTTACTGCAATAAATAAAACAAACAGGAGAAATAGAACCTGTATTTCATTGGCTGAGTATTCTGGCAAACGCTTTATATAAACGGACGTCAACACCAAAACCACGCCAGAGCCTACCAGCAACCATTCCTTTAAGACAAAATCAATCAATGACGCTTGAACTTTCAAAAACACTCCGCTTATTGTATTTGGGGGCTAACGCCGAAGCTCAGGGGCGGACTGACCGACCGACGCGGAGCGGCGGTCGGTCAGTCCGCTGGAGCGCCTTGTTGGGCATCATTTTAGTCCGAGATCGACGAGAGCCTTATCGCTGGACCAGTATCCACCTGATACCTCTAACTTGTAGTGCTTGCCCCGCGGAACATCAAAAACAATATACCCGCGTTTCTCTACACCCGGATTCAAACTATCCAGAATACCGATGCTGCCATCAACCGACCATGCGTTGCTGCTTGTCTCATATTCGGCGCCGTTTTCGTCTATGAGCTTGAAGGGTGCGATTGTTCTCGCCTCTTTATCGTCGTTGCGAACCGTGATGTCGACGAACAGATACGCGGCATCTGGAGGTTGATTGATGTATGGATTATCACTGAGCTGGTTTCGGTAGAAGGCTTTCCATACAGCGTATGACATATACCCCACGTGTGCTGTCTCTCCAATCTTGTAATTCGTGGTCGTAGCGCCATCGTCGGAGTTTCCTGCCGCGCCAACGCCAAAGCTTCCTGCCGCCAATATACAGAGCATTAATAATAAAAGCCCAGACAGTACATGTTTATAGACCTTTTGCATCGCTTACCTCCTTTATTGCGTGATTTTTGTTACCTATGGTAATTGCTAGCGGAATGAAGATGAGCATTAGAGATATGTCAGTAGTATCGTAGGTTCCCGGAACGATTCCTACCAATTGGCCAATTTCGGAGCCAACTGCTGTCATGGAAAACAATAGCACCCAGAACATCCTCTCTGAACAGGCATCCTTCCAAATGCTGTAAAAAAGCAAGATGCCTCCAAACGCCCACAGTGCATTTGGCAAAGAAAAGTAAACCCATTCTGGCATGACCAATGAGTATGAATGAGCAAATTCTCTCAATAAGGCAACAAAAGGTTTTAGCCCTATGGAATAAAACCATGAAAACATGAGCAAGCTTTGCTTACGCCATAACACATAGATCATGCCTCCGAAAACAATGCTAAATATTCCGATTACCGTATTTCTGTTCTTTTTCATGTTCTTGAAGCTAACAAGTTATTAGTTCTTTTCTTCATATTTCGTTTCATGTGACGCTCATCAACAGTGTTCTGTAATGAAATCCCTTAAAAGCTACCACAAAAGCCAAGCAAAATCAAGAATAGTTTGAATTTTATCTTTATTGATATGATATTGAAAGCAGGATAAACGAGAATAAGGGTATCACTTATGATCACCTTGCCGAAAGCGCTTGTAGACAAATTCAACAGGGAGTTCCAGGAACCGCGCCTCTCCGCCAATCTTGAACTGGTCGAGCTTTTGCGCCGCATCGGCAAGCAGCACAACACCTCGCCGGGCGAAGTCGCCATCGACTGGACGCTCCGCCATCCGGCGGTCACGGCGGCGATTGTCGGCGGACGCACCGCGGTGCAGGTCGAAGACACGGTTAGGGCCGCCAGCCTCGCGCTTTCGGAGCAGAAGATCAGTGAGATCGAAGCCTTTCTCGCCTCCATGCCTGCATAAACGCGCAAAAAACAGCTACGCCAACCTCACCGGAGAAGCTATGAGCGGCATTTACGAAAGCAAATTGCGAGCGCTGCTCGAATCGGCGGGCATCGCCATCGGAGGCAGCAATCCGTGGGACATCACCGTCCACAATCCGCATTTCTACAAGCGCGTCGTCACTGAGTCGCACCTCGGCATCGGCGAATCGTACATGGACGGCTGGTGGGACTGCGAGGCGCTCGACCAGTTCTTTTACCGTGTGCTTCGCGCACGGCTCGACGCGAAAGTTTCGCAAGCGAGCCGCGCCCTCGGCAACATCCTCGGCGTGCTCGTCAACCTGCAAAAACCCTCGCGGGCATTCACGGTCGGCGAAGTCCACTACAACGTGGGCAACGACCTGTACGAGGCAATGCTCGACAAGCGGATGCTCTACAGTTGCGGCTACTGGAAAGACGCCCGCAACCTCAACGAAGCGCAGGAGAACAAACTGCGCCTCATCTTCAACAAGCTTGAACTCCAGCCCGGAATGCGGGTGCTCGACATCGGCTGCGGCTGGGGCGGCGCGGCACGCTTCGCAGCGGAGCACTACGGCGTGAGCGTCACCGGCGTCACGGTATCGAGCGAGCAGAAGAAGATGGCCGACAAGCTGCGAAACAACCTCCCGGTCGAGGTGCGGCTCGTCGATTACCGCCAGCTCGACGGCAGCTTTGACCGCATCTACTCCATCGGCATGTTCGAGCACGTGGGCGTAAAAAACTACCGGCGCTTTTTCGAGATCGCACGCAACTGCCTCAAAAGCGACGGCCTGTTCCTGCTGCATACCATCGGCAGCAAACGCTCCTCGACCCACACCGACAAATGGACGCACAAGTACATCTTTCCCAACTCTATGCTCCCGTCGGCCCGGCAGATCACCACAGCCGCCGAGGGCCAGCAGCTCATCGAGGACTGGCACGCCTTCGGCAACGACTACGACCGCACCCTCATGGCCTGGCACCGGAACTTCGAAGAGCACTGGCCGCAACTTCGCCACGCCTACGACGAGCGCTTCTACCGTATGTGGCGCTACTACCTGCTCAGCGCCGCCGGATCGTTCCGAGCCCGAAACGTCCAGCTCTGGCAGATACTCTTTTCAAACAACGGAATTACCGGGGATTATTACGTGCCGCGGGAACACAAAGCCGTCCTGTTGAAAAACTGACGGACACAATCGCCTTCCCCGCACCACGAAACCATAAAAAAAGCCCCATGTCTGAAACATGAGGCTGGGGAAGTCCTGTGTTCTGAAGAAAAATCAGCTGACGGCGATCTCTTTGCTCTTTTTCTGTTCGGGTTCCTTTTTCGGAATAACGACCTTCAGCACGCCATTATCGTAATTGGCGGTGATGTTGTCACTATCCACGTTGTCACCGATGGTGAAACTTCTTGACAGGCTACCCCACGAGCGTTCGACCCGGTGGTAGTTTTTCTTTTTCTCCTCCTCTTCCTGAGTGCGCTCCGCACTGATGCTAATGACATCGTCCTCAATGCTTACCTTTACATCCTCTTTCTTTACGCCGGGAATGTCGGCTGAGAGATAGATAGCCTTCTCATCTTCACTGATATCCACCTTGAAGGCCGGCGCCATCATCGAGCCCATCGAACTGATGAACGGTGTCAGCCTTTCGTTGAACACATCTTCGAACATCTTCAGGGGGTCTTTGCCATAAAGTGTGAGTGCCATAGTTATTTCCTCCTTTTATCTGTTCATAAAAAATGTTTGACAACAACAAGTACAAAACATTGAAACACTTTTCCACCCGCCAAAGTTCCATTCAGGCTCTCCGTGGGATCACCTCAGCGCAATGTCACCAAACCGGCACTGACGCGAAATCTGGCGAATTTTCTTGCTATTGCTATTTCAGACCGCTGAGCTCACGTTTCTTTGTACCAGATTTTTACATTGATATGTTACCCCGACCCCGCGCGCCAGCAATTCCGGTTCATTGTGGCCCGGTTGACCGTTTTTGCCTTGCATGACAACGCCGTTCAAACCTCACAACCCGATCGCATATGCGTCACTACCCCAAATCCCTGAAAAATGCGGATGCGCCCGTTGAGCATCCGCCGCTGCCGCTCGAACGCTGCCTCGCGAAATCACGGAAAATCGACGCCAGCCGCTCCGTTGCCGGGCGAACGGTGCTCGACCACTGCCGCATCGCGGGCGAGGTGGCACGGGAGCTGATCGCCCGCTCGCCCGCCTTCCTGCGCGAGTCGTTTTTTCCGGACGGCTCGGCGCTCGTCGCCGCCAGCCACGACATCGGCAAGGTCAGCCCGACCTTCCAGAAAAAAATCTACACGGCGATCGGGAACGCCGATCCGACGATTCTCGATGTGTTGAACGATGTCGATTCGGAGATCGAAAAAAATTGGGGCGGCCACGCGGGCGTCAGTCAGTGCGCTCTCGAAGCACTGGAGGCAGGCAAAGACATCGCCGCGATTGCCGGTTGCCACCACGGCTACGCGCCGAAACTCGCGGGCAAAACCGCTGATGCGGAGGCGTTCGGCGGCGCGGCGTGGCAACGTCAGCGGGCGCGGCTGCTGGAGCGGCTCGCGGAGGCGACAGGCGAGCGGTTCCCGAAAATCCGCAATTTGCTGCACGCCCGCGTGCTGGCCGGGCTGACCTCCGTGGCGGACTGGATCGGCTCCGGCGCGACGTTCGACGATCCCGGCGAGGCGTGGCAAAGCTGCATCGCCGACGCCGTCGATGCAGCCGGATTCACGCCGCCGCGCCTCAGGCCGGGGCTGTCGTTCCGGGAGATTTTCGGGTTCGAGGCGCGCCCGATCCAGCGCAGCCTGATAGAAAAGGCCTGTCGCCCCGGCGCGTACATCCTCGAAGCGCCGATGGGCATCGGCAAAACCGAGGCCGCGCTCTACGCCGCCTACGCCCTCGTATCGGCTGGCAAGGCTCGCGGCATCTACTTCGCCTTGCCGACGCAGCTCACCTCCAACCGCATCCACGAGCGGGTCGAGCGCTTTCTCGACAAAGTGCTCGAAGCGGACTCGCCCCACCGAAACGCGCTGCTCGTGCACAGCAACGCTGGGCTGCAAAAGTTCGAGTTCGGCGCGGATGCCGCCCCCGGCTGCTCGTGGTTCAGCGCATCGAAGCGCGGGCTGCTCGCCCCCTTCGCCGTCGGCACCATCGACCAGGCGCTGATGGCCTCGATGAACGTCAAACACGGCTTCGTCCGCGCCTTCGGCTTGGCGGGCAAAGTGGTCATTCTCGACGAAGTGCACAGCTACGACGCCTACACTGGCACCATTCTCGACCGGCTGGTGCGCGAGTTGCGGCAGCTGCATTGCACGGTCATCATCCTCAGCGCCACCCTCACCGGAGAGCGCCGAAGCGCCCTGCTCGGCGCGGCCCGAAGCGCGGAGGCGGCCTACCCGCTCATCTCCGCCCTGCCCGCCGAGGCGCGGGAACCGGTCGAAATCGCGCCGGAAACGATGCCCGGAAACCGTGTCGCCATCCACCAGACGCTCGACATCGACGAAGCAATGGATGAAGCGCTCAACCGGGCGGATTCCGGCCAGCAGGTGCTTTGGATCGAAAACACCGTCACCGAAGCGCAGGAGGCGTTCAAACTCCTCGCCGCCCGGTCGAGCGGCATGGCGATCGAGTGCGGCCTGCTCCATTCGCGCTTCATCCACTGCGACCGCGAGGCGCTCGAAGAGAAGTGGGTGACGCGCTACGGTGCGGATGGTGCGGCGGCGCGGCGCGAGCGGGGGCGGATTCTCGTTGGCACGCAGGTGCTCGAACAGTCGCTCGACATCGACGCCGATTTCCTCGTCACGCGCCTCTGCCCCACCGACATGCTTTTGCAGCGCATCGGACGCTTGTGGCGGCACAGCTTCCACCAGCGCCCTGCCGGAGCGAGGTGCGAGGCGTGGATCGTCAGCGCACAGTTCGAGGCCGCCGAGCAGAATCCCGGCGAGGCGTTCGGCAAAAGCGCGAAAGTCTATAGCCCATACGTGCTCTTGCGAACGCTTCAGGCGTGGAGCGGCGTGGAAGCGCTTTCGCTGCCGGGCGACATTCGCGACCTGCTCGAACGCACCTACGAAGCGAGGCCGGAGAGCGAGGCGATGGCAAAACACAAAGCCGACCTCCAGCGGCGCAGGGAGATACTCGAAAGCTTCGCGCTCCAGGGGGTCTCGTTCGGCCTCGACGCAAGACCCGACACCAATGTCGCCACCCGTTACAGCGACATCGACACCGTCGAGCTGCTCCTGCTGCAATCGGTCAGCCACAACCATGCGGCGCACGAAACCACGGTGACGCTGCTCGACGGCCAACAGCTCACCCTGCCGCACGACTTCGCCGCCGGGCGGAAGCGCGAGCAGCGGCAGCTCGCCGCCCGCCTCGCCACGCAAACCCTCAAGGTGGCCGAGTACGCCGCGCCCGCCGACCCCGGACGCAACACGCTCACGTGGCTCAAGCCCTACTTCTACCTCGGCGATCCGTCGAAGAGCGAAAGCCTTTTGCGCGTCGCCATCGTGGGCGAGGGTGGCCTGTTGAGGTTGCCCGGTGGCGGCGCGGCGGCGGAGAAATACGAACTGAGTTACAACCCACGACTGGGCTACCAGTACAAAAAACGATAACCCTCATCGACACAGCCATGCACAACCGTTTCAACCTGATCGACGAGCCGTGGATTCCGGCCATCGGCAAAGGCCTCGTGAGTCTCGCCGACATCTTCAGCGATCCACGCATTCCCGCGCTCGGCGGCAACCCCGTGCAGAAGATCGCCCTCACCAAGCTCCTGCTCGCCATCGGCCAGGCCGCCTGCACGCCGGAAACCACCGAGGCGCTCGAACAGCTCGACGCCGAAACTTTCCGCCGCGCCTGCCGCGCCTACCTCGAAAAATGGCGCGACCGCTTCTGGCTCTTCGGCGACAAGCCGTTTTTGCAGATGCCCGCAATTCTTGACTGGATGGAATCTCAACGCGCTGCCGGAATTTTATCTGAAACAGAGAATGCGAAACAAATTGGACCCGGATTTTATCCAAGTCTTCCGTCTGAAAATGATTCCATTCTGAGTCAGTTCCAGACACTTAAGGCTCAAACAGATGCCGAAAAAGCGTTATTCATTGTTTCGGTCATGAACTTCGCTTTTGGCGGAACGCAGATTAACAAGAACATTTATCCATCAGAAGAAAAAGTCAAAGGCAAAGGAAAACCGGCAAAACCCGGACCGAGTTTAGGTCGAAATGGTTATTTGCACACCTTTCTTTTCGGTTCGACGATAATTGATACGCTCATCATGAATCTTCTTTCGCAGGAAGAGATCGACAACTTGCCATTCTGGGAAAAAGGAATTGGAACTCCACCTTGGGAAAACATGCCTGTCAGCAGAGAATGCGACGCCGCACTATCTCTCAAAAAATCTTACATGGGGACTCTTGTATCGCTTTCACGATTCGTACTCTTGCACGACGACGGGATTTATTATATCGACGGCCTCCCTTATCCAAGTCATCAAGAGGGCTGGTTAGAACCAAGTATGACGATCGATAATCAGCAAAATCCGCCGAAAGCCATACTGGTCAATCCAGAGAAGCGCCCGTGGCGCGAGTTAGTATCAATCCTTGCTGTTTTCGATAGCAACAAAAACAACAAGTTTGTTTGTCTGTTCATAAAATACGGTTTGAGCAGATGGCCAAAACGATACAATAAACCTGGAGATAAAATCGGCGTTTGGTCGGGAGGACTTCAGGTGTCATTTCAAACTGGCGAGCAATATGCAAAAGCTACTAATGATTTTGTAGAATCATCGGTAGAACTCGACCCCGACATGTGGAACAACTTATGGTATGACAAATTCTTCGGAGAAATAAGCATTCTTGAAATAATGGCAAATAAAGTCAAAAATGGAGTCATAAATTATTATGACTCATTTGAACCAAAAAAAGAAAAAAAGCCCAAAGAAAGAGCTTCAACAATAATGGGGAAAAAAGCTGTAGAATTATTCTGGCAGCTCTGCGAACGGCGCTTCCCGGAGCTGGTCGATGCCTGCGGCGAGCCAGACAAGCTTCCCGCCATCCACGAGGCGATAAACTTGCTCGCCTTGCAGTCTTACGACGCCTACTGCCCGAAGGAGACGGCACGGCAGATCGATGCGTGGGCGGAGTGCCAAAAAGACCTTAAAAAATTCATCCGCGAATTGATGGAGGCAGATCGACGCGTGGGCGGAGTGCCGTCCGAATTTTGAGTAGAATTTCATCAACAACCGATAAATCCAACCGTTATGGACAACGAAAAAGAAAAGAAAACCGGTAGGCAGAAACAGTTCGTGGAGTTCGTGATCGGCCTGTGCCAGCGCGACAAGGGGGCCGCCGCCGCGCTTCGCCGAGCCGATAATCCGGCGACCGAGTACCAGAGCTGGGAGTACCTGGCGGGCTTCAACATCGACCTCGAAAAACCGTTCGAGCGCATTCCTTACGCCGCCATCGCCGCAGCCATCGCGCGGGCCAAAGCGGAGCGCAACGGCTCAGCGGGCATCGGCAAGGCTATCGCCTTCTGCTACGAAGATCGGAGCAAGAGCGATCAGGCCAAAGCGCGGCTCCGGCGGCTGCTTGCCTGCAATTCGGTTGAGGAGGCGTGCCGGATTCTGCGCCCGCTCTTCAGCCTTATCGACTCGAAAGCGGCGGTAACGCTCGACTACGCCGAGTTGCTCAGCCAGCTCCTCTGGTTCAATGACGACAGCAACCGCATCAAAACGGATTGGGCGACCGACTTTTACCGCCACGCCGCCAAAACCGAAAACGAGGAGGTGAAGGCATGATTGCCACGATGCTCACCCTCAGCCGCAAGGACGTCAAGGCCTTGCGCATTACGGACAGCTATTCGCTGCACCGCGTCATTTACAGCCTCTTCGAGGACGTGCGCTCGGAAGCCGAAAAGCGGTCGAGCGTGCCAAGCGGCTTTCTGTTCGCCGACAAGGGGGGCGACGCCAAAGGGCGCAAAATCCTCATCCTCTCCGACAGGCCGCCGCTGCAACCGGCGCACGGCGAACTGGTTTCCAGACCTGTGCCGGAAGAGTTCCTCCAGCACCGCTTCTACAAGTTCGAGGTAACGCTCAACCCCACGCGCAAGGAGAACAAAAGCGGCAAGCGCGTGCCCATCAAAACCCGCGAGGAGGTGGCGGCGTGGTTCGGCGGCAAGTCGCAGACGTCGTGGGGATTCAGCGTCGATCCGGCGCGGCTCGACGTGCGGATGCTGCCGGTGATGCAGTTCAGCAAGCAGGGCGACCGTACCGTCACCCACGGAGCGGCCCGCGTGTCGGGAATGCTGCGGGTCGAAAACCGCGACCTCTTCATCGAAAGCTTCAACAAAGGCATTGGCCGGGGCCGCGCGTTCGGCTTCGGGCTGTTGCAGATCGAACCTCTCAAAGACAACTCAAACCACTAAAACCATACCACCATGAACAACAATCCATTCAAGGGCCAGCGCATCGAATTCCACATCCTCCAGTCCTTTCCGGTTACCTGCCTGAACCGTGACGACGTTGGCGCTCCGAAAACGGCGATGGTCGGCGGCTCCACCCGCGCCCGCGTCAGCTCGCAGTGCTGGAAGCGGCAAGTGCGCCTCGAAATGCACGAACTCGGCGTGAGGCTCGGCATCCGCAGCAAAAAGGTCGCCGATTACGTTGCCAAAGCCTGCGTCGCACTCGGCGCGGATGATGAGGCTGCTAAGGCGTGTGGTGAGAAGATTGCCGCCGCCTTCAGCAACGACACGCTCTTCTTTTTCAGCGAAACAGAGGCCAGCGCCTACGCGCAGTACGCCGCCGAAAAGGAGTTCGACGCCGCGAAGTTCAACGACAAGGAGCTGGCGAAGCTCTCGAAGAAAACGCTCGACCCGGCCAAAGACGGCCTCGACATCGCGCTGTTCGGGCGGATGGTGGCGCAGGCTGCCGAGCTGAACGTCGAGGCTGCCGCGTCGTTCGCTCATGCCATTTCGACCCACAAGGTGAGCAACGAGGTCGAGTTCTTCACGGCGCTCGACGACCTTGCCGAAGAGCCGGGTTCGGCGCACATGGGCAGCCTTGAGTTCAACTCCGCCACCTACTACCGCTACGTCAGCCTCGACCTCGGCCAGCTTTCGGCGAACCTCGGCGGCGCGGACATTGCCGACGCGGTGGAGGCGTTCACCAAAGCGCTCTTCGTGGCCGTGCCGAGCGCCCGGCAAACAACGCAGTCGGGCGCGTCGCCGTGGGAGTTCGCGAAAATCTATATCCGCAAGGGCCAGCGCCTTCAGGTTCCGTTCGAGACTCCGGTCAAAGCCGAAAGAGGCGGCGGATTCCTCCAGCCGAGCATCAAGGCGCTCACCGACTATCTCACCAAAAAGGAGCAGCAGGCCGGCTCGCTCTTCGGCAAGGAAAAGGAGTTCACCTTCGGCGGCGAGGACGAAACGTTCAGCATCGACACGCTGGTCAGCGAAATCCGCAACTTTATCGAAGCGAAATCATGAGCAATCCATTCATCCTGTTATGGCTCGAAGCGCCCCTCCAGTCGTGGGGCGCTGACTCGCGCTTCGGACGGCGCGACACGCTCGATTTCCCCACGAAGTCGGGCTTGCTCGGGCTGCTCTGCTGCGCCCTCGGCGCGGGCGGCGAACAGCGCGAACTACTCGACGAAATGGCCGAACTCCGCCAGACGGTGCTCGCGTTCCAGCGCGAACGCGGCGAGCGACCGCCGCTGCTCCGCGACTTCCAGATGGTCGGCAGCGGCTACAACGAGAAAGACAAGTGGGAAACTTTGCTGATTCCGAAAAAGCGCGATGGCGGCGGCGCGGTGGGCGGCGGCACGAAGATGACCTACCGTTACTATTTGCAGGAGGCCGCGTTCGCCGCCGCATTGGAGGTTCCGGCGGCACGGGCCGGGGAGTTCGCCGAAGCGCTTAAGGCTCCCGTGTGGGACATCTACTTCGGGCGGAAGTGCTGCGCGCCGACCGATATGGTGTTCCGGGGCGAATTCGACTCGGAGGTGGCAGCGCTCGAAGCGGCCTCTTCGATCGCCAAAGAGAAGCGGCTCCGGGAGGCGTTCCGCGTTCGCGACTACGCGCCGGGCGACGAAGGCGAGGCGGAGGTGGTGGCACTCAACGACGTGCCGGTGCGGTTCGGCCCAAAGAAAAAATATCGCCAGCGGCGAGTAACCATAATCCACCACAACGATGAAGAGTAACACACTCGGCGACGAAGGAAATCCGGCCCGGCTCTTGATAAAAGTGACGCGGGAGACCCTTCCGCAGGTCAAGGAAAAGTATCCGTTTCTGTATCTTGAGAAGGGCCGGATAGAGATTGACGACAGCAGCATCAAGTGGATCGACTGCGACTGCAACGTCGTGCGTCTGCCGGTGGCCATGCTGAACTGTATTTTGCTCGGCCCCGGCACGACGGTAACGCACGAGGCCGTAAAAGTAATGGCCGCCGCCAATTGCGGCATCTGCTGGGTGGGCGACGACAGCCTGATGTTTTACGCGAGCGGGCAGACGCCGACCAGCAATACGCGGAACATGACGCATCAGATGAAGCTCGCGGCCAATCCGGCAAAAGCGCTTGAAGTGGCGCGGCGGCTCTTCGCCTATCGCTTTCCGGACGCGAATCTGGAGAACAAGACGCTGCCGCAAATGATGGGCATGGAGGGTTTGCGGGTGCGGAAGCTTTACGAAGAGATGGCCGTGAAGTACAAGGTCGGCTGGAAGGGGCGGCGGTTCGAGCCGGGAAAATTCGAAATGAGCGACACGACGAACAAGATTCTGACGGCGTCGAACGCGGCGCTGTACAGCATCATTCTGTCGGCGGTGCACAGCATGGGTTACTCGCCGCACATCGGGTTCATTCACTCCGGCAGTCCGCTACCGTTCATTTACGACCTGGCCGATCTGTACAAGCAGCAGGTCTCGATCGACCTGGCCTTTTCGCTGACCGCCGACATGGCCGGGTATTACGACCGGCACAAGATCGCCTCGGAGTTCCGGAAGCGCGTCATCGAAATCGACCTGCTTGGCAAGATCGGGCCGGACATCGAAACCATTCTGGGGAAAAAACAATGCTCGTCGTAGTCGCCAATGATCTGCCCCCGGCCGTGCGTGGCCGGATGAAGCTCTGGTTCATCGAACCACGGGCGAACGTTTTCGTCTCTGGTGTGCGGGACAGCCTGGCCAGAAAGGTGGTGGATTATCTGCACCAGCACTGCCCGCCGAAAAGCGGCCTGATGATTTTCAACAGCTCGAACACGTGCCCCGGCTACGAAATTTTCGGTTTGGGCGACACGCGCAAAGAGATCACGGAAATATCGGGCCTGCCGCTCGTGATCGAAAAATCCGCCGCCTCGCCACCAGAAAACCAAAACAGATTGACGCCAGAGGCCCCGAAAGTCCAGTAAAACCCAGTGTCTTCCCCACGCCCGTGGGGGTGTTTCCACCGAAACCGCGCAATTGCTGTACGCATGGGACGTCTTCCCCACGCCCGTGGGGGTGTTTCTTTCTACCCATTACCAACACAAGGGGCGCGCGTGTCTTCCCCACGCCCGTGGGGGTGTTTCCAACAACAACCAAAAAACTCAAAACTTACGGAGTCCGTCTTCCCCACGCCCGTGGGGGTGTTTCCATGCGACGCCTTTTGTCTAACTTGACAACGATGTCTTCCCCACGCCCGTGGGGGTGTTTCTCACGCGATTGCGGCGTTCGCGCTGATCAAAAAGGTCTTCCCCACGCCCGTGGGGGTGTTTCCCATGTTATCATTTCAGAAACAAGAAAAGAATGAGTCTTCCCCACGCCCGTGGGGGTGTTTCTGGGATAACCGTATAGGAAGCGTAGCAGTGCAGGGTCTTCCCCACGCCCGTGGGGGTGTTTCCCTTGATTGCCCGCGCCGTTATGGGCGGCGGGCGTCTTCCCCACGCCCGTGGGGGTGTTTCCAAGGAACAATTTGAAATTCTCACGCAAGGAACGTCTTCCCCACGCCCGTGGGGGTGTTTCCACTACAATATCATAAAGCAAGGCGTCTCCGCATGGTCTTCCCCACGCCCGTGGGGGTGTTTCCTCTTGGGGGATCGAGGGCCTTCAATTTGCCGGGTCTTCCCCACGCCCGTGGGGGTGTTTCTCACGCGCTGGCGGCAAAGGCGTTAATTGAACGCTGTCTTCCCCACGCCCGTGGGGGTGTTTCTAAAAAAGTGCTTGCTTTTTGGAAAAAATGAATGTCTTCCCCACGCCCGTGGGGGTGTTTCTGGTGTATAGCATCTAATCCAGTAATCTTTTTAGTCTTCCCCACGCCCGTGGGGGTGTTTCTGTCAGGACATATCACTTAGAGCTTATGAGCGAGTCTTCCCCACGCCCGTGGGGGTGTTTCCAAGTATATGGCTCACTTCCCGGATAATTACGGGTCTTCCCCACGCCCGTGGGGGTGTTTCCAAAAACCGGAGACCAACCATGAAACAGGAACAGGTCTTCCCCACGCCCGTGGGGGTGTTTCCGCCTCGGGTCGCCGGGGCGTTGTCTTTGACCCGTGTCTTCCCCACGCCCGTGGGGGTGTTTCCTTGTCCAGCCCGGATGGGGTTGCTTCGTTTGCGTAAAAAAAGGCGACCTCGCAAATCGAAATCGCCCCTGCAAAAACAGCAAACCCTGCCGCGCAATCACAACCTTGTGCCTATTCCAAGCAGGTCGGCGATGTTGGCTTTGGGGTCTATGACCGGGCGGATGCCGCGAGTGGCGCAGGTCATAATGGTGGTAACGCCGGGACCGTGGCCCGCTTCGCGGCAGTCGCTGTGCACCACGACGCCGATGGTGACGGCCCCCTTGCGGTAGGCTCGCCCGTAGCGATTGTCCTGGTCGAGCAGCGCCACGAAGTCGCCGAAGCGGATACGGTCGAGGCCAAACTCTTCGACCGCACCAGGATCGCTGGTCACGATGTCGTAATCGCCCTTGGCCACGTGCGCCGAACCGATACCGGAACCCATGCAGTACGCCGGGACCAGTGTCGTTACCGGCACTTCGAGCACACCGTCCTCGGCAATATTGATCTTCATTTTCGCCAGCAGCGCCGGGTCGAGGTTGAAGAGCGAAACATCCGGAAAGTCGGTCAGCTTGAGTCCCTGCCCTTTCGAGCGCACCATGATGGTGTCGCCATAGGCCATCTTCTCCTTCACTTCGCGCGGAAAATCGACAATGATGTGCTCCGAACCGCCGTGATGGCCGATCACCACCCCGCTCTCGCCCTTCGCCTCGCCGGAGACGATGGTGGCCGTGTTGCCCACGCAGCTCAGCATCTGCACGGTAACGTTGGGGTGCTCGAAAGGTTTGTGCGTATCGGCAGTGCAGCTCACGCCTGGCTCGATGTGGTCACCCTCCCAGCCAAACGCCGGGTCGCCGACCTGAAGATTGAGGGTGATGCCGCCAATGGAGGGCAAAATGAAGGGCGTGCCCTGATGATCAACCTCCCATGTGCCACGGGTACGTGGCTGGCCGGGCTGGCATTGAAGCAGGATTTCAACAAGGCGGTTTTCGTTGGTTGCAAGCATGGTAAAGTCAATGGTTTGATTGTGAAATAACACTACCCGAGAAGTACCCGGCGCGACGTAACGCTGTGACTACTCAACAATGAAAAGGTTCGATACAAACATCGCTATCCATGAAAAAATCCTCTTAAAAAAAGAACTTTTTCGTCAGCTTCGGGCAAATTCAGCGTATCAAAGAAGTAACTCATTTTCCTTTCCGGGCTTTTTTTATAACATTGTGATCTTTTAGGTCTCTGCGAGGTGGTTCCCCTTTGTTTTTCATGAATTTACACAGTCATCATGTCCAGTCCACAGTTTCACCATTTTCTCTTGCGATTACGCCGTTCAGCGCTTTTCCGAAGTCGTCCGCTTCTTCTCGCCTCATCGACGGCGCTACTCGTTGTCCTCTTCTTTTCTGTCAGCCTCATCCTTTCCGCCACATCCCGGCAAACACCATCCGGACACTGGTCAGCCTCACCAATTCACGCGCTCGGTAAATCCCTCGGCCTGAAGAGTGACGACGAGCTTGGCTTGAACAACGAGTCCGACAAGGTAACACTCGACGAGGGCGAAAACGATCCTGCCCACCGCGTCGAAAAGAAAATTCTCCAACGGGGCGAATCGATCTACACCATTCTGACCGCCGCCGGACTGACACCAGCAGAAGTCCACGAACTTACCTCGCAAATCAAGGGCAACCGTGCCATCAAAGGGCTGAGGGCCGGAAAAACCTATGAACTCGAAACAGGCAAAAACGGAACGTTCATCAGCTTTTCCATGCAATCGAGCCCGTACGAAGTCCTTCATCTCGTCAAGGATCAACAAACCGGCAAGCTGAGCGCCGAGAGCGAAACCATCGAATACGATACCCGCGTTGCCACCATCGAGGGTACCCTCCGCTCCTCGCTGTCGAGTGAGCTGCGCAGCCGGAACCGCGGTTCGCTCAACCCCAAGATCAGAAAAATTCTCTCCTCCCGACTCAATTTCAGAAGAGATATTCAACCCGGCGCAACCTACCGGATCCTGTTCCAGGAAATGTGGAACGAGAACCATTGTGTTGGAACCGGTGATATTCTCGCCATCGAAATCAACTCGAAAGGGCAGCGCTTCAACGCCTATCAGTTCACCAATGCCAAAGGCGATACGGCATACTACGATGAAAACGGACGCGCCATGATGCAGGGCCGCTCCATGTTCATCAAGCCGTGCAGCTACCGCCGCATTTCGAGCGGTTTCGGCTACCGCATCAACCCGGTCACCGGCCAGCACCAGTTCCACGGCGGCGTCGATCTGGCCGCGCCGGTCGGCACGCCGGTCAGAGCCGTGGCCGACGGGCGCGTCATTTTCCGCGGACGCAAGGGCAACGCTGGCAATCTGGTCACCATCGCGCATGGCGGCGGGCTGCATACAATGTACATGCACCTGAGCCGTTACGCAGCCTCCTGCCGTTACGGCAAGCGGGTCAAACAGGGTGACATTATCGGCTATATCGGCTCGACCGGACGTTCGACCGGGCCGCACCTCGATTTCAGAATCGTCAGAAATGGCCATTTGCAGAATCCGCTGGTTGCGCTGAAGCAGACCGCGCCGCGCCGCTCGCTTTCGCCCGCGGAGCTGCACAGCTTCTTGGCCAGGGTGCAAACCTATCAGCACCAGCTCAACACCGACCGTCCCGTCATGGTTGCCGATACCGGCAAATCCGGCGAGCCGGTGCTCTGACACTTCAGAGACATTTTGTCAAAAAGCCTCCGGAATGCTGATCGGTATTTCGGGGGTTTCTTTGTTTCGGTCGGGAACGTACAGAAAGGCTTCGACAAGCGGCTCAGAATTTACAATGAACAATATCCGTTATTTAAACACAACAACATCGACTCGCATTAACAACTTTACTGAAGCGATGAGTACCGTTCAGTTTTCTTTGAAGGCTTTTTTTTATAACCTTTACTAAAGGTTTTTGTGATGTGCCCGCACCTTCATGTTTTATGAATTTATGCCCTCACTATGTCTAATGAGCGTTTTCAACACTTTCTGTTGCGGTTAAAGCGTTCGGAGCTTTTCCAAAAACTCTTGCACTTCCGGGCCTCATCAGAGGCGTCGCTTTTTATTGCCCTGTTTTCAGTCACGTTCTTTTCAGTCAGTTTATTCCTTTTCGCAACATCCAGACAGGCATCATCTGAACATCCGTCAGACTCGCTGGTTCAAACAATGCTCAAATCCATCGGCTTTGCCAGTGACGCCGAGCCGGGCACGAACAACGAAGACCAAAACGATCCATCTCAGATGACCGGGCAAAACGCCCTTGGCAAAGAAGAGTCCGGCTACACCATTCTCACCGCTCCCGGGCTGACGCCAGCCGAAGTCCAGCAGATGACCGAACAACTCGAAAAGCTCACCCCCCGGCAGAAAACCATCGTTAACGATACCCGCATCGTCTCCATCAAAGGCACGCTCCACTCTTCGATGGCAAATGAGTTGCACAAACGGCACCTCTCGTGGCTCATTCCAAAACTCAATAAAATCCTCGATGCAAAATTCGATTTTGCAACAGACGTCAAGGCTGGAGCAACCTACCGGATTCTTTTCCAGGAACAGCGGAACGGCAGCCAATTCATCGGCACAGGAGATATTCTCGCCGTTGAAATAAGTTCGAAAGGGCGGAACTTCAACGCTTACCTGTTCACCAACGACACAGGTGAAACCGCATATTACGATGAGAACGGGTGGGCCATGTTACAGGTGCGAACCATGTATATCCAGCCCTGCCGCTACAGCCGCATTTCAAGCGGGTTCGGCTATCGCATCCATCCGATAACCGGCCGGAGCGAATTCCATGCAGGCATAGATCTGGTTGCGCCAATGGGCACACCGGTCTTTGCTGTCGCAGATGGGCGTATCGTTTTCAGTGGATGGTACGGCTATTCGGGCAATATGATCGCCATCGCCCATGATGCAGGAAGAATCCAGACCATGTATCTGCACCTGAGCGGTTTTTCCCCGGCCGTCCATTACGGCAACACGGTAAAACAGGGCGAAATAATCGGTTATGTCGGTTCGACCGGCCGCTCGACCGGGCCGCACCTCGATTTCAGAATCGTGAAAAACGGACAATGGCAGAATCCGCTGTTGGCACTCCAGCAACCCATGCTGTGGCGCTCGCTGTCTTCGACGGAATTTCAACACTTCATGGCCAAAGTGCAAACCTACCACGAGCAACTCGGCAGACAATCGCCGGACATGGTTGACCAATACCGGCAAACACCGCGAAACGTTGCACTGAAATGACGGACACGCCTCAGCGTTTTTTGCAACATTTTTGGCGCCGTTCAATCTTCTGTGCTCACCTCTTTTCTCGACGCCTTGAGTTCAGCTCTTTTGGCTTTCTGTTCGAGCCGTTTAACCGAGGCGCTTTTTGGCGGCTTCGTCGCTTTGCGCATTTTCTGTTCGACCAAAGCCTTGGTCAGAATGCCCTGAAACCGCTCGATGGCGTCCTGACGATTTTTCTCCTGCGTGCGGTAGCGCTGGGCGCGAATGACGATCACTCCCTCCCGCGTTATCCGGCGGTCTCGCTGCTGCATGAGCCGATCTTTCAGCTCCGGCGGCAGGAACGACGCGGCGATGTCGAAGCGCAGATGCACCGCCGTTTCGACCTTGTTGACATTCTGCCCGCCCGCGCCCTGCGCGCGCATGGTTGTGATTTCGATTTCACTGTCATCAACCGAAACGCCTCTGGCTATACAGATCATCGGCGCACCTCCTTTGCTGCGAAACGTTGCAAAAACGACGCCAGCTCCGGAACAGCATGCTTGCGATACCCGCCGCCGCACACGTGCGGGTGTTGACCTCACGGTCATCGATCAACAGAAATCCGGAAGCATTGAGTACATGCAGAAGCGTCTCTGGTGAGCGCTTGAGGTAGACGTGCTCGTGGGAAAAAAATAGCGCTCCATGATCACTGCCGCACCCTCTTCGCCGTCACGCGAAACCGCCCGGCAGAAACTTGCCAATATCGAGAAGAATGATACCCATACGAGAGAATTGTCATGATCGATCTCTGAAACAGGCGAAAAGAAGTGCTGCCGTCAGCCGACCCGAGGTTTATGACAGATATGTTAACCAAACGGCGGGAAAGAGACAATGACAAAAGAGCTCTTCCGGCGACAAAGCCTCGCCCTTGGAACTCTTTGCGCCTCCGCCGCGTCATCGTAAGGACACCCGTGCTAACGGGCAAACACCACATTCTACAGGAGGGGAAAAGCTATGGCCAACAAAGAGATGAAGCACCCGGGCAATGTGCCCGGCCCGTTTTACGTCACCAGCCCGGACGATCCCGACGGAGAGGGGTGCAGCGCCTGCACCATTTGCTACAACGCAGCGCCGGACTTCTTTGCCGAAGATCCGGACGGATACGCCTATGTAGCGCAGCAACCGCAATCGGATGCCGATATCGCTCTTTGCCGCGAACAGATAGCGGCCTGCCCGACAAACTCCATCGGCGATGACGGCTGACGCGCTCCAAACCTTCAAATTCTTCTCTTATCCACACCCATACGTCTATAAACAAAACTGCCGGGCATCAACCCGGCAGATTCGCTAAACTCCTGAAGCTTTAGACTACGCCCCAGAGCTTGATTTTGAAGTCGTCGCTTCCGCTGGCGATCACCTTGCCATCCGGCGAAAAGGCGACCGACTGTACTTCGTGGGTGTGACCACGGTAGGTGTGCACAAGCGCTCCCTTCGCCACATCCCAGAGCCTGACCGACTCGTCGTTGGCGGCGCTGGCGATGAGCGTGCCTGCCGGATTGTAGCAGAGAGCACGAACACCATCTTCATGACCTTCGAGCACCTTGAGCATCTGGCCGGTGGCCGCGTCGAGCACCTTGACCTTGGCGTCGCGACCGCACAGCGCGATCTGGCTGCCATCCGGGCTGAACGAGACGAAGTGCGAAAGCGTGTCGCCGGTCGGATAGTTGGCGATATTCTTGCCGGTTTCGAGATCCCAGATTTTCACCACAGGCTCCTCGCCGCAGCTCACGAGCTTTTTACCGTCGGCGCTGAAAGCGATGCACTCGATGTACGATTTGTGTCCGAAGAGGGTTTTCACCTCATTGCCGGTTTCAGTGTCCCAAAACTTGATGGTGGTGTCGCGCGAGCAGCTCGCCACCGTCTTGCCATCGGGGCTGAAAGCGATCATGCGCACCTCGGTATCGTGCCCCTTGCAGACGTGCAGGCACTGGCCGGTCGCCACGTCCCAGATGCGCACCGTACTGTCGATGCTGCCGCTGGCGACCTTGTCACCCTTGGGGCTGTAATCGACGCACTTGACCCAGGTAGTATGACCCGACATGGTATGGATCGCATTGCCGGTCTCGACATCCCACAGCTTCACCTTTTCGTCGAAACTGCCGCTGACCAGCTTCTTGCCATCGGGGCTGAAGCGCACGCCAAGCACCCGGTCTTCGTGACCGACGAGGGTTTTGATCAAGGCCGCGTCTTCGCGCACCTGAGGCCGTTTCAGTTCCACCTCTTTTTTGCCGAATATCTTCGAAAGAAAACCCATGAGTGTTGATCGTTTGATAGTTGCCGGGCGACGGCGCAATGATGCCGGAAAACGCCTGAAAAATTGTTCGCTAATTTAAAAAATTTTATCCGTAACACCACCCCTACCCGCTCTGCGGCGTCAGTGGCCGTGACCGGAAAGCGGATAGTTCCTCCCCTTCCACTCCGGACCTTTGCCGAACACTGTCAGACGAAAAGAGTTGAACGCGATCAGCAAAAGCATCACCTGCGAAAAAAGATGAAGAGCCGCCGGCCACGGCGGCTGCCGGAACTTCACGGCAATCAGGAAGCGGATGAAAAGTGCTACACCTACCTGCGCCAACGGCAGCCAGAACAAGGCAACGGTGCGGTCACCAAGCAGCGCCGATGAGGCGAGGAATGCATACGGCGCAAGGTAAAGAAGCGCGACAAACGCCATCAGAGCAAAGAGGCCGACGATGTTGTTGCCGAGTCCGGCGAAAAGATTTTTGGAAAATCCCTGCCACACCTCGCCGAAACCGCGATACATACGGCAGTTCACCACGTCGGTGCCATCGAAAGCCGCCACCTTGCCGCCCGAACGCTTGACCGCCTTGCAAAGCCAGACATCCTCGACGATGTTGTTACACACCGATCGGTGGCCGCCGATCTGCTCGTAAGCCTCGCGCCGGAACAGAATGAACTGACCGATAGCGTAACAGAAAGCCGGAGAAGAACTTTTCGAGACCATCGAGATGGGCAGATAGCTAAAGAGGATGTGGTAGACCAGCGGCACGATCAGCTTCTCCCAGAAGCTCTCCATCTCTTGCGCTGGAGTCAGCGAAAGCATCCCCGCGCCGCACCGGCGCATCGCCTCGACCGCCCGCGCGAGCGCGCTGGGCTGGTGGCGCGTGTCAGCGTCGGTGAAAAGCAGCAGCTCGCCCGTCGCCGCTTCGGCAAGCTGCTGGCAGGCCCACGCCTTGCCATGCCAACCCTCCGGTAGCTCGCGGCCTTCGAGAATGCGCAGTCTTGCGCCGGCTTTTGTGTCGGCAATCCGCCGAAGCACCGCCAGCGTGCTGTCGCTTGAGTGGTCGTCGAGCACGATCACCTCGAAATCCGGATAGCGCTGGCCAAGCAACGACAAAACGCACGCCTCGATATTCAGCTCCTCGTTGCGTGCAGGCACCAGCAACGACACTTTCGGACGATACGCCTCCTCACCCGTCACCTCAGGCAACGAACGAAGATCGCCGAGGTTCTTCAGCACAATGCCGAGAAATACCAGTAGCGAACCGAGGATGAAGAGCTGATAAAAGATGATCATAGTAAAAAAAAGGCCGCCCCCGGCGGCCTTGCAATGCATCTGATTGGCGTTTAATCAGGAATCAGTAGGTTTTCTCCTCTCAGTCCCTGTTGTCCTTAATCAATGAGTTTGTTGATGTTGTACTCGAAAATCCCCTCTGCGCCCGCACGTTTCAGCTCGGGAATGAGCGTGCGCACGATCTTCTCGGAGACGATCACTTCGAGCGCAACCCACTCCTTGTCGGCCAGGTCGGAGACGGTCGGCTGGCGCAGGGCGGGAATGCCGCTCATGATCTTGTCGAGCGCAGCCTTCGGGGCGTTCATCTTCAACCCCACCTTGCCCTGGGCGTTGATCGCACCTTGCAGCAGCATGGCCATGTTTTCGATCTTTTTGCGCTTCCACGGGTCTGCCCACGCCGCCTTGTTGGCGATCAACTGGGTATTGGACTGAAGCACCGTTTCGACGATGCGGAGTTTGTTAGCCCGCAACGAGGAACCGGTTTCGGTCACTTCGACAATGGCATCAGCCAGCTCCGGTGGTTTGACCTCGGTCGCGCCCCAACTGAACTCGACCGAGGCGTTCACGCCATTTTCGGCCAGATATTTTTTCGTGATGTTCACCACCTCGGTCGCAATGTGCTTGCCTTCAAGGTCTTTGACCGTCTTGATCGGCGAGCTTTCCGGCACAGCGAGCACCCAGCGCACCGGCCTCATCGAGGCTTTCGAGTAAACCAGATCGGCCACCTCCACCACATCGGCGTCGGTCTCGATGATCCAGTCCTTGCCGGTCAGACCAGCGTCGAACGCACCCAGAGAAACATAACGCCCCATCTCCTGCGCGCGGATCAGGATCGCCTCCAGCTCGTCATCGTCGATGGAGGGAAAGTAGGAGCGGCTCTGGACGGAAAAGTGGAAGCCGGCGTTGGCGAAAAGTTCGAGAGTCGAATCCTGAAGGCTGCCCTTCGGCAGACCCAGCTTGAGAACCTTGTTGTTGCTCATGTGATAAAATAGAATCTGATAGTTGACTTAAAGCTTTTCGAGCCGGAACTGCCCCTGTTCGTAAACGCCATAGTGATAGCGTCCTTCGATCCACGAGCCGAGATTGACGTAGGTACTGCCCGAATCATGCAGCGCCTGCACGCGCTCCGAGTGGTTATGACCGCAGACAAAGTAATCAAAATCACGTTCACGCGCCAAAGCGGCGGCAAAATCAAGGAGGCGCGTCGATTCAGCGCGCATATCGACCTTTTTGTGCTTTCGACTGAGCAGGGAAAAGTGCTTCATGAGCGCCGTCGAGAGGTCGGAGTGAAAAGCAGTCAGAAGGCCGAGATTGAAACGGTTGCGGATAAAACGGGCGAACAGCTTGTAACCGAGATCGCCCTCGCCCAGCCCGTCGCCATGCGCAACGAGAAACAGCTTGCCGTCGTAACGCACCTCCTGCAATCCGTAGCAGGTTTTGACGCCAAGCTCGTCGTCGAAAAAACTGCCGAGGTAAAAGTCGTGGTTGCCCGCCAACCAGGTCACTTCGACGCCACTCCGGACAAGCCCCGAAAGCATGCAGAAAAACCGGGTGAAGCCCTTGGGAACAACGTGGCGGAACTCCATCCAGTAGTCGAGAATGTCGCCGAGAAGGTAAAGAGCCCCGCCCTGTTCGCGGATAAGCGAAAAAAGTTTTTCGAGGCGTTCGAGTTTTTCCTGCTCCGCCTGAGGCTCTTGCAGGCCGAGATGAAGATCGCTGAGAAAATAGAGTCCAGGCATCGCGTAGAGTGAGCAGGTTCAGAGCACCGCGGCGAGCGCGATGACCTCCGCCGGAATGAGAATGTTGTCTACCTCTTTCGGGCTGAGCGCTTCAATGACGGTGGCCGCCACAGCGATCATGGCGATTTTCGCGGGATTAAAAGCCTGCGGCACGATCAGCCAGACGAAGAAGAGGCCCGCCGCGAGGCTGCCCGCGAGAAAGGCAATGCTCCCCTCGACGCTCCGTTCGCAGAACACCTTGTACTTCATTTTCCCCATCCTCGTACCGACAATGGGAGCAAGACCGTCACCCCAGCCCAGGATAGCCATTGCGAGCACACCCGCGAACTGCTTGTAGTAGAGAGTACCACAGATCATGGCGACGATCACGAAGTAGAGCGGGCCTTTGAGCAGCTCGCGCTTGTCGCCGGTGCGGGTCATGGTTTTGACCGCCTGGTCGTCATCGGCAGCGAACAGTCCTTTCTGGATGAGCAGCACCGTCCAGACGGCGAAGACCGTGATGTTCAGGTAGTGCGACCAGTCACCGTCGCGAAAGAGCGGCAGGAACACGATGACCGAACCGGCGCAGATGTGGGTGATCTTGCGGCTGATGTCTCGCGGCAGACCGTGGTTGGTTACGAGCCAGTCCATGAGCAGCGGCACGCTGAAGACATACGCGATCGTGAGCAGCATGACCAGAACGTTGTGCCACACGACAGGCAGGTCGAAAAAGGTAGGGGCTATGGCTGTCATGCCGCCTCCGGATGGTGAAGGTTATACGGAAGATGACCTGAAAAACGGATGTTCGTGCGGGGTATCGTCATCGTTTTTTCGCCCGGTATTCATTAGAACCGGCAGGCGGAACGAGTAATCGCAATCCACCTGCCACCTTCGGAAAGCTCACATGTACTTTGCGCCAATCAGCGCGGCGGCAAACATCTGGTTGGTCAGAAACAGAATGTTGTTAACCACCTGGAACCGCAGGAATGCGTTGTGCTCCTGTACCTCGCTCTTGCCGATAGCGTTGCCGAAGCCGTCGTCAACGGCGTGCTGCACCAGTGTAATGCCCGATTTGGGGTCGCGATAGATCGGAATCTGAATGATGATGTTCAGTACAAGTCCTGCAATGATAAAGTACATCAGGGTCGTGAACCCCCACATGTATGAGCGCCACGCGAAGACGGCGAACACCAGGTCGATGATGATGAAGGCGACAAGAAAGGTGTTCTTCGCGCCAATCATGACGGTCAGGGACTTCATGCCTTCTTTGGCATCACCCTCCTGCGACTTGAAGTCGTTCATGACGATGAGCGCCACGGCCATGAAGAAATTAAGTCCGGCAAGCCAGAGCACCTCGGGGCGAATATCGCTGAAAAGCGCATTGGCCGAAAGATAGGTGATAAAGCCGTAGGAAAAGCCGACCGCTGGAGCGGAAAAGAAGATGTTTTTCTTGAGCTTGAAAGGAGGCGCGGAGTAGAGATAACCAATGACAAGGCCGGCCAGGAGCGAACCAACGAAAATCATGCCGCGCTGGCCGCCGATGCTCGTGCCGATCCAGCTGCTCAGTGCCACAGCAATCACCAGCACGATGCTCCAGTTCCAGATTGCCTCTTTTTCCGACAGCCTTCCCGACGGAATAGGGCGGGTCGGCTCGTTGACCCGGTCGAGTTCGAGATCGTAGTAGTCGTTCACCGACTGGCTAAAGCCGGTTCCAAGTGGGCCGTAGAGCAAAAAAAGCGCCGCGAGCAGCAGGTAGTCGTGCACGGTGGGCTGCATCGCTCCGGATGCCATGACTCCCCCGGCGAGGCAAGGAAAAACGCTGATCCAGGTGACGGGATCGAGCAGTTCGAGATGGGCTTTTACTTTATCGACCAATCCTTGGCTTGCAACTGACATGACTGATGAGATAGTGAAAACGGCTCCGGGCCGGTTGAAAATGACTGTGTGAGCCTCCGGCGAGGAGATATTCCGCACCATGATGCTCCTCTATATGTTGCGTAAATTTACAAATCCCGCAGAAATAATAACATCATATCGGGAACAATTATGAAGGAAGTGCCCGCCCGTTGGGTGACCGGGCGCTAAACCGCCTCTCCGGAGAGCGTAGCCGAGGTGGCGCCCGTGATTTTCACCAGCAGCGTGTCGCTGGGATTGAACCTGCCCCGGCTGAAAACCACCACACGGTTTTCGGGGGTACGGCCCATGAGCATGGACTCCGATCGCTTGCTCTCGGCTTCGGCAAGCACCTCGACCGTCTTGCCGATCTCGCGCTGGAAAATCTCGCGCGATATGGCATTTTGCAGCTCGATGATCTCCTGAAGCCTCGCCTTTTTGACCGTGTCCGGCACATCGTCCGGCAGGTTACGCGCCGCCCAGGTGCCCGGGCGTACCGAATAGTGGAACATGAATGCCGTATCGTAACCGACTGCCTCCATCAGCGAAAGAGTCTCGCGATGATCCTTTTCGGTTTCGGTGCAGAATCCGGCAATCAGATCGGTGGTAATGGCCACCTCCGGAATGTAGCTGCGGATCATGGCGATCCGGTCGAGATACTCCTCACGGGTATGGCCACGCTTCATCAGGTCGAGCATTCGCGACGATCCTGACTGCACGGGCAAATGGATATGGTTGCAGAGATTCGGGCGCGCAGCGATGACCTTGACGAGCGCTTCGGAGATGTCCTTCGGATGCGAAGTGGTGAAACGGATGCGCATTGAAGGCACCGCGAGGCTCACGCCTTCGAGCAATCCGGCGAAGTCGAGCCCCTTTTCGGCGTCGCGCCATGAGTTGACGTTCTGGCCGAGCAGCGTCACCTCGCGGAATCCGGCTTTTTCCAGTGCAACCACCTCAGCCACCACGCGCTCGAAACCGACGCTGCGCTCGCGCCCGCGCGTCACTGGCACCACGCAGAAGGCGCAGTGGTTGTTGCAGCCGCGCATCACCGGCAGGAACGCGCTGATCGACCCGGCGCGAACCGGCTCGATGCCCGCGTAGGTCTCCGTCTGGTCGTAGTCAAGAAGAGCGGGGCGCGCCACCGCCTCGCGCAAGCCTGCGACGAGACCGGCAAGCTCGCGATAGTTGTCTGGCCCGACGATGAAATCGACAAAGGGATAGTCGCTGAACACCCGTTCACGTTCGAACTGCGGCACGCATCCAAGCACACCGATCACCAGCTCCTTGCACCGCCGCTTGCGCCCTTTGAGGTGCATGAGAATGTTGCCGAGCCGCTCCTCGGCATTCTCACGCACCGCACAGGAGTTGAGCAGCACGATATCGGCGTTCGTCTCATCTGCCGATGGAACAAACCCCTCGGCCCGAAGCAGCGCCGTGACGATCTCCGAGTCCGCCTGGTTCATCTGACAGCCGAAGGTGTGAATGTAAAATGATGATGGCATACGGCTCATTCGTTGACGCATAGTGCTTGCTCGATCTCAACTACCAGAACGGAGCGAGGCGCGATCTCGTGATTTGTCCGGCGAACCGGAGTCGTCACAAGGCGCGCCCTGCCGCCTCCTTCCCTTGAAACTGAATGCTCACCGACGGAATCCGTCAGGAGCCGAAGTGGAGGTGGATGTACTTCTGGAGTTCGTTTTCGGCATCCTCCCTGCACTGGCCGCACACCGTGCTGATCTTGGTGTGCTCCTGAAGCTCATAGAAGGTGCGCGCGCCTTCGAGCACCGCCTCCTCGATGTCGTGATCGGTTACGTTCATGCACTGGCAAACCGTGCGCGCCTGCACCTTCTGGACGCGGTCGCTCATGCCGTTGCGGATGAAGTAGTCGTTGATCGCCGCCCGCAGTGCCTTGTCGCCAAGCACCGAGCAATGAATCTTGTTCTCCGGCAAGCCGCCAAGCTCCTTGGCCACCTCTTTGGGCGAAATGTTGAACGCCTGGTCGAGCGTCATGCCTTTCACCATCTCGGAGAGTATCGAGGTGCTGGCGATCGCGCTGGCGCAGCCGTAAGTCTTCCACTGGCAATCGGTTATTTTTTCCGACTCCTTATCAACCTTGATGGCCACCATCATCTGGTCGCCGCACTGGAGGTTACCCTCCATGCCGACGCCGTCGAAGGCGCTGGTGTCGTTGCCCTGAAGAACATTTTTCGGACTCTCGAAATGCTCCTTGAGTTTTTCCGTATATGCCCATTCACCTGATTGCAGCATGCGGGCCTCCTTTGATATATGCAGTTGACATGTTTCTGATTCTTTCAATAATGCCCGGCAAAACGTCGAGCATGTACTCCACATCCTCGACGGTGGTCGAGCGGCCCATGCTGATGCGGATCGAGCCGTGAGCGCGCTCGGCATCGACGCCCGTGGCGAGCAGCACGTGCGACGGATCGAGCGACCCCGACGCGCAGGCCGAGCCGGTCGAAACCGCGATTCCCGCAAGGTCAAGGTAGAGTAAAATCGATTCGCCCTCTGCGCCGGGAAACGACACGTTGAGCGTGTTCGGTATCGAATCAGTCGGATGGCCATTGAAAAGCGCATCGTCGATCCGGGCCGAGATGCCTTCACGCAGCATCTCACGGAAACCGCGCAACCGTTCCGCCTCAGCCGCCATCTCGATCTTGCGCATATCGACCGCCATCGCCAAGCCCATGATACCAAGCGTGTTTTCGGTGCCCGCACGGCGGCCCCGCTCCTGGTGGCCTCCGCGGATGAAGGGGCAGTACGGCGTGCCCTTGCGGACGTACAGCGCACCAATCCCTTTCGGGCCGTAAATCTTGTGGCCGGAAATGGTCAGGAAATCGACACCGAGCTCATTCACATCGACCGGAATCTTGCCGAACGCCTGCACGGCGTCGGTGTGCATGAGCGCGCCGTACTGGTGAGCGAGGGCGCTGATGGCCGGAATATCCTGAATCGTGCCGATCTCGTTGTTGGCCATCATTACCGACACCAGCCCCACGCCGTCCGACTTCAGATACTCTTCGAGCTGCCCGAGATCGATCTTGCCATAAGCATCCACATCGAGATAGCTCACATCAACGCCGCGATGCACCAGGCATTGCGAGGTTTCCAGCACGCAGGGATGCTCGATTTTGGTGGTCACGATCTTCGGCTTCATACCCGGAAAGCACTGGCTCGTGCCGCACGCGAACAGCGACAGCACGGTATTGTTGCCTTCCGAACCGCTTCCGGTGAAAACGATCTCGCTCTCGTCGGCCCCCATGAAGGCCGCCACGCGGTGACGTGCATCCTCGACGTTGGCGCGGGCCTCGCGGCCAAACGCATGCATACTCGAAGGATTGCCGTACATCTCCATGGCCGCCACCAGCTCCTTCTTCACCTCGGGATGAAGCGGCGTGGTAGCATTGTTATCGAAGTAAATCTGTCTTGATGGCATAAAACTGGTTTCTGAATTTCGGTGATTTTTGCCGCAAGCAGGACAAATATAAGGTTATTACCGATGAACACCCATGCCAAAAGATAAGGTTCCCGGCATCAATAAATAAGGATAATTTTAGTCTTATTTGGTCTGAAAAGCAAGCGGGAAGAGAGAAAATCGCCCTTTCCAGGAATCGGGCAGGCTGGAAGAAAAGCAAAACCTGAGGCGGACGGCTTGCCGGAAACCATTTCAGAAAATCCCGGAGAAGAACAGCAGAAATATCAAGACAGCAAGAATGAGGGCGGCGGCCACTGCGGCCACAACCGGCCAGCGGCGCGTTTTGCCTCGCGGTTCCGACGCGGACTCACGCGGACTTTCCGTGACGACCTGGGCTGGAGGCAAAATTGAAAAATTCGATGCGGAAACCCCCAGCTCGTTCCGGCAGGCATCGAGCAGGGCATCGTCGCCAACGCCGAGTTCGGCAGCGTACTTCTTCAGGTAGGAGTAGATGTACAGGGGAGGCAGAAAACTGAAATCACCCTCTTCAAGCCGTTCGATATGAACCGTGCGAATTTTGACAAGGCGGGAAATTTCATCGACAGAGAGGGCTCTCTGGACACGCGCTTGCTTGAGCGCCCGGACAAGCCGCTCAAGTGAACTCCGGTCCAAAGTCTCATCGGGCATTGGAGGGGAATGGTTTTTTGTGATAAAAAAACGACCGATCTATTTTTAAATCTATAAAAAAAATAATGTTTTTCCCCAAAAGTAATCATCAGGATACCGCCAAGATTCAGCCGTGAAATGCAACAAAAAGCCGTCCTGATTGTTACGAAATGACAACAAACCAAAAGTACTCTTGCTTAATCCACCCGACGAATGCGGTGCCAGCATTACATCATGATAGCAGCCCCTTAAAGGGAAAAATCATTTGGCGCCATAAGGACCGAGCCATAGCCAGGCCTGAGCACCAATCGGACCGGAATGTTGTACAGCTTTTTTCAGGATATCCGAACTCGACGCTCCAGATTCGGATGCCTTTTTCAGAAGTTGTTTCAGGCCGGCATCCTCATTTTCCTGCATCGGTTTCCAGGAAAGAAACAGCTGGTCTTCCGGATGAAACAGCTTGTAAATCGCAGCCTTTTCAGGGTTTGACGCATCGAAAAACACAATATCACCTTGTGACTTAACGGCTGCATACAAAAGCAACTCGTCAGCAGAAAAAAGCCATGAAACCTGATGATCACTGCCAAGCATAGGGCCGCGACCAAGCAAGTGAAACGGCTCCGCGTTTCGTGAAACGAAGATAATGTGACGGTAATCAGAAAGGCGATCACCCATCGATTGCAGAAGCGTGCCGCTCAACCACCGACGATCATCATCGGCAGCAAGTATCGCCTCGAGATTCGGGCTGGCAGAGGCCAGCCGCTGCCGCAGCGCGGTAAAGCGGGCTCTGACCTGCTCTTTTGTCACCTTCGCGGTGACAATCTGCAACTCCCTGCTGCTGACCAGCATCGAGGTCGAAAGCGAGTCTCTGACAAGAAACCTGATGAGCGCCTCGTCTGAGCGGAGGCTTTTCTGGAGCGTGCGTAAGGTAAGAAGCCGGGGCTGCAACCGCTCGGGAACCGTGCTGTCAACTTTGGACGCCTCCACTATCAGTTCGATCAGCCGCCCCTGCTTCTCCCTGATGGCCTGGTCAACAACGGAAGCAAGCGCAAAACCCGTCCCCTCTTCAAGCATGTTGATCTTTCGCTGGAGCAATCCTGAAATATCCCTGGTCAGTTCAATGATCTCGTTCTGCACAGCTTCATGACCCGGCGGCAAACGGAATCCGGAAATACCTGCATATACCAGACGCCGATGTTCCAGGTAGTCAGCCATGGCGCTGGCGTCGAAAAGCTCGATGTATCGTCTTTCAGCAGCCAAAAGATCGCAAAGCTCACCAGCCGCCTCCCGCTCAAGGGTGACATAGTCGGTAGCCGTGGCTGGTATACCGTAATGCTGGCAGGCAGCAAGTCCGAGCCGGTATGCCTCGATCCGCTCGGCAGGAGTAAGCTCGACGGAACGACCGAGCATGAAGAGCGCCGCGACTTTCGCGAACGGCATGTTTCTCTGCCCGAAATATTCGATGACACTGCGATACGTATCAGGTTTACGGACAATGAGGTTGTTGGATTCATACTGGAGGATGGCCACGAGCCTGGGGTAACCGGCCTCCTGTGCAATGGCCAGCGCACGGAACAACAGATAGCTGGCGTTCGGACGCTGCTTTTCCATTTGCTGGAGACTCCTGGCTGCAATGCGCAACGCTTTGATCTTCACCTCCGGAGACGTATTCATCTTCATTACCCGGCCTGAAATCATGGCAATCTTTCCAGCCAGATTATCCGGCGTATCGAGACCGGTTACCCTGCCCGTCAGGGCGCAATCGAGAATCCCGGAGAGGCCTGATATTTTGATGGCATTATCATCTGAAACCGAAAGTTTCGTATAGATACGCAAGGCCTCAATGATCTTTCCTGCCCTGAACAAAAAGCGAGCCTCATCGAAGAGCTGCCACGCGTCGGGATTTCTGAGCGAAGCCATGACCGAAGCCGCCTGGCCGTACATGCCAAGCTCAGCATACATTTTTCCAGTATCAAGCGCGACAGCGGTGTGCAGCGAATCGGGCAGATTTTTGCCGCCATGCCGCCGGATCGCATCCCAGGTGCGGAATGCACCGGCATAACGCCCGGTCAGAAACTCGATCCGACTCTTCCGGCAAAGCGCATCCAGAGCCTTCTGGCTGAACCCATTCAGGGTATCCGCGGCCAGTGCCCGGTCGTAGCGGTCAAGTGCATCCGAATACTTCTTGAGCCGATAGAAGCGAGCTGCCTCGTCGTAAAGGGAAGCAGTATCCGCATCCTGCCCCTGATGGCTGCACGAAAAAAACGGCAGCACAACGATGAGCAACAAAAGGCTGCGAAAGCACAACGACCGAACAGTTTTCATAGCGAACCGGCAAAGTGATGGTGTATCTTTTTGATTTTACACAGAAATTCGCCGCTGGGCAAGCATCATCACTCTGACAATGGCAACGCCTTTCAATGAAACGTTCAAAACACCAAGCCGGTTATGTGAAGGTATTGCTGTATCTTGAGACATATCAAAGCATAACATGCCGGGTCACTGAACCTTAATTTATGAGTCCCCAAAGCGCAGAAGCGATCATCATCATCCTGCTGATCCTCTTCGAAGGAGTCCTCTCTCTGGCGGAGTTCGCCATCATCTCTTCGAGCCCGGCCCGCCTGCGTGAGCTGCGGGAAGCGGGATACCCATCGGCGTCTGTCGCGCTGAAACTTCAGGATAATGCCGCCCGGTTCCTGTCGTCCATCAAGGTCACAGCCATTCTGATCACCACGCTGACGAGCGTTTTAGGCGGACTTTTTCTTGCCGAACCACTTGCTGCGCTGTTCAGCCACCTCGCCATACTTGAGCCCTACAGCCATCCTCTTGCGCTCACGGTCGTCATTGCATCACTCGCTTACCTGACTCACGTGATCGGCGGACTGCTTCCGAAAAAATTCGCCCTGCGGCATCCAGAAGCAATCGCCGTGAGGATTGCCGGATTCATGAACAAACTTTGCACCATCAGCTCCCCTGCGGTGCTGCTTGCTGACGCCTCGGCAGCGCTGCTGCTCCGCGCATTCGGCATCGAGGCGAACGAAAAACCCCAGGTCAGCGACGAAGATGTGATGCTCATGATCCGGCAGGGCGCCAAGAAGGGGGTGTTCGAATCGGTCGAGTACGAGATGATCTCAAGAATTTTCCGCATGAGCGACAAGCGAGCCAGCGCCCTGATGACACCGCGCAACGAGATCGAGTGGCTCGATCTGGAGAGGCCGGACGAAGAACTGGTTGCACGGATCAAGGCGAGCGGCCGCTCACGCTTTCCGGTAGCAAAGGGCAGCCTCGACGAGCTTCAGGGCGTGGTAAGGTCTCTCGATCTGGTCAACTTCAGCCTCTCGTCAAAAGGCAGCATCCGGGAGGCGATCCGGGCATCAATGAAGCCGCCGCTCTTCGTGCCCGAATCGGTACCAGCCTTTCATGTGCTCGAACTCTTCAAAAAAAACCGCGCGCACATGGCGCTGGTGATCGACGAACACGGTTCGGTACAGGGAGCCATCACCCTCACCGATGTACTCGAAAGCATCGTCGGCGACGTGCCGGCGGACGACATGGAGGGCGACCAGAAAACCATCGTGCGCCGGAGCGAGCGCACCTGGCTGGTCGATGGCATGGTGCCGGTCGATGAGTTTCTCACGGCCTTCAACCTCGATGCTGAGAAGTTTTTCGAGGAGAACGAGCCCCGTTACGATACGATGGGCGGCTTCATGATGACCCGCCTCGGCGAGGTTCCCTCGGTCTCCGATACGGTCAAATGGGGCGGACTCACCTTCAAGGTGATCAAAATGAACGGAAAGCGTGTCGGACGCATTCTTGTTGAACAGGAGGCAAAAAACGCCGAGAAAAAAATAACCAAACTATAGAAAGCAATGATCGAAGAAGGTAAAATCGCCCCGGATTTCACGCTTCCCGACAGCACGGGCAAAATGGTTTCCCTGTCGGAGTTCAAAGGCCGCAAGGTGCTCCTGATTTTTTACCCCGGTGACGATACGCCGGTCTGCACGGCGCAGCTCTGCGACTATCGCAACAACGTCGCGGCATTCACCAGCCGTGGCATCACGGTGATAGGCATTAGCGGCGACAGCCCCGAGTCGCACAAGCAATTCGCCGAAAAGCACAAGCTCCCCTTCCTGCTCCTGAGCGATCAGGAACGCACGGTCGCCAAAGCCTACGATGCCCTCGGCTTTCTCGGCATGGCGCAACGGGCCTACGTACTCATCGACGAACAGGGCTTGGTGCTGCTCTCATACAGCGACTTCCTGCCGGTCACCTACCAGCCGATGAAGGATCTGCTCGCGCGCATCGATGCCTCGTAACGATTGATGCGGCGCGCTGGGATTGCCTGAATCCGAATCTTTTTTTGTATCTTCGCGGGCAAACTTTTCAGAACAAAATGCAGACCCGAATAATGGAACGTACCCTTACCATCCTGAAACCCGATTGCGTGCGCAAGCAGCTTATCGGCGCTGTCACCAATATGATCGAGCGCGCCGGTTTCCGCATCGTAGCGATGAAGAAAACCCGCCTCACCAAAGAGACTGCCGGCGCATTTTATGCCGTGCACAAGGAGCGCCCGTTCTACGGCGAGCTGGTCGAGTTCATGTCGTCCGGCCCGTGCGTGCCGATGATCCTCGAAAAAGAGAACGCTGTAGCCGACTTCCGCACACTGATTGGCGCAACCGATCCGGCGCAGGCTGACGAGGGCACCATCCGCAAGCTCTACGCCGACAGCAAAGGAGAGAACATCATCCACGGTTCCGACTCCGCGGAGAACGCCGCCATCGAAAGCGCCTTCTTCTTCGCTGCCGAAGAGGTGGTCCGGGTTGACTGATTGGAATCAGGACTGACCGGACTTCATAAAAAAAGAGCGGCCTGAATTCATCATCGGGCCGCTCTTTTTCGTTTTATTCACACGCTCCCTTGTCACAATCTCAGGGTGCCGATCCATCGCTTCCCGCCGCCTGCCCTCCGCCCGAACGCCGTTCGATCAGCGACTCGTTGAAGGTCTCGCCGTAAATATCCCACACCGTCACAAAGAGCGCTGCCACAACCGGACCGATAATGAAGCCGGGCAGACCGAACATGCCGATGCCGCCTAGCGTGCCGAAAAAAATGAACAGCTCGTGCATACTGGTGTCACGCCCAACCAGAATCGGACGGAGCACATTGTCGATCTGGCCAACGATGATGCTGCAAAAAAGAAAAAGGCCAATCGCCTGCGCATAGTTGCCCGACAAAGCCAGGATAATGACTGCCGGAACCCAGATAATGGGCGAACCGATGAGCGGCAACAGCGACAGCATCGCCATGATCGCTCCCCAAAACACCGCCTGGTTGATCCCGGCCACATAAAAAGCAAGACCGGCCAGAGTGCCCTGAATAACGGCGATGATGAGTGAGCCTTTCAGCGAGGCTCTTGTAACCGACACGAAACGGTCGAACAGGCGCCTCTGATCACTCTCGTTCAGGGGAAGGTAATACTTGATGCGCTCCAGAAGCTCATGCCCGTCCCTGAGCAAAAAAAACATGGTGTACCAGAAAATGATAAAAAGCACAAGATCATAGATCGCCGTCCAGGTGATCGCCGAAAAACTGCTGAGAACCGATGAACCGAGATTGCCGAGAATTTCGGCGGCTTTTTCAAGAATCAGGTCGCTATAGCTCTCGATATCCTTGTAAAAAGGCAGGCTGGAGAGCATCCGCAGGAACCCTTCCGGATCGCGAAGCTGTTCGCGAATCAGCGGAATGGCCGTGCTGCTCAGGGAAACCGCTTGCAGAATCACCACGGTAAACACTGCCAGCAGCGGGAGAAAAACCATCATGAAAAAGATGACGAGGGTCATCGAAGCGCTCAGGCTCCGGTGGCCCCGGGTCAGCGTAATAAACCGGCTGAAAAGCGGATAGGCCAGCCCGGTAAAAATTCCGGCCAGCAGAATCGTCACCAGAAACTGCCTGATCATCGTCAGAAAGAGCGCAGAGATCAGGAGCGTCGCGACAAGCACGGCGATCTTGTTGAATTGCGGTGTGTTCATCCGTACCATGGCAATAAGGGGCATCCATCGTTGCAAAAGCTCCCTCAATTTAACCTGCTCGCCGCATCACTGCAAAAAGTGATTCGACCGCAACGGGCCTGGATCAGAGACGCTTTGCGGGATCGGCCTCTGCCAGCAGCCTGGCCCGGACAAGGGCAACTGCGAAGATTCCAGCGGTCTCGGCCCGCAGCACCGATTCGCCGAAGGAGAGTGGCGTGAATCCGGCCTCGACAGCATCTGCGACTTCGGCGTCGGTAAAGCCCCCCTCGCCACCAACGAGAAAGAGTATCTTTTTCCCGGCTGGCTCGAAAGAAGGAAATGCATTCTCGCTTTCGTGAGCAATCAGGCGCAGATCATATCCGTCGAGAACAAGCGCCTCCCGGAAGGTGAGTGGACTCATAAGTTCGGGAAGATGGTACCGGCGGCTCTGGCGGGCTGCCGACTGCACGATGCCGCGCCACCGTTCGAGCTTGCGCCCAACCTTTCCGGAATCGGGCGTCGAAACGGTGCGCTTCGTGATCATTGGCACGATGCGGGCAGCGCCGAGTTCAGTCGCCTTTTCGAGGAAAAGATCGAAGCGCTGCGGCGACTTCAGGAGCGACAACGCCACAGTGACCTGCGTTTTCGGCGGCGGCACCGTGCGCGGGTTGCAGATCGCGCCATCGAGCGAGTGCTTGCCGATTGACCCGACCATCAGCTCCGCAGCAAAGCCCGCGCCGTCTGTAATCGGGACGACATCGCCCGGCTGGCAGCGCAACACGCGGGCGAGATGGTGGAACTCTTCACCGTCGATGATCGCCCAGGCATGTTCAAGATCGAGCTGGTGCGGCAAAACGTAAAAAAGATCCATCTCCGGCTACTCCTTTTCGGTGAGGGCAACGGTCGCAAAAGCCACCTCGACCGCGCCGGCGGCTTTCAGCACCTTTGCCGCCGACACCATTGTCGCGCCGGTCGTGAGTACGTCATCGACCAGCAGCACCCGCGCGGGGCAGCGTTCGCGGCCCGGGCGGAAGGCTCCCGCCATGTTTTCGCGCCGCGCCTCCAGGCCAAGCCCGGTCTGCGTGCCAGTATAGACACAACGCTCAAGACTCCGTGTCGCAACGGGCAGGCCGATCAGACCAGCCATGCCGCGGGCAAGCGCTTCGGCCTGGTTGTACGTGCGCTCGATGCGCTTGAGATGGTGCAGTGGCACCGGCACGATCGCATCGAACCCGACCGGCACACCCCCCTGACAGATAAGCTCCCCGAGCCGCTTACCGAACAGTTCACCCAAGGGAAACAGTCCGCCATATTTCATAGCATGCATCGCCTCGTGCAGACTGCCGCGGCTGCGGTAAGGGTAGAGGCACCATGCCGCCGCTGGAACCGCCTTCTCGCCAAAGTGCGCACGCACCGTGCTTTTGAGTGCCGCGCCTCCGGCAAGTACGGACGGAAACGGGTTGAAATCATTGAAGCATCCGGCGCAGATGTGCTCCTCGCCCTCACCGAGCGGCTTCTGGCAGAGAATGCAGACCTCGGGAAAGAGCAGATGCACCAGTCCGTCAAGCATCGCTTGCGGGAGGTTTTGCGGCGTTGAAACAGAGCGCTGCCGCGCCGTAGATCCCGGCCTTGTTGCCGAGCCGGGCTGGAACGATCTCCAGCCCATCGTGCATCGAGGGCAGGGTCGAGCGATGCAGTTGCATCATGGCCGGCTTGAAGATCAGCTCGCCAGCGGCAGCGATACCTCCGCCGATCACGAACTTGCGAATATCCATCAGGGCGGTGATGTTGGCCAGCCCGACACCGAGAATGGTGCCGATCCGCTCCCAGGTGCGCAGGGCGGCGGCGTCCCCCTCCCGGGCCGCCTGTTCGAGGTGGCGGGGAGAGAGGCGGGAAAAATCGCGGTTGCACAGCTCCGCGAGGCGCGGCGACCGCTCCGCCCCGATCTGTTCGCTGCACGCCATTTCGACGATGCGCTCCTTGCCGATCAACCCTTCGATGGTGCCCCGGATGCCCGCGTGAACGCTTTCGCCCTCGAAATCGACGATCATGAAGCCGATCTCCCCCGCCGTGCCGGTCGGGCCGCGATAGAGCTTGCGATCGAGAATGATGCCGCCGCCCACGCCGGTGCCGAGCGTCACGAGCATGAAGTCGCGGAAGGCGTTGCCGCCGCCGAAGATCGCCTCGCCGTAGGCGGCTGCGTTGGCGTCGTTCTCGATAATGACCGGCGACGAAAGACTGTGCGCCTCTTCGAGGCGGAGCCGGAGCTCGTCGCGCAAAGCCACGCGCCCCCAGCCGGGCAGGTTCGGCGGATAGGAGAGGGTGCCCTTCTCGGCATCGACCGCGCCCGGAGCACCGAGGCCGATTCCGGCGAACTCGCCGGCATCGAGCGTTTCCGTGGCGCGCTGGTAGAGTTCGCTGGCCATGAACGCCAGTTGCCGCACGACGCCATCGGGACCGGAAGGTACATCGGTCGGCTGGGTATCCTCGAAGAGAATCCCTTTCAACTCATCGACGACCGCTATCTTGATGTTCGTCCCGCCGAGATCGATGCCTAGCCCCCATGATGGCATATCCGTCACTGCTTATGAATTGAAGGGCTTGAGAAACTTCCGATTGTACACTCCCGAGGCGAAGAAGTCGAGGATTTCAACCACCTCCGGCGTTTGCGGAAGATCGTTGCGCACCGCTTCGAGCGCTTTGGAGAGCAACAGGCCCGACTGGAAAATAATGCGGTAGGCGTCCCGGATGTTGCCGAGTTGTTCGGAGGTAAAACCACGCCGTTTCAGGCCAATGACATTGAGTCCTTCGTACCGGAACGAGGCATGCCCACCAGCCATGACAAAGGGTGGGACATCAAGCGCCGCGCGGGAGATGCCGCCAACCATCGCGTACCGCCCAATCCTGACGARCTGGTGCACTCCGGCCAGACCGCCCACCACCACGTAATCGCCCACATGGCAGTGGCCGCCAAACTGCACCGAGTTGGCGATCACCACATGGTTGCCGATCACGCAGTCATGCCCCGCGTGGACGTAAGCCATGATGAGATTGTCGGAACCAACCACGGTCTTGCCACTGGCCTTGGTGCCGCGGTTCAGGGTCACACACTCGCGGATGACTGTACGGTCGCCGATGTGAAGATAGGTCTTCTCCCCGGCGTACTTGAGATCCTGTGGTGCGGTCGCAAGCACCGCGCCGGTCGAAATCCGGCACTCATTGCCGATGCGCGCCCCGTCGGCGATGTGAACATGAGGCCCGATGACCGTCCTGTCGCCGATGACGACATCATCTTCGATCACGGTGTAAGGCCCGATTTCGACCCCTTCGCCAAGCACGGCTCCGGAGCCGATGACCGCTGTTGCGTGAATATTGCGCATTGAAAAATAGAGACTATTGCTTGAGTGAATCCAGGCGCTTCCGCAGTTCAGGGAGCGCCGTTTCCAGTTCTTTCATGATCCGATCCGCCTCGTGAACCCTGCCCACCGCACGGTACGTCTGGGCCAGAGTGAAGTACAGATCGGGTTCCTGCTCCGCGCCGCTTTGGGCAGCCAGTGTTTCAAGATAATGAATATACGGATATGCTTTTTCGTTTGCACCGCCTGCCGCATACATAGCAACCACCGATCCGGCAAGCTTTGGCGTAACCGGATAACGGCTCAGCGGAAACAGCCGGGTATAGCGGTCGAGCACTTCGAGGGCGAGCTCTCCCCTGCGCACAGTTTTGTAAGCACCGGAAGCATCCGGGACCATCACCGCCTGTTCCGGCGATGCAGAGAGGGTGATGGCCAGACGGGCGAACAGTGGCGGATAGTTGCCGAGCAGGTTCCGGGAGGTTTCATCGATGTGGACCGCAAGATTACCGGTGTTGCGATAACGATAGACGTTAAACAGATTGCCGTACAGCGTGCCAGGGTCAGCGAAGCTCAACGCCGAATCGCTTTTCAGTGGCACGAGGCGATACACCAGCCCGTCGAGACGCAGATTGCGGTCGAGACCGGTCATCTCGGCAGGATCGACGGTCAGCGCGAAGTAGATCGGACGCTTGCCGAAATTGTCCACCACGATGGCATAAACGGCGATGTCCTGCGGGCGGAGGAATCCCTGGCCCTGGTAGGTCAGGGCGGGCTTCAGCGTCCAGCGCAGCGAATCGGAGGGCGCGCCCGGCAGAGCGACGCCAGAGCGCCGGGCGTCGTCGTAGAGCTTTCGAGCCTCCATCCCTGCAGGTACGGCCACGTTGACCGAATCGACCGGCACGTACGAGATGTTGGCGAGGTCATCGTCACGCATTTCGATGTTGACCGGCTTTGCGCCACGCGGGCTATCGTGCTTGAGTTGCAGCAGGTACCAGCCGGTATTGGCCAGACTGAGATTGACTACCCGCACGTCGGTACGGATGCGTTCCACCTCCTGAAGATACCAGAGTGGAAAGGTGTCGTTATCGCCGTTGGTAAAGAGGATGGCATCCTTCTCGCAACTCTGCAACATATTCCAGGCCCAGTCCCACGGCACGTAATTGCCGGAGCGGTCATGCGTGCGATAGTTGGCCATGAGCATCCGCCCGTTGATCGAGAGCAAGCCGGATGCCACCACCGCCACGGCAAGCCAGACGAGCTGCTTCGGATCGAGCGACTTGAGCCTGCCGGAAAACCAGGTAAAGAGCCGCTCGACACCGATGCCAATCCAAAGAGCGAAGGCAAAAAAGCTGCCGACGTAGCTGTAGTCGCGCTCGCGCGGCTGCGGTTCGGGCTGGTTGAGGTAAAGCACGAGGATCACACCGGTCATGAGGAAAAGCGTGGCCACAGGCAGCGCCATCTTCCAGTTTTTGCGAAAATGGGCACCCGCGCCGAAAAGCCCCACGAGGAAAGGGATCCCCCAAAGCTTTCCCCAGTCGACAACCGCCCCCTCGACATCAGCGGAACGGCCAATAAACTGCCATCCGAAATAGCGGAGATACATCTGGTTGAGCTGGTAGCGCCAGAAGTAGTCCCACTCGCTCGAATATTTCTGATAGAAGTACTGATAGACCGGCTCAGGCGACCAGCGCCTCGGCCACAGTGGCCACTCGCCGTACTGCTCGCGATTGACGTAGGAGAAAAAGGCCTGGAGCGTCGAGGGGTTATTCTCGTTGATCGGCGGACCGGCATGGGCACGAACAAAAATCAGCATGTAGGAGGTATAACCGAGAATAAGCAGCACTACCGAGAACAGCCCAAGGTTCAGCAGTACGAGCCGCTTCTTATGGCTGTACCAGATGCCGGATGCCAGCGCCGCAACAAGCAGGCTCATGCCCCACCAGGAGGTGGTGACAAGCAGCACCGGTATGCCCTTGATGATCAGCTTGTATATCAGAAAAAACAGCCCGAGGCTGAAAAGCGTCATCAGGCTGAACGATTTCAGATCGACGGTATATTTCTTAAAATAGTAGATCAGCACCAGCGCGAAGAGCGCCAGCAGGCAGAGCAGGTGCACGCCGATAGAGAGGCCGATCAGGTACATCACGCCGAGCAGCCACCGCTCGCTGCCGGGCGCGGGGTCTTCGTCATACCAGCAAAGCATCATCCAGAAGATGGTGGCCGTCAGCAGTGACGATGCCGCCCAGAGACCGGTTTCCGTGGCGTTGAACCAGAAGCTGTCGGAAAAGGCGAGCGCCAGAGCACCCACCACCCCGCCTCCGTAAGCAGCGATCTGTTCGTGCAGACTCCAGCCGTCCGGCTTCGAGTCGCGGTAGAGCGCAATCAGCCGGACAATAATCAGGTAGGTCAGCATGATGGTCGTCGAGCTGATCAGCGTGCTGAAGAAGTTGAGGCGCGCACCGATATCCTGGAAAAAAGGAAGCAGCGAAAAGAGGTGCCCGACCAGAAGGTAGAGCGGAGCGCCGGGCGGATGCGGAATACCGAGAGTGTACGAGGTGGCAATCACCTCCCCGCAGTCCCAAAACGAAAAGGTCGGGGCCATCGTCGAGAGATAGACCGCTTCGGCAACCAGAAATATTCCGGCGGCGATGATCCGGTTCGCGTTTCTGTGAGTCATTCGGGACTGGTTGTTAGACAATTCGTATCAGCCGGGCATTCACTCCGAAAGCAGTTCGGCGGCCACATGATCGGCAAAAAGAAAGCCTTCTTCGGTCAGCGTCACCGTGCCCTTTTTGACACCGATCCACCCTTTTTCCTGTAGCGTAACAAGGATGTCATCGAGATGCTGATGCCCTAATTTATGCCCTTTTCGCAAAAACCCAACAGACAGCGGTTTGCGGATTCTCAGGGAGAGAAAAACCTCTTCGTCGAAGCGCTGCGCTTCGGTCAACACCTCGCGAAAATCGACCGCGCCGACAGGATCAGTGAGGTAGCGCGTCAGGCTGCTCACGTTCGAGAAGCGCGTCTCGGCGTCGCCATCGACAAGAAAGCTGTGTGCCGCCGGGCCGAAACCGAGGTACGGCTCGCGCATCCAGCTCGCGAGGTTGTAGCGCGAGTGATGCCCTTCGAGCGCGAAGTTGGAAATTTCGTAGTGGCCGTACCCCGCATTGCCAAGCAACTCCGCCGCCATCCGGTACATCGCCGCCTGCGCCTCTTCGCCAGGCAGGTCACGGAGACCTTTCCGCACATCGCGCCACAGCCGGGTCTTCTCTTCGAGCGTGAGCATATAGATCGAGATGTGCTGCGGACAAAGATCGAGCGCCGCACGAAGGTCGCCCTCCCACTCGGCGAGCATCTCCCCCTCCGCGCCGCACATCAGATCGATGCTGACCGACGGAAAGCGTTCGAGCGCTTCCAAAACAACACGGCGGGCGTCGGCAGCCGAATGCGCCCGTCCGAGCGCCCGGAGCTTGCGGTCAGCAAAAGACTGCACACCAATAGAGAGCCGGTTGACGCCGACCGATTGCAGCGCATCGAGCGAGGCTGGCAAGAGATCCTCGGGATTGGCTTCGAGCGTGATTTCGGTTTCAGCGGAGATTCGGGCAATACCGGAGATTTGCGACAGCCAGCCGTCGATGAAGGAGGGCGGAACCAGAGAAGGCGTGCCGCCGCCGAAGTGAATCGCCTTGATCGACTGTCCCGCGAAGAGCGCCGCCTTCGCCGCCGTCTCAACGGCAAGCGCCTCGAAAAAGCGCTCGACGAAGCCGGGCCGCGTGACCAGAAAAAAGTCGCAGTAAGGGCAACGCTCCCGGCAGAAAGGAATGTGCAAATACAGGCAAATCATCGGGCGCCTTTCTCATTATTTTTCCAACACCCCGAAACCGATTCTCCAAACCCTGCTGTCCCTGAAGTCCTTTTCGTCCTTTCAGTCCCTTGATGTTGGCTGCCCCAAAATGTAGCCGGTGACAGCCTGGTAGAGATCGTCGGCGACATGATCCGGAAAAATCTGGTGCTGCTCGCAGAGCGACTCCTCGTTGTGGCCGGTTCTGACGAGTATCGTTTTCAACCCGGCCCGCTGGCCGCACTCGACATCAATGAGCTTGTCGCCGATGAAAAACGATGCGCTGCGATCCACCTCGAAGCCCTCCTCGCGCAGGTCGGCGATGGCCTGCTCCACCATGCGGGGCGAGGGTTTGCGGTGATCGATGAAGCGGTCGTACTCGGGATGTGGATAGTTTGGATGCGCCGGGCAGTAGTAGCAGCGGTCGAAAGAGGTCTGGCGCTCCGCCAGCAGTTCGTTGAGATAGTCGTTGACATCTTCGACATCCTGTGGTGTCACGATGCCACGGGCGATACCCGCCTGGTTGGTAATGAGCACGATCCGGAACCCCGCCTCGCGCGCAATCGCGATGGCCTCGTCCGCGCGGTCGATCAGGATGAACTCCTCGCGGCTCGAAACATAGCGGCCAATGTCGCGGTTGATCGTTCCGTCCCGGTCAAGAAAAAGCACCTTCGCAGACTCCATCGCACCACCTCAGCCAAGCAGATTTCGGTAGAGCTCGGCATACTGCCCCGCCGACGTGCTCCACGAAAAATCGCGCCCCATGCATTCGAGCATGAGCGCGCTCCAGCGCTCCCTGTTGGCAAACAGTGCCAGCGCCTCCTGCAACTTCGCCGTCAGCGCCTCGGGCGTGTAGTCGGTAAAGATGAAGCCGGTACCCTTGTCGCCGGAGACCTCCTCGATGGTATCGACAATGCCGCCGCCCGCGTAGGCAACCGGCACGGTGCCGTAGTTCATGGCAAACATCTGCATCATGCCGCACGCCTCGATGCGGGAGGTCATGAGCAAAATGTCAAGTCCGGCGATCATCTGGTGGTAAAACGCATCAGTGAATTCGGGCCGGAAGGCCATCTTCTCCTCGTTTTCCTCCGCGGTCTCCTTGAGCGCCTGGTCGAACTCCTTGTCGCCCGAACCGAACACGATGAGCTGAATGTCGAGCTCAAGCAGCTTCGCGAGGCTTGCCTTGACGATCTCCGCGCCCTGGTATTGATCGAAGCTTCCGATCACGCCGACAACCGGCGTCTCTTCGGAAAATGGCAGACCAACCTCTTCGAGCAGCACCTTCTTGTCCTCGAGTTTCATCTCCGGCTGTTCGGCGCTGTAGCGCTTCTTGATGAGCTTGTCCGAGGATGGATTCCACTGGCGAGTGTCCATGCCGTTGAGAATACCGTGGAAACGGTCGCCGCACGCCTTCAGCGCCTTGTCCATGCCGAACGAAAGCTCCGGATCATCGAGAAGCTGGCGGGCGTAGCGATCCGAGGTGGTGGTGACCAGATCGGCGTGCTTGATGCCGGTAGCCAGCAGGTTGACCTCGCCGCCCTCCATGTCGAGCGCGTCGCACACCTCCGGGTCGAGATGCTTCTGGAACGCCTTCGACGGAAAAACGCCCTGGCGGTAAACATTATGAATGGTCTGCACAACCTTCACCTTTTTGAAGAAGTCGTGTTTGGCGTATCGCGTCTTGGCGAGCAGCGCCACCAGACCGGCGTGCCAGTCATGGCAGTGGATAATGTCGGGCTGCCAGCCCAGGCGCACGAGCGTCTCCATGACGCCGACGCTGAAAAAGATGATTCGCTCCGCGCTGCCCTTGTGGTCTCCTCCGAGCGAAATGTCGGAGAAAAGCCCGTAGCGCTTGAAATATTTCTCGTTATAGAGGAAATAGGTTTGAATCTTGCTTGACGGGAGGGCGGTAACCTTTATGTGCAGCATGTCGGTCTTGTCCTTGAGAGGGACTTCAATGTCCGACAGCCTGAGCACATCATGCAAACGGAACTTCCGGTCGTTGATGATACCATATTTGGGCATCATGATTCTGGCCTCGAAACCCTCCTCTTCGAGCGCCTGGGGGAATGATGCCATGTAGTCGGCCAGAGAACTGACCCTTACAAAAGGAGAACTCTCGCCAGAGACATAAAGAACCTTAAAATTTCTTCTGGCCATCTATCTCACACTCTGTCTGATTTTTTTCTCAAATCGCTTTCATAGAATACCTTCAGTTTTTAATTTAAGAATTTTCATGCTGAGAAACAATTTAGCAGCTTTCAACTCTGAAGGAGCACGTCATTGAAAGAATTTCCCGGCCTGAAAATTCTGGCAGCCCTCCTGATTCCCCTGCTCTTCTGCGCCTGCGCCGTTGACCGCCCCCCAACAGGCGGCCCGCCTGATCGCTCGCCATTGAGCGTAACCTCCACGCTTCCGGCCTCCGCGTCGGTCAATACATCGCCACAAACGATCCGCATCGCCTTCAACCATTATGTCGGCAGGAATGATCTTTCGAAATCGATTTTTTTCGCCCCTCGTATCGATGATTACGAGGTGTCGATCCACGGAAAAGAGGCCGACATCCGGCTATACTCGCCGTTGCAACAAAACCGCACCTACACACTCACGCTGCGCACCCCACTGAAAAGCCTGGACGGAAACCACCAACTCGACCGGAGCTGGGTGCTCGCCTTTTCAACCGGCCCCGTTATCGATCAGGGGACGATCGAAGGGCGTGTATGGACAAACCGTTTGGCTCCAATGCAGAACGCCACGGTGATGGCCTACAATGCTTCACGCTCAAACGCCGTTCCGGAGAGAAGACCGGATTATATCGCCCAGAGCGGCCCGTCCGGTGAGTATCGTTTCGAATATCTCGCTCCCGGCAGCTACCGCATCGTGGCCATAACTGATAATAACGGCAACCTGCAATTCGATCCCGAAACGGAAGTGTTCGCCGTCGCCGCTACGCCAACGGTTCAAACAGGCATGGCCGGCGTCGGGTTGCGCTTCGCGCCAGAGGACTATTCGGCGAGATCACTGCAATCATGCCGCATCATCAACAACCGGGAAATCGAGATCACCTTCAAAAACGCCATTCCCGCGCGGAGCTTCGAGCTGTCCGCTATACGGATCGAAAATACCGCCACCGGCGCAAGCCTGCCAGTGCTTGGCTATTTCTCGCTGTCGAGAAGCAGCGAGGATACTACCTACCGCATCCTGACCGCGCCGATGGAGGATCGGGCCTTTTACCGCCTCCGGTTCTCGCCCGGCGATGCCGAAAGTCAGACCTCGGAGCTGACCTTTTCCGGCAATGCACACACGGAGCGCTACCCGGAGCTTTCGGTCAGTATCGTTCCGGCCAATGGAGCGGACAACGTCATCACCGAAACGATCCGTCCTGAATCCGGCTCGTCGATTGAGTTGCAATGCAACCTGCCGGTGGTCGAATCATCGGTCAAGCCAGCCGTAACGCTTTCTTTGTCCGAAAAAGGCCAGCAGATACCGGTACCGTTCACCATCTCCCGAATCGACAGCCGAACGTTCGCCATCGTGGCATCACAGGGGTTCCAGCACAGCAAGGACTACCTGGTACAGGTCAAGCCCGGGATACTCAAGGGACTTGTCGGCGAACCGTCAAAAACAGCATTGGTGCAATCGCGCTTCAGCACCGCTGGCCCTGACGCGTATGGAGAAATCAGCGGCTCTGGCAGGGCAAACGCTCCAGCGGTTGTCGTCGAAGCCCGGCGCACAGGCTCGGAAGCATCCCGGCGCATGGTAGCGAAAACCGACGCCAGCGGAACATTCCGTTTCGATTTCCACGATCTTCCGGCGGGTGAGTACACCATCGCCGGATTCATTCCGTCTGCATCGGGCGCGATCTCGCCCATGACCCGGTGGAACAGCGGTTCTGTCGCGCCGTTCGCGCCATCCGATCCCTTCGCTGCCCTGACCATTACCGTTCGCGGCGGATGGACAACCGAGGATGTCCGGCTCGACATTCCATCGGCCAGACGATCCGGCCCTGACGATGCAAAATCGCCAGAGAAGCCGTAACCTGAAATCAACGCACAAACAGACTTTTTTATTTTTCAATGAGCAGCAGCCCATCACGAATCGGACCCAATTCCATCATACAGACCGTCGGCGCCCTTGAAACCGCTTACGGCAAAAACGAAACCGAAAAGCTTCTGAAAAAGATTGGTCAGGGCTACCTGATCAACAACCTGCCATCGGAGATGGTCGAAGAGTCCAAATTCCACGCGCTGGTCACGGCCTTGCAGAAAGAACTCGGCGAAACGGCCACAGCGGGAATCCTCAAGGAGTCGGGTGAACGTACCGCGAAGTATCTGCTAAAGGTTCGCATTCCCGGCCCGTTCCAGACGATCGTCAAGCTGCTTCCCGCAGGTCTGGCTTTCAAAGTACTCCTCTTCGCCATCAGCAAGAACGCCTGGACCTTCGCCGGAAGCGGCGAGTTCAGTTACGGCTCGAAGCCGTCGCCGAACGTGATGGTCAAGGTCACCTTCCCGTCGCATCCGGTGGTGAGCAACTTCTACCTCGGCACCTTCACCGCCCTGCTGCGCGAGCTGGTCAGCCCCAAGACCGAGATCAAGGCCGACATCCGCAAGGAGGGTAGCGCGATTCGCTGCAACTACCTCTGCAAAATCTGAACATACTCCGACAGCAAGGCGACCGGGAAGCTCCCGGATGCCTCGCCGACGACGCATCGGAACGTCTCGACGAAATGCCTCACTCCTTGCCGATCCAGTCGAAACAGTCATTGCGCTGCTGACGGGCACGGCAGTAGCAGGCGAGCTTGAAGGCGATATCTTTTTTCTGCCGCTCGCACAATGCTTCGAGGGCGGCCACCAGCTGAGCGACTTGGTCCCGATCCGGATGTTTTTCAGCGTCGAAACACCAAGCAGCGGTTGCATGTATTTTTTTGATAAGCATAGTACTCATCACCATCGGATCGCCACCCGTAAAAATGACATCCTTCACCTCCGGATGCTGTTCGAGATACTCGACCAGCCGCTCTATGCTGTCGTTGGCGAATTTCAGGTTCTCCACTCCGGAGAACTGCGGCCACCGGAAACAGTAGGTGCAATAGGCGTGGCAAACCTGCGCTTCGAGCGGGAAAAACAGGACGCTTTCGCGATACTTGTGCTGCATTCCGTGAAAGGGTTCATCATCGAGCCATGGAGTGTTCAGCTCCATCTGGCCCGCGGGATTCGGATTCTGCCGAAGCTGAATCTTCCTCGCTTCCTCGCGGATGATCGAGGGATCGGCATTCGATGCTACCAGGCCGGAGAGCATCGTGTAGTCGTCGGCCGAGAGCATTCCAGCCTGCGGAAAGGTGAGGCGGAACATCGGGTCGTCGGGAATGTTGCTCCAGTCGATGAGGTTTTCGGCGACATGGCTGTTGACCCTGAACGGGTAAACCTCGAAACCACCTTGATCGCATGAAGTTGCTCCAGAGAGATACAGTCGAATTGCGGAAGCTCGTGGATATTGTTTGCTGTGTAGGACTGGTAAGAGAGCATAAAATATCCTTTCTCGCTTTGCTGCGAGCAGGCTCATGACCGGCGAAAAGCCGTGAAGTCACGTTGGCGGACACCTGGGAATTTGGCTGAAAATCGAGCAGAAAGGATATTTCGGATCGGCAAACACTGGCCGCGAGAAAAACCACATGCGGTCAGAGATACTCGTGCACTGAGGAGAGCAGGTACCGAGAGGCTCAACAGATAGTGGGAGATGTCCTTCTGTGATGCCCGCTCGATGAATGATTTCTATAACTTATGCGCTTTTACATGGTAGCAATCAAATCGCTTAATACCAAAACCTCGCCGGTAACAGCTCTAGAAAGCCTCACACATCACCCTGTTGGGTTCTTCCGTTCACGCGGTTCCCACAACGGGATATCACTGCTTCTGATATGCAGGTCGGTCTGCGGGAAGGGAATCTCGATACCGTTCTTCCTGAAGGCATCGAAAATCCTGTAGTTCAGTTCGCTCCGCAGAAAGCGTGGCGTCTGGATTCGTGTCTCTGTCCAGACAAGAAGTTCAAAATCCAGCGAACTGTTGCCAAAATCGGAAAAAAGCACCGCTGGAGAAGGCTTGGTCAGAATATCGGGGTGATTCTCCGCAACACCAAGCAGCACATGCTTAACCTGTTCCGGATCGGAACCATAGGCAACTCCGACAGGCACCGACACCCTGAGACTCCGGTCATTGTGGCTCCAGTTGATGACCTGCTTTGAAACGAATTCCGAATTCGGAATGATGATGTTGATATTGTCGTTGGTCAGAAGCGTCGTTGAGCGGATGGCTATCCTGACAACATCCCCGTTGATCTCTCCGACCTGAATGCGGTCGCCAACCTTGACCGGGCGTTCCAGCAAAATGATCAGGCCGCTGAAAAAGTTATCGGCGATATTCTGCAATCCGAAACCGATACCAAGACCGATAGTACCCGACAGCACGGTTAAGGAGCTGAGATCGATCCCCGCCGATTGCAGCACGATGAGGATACCAAAAAAAACGATCAGGTACTGAAGAATGGTAGCCAGAGCTGAGCGGGTCCCTGTATCGTGCACCGAAGAGACCAGAAGCCGCCCGACAAGCATCCGCTTCAGAAACTTCGCAGCAGCGACGATCAGCGCAACCGACAGGATGATGGTCACGATTTTGACAATCGATATTTCAGCATGACCGATCACGACGAGCGGCCTTACAAGCCAGTCGGTTACGTGAGATAGATCACGCAATGATGTTGATTCCATACCCGTTTGGTTTGCATGAAAGCATGTATGTCAGTTCCAATGAAAACACTGAAACCATTTTGTGTATCGATCTGCGTTTTCTACAACCAAAGTCAACCCCGAACGTCACTCGCCACTTCAAAGCCGCCCGATGATCGAAAGGAATTTCAGCCACCAGACCATCCAGACCGCCTCAACAATATTTTTCCTGGTCATTTTCGATTTGCCTACGCTTCTGTCAACAAAAATGATCGGCACCTCATGGATAACGAGGTTTTTTTTCCATACCCGAAAATCGATCTCGATCTGAAAGGAGTAGCCTTGTGAACGCACCCTGTCAAGCGCTATGAATCGCAGCGCCTTGGCACTGATGCATTTGAACCCGCTGGTTGGATCGGATACCGGCATACCGGTGATCCATCTGCTGTAAATACTGGCTGACTTGGAAAGGATAAGGCGCGACAACGGCCAGTTGACCACGTTGACCGTGTTGTTCATGTACCTTGATCCAATAACCATATCCGCGCCATCCATGGCTTTGATCAGAGATGCAATCGAGGCCGGATCATGCGAAAAATCGGCATCCATCTCGATGACGCGCTCATACCCACGTTCGAGTGCATAGCGAAACCCCGTGAGATAGGCCGTGCCAAGCCCCAATTTCGACGGTCTTGACAAAAGCATGACGCGCGGCTCATTTTTCATGATCGCCTTGACAATACCGGCTGTACCATCCGGAGAACTGTCATCAATAACGAGAAGCTCTAGCCCCTCCGGATAACGATCGAGAATATCCTCGACAAGAGGCCTTATGTTTTCCGCTTCGTTGTAAGTCGGTATGATGACCAGTGTTTTCACGATGAGCATTTTATTCTTTCTGGCCTGTACTGCCTGATCCTGCACGTTGCTGCGAATTAACAGAACTGGACTTGAATCAAATAAAAAAAGCATTGCCTTTTTGCAAAGCAATGCTTTTTCATTTTTGTGGGCTTCGGAATACGATTCCTGACTATCTGGCTTCGCGATGGAAACGGTGCAGGAAACGGAGATCGAAATCAAGCCTTTCCGGAGGCGTATAGGAAAAATCAAGCACTTCGCCGTCAGGAAGAACTTCGATCAGTGCGCCAGATGGGCACTCATCTCCTGAAAAACATGCCGAGCAGGAAATGCAAGCCGCCTGATCGATATAGCATCTGAAGCCGCCTTCCTGAACATCGCCATAGAATTTGTATCCGATGGCATTGACCTTTGGCGGACATTTGTCGAGACACAAGCCGCAACCAACGCAGAGGTTCTCGATAATGAAGTAATGCTTCTTGGCTTTCGGAGCAGCTTTGGCTACCGGAGCACCCGGCGCAGCTTTTGCCGCGGGAGCTGCAGGAGCACCTTTGGGAGCCGGCGCGCCTTTAGCGGCCGGTGCTGCCGGTTTCGGAGGCGGCACCGCTTTCGGCTTGACATATGGAAGCGCAGACTCCTGACGAACACCGGAACGCCCAAGAGTCACCCCCAGCGAAGCAAGCCTTGGCTTCCCTGCTTGTTTTGCGGCGGAGGCGCCAGTTTTTGCGGCTGGTGCTCCTGCCTTCGGTGCAACTGGCCCTTTTGGTGCAGCAGGTGCTCCGGCTTTCGGAGCCGCCGGAGCGCCTTTCGGCGGAACTTTCGCTCCCGGAGCTGGTGCCTGGTTTTTATTTTCAACAGGTTCGGCCATACAAACCCCCCTCTCTAAAATTGTTTTACGTGGTAAACGTTATTGCTCAAGATGGCCGAAGGGGCATAAGCCCCTTCGTACCGAAATGTTACGCAATCATTTTCATCAGCGTATCGACCAGCTGGGCCAGCATCTGCTGTCCGGAAACCGCTGCATGGCTGACGGGAGGCGGCAACGGAGAGTTGGTCTGATAAAACCCGTTGGCAAGGAACAGGAAGACGAGCATGAAAGTACCGCCAAAGTACAGGAAGGTACCGGCAAGCTTGGAATCCGAAATGGTCAGTACCGGGAATCGGAAGTTAACGTCCCTGTTAAGGAACTTCTTGCCCAACCAGCGGATAGTGCGGGTCTGGATGTCAGCACCTTCGAGACGCGAACCACGATCCTCGAACCACACAGCAAAGCTGATGAACCACACCAGGTGACCGATCATAAGAATGGTCGAGAGGTGCGAGCTGGAGAAGATCGTCACGGTCTCTGTCCAGAAGTAGTAGAAGATACCCGATGTGTAGTGATGATGCAGGTGGGCAATCGAATCCCAAGCCTTTGCATCAGCAGCAGGCACACCGTACATCATCGACGCGATCCACGCGCCATCGATGTACCAGCAGACTGCCGAGAGACCTTTGATACCCCAGAGCATGGCGAACCAGAGCTGGTCCTGAATAGAGACACCGCAAGTACCACCATAGACAGGGCCAAGGCACGGGAAAGAGTAAGAGTTCTTCTTCAGTCCCAAGTCATCCCACAGCGGAGAGGTATGAGCGAAGAAAGCGATACGAACCAGAGCGATCAGCGAGAAGAGCGAACCTGCCGTGATAACGTGAGCCATCACCCAGTCATTGATGCTCGGATCGGCGAACATCCACTGGAAAATCGGCAGCGGCTTGAGCCAGTAGAACGACATCGTGATGTTGGTGCCGAAAATGTTCAGCTCACAGATGGTGTTCCAGACAATAACAGCATAAACCGAAAGCATGGTCGCGAAGCAAAGCGCCATGACGGTACCAAGAATCTTGACCTGAACTTCCTGATCACGCCCCTTGGTGATCCAGATCGACTTGATCTGGTTGTACATACCGTTGAGCTGGATCTTGAGGAGATACTGACCACCATGATATACGCCCGCAAAGACATAGAGCACACCACAAATAATGTGGTTGAAGACAATCAGGTTGGTGACAACCCTTGCCATGCCAAACGCCTCGCCGCTCTTGGGCAGAATGGCATAGGCAGGGAAGTCGGCAAACTCCTTCGCACCAGAGATAACCTTACCGCCCTGCTCGACAAAGTTGAAGCTGACACGATTGAACGGTTCGCCATAGAGGTAGAAGACCAGCTTGTCGAGTTCCTTGTAGTACGGAGCGAATGACGGCTGCTGGAAAGCCACGAAAGCAATACAGCCAAGCGCAATGTTGATGTAGCCGATAGCGGTCAGGTGAACCGAAAAGGCGGCTTTCATGTCATCGTTGAGGTGAATAGCCGCATTCGGAGGGTTGTTCCACCAGTAAATGCCGAGAGCGAAGAAGATCACGGCAAAGACGAACGACATGAAGGTCTCGGAGTTGATCGTCTGGAAATCCGGAATCGGAGCGAAACCGAGAATAGCCCACATTACGATTCCCCAGCCAAGGAAGAGAAGCGACATGTACACGGCGTGTGGCCCAAGAGCCTCTTTGTACGACTTTGCACTGGTGCCGTTGAAAACCACATCACCAAACTTGCCGAGGAAACGGAAATCGCGGAAGTTACCGCAACGGCCAGTGAAGGGGTTCGTCAGATTGTGCGTCCAGTGACGCCATCCTCCAAAAATGAGCACAGAACCGACAAGGAAATGGAAGGCTGCCCATCCGAGAAGCCTTGCACCAGCAGCCTCGAGGTCGGCAGTCTTGGTGCTGTAGGTGTCGATGCCGAGCGAAACCATTCTCGGCTTGATGGTCAGGTAGAACCAGTTGTCATGGAAACCCGGAGCGCCCCAGGGAAAAACCTGGATTCCCGAGATGTAGTAGATCCCCATGATGAAGCCCAGAACACCGAGCAAGGCAAGATGGCCACCAACCACCTGCTCATCATCGAGCTTTTCGGTATCAAAGATCTGGTACCACTTCGTTGAGCGTGTTTCCGTTCGCTGAAACAGAAAACGTCTCATTTTGGCGGCATCCTGTTCTTTAATGACCGATGCTCCGCCTGGCGCGCCATTTGCCTTCGGAGCTGGTGCGTTCCCTTTGGGAGGAGGCACTGTCCCCTTCGGCTTGACCCCTGCGGGTTTCACTTGTTCAGCCATTGTATGTTCTCCTTTGTTTGAACGTATTTTCAGGTTGAAGAAACCGAAAAAACCGGCAACCTTTTTCCCGTCTATGCGGTCAACGCTGTGTCACGGCACGGTAACCGGCGACGAACAATTGACATAGAGAGATTCCCGGAAAAAACATTTTTGCAGTCTGGCTCAAGAAAAGGTACCCTGCAACAGTAGCAAATAAAATAAGAAAATTTCTTTAATAAGAAAGTTTTTTGCCCGCTGGCTCCGCAATCAACAGTATTTGAAAAGTAAAATCAAACAACTTCATTTTCCATGTTAATATCGGGTAAAACTAATATTTTACTGAAAACTGACCTTCAAAAAAAAGAGACATGCACATCGATTTCACCAAAATGTCGGGAGCTGGCAACGACTTCATCGTCATCGACAACCGTCAGGGATTGTTTAACCTGACCCATGAGCAGGTGCGCGCCATGTGCACCCGCAGAACCGGCATCGGAGCTGACGGATTGATCCTTCTCGAAACTTCAGAAACCGCCGACTTCAGGATGAACTACCATAATGCAGATGGCTTTCCGGGCACAATGTGCGGCAACGGCGGTCGATGCGCTGTCTGGTTTGCCCACCTCATCGGCATCCGGCCAACAGGGAAACACTACCGTTTCGAAGCCGGCCCGAGCACATACGAAGCTGAAGTGACCGGCGAGGAGTCGGTCAGACTGCACATGCTTCCACCATCGGATTTCAGGGATGGATTGCAAGCCGGTGCTTGGAACTGCCATTTCGTCGATACCGGTTCGCCGCACGCCATCGCTTACGTCAACAACCTTGACCAGCTCGATGTATTGACCGAAGGCGGAAACATCCGCCACAACAAGGAATTGTTCCCTGATGGCACCAACGTCAACTTCCTTGAAATCACCGCTCCGGATGCGCTCAGCATCAGAACGTTCGAGCGAGGCGTCGAGGATGAAACCCTCGCCTGCGGCACCGGCACCGTAGCCGCAGCCTTGATGAGCTTCCGGCTGGGCAAGGTTACGTCGTCACTTGTCAGGGTAAAGGTCAAAAGCGGCGAAACACTGATGGTGGGATTCAATGAAATGATGGACGAGATATACCTTGAAGGCCCAGCCCGAGCAGTTTACCGGGGAACCATCACGCTGTAAGCCCGTCTTACAGTTAGTTTGTCGGCGGCGGGATAGGCTGTCTTGCCTGAACGTACAGACTCCGTCAACCATGCATGTGGCAAACTTTTATCATGTGGCCCCAGACGGGGTGCTTCAGTGCGACCTCTGCCGTCACTACTGCCGCATCAGACCGGGGCGGACTGGCTTGTGCCGTGTGAGGTAAAACATAGACGGCCAGCTGGTCTCGCTCTCTTACGGCCGGGCGATCTCGCTGGCCGCCGATCCGGTGGAGAAAAAGCCGCTCTACCATTTCATGCCTGGCACCATGACCTGGTCGTTCGGCACGCCCGGTTGCAACTTCAAATGCGCCAACCGCCAGAACTGGGCGATCAGCCAGATGGGCCAGGACAAATCGATTCCGCTGGCCACGCCCGAGGCGATTGTCCGCAATGCCATGAACACCGGATGCTCCTCGATCTCCTGCACCTACACCGAACCGACCATCTTCGCCGAATATGCGCTCGACGTCATGCAACTTGCGCGGCAGACAGGTCTCCGGAACATCTGGATCAGCAACGGCTACCTGTCGCCGTTGTGCCTCAAAACTGTCACCCCCTGGCTCGACGCAATCAACGTTGGTCTGCAGTCGATGGACGACGCATTTTACCGGCGCGTCTGCGGCGCACGGCTCGATCCGGTGCTCGACAGTCTCCGGCTGATTCAGGAAAGCGGCATGCACCTCGAAATCACTACTCTCGTCATTCCCGGCCATTCAAGCGATCCAGCCATGCTCGAACGGCTCGCCGGATTCATCGCGCACGACCTCGGAACCGGGGTGCCCTGGCATATCATCCCGTTTTATCCGGAGATTTCATGGAAAATGCAGGACACTCCGCCAACTCCGGCTGAGTCGATTGAACAAGCGTTTGAGATCGGGCGAAAAGCCGGATTGTCATTCATCTATGCGGGCAACGCACATAGCGATACCTTTTGCGACCAATGCAGCGCCAGACTGGTCGGAAGAAAAGCGAGCCCTTTTGGTGACTACCGGATAGAGCGATTCGACACCGGCGGCCGATGCCCTGTATGCCATGCCCCGTCACCGATGCGCGATTGACCGGACAACTTTTCGTGAATCCTGAAATTTTTTCAATCTCTCGAACACTCCCCTCATGCAGTCATCGAACGATCATCCCCAGCCAGCCACGGAGCCATTCGTGCTTGACAACTGCTCAATGGCCGGACTTACCAAAGAAAATCCTTTCGACATCGCCCGCCGCCAGCTCGATGCTGCCGCTGGAATCATCGGTCTTGACGCCGAAGTGCTCGAACTGCTGCGCTGGCCGATGCGGGAAATGCATGTCACCATTCCGGTCAAAATGGACGACGGAGCGGTACGCGCTTTTCACGGCTTCAGGGTGCAGTACAACGACGCACGTGGCCCCAACAAGGGGGGCATCCGCTTTCATCCCGACGAAACTATCGACACGGTCCGGGCGCTTGCAGCATGGATGACCTGGAAAACCGCCGTCATGGACATTCCGCTCGGCGGCGCCAAAGGGGGCGTTATCTGCAATCCGAAAACGATGTCGCCCGGCGAACTCGAACGGCTGTCGCGCAGCTACATCCGGCAGGTCGGCCGCCTGCTCGACCTCGAAAAGGATGTGCCTGCACCCGACGTTTACACCACGCCACAGATCATGGCCTGGATGGCTGACGAATACTCTTTCATGCAGGGGCACAACGATTTCGGCGTCATTACCGGCAAACCGCTGGCGCTCGGCGGATCGCTCGGGCGCGGCGACGCGACGGCGCGGGGAGGCATTATCTGCATCCGTGAAGCCGCGAAGATGCTCGGCATCAATCTGCGCGGGAAACCCGCCGCCATCAACGGCTTCGGCAACGCCGGAGCCTTCGCCCACAAGCTCGCCGTCGAGCTGCTCGGCATGAAAGTGGTGGCCGTCTCCGACTCGAAAGGCAGCATTTACAACCCGGATGGATTCGATCATCAAGCCCTCATGGAGTACAAAAAGCAACACGGATCGGTCGCCGATTTTCCCGGCTCCACGCCGCTGACCGACGCCGGACTGCTGGAACTGGATGTGACCGTGCTCATACCGGCGGCCCTTGAAGATGAAATTTCCTGCCGCAACGCGCGGAACATCCAGGCGAAAATCGTCGCCGAACTGGCCAACGGTCCGACCACCCCGGAAGCTGACAAAATTTTGCACGAGCGCGGCGTCTATCTCATTCCCGACCTGCTCTGCAACGCGGGTGGCGTAACCGTCTCCTATTTCGAAATGGTACAGAACGCCAGTGGATGGTACTGGGAAGAGGAGGTCGTACATCGCCAGCTCGAAAAGAAAATGGCCGCCGCAATCAAAGCCGTGCATCAGGCCGCCGTGCAGTACAGCGTCGATAACCGCACAGCAGCCATGATCGTGGCGATTCGCCGCGTGGCCGAGGCGATGAAGCTGCGTGGCTGGGTGTGAGGCTCAGAATGCGAATTGCAAGTGCCGGACAGGCCGTCCGGCACTTTGCGTTCATGACCGGAATACCGCCGGTGGGGAGTTTCACCCCGCCCTGAGAATTCGCTTCAGGGAAAAGCCCGAAGCAGCGGCAAGATAGTAACGAATTCAAACGCGCCAAAACCTCCGCGGCACCTCCAAAAAAAGTGAACTTTTTATTTCACTCGAGACTTTACTTGACTATTGATTGATGATATGACCAAAGATGAGGCATCAGTCTGAACGTCAAGGCTTTTGTTTCCATTAAACCTTATCCAAAAGGAGATAAAGTTATGCAGAAATGGGTTTGTGTCCCCTGCGGCTATGAATACGATCCGGCAGACGGCGATCCGGAAAACGGTATCGAGCCAGGAACGGCTTTCGAAGATCTTCCGGAAGACTGGGTCTGCCCCGTGTGCGGCGTAGACAAGTCTTTCTTCGAACCGGTTTCCTGACCCCTTACCGATTTCACGCTTCAGTCCGGCAAAGTCCTTTATTTGCCGGACTGGGTGTTTTCAGACGTATCTTCAGCGGCCGGTTCCGGTGTTGATTCCTGCTTGATGCTGTCAGGCTGAGAAGCCTGGTGGATCAGTTGTTCCGGTACGCCGACCACGATTGAATCCGGCGGTTGAACGACCGGTGCATCGGGAGCGGTCATCACTTCACTGTAATCCGGGACCACAAGCCCTCGCCTCACCATGATGGCGTAGATGTGTTTGGCGCGCGCCTTCACAAAACGCGAAGAGCCGGTTGGCGGATAGAGAATCGGGTTCGGAAGTGCCGCCGCCAACCTCGCCGACTGGCTGGCCGTCAGTTGTGATGCTCTGACGCCGTAATAGTGCCGGGCAGCCGCCTCGATACCAAAAATCCCGTCTCCCCACTCGGCTACGTTGACGTAGATTTCCAGAATCCGTCGCTTTGACAGCGTCTGTTCTATCCGCCAGGTCAGAATCGCCTCTTTGATCTTTCTCAAAGGATTTTTCGATGGGGAGAGATACAGGTTTTTGGCAAGCTGCTGACTGATGGTGCTGGCTCCAAATTTGAACTCACCAGCCTTGATATTCTTTTCAATCGCACCCTCCATAGCCTCGAAATCGAACCCCTCATGATGCCAGAAGTTGTTATCCTCCGAAATGAGCACCGCCTTTATCAGCGAGGGAGAGACCCGCTTCAGCGGCACCCAGCGCTGCTCGATGGTTTTATCGCGCCCTTCGCTGCGCCATTCGGCCTCGCGATACTCCATGAAGGCGGTTTTTCCGGGATTGGTGTGAACCAGCCGGGAAACATCGGGCACAAAGAAATAGCGGCCAACATCGACCGCCAGCAACAGAAGAATAAACAGAACGATGTTTCTGAGAAATTTCATGGGGATAACTACGATTCCAGTTGATATGCCGCGCTTTTCCTGAACATACGGTTTTATGGGCGCGGAAAAAACGGCTCTCGCCATGAACGGGTTTTGGCGCGGGTTTTTCCTTTTTTTAACTACCTTTAAACGGGTTAAAGAATCTCTTCGTTGCCCGTATGTGAAACCCATGATTATGTACAAGCCATGAAACACTCAAACAAAACGTTCGGCGTCGTCCTTGCCATCGGCATGGGCGTGCTGTCAACCGGAACTCTTCCGGCAAACGCCTCGGCGGCGGTGGACGGTAAGATTGTCTTCGACAAAAATTGCAGCGTTTGTCACTCGATCGCCCCACCGCCAAAATCGGCTCCTCCCATTCTGCCCATCTCCGCCCGCTACCATCAGCGCTTTTCATCGCGCGCCAAAGGCATTAAATACATGGCTGACTTCATAAAGTCACCGTCAAAAGAGAAAGTGCTTGCCGACCAGCAGGCGATCACCCGCTTCGGTCTGATGCCACCGGTGCCGCTCAACGCCGAAGAGCTGAACGCCGTGGCCGCATGGGTTTGGGATCAAAACACGGGCGGCAACTGGGGACCAGGCCGTGGCGCACGACAGGGAAACGGTTACCAGCGCTGAGCAATTGCCGTCAAAACCGGCCAACAAAAAAAGCAGCAGGTGCGACCCTGCTGCTTTCTCCCGCCTGAACAGCCTCATTATGAGTGGTGAGGAGTACCCTTGGGCAGACTCGAACTGCCGACCAACAGTTTAGGAAACTGCTGCTCTATCCACTGAGCTACAAGGGTATCATTGCTCTGGGCGGAAATCTACGAACTTATTTTTCAGGAAACAAACCTCTGAAAAGAGGCCCTCGGCTTTTTTCATATCTTTTTTGATCCACGATGTCCGCAACATTCGCGGCTAACCGCTCCTATGTTCTTCCGAACATGCGGTCGAGTTCGCCGAGTGAAAGCCTTATGATCACCGGACGACCGTGCGGACAGACATAGGGCATCCGGGTGGCGAAAAGGCGGTCGATGAGCATTCGCATCTCTTCAACACTGAGCTTCTGGCCAGTCATGATAGCATTGCGGCAAGAGTAGGATTTGGCGAGGTTGTCGCGCTTTTCGAGCTTCAGCTTCGCGGCGTTCTCCTGGTACTCGGCGATCATATCCTGTAAAATCGTTGCCTCCGCGCCGTCTCGCACGTCGGGCGGCACCCCCTCGATCATGACGCTCATGCCGCCAAACGGCCGAATGTTAAAGCCGAGCCGGTACAACTCGTCGCTGATCTCCTCGAAAACCTCGTACTGCCACGGTTTGAGGTCGATCTTCTGCGGAAAAAGCAACTGCTGCGAATTCGGCGCGGCCTCGTTCATGATGTCGATGGCGCGTTCGTAGAGCACCCGCTCGTGCGCCACATGCTGGTCGATAATCATCAGCCCGGTCTTGATCTGGCAGATGATGTACTTGTTGTGCAACTGCCAGATTTTCGGTTCCTTCTCCGGCGCAACCGGATTCTCCCCGTCACCGGTATCGGGCTGGTCCACCGACGGGGTCAGCAGCGACTCCTGAACCATCGGAGTGGGGCGACTTCCGGCGGACAGCGATGTTTCCAGCGAAGAATCGAAAAGCATCGGAGAAACGGATGAAGGAGCACTGAACGCTCCCGCCCGGTAGTTCCGGTACAGATCGCCGGTGGTCGACGCTTTGCCTGAAAACGAGGAATACGAAAGCTTCCGCGACGAAACTTCCGGCAAGTCAACCTCGCCGGAAACTGTGGGTGCGGATGGAGCCGCAAACGACGCCTCGGATGAAAAATCAGCCGTTCGGACGGCTCGCTTGACCACCGGATAAACCATGCTCCGGATGCTTTTTTCATCCTCGAAACGCACTTCGAGCTTGGCCGGATGGACATTCACATCCACCAGCGACGGGTCGAGACCGAGAAAGAGCAATGCGAATGGCGACTGCCGCTCTTCGAGCAGCTCGCCATAAGCCTGCTGCACCGCCTGCACGAGCATCCGGTTCTGGATGAGGCGCCGGTTGATAAAAAAGTACTGATCGTACTTCTGCCGCACCATCATGCCTGGCTTGCCGAGGTAGCCGCCGATAGTCATGTAGTCATTCTCCTCGGTCACCTCGATGAGGCTCTCGCCGAATCCCTCCCCATAAAAGTGGCTCAGCCGCTCGCGCACGTCGGAGGTGCGGAAGTGGAACAGCTCCTCGTCATCGTTCATCATCCGCCACTCGATCTCGGGATAGGAGAGCACGAACGCCTTGACCGTCTCATGGATGTGCTTGAACTCGGTAGCGTTGGATTTGAGGAACTTGCGCCGGGCGGGCACGTTAAAAAAGAGGTTCCGGACAGCGATGGAGGTGCCGGGTTCGCACTGCGCGGGTTGCGGTGTTTCGATGACGCCGCCGTCGCTCCTGAGCAGCGTACCGAGCGAATTGCCTGCCTTGCGAGTCTTCAACTCGAAATGTGAGACCGAGGAGATGCTCGCCAGCGCCTCGCCACGGAAGCCGAGCGTACGGAGCGCGTCAAGGTCGTCAACCTCAGAAATCTTGCTGGTGGCAAAGCGCTCAACGCTGAGCAGCACATCGTCGCTCTCCATGCCGCAGCCATTATCGATGATCTGCACGAGCTGCCGCCCGGCATCTTTTATGATGACGGTGATGCGGCTCGCGCCGGCGTCAATGGAGTTTTCGATCAGCTCCTTGACCACCGAGGCAGGGCGCTGCACCACCTCGCCAGCTGAAATTTTGTTAGCGACAATATCAGGAAGTCTTGCAATGGAAGCCATACAATGAACACACGGTTTTCAATGAATCCAGTCTCGTTCGGGGCACTCCCAGGTCATAAGTATCATTCGACAAATGTGGCATATTCCGGAAGCTTTTGAAAGCGTCGCTGAAAAATATCAAAACTCCATCTCTTTCAGACGAACCAGAAGTCCCCGAAGGGCGGCTTCGCTGAAGCGGATTTTGTTCTGATGACGATCTCCGTGCATAACGAAGCGGGCAGCCTCTACCCGAACCGCGCCGTCAGGCAACTTCGAGGCGATGCCGACGCAGACCGTGCCGACCGGCTTTTCCGGCGTTCCGCCACCCGGCCCGGCGATGCCAGTGGTGGAAACGGAAATGTCTGCGCCGCTCCGTTCGAGGCAGCCGCGCGCCATCTCCTTGGCGACAGGCTCACTGACCGCGCCGTGCGCTTCGATGGTGGCCGGATCAACGCCGAGCAACCGCACCTTCGCCTGGTTGCTATAGGTGACCAAGCCTTCGAGAAAGCAGCCTGACGATCCGGGCACGTCGGTCAGGCGACTCCCAAGCAGCCCGCCAGTGCAGGACTCGGCAACAGCCACCGTGAGCTTCCTTTCGAGCAAGAGATTCACAACCACCTCTTCGAGCGTCACCTCCGAGGTCGCGTAAACAAAGCGGCCCGCTTTCGCCACGATGGCTTCGACCACGCGGCGGTTCTCCGCATCGACATCCTCGCGACGGGCACCCGACGTGCTGACCATGAGGCTAACGCCGGCGGCGTGCGGCAGGTAGGCGAGGGTTGTGCCCGACGGCAGCGAGTCCTCGACCTCCACGATCATGTCCGCGAGCTGCGTTTCACCGATGCCCATCGTCATGACGGGGGTGTGGCGGATAAAGGCTCCGGAGAGCGGCGCAAAGAACGGCACAACCGTCAAACGCATCATCGCCTCCATCTCGGCGGGCACGCCAGGCATGAGCACCAGATGGCGACCGGCGAAGCGCGGGGCGCACTCGATAATCATGCCGGGAGCGGTGCCCTTCGTGTTCGGAATCGCAATCGAACCTTCGATCACCATCGCCTGATCTTTCATCACCTCGGTCACGGGGCGATTGCGGCGGCGGAAGTAATCAGCGATGCGCTCGAACGACGGTTCGTCAAGCGCCAGCCCGCGTCCAAGCAGCGCCCGAACTGCGTCACGCGTCCGGTCGTCGTTGGTTGGGCCAAGGCCGCCAGTCACGAACACCGCCTCGGCCTCCGTGAGCGCCAACGTCACCGAATCACGGATCGCCTGCGGATCATCCGAACAGGTAATGATGCGGGTCACGGGAATACCGATGTTGCCGAGTTCACGAGCGATAAAGGGCGCGTTGGTGTTGACCCGGTGCCCCTTGAGCAACTCGTCGCCGATAGAGATGATGATTGCTTTCATGCCGGCGACTCAGACCAAATAGCTTGCGATGCGGAGAATGTCGGCGAAGACGCCGCCTGCTGTCACCTCGCCGCCAGCGCCAGGCCCCTTGACCACCAGCGGGGTCTTGAGGTAGCGCTCGGTCGTGAAAACCACGAGGTTCTCCGAGCCGTTCAGCCCGGCCACCGGGCTTTCGAGCGGCACGCGCTTCAGCCCCACCTTCGCCTTGCCGTCCCGAAGCTCGCCGGTGTAGGCGATGGTCATCCCCTCGCTCGCGGCACTCGCCATCTCATCGACGTACCAGTCGTCGATTGAAGAGAGCTGGTCGAGAAACTCGGCGGGCGACATTTCGCCTCGCAGCGGCTCCGGGACGAGGCTCTGGCACTCCACGTCCGCGTACTCGAGCTGATAGCCAAGCTCCCTACCGAGAATAAGCAGCTTCCGGGCGAAATCGGCTCCGGAGAGATCATCGCGCGGATCGGGCTCGGTGTAGCCAGACTCCTTGGCTTTGCGAACGATCTCGCTGAAACGCCCGCCCTTGCGCAGCTCGTTGAAAATGAAGCTTAGTGTACCCGACAAAACGCCCTCGATGCAGACGATCTTGTCTCCGCTGTTCTTCAGGTCGTTAAGCGTGTTGATCACCGGCAAACCCGCCCCAACATTGGTTTCGTAGAGGAACTTCGCATTACTGGAGCGTAACGCATCCATGATCTTGCGATACAGATCCCACGGCCCAGCCATGCCAAGTTTGTTGGCCGTGGCAACAGAGATATTCGCCCGGAGCAGCGCGGGGTAGCACTCGGCCACCTGCCTGCTCGCCGTACAGTCCACAACGATGGTGTTGTGCAGGTTCCGTTCCTGAATCAGACGGATATACTGCCCGATCCCCTCGTGCGACTCGCGCGGCTTCAGCGAATCGTGCCAGTGTTCGAGATCGATTCCGGCAGGCTCGATGCACATCGAGCGGGTGTTGGCCAGACCCGCAACCACAACGTCAAGGCCCAATTCTTTCTGCAGGGTGGCGCGATGCCGCCGGATCTGGCTGATGAGACTTTTGGCGATGGTGCCGGTACCCACGATGAAAACGTGCACCTTGCGCATCGAAAGGAAGAAGGATTCGTGGACGCAGTTGAGCGCCTTGTTCTCATCCGCGCTGTCGATGACCAGCGAAATGTTCATTTCGTTGGCCCCCTGCGCGACGGCGATCACGTTGACGCCGTTCTTGCCGAGCGTCTCGAAGAGCTGTGCCGACACGCCGGGGTGGCCCAACATCTTATTGCCCACCACGGCCACCATCGCAAGATTGCGGCGGACGCTGACCGGATCGATCCGGCGCTCCTCGATTTCGCGGGCAAACTCCTCTTCGAGCACCTTCTTGGCCATCGACGCCTGTCCGGGCGCTATGGCCAGGCTGATCGACTGCTCCGACGAGGCCTGCGAGATGAAGATAATGTTGATGCTGTGGCGAGCGAGGCAGGTAAACAGCCGAGACGCCGTTCCCGGCACGCCCGCCATGCCGCTGCCGGAAAGACTGAGCAGCACCACATGGTTGATCGAGGTCAGTCCGGTCACCGTACCCGGAAGCGCCTCTGCACCCGCAGCCTCGATACCGATCCTCGTGCCAGGTTTTTCGGGATTGAAAGAGTTCTTTATGCGCAACGGAATACCCGCCTTCATGACCGGCTGCACGGCCAGTGGATGCAGCACCTTCGCGCCGGCGTGCGACAGCTCCATCGCCTCGGCGTAGCTGATCTCCGGAATGACCCGCGCGTCGGGCACGCGCTTGGGATCGGCGCTGTAGAAGCCATCGACATCGGTCCAGATCCACACCTCTTCGGCATGAAGCGCCGCGCCGAGAATCGTCGCCGTGAAATCGGAACCGCCGCGCCCAAGGTTGGTCACACTGCCATCCGGCGCGGAGGCGATGAATCCGGTGACCACCGGCAGAACGTCGAAACTCCGGAAGCGTTCGTGAATCAGCTTTCCTGTCGCCAGACGATCCACCTTGGCAAAGCAATGGTTGTCGTCGGTCACGATCACACTGCGTGCATCGACGCATTCAGCTGGGGTACCCGATACGTGCATATAGCGGCTCACGATCCGGCACGACAGCCGTTCGCCGTAACTCAGCACAAGGGCGAGACTCTTGTCTGAAAGCTCCCTGAGCAGAAAAACGCCATGCAGCACATCGTTCAGTTCAGCCATCATCTCACCCAACCAGGTCTCTTCTGCTGACGCCTCCGTACCGAACAGTTCACGGATGATCCCGCCATGCAGCGAGGCGATTCCTTCGAGTTTATCGCGGTATGCCGCATCACCATTCCCCGCCAGCGCCGCAGTCTCGGCAAGCATGTCGGTCACCTTGCCAATCGCTGACACCACAACCACCAGCGGAGTGCTTTTCAACTCACGCCTGATAATGCCAGCCACATTGCTGATCTTTGCCGCCGAAGCGATCGACGAACCTCCGAACTTGAATACCCTCATCTTCAACCTTGCTGCATTACACGATTAAACTTGTCTTTGTAATTTCTTACGAGCAGGGCAATAAAACAAACCGGGAAATGCTCTTTTTCCAGAAGTTTTGGTTACGCCGGCAATCCAGCAACCTCTACGAGGCGCTGCAGAATTGGACTTCTCCGGTCTCTGGGACAAGCGGGACTTTTTTCACCACAAGTCCCGCTCATCCCAGCAGTTCCACTCTTCTCTCTTCCCCAAAAAAAGAAAGCGCCCGATACTGAGGCGCTTTCTGTACAATAGCTGCTGTTGCTTGCGCAATCACTGCTTCAGAGCATCGGCGCCAGCAACAATTTCGCTCAACTCCTTGGTGATCGCAGCCTGACGTGCGCGGTTGTAGCTGATATTCAGCACGCGGATCAGCTCTTTGGCGTTTTCCGTAGCCGAATCCATTGCGGCCATTCGTGCAGCCTGCTCGGCGGCGTTGGACTCCAGCATCACCCGCCAGAGCTGGGTATTGAGATGCTTGGGCACAAGTTCGTCAATAATAGCCGCTGGCGAAGGCTCGTACAGATACTCGCTGCTTGCGGTTTTTGCGTCACCCCCTTCTGGAGTGATCGGCAGCAACTGCTCAGTTCTGAGGTTGGGCGCGAGCACCGACTTGAACTCGTTATAGACCAGCACGACACGATCCACCTCGCCGCTCAGGTACATCTTCGAGGCCTTGTCGGCAATCTCCCTGGCAGAGTCGAAACTGAGATTCTGGAACACGCCGGGATAAGCGGCCGCCAGTTTGTATCCCCGCTTGCGGAAAAACTCGGTACCCTTGGTGCCAGCGCAGATCATGGTGACGCCACCCTTGGCGTGCAGCGCCGCGTACTCCTCGTGGATGAGCCGCTGGGCCATCTTGATGATATTGGCATTGAAGCCGCCGCACAGGCCTCTGTCTGAAGTGACCAGAATGACCAGCACGTTATTGACCTCTTCGCGGGGCGAAAGCAGAGGGTTGACCGAAGTATCGACCTTGGTCGAAAGGGAGGCGAGCATCTCTTTCAGCTTCCCGGCATACGGACGGGCCTGGATCGCCCGATCCTGCGCTCTTCTGAGCTTGGCAGCCGCAACCATCTTCATGGCCTTGGTCACCTGCTGCGTGGATTTGACACCCTTGAGGCGTATGCGTATGTCCTTTAAAGTAGGCATGTATTCCGAAACATTGTTGGTATTGCCAATAATCTTGCTAACGCCCCTGATCTTACAGGGGCGTTCAGCTCACTCTTGCATCTGCCTTCAAGCTTTGCTCTTCTCTTTGAAAGAGGCGACATATTTTTCACCCAGTTCTTTCAGCTTCGAAGCGATATCAGACTCAAGTGTTCCCTTCTCGGCGATGGAGGAGAGAATCTCGGGATGCTTTTGCTCAAGCATGGCGAGGAACTCCTCTTCAAAACGGCGAACCTGCTTGAGGTCAACCGAGTCGAGCAGACCCTGCGTACCAATAAAGATAATGGCAACCTGCTTCTCAACCGGCATCGGGATATACTGGCCCTGCTTGAGGATTTCAACCAGACGGGCGCCGCGGTCGAGCTGCGCCTTGGTGCTCTTGTCGAGATCGGAACCGAATTTCGAGAAGGCCTCAAGTTCGCGGAACTGCGCCAGATCAAGCCTGAGCGTACCGGCAACCTTTTTCATCGCCTTGATCTGCGCAGCACCGCCAACGCGGGAAACCGAGATACCGACGTTGATAGCCGGACGCTGACCGGCGTTGAACAGGTTCGACTCAAGGAAAATCTGGCCGTCGGTGATCGAGATCACGTTGGTCGGGATGTAAGCCGAAACGTCACCGGCCTGCGTCTCGATGACGGGAAGCGCCGTGAGGCTGCCGCCACCCTTGACGAGAGGCTTCAGCGGTTCGGGAAGGTCATTCATCTTCTTTGCCACCTCGATGTCGTCGGTGATCTTTGCTGCACGCTCGAGAAGACGGGAGTGCAGATAGAACACGTCACCGGGGTACGCTTCACGTCCCGGCGGACGGCGGAGGAGCAGGGAGAGCTGGCGGTAAGCCACGGCCTGTTTGGAAAGATCATCGTAGACGACCAGCGCGTGACGGCCGGTGTCGCGGAAGAACTCGCCGATGGTTGCGCCGGCGAACGGAGCGATGAACTGAAGCGGAGCCGGGTCGGAGGCGGTAGCCGATACGACCGTGGTGTACTCCATTGCGCCATACTTTTCAAGGGTGTTAACCACCTGGGCGACCGTCGAGCCTTTCAGGCCGATTGCCACATAGATGCACTGAACACCCTTGCCCTTCTGGTTGATGATGGTATCGAGCGCGACAGCGGTCTTGCCTGTCTGGCGGTCGCCGATGATCAGCTCACGCTGGCCGCGGCCAATCGGAATCATGGCGTCGATAGCTTTCAGACCGGTCTGAAGCGGCTCGTGCACCGACTTACGGAAAATAACACCGGGAGCGCGACGCTCGAGCGGCAGACGGATGTCGGTGTTGATCGGCCCCTTGCCGTCGATCGGTTCGCCGAGCGGGTTGATAACCCTGCCGAGCATCGCCTCGCCGACCGGAATCGAAGCGAGGATATTGGTTCTTTTGACCGTATCGCCCTCCTTGACCGCGTTGGACTCGCCGAACAGCACAGCACCGACGTTGTCTTCTTCGAGGTTCAAAGCCATTCCCATCACATTGTGGGGAAATTCGAGGAGCTCGCCTGCGGCCACTTTGGACAACCCGTAAATACGGGCGATACCGTCTCCGACCTGCAGCACGGTTCCTACATCATATACATCCGCTTCCGACTCGAAGCCGGCGAGCTGCTTGCGGAGTATGGAAGACACCTCATCGGGTCTGACTGCTGTTGACATATGGAAATCGATAGGTTATTATTAAGAAAAGAAAAAGATTCTCCGTACCTTCTCATGATTTCGGCTACGGCCCACAACTCTCCAGAAAAACGATTCAGAATTTAATGAAAAGCATTCAGTTATTCAAATGCCAGAACCAATTTGGATAATCATCGTTTCCAGACTGCTACGCGACCAGACCAAATCAGGAATCTTTCCCCAAATCACGCTATGAAAACCGTCACTGGATTTGCTTCAGCAACGGTTGGAAACGTTGCCTGCGGATTTGACGTCCTCGGTTTCGCCATCACCGAACCTGGAGACGAGGTCGTTCTGGCGCTTCACGATGAGCGCAGAAGCGACTGCCCCGTTTCGATCACCTCGATTGTGGGTGACGGCGGAGCCTTGCCGCTCGACCCGAAAAAAAATACTTCGAGCTTCGTTGTCCTCAAGTTCCTTGAATATATCCGCACCACGAAAGGCATCTCGTTTGACGGTCACATCGATCTGGTGCTTAAAAAAAATCTGCCACTCTCCAGCGGCATGGGCAGCAGCGCGGCAAGCGCAGCGGCGGCACTGATTGCCGCCAATGAGCTGTTCGGCTCGCCCTGCACCAAAATGGAGCTGGTACACTTCGCCATCGAGGGCGAGCGCGTCGCCTGCGGTTCGGCCCATGCCGACAATGCCGCTCCGGCCATGCTCGGCAACTTCATCCTGATCCGCAGCTACAACCCGCTCGACCTGATCACCATCAAACCACCAAAAAATCTTTTCGGCACACTCGTGCATCCGCACACCGAACTCAAAACCTCGTTCGCCCGCTCCGTGCTGCCGAAATCGATTCCGCTTTCGACCGCCACACAGCAGTGGGGCAACGTCGGCGCACTCATCGCCGGCCTGTTGATGGAGGATTACGACCTGATCGGACGGGCGCTGGTGGATGTGGTCGCCGAGCCAAAACGCGCACCGCTCATTCCGGGATTCAACGAGGTCAAACAGGCCGCGCTCGACGCGGGAGCTCTCGGTTGCAGCATTGCCGGATCCGGACCGTCAGTTTTCGCCTTCTCCTCGTCCAGGCAAACCGCAGAAGCGGTGGGCTCGGCCATGCAGTCGGCGTTCCTGCACTCAAGGGCTGCACTCCAGTCGGACATGTGGGTCTCGCCGATTTGCAGCCAGGGCGCACGCATCATCAGCACAACTTCTTGAAACGCATCACGATATGATCTTCTACAGCACGACGAAAGCGTCTGCTCCCGTCACGATGAAAAAAGCCACCCTCGAAGGGCTCGCACCCGATGGAGGGTTGTATGTTCCATCGACGATGCCGCACTTCTCCGCCGAAGAGATTGCCCTTCTGGAGAACGGCTCGTTCAACAATATTGCCTTTGCCGTCGCCAAGAAGTTCGCCGGTGACGAAATCCCGCTCGACCGCCTCTCGGAACTGATCGACGAGTGCTTTACCTTCGACACGCCGCTGCACGAACTTGACCCGGACACCTTCGTCGAGGAGCTGTTCCACGGTCCGACGCTCGCATTCAAGGACTACGGCGCCCGATTTCTCGCGCGGATGACCGGCTATTTCGCCGCCGAAGAGAGCCGCCTCATCACGGTGCTGGTCGCCACGTCGGGCGACACCGGCAGCGCTGTGGCCTACGGCTTCCACGGCATTCCGAACACCCGCGTGGTGCTGCTCTATCCGTCGGGCAAGGTGAGCCGCCTTCAGGAGCAGCAGCTCACCACGGCAGGCGACAACGTCTTCGCGCTCGAAGTGAAAGGCGATTTCGACGACTGCCAGCGCCTCGTCAAGCAGGCCTTCGTCGACCAATCGCTGCGTCAGAAGCTGACGCTCACTTCGGCAAACTCCATCAACATCTCGCGCCTGATTCCGCAGTCGTTCTACTATGCCTGGGCGGCGCTCCAGCTCCGCCAGCGCAAGCCAGACGCTCTGCCGATCTTCTCAGTACCAAGCGGCAACTACGGCAACCTGACGGCGGGCGTCATGGCAAAGATGATGGGCTTTCCGATCGGCCACTTCATCGCCGCCTCGAACGCCAACGACAGCGTCACCCGCTATCTCGACGAGGGGCGCTACGAGCCGAAACCGACCGTCCGGACGCTGACCACGGCGATGGATGTGGGCAACCCGAGCAACTTCGCGAGGCTGCGCTATTTCTTCGAAAACGATTTCCGGAAAATGGGCCAAGAGATCACCGGCATCGCGGTCTCGGATGCAGAAACCCTCGAAACGATCCGCTCGGTTTACGAGAAATACGGCTATGTCATGGATCCGCACACCGCCGTCGGCTACCGGGCGCTCGACCGGTTCCGTCAGGATCATGCCGGAGCGGGCACCCCGGGCGTCGTGCTTTCGACCGCTCACCCGGTCAAATTCGACGAGGCGATCAAAGAGGCAACCGGCAATGAGGTGCCACTTCCGGAAACGATGGAAGAAATCATGAGCAAGCCGAAAAAAGCCACGCTGATCGGCAACCGCTACGAAGAGCTGGCTCGCTTTCTCTCGGAGCTCAACACCCAGACAAACTGAACGGCTGATCCATGAACTTCCAGACGCTTCTTTTCTTTCTGGTCATCATACCGGTCATGTTTTTCGGGATGCTCTTTGCGCTCGTTTTGAACCTGTTCGATCCGAGCGGTGATCAGTTTCACAAAATGGCCGCATGGTGGGGACGCTTTTCGGCAAGGGTGCTCGGAATTGAGGTCAAGGTGGAAGGCGAGGAAAACTACAACCCCAACAAGAACTACCTGGTGGTGAGCAACCATGCCGGCATGGCAGATATTCCGCTGATTCTGGGTTCGATGAAGCTCAATCTGAGGTTTGTGGCCAAAGAGGAGCTGGGCAAGATTCCGGTGTTCGGCCCTGCGCTGAAATCTGCCGGATACGTCTTCATCAAGCGCGGGCAGAACCGCGAGGCGCTGCAAAGTATGCTGAAAGCGGCCGACACCCTCAAGGCGGGACGCTCGATCCACATTTTCCCCGAAGGCACCCGGTCCAAAACCGGCAAGATACTTCCCTTCAAGCGAGGCGCCTTTATCATCGCGGAAAAAGCTAAGGTGCCCGTGCTGCCGGTCACGATTGTTGGCAGCAACCTCATCACCCCGAAAAAGAGCCTGAAGATCAACCACGGCACCGTGCGTCTGATCATCGGCAAACCCATCGAACCTGCCAAAGCTGAAGCGCTGATGAAGGAGAGCTACAGCGTCATCAGCGAAAATCTTGAAAAGAGCGCCGCGTAGAGGTTTTTCGTGGGACGAATGGGGATCGAGAGAATAAAACGATAGAGATCGTTTTCCCTGTTGTTCCCGCTGCCCTTAATTCCGAAACAACAGCAGAATCAGCAAGGGTGGTTCGCGAACCGCCCCTGCAAGATCATTTCAGGCAAGCACAGTCCCCCGTTCACCTTACAGCTGCTTGTAAAGATTGGCCATTTCGATGGCGGCCAGGGCGGCGTCGAAGCCTTTGTTACCAGCCTTGGTGCCGGCACGCTCGATTGCCTGCTCCAGATTTTCGGTGGTCAGCACACCGAATGATACGGGAATAGCGGCCTCCATGCCGACCTGCGCGATCCCCTTGGTCGCCTCGGCAGCAATCACGTCGAAGTGCGGGGTCGAGCCGCGGATGATAACCCCAAGCGTCACAATCGCATCGTATTTGCCAGACAACATAGCCTTTCTCGTAACCGACGGCAGCTCGAAAGCGCCGGGGCAACGAATAACGGTGATCTCGTCAGCCGATCCGCCATGACGCACAATGCAGTCAATGGCTCCCTCGACCAGCTTCTGGCCGATAAAATCGTTGAAGCGTGAAACCACGAGCGCGAACTTCAAGCCGGAGGCATTCAACGAGCCTTCAATATTTTGTACCTGCATAGTCAGTTGTTGTTTGGTTTGCAATGCCACAATGGACAAAGTGAACGGAATGGGCTTTATAGGCCGCGCCACGAGCTACTCCGCATTTTCACTCATCAATCATAGCCCATCATTTTTTCGACGAGCTCCACGATGACGTGCCCCACAGCGATGTGGCACTCCTGGATTCTGTCGGCGCTTCCGGTATGGGGCACCACCACCGCAAGGTCAGCGTGCGGCTTGATCGCACCGCCATCACCACCAAGCAGGGCGAGTGTTTTCAGCCCCCGCTTGCGGGCAAATTCGAGAGCCTTGAGCACACTGGCGCTATTGCCACTGGTTGAAAGTCCGATCAGAATGTCCCCAGGGCAACCATAAGCTTCGGTGAGCCGAACGAAAACCTCGTCGAAACCGAGGTCGTTTGCACCCGCCGTCAGGGCCGAGGTATCGGTTGAAAGCGCGATGGCCGGAAGCGCCGGACGATGCACGGAGCTGCGGTATCTGATGGTGAACTCTGCGGCCAGATGCTGCGCGTCTGCGGCGCTTCCACCATTGCCGCATAGGAGCACTTTGCCCCCCTCCCTGAAGGTATCAGCGATCATCGATGCCATCGCTACAATAACGTCGCTGTCACGCCGCGCCACGCTCTCCTTAAGCCGCGCGCTGTAGAGCATCCGTTCGAGCACCAGCTCTTCGTACCGGGTGCCGCCACAGCTTCCCTCCGAACAGTTACACTGCTGAGTCATGGCCTAACTACTTTTTTGAAAAATTCCTGCAATATAAAAAATGATCGGTCAGATGGGGCTGATCAAAAAAAAAGCCTACCCGAAGTATTTGCCGGGCAGGCTGTGACGCTTTCAGTAAGAGGAATCGCGCTTAGTGGTACTTGGCGCTTTCTTCCTTGACGAATTCAACGAGGCACTTCAGGTTGGCAGGATCGACGTCGGGCAGAATGCCGTGGCCGAGGTTGAAGACGTGACCGGAGTGGTCGTTGTGCTGGCCGAACTGCTTGAGCACCTTGGCAGCTTCCGACTTGATCTTCTCGGGCGTGCCGTAGAGCACCGTCGGGTCCATGTTGCCCTGGAGGCAGACGCGGTCATTCAACTCTTTGCGAGCCTTTGCGATATCGATGTTCCAGCCGAGACCAACCGCATCGGCGCCGCAGTCGGCGATGTCGGAAAGAATAGTGTTCATATCCTTGGCAAACGCGATGACCGGAATTTCCGGATATGCGGCCTTCACGGCAGCGACGTTCTGCTTGATGTACGGCAGGGCAAATTCGCGGTAATCATCCTCGGAGAGCGCGCTGGCCCAGGAGTCGAAAATCTGGATGGCGTCGGCGCCAGCTTCTACCTGCTTGACGAGGTAGGCGCTAATGCAGTCGCTGATCTTTTGGAGCAACTGGTGAGCCATCTTCGGCTCGCGGTACATCATCTTCTTGGCCCAGGTGTAGTTCTTCGAACCGCCCCCCTCGACGGCATAGGTGAAGAGCGTCCATGCCGCGCCGGAGAAGCCGATGAGCGGCACACGGTCGTTGAGTTCCTTTTTGGCGAGGCGGATTGCGTCGAGTACGTAGCCGAGTTTCTCATCGATATCGGGATCGATCAGTTTGTCGATGTCGGCCTGCGAACGGATCGGCGGAGTCAGTTTGATGCCCTTGGTCTCGATAATCTCGACATTCATGCCCATCGCTTCGTTGACGACGAGGATGTCGGAGAAAATGATCGCGGCGTCCACACCCATCAGATCGACCGGCTGGATGGTGACTTCACAAGCCAGCTCGGGGGTTTTGCAGAGGGTCAGAAAGTCGGTTTTCTCCCTGACGGCGCGATATTCAGGCAGATAACGACCGGCCTGACGCATGACCCAGATAGGAGTACGGGGGGTAGCCTGCCTCTTCAACGCCCTGATAAAAAGATCATTTTTGAGCATGGAATGCGATGATTAGTGATGTTGTGAAAAGAGCTGCGCTTAAGGCCGGACCGAGACCGGAAACCTTGCAGACATTAAATAAATCAGGTGCAAAGGTACACTTTTTCAGCCGGATTTTAAAACAGGCGGGCGCCCTTCTCGTGGCGCCCGTAAAAGCTGATCAATCAGGCTGTAACGATATGCCGTTTGATGCCGAGTTGCCGGTCGGAGTACCCGAGCGCAAGACCCACAACTTCGGAGAGATGATAGACCGGAATCGCCCCCTTGAGGCCATTATGCTTGAGCGCCTTGGCCTGATACCCGTCCAGCACGGTGTGGCAGAGAGGGCAGGGCGTCACGATAAAGTCAGCCTTCTTGTCCATCGCCTCCTTCAGCGCCTCGGCAGCCACGTTCAGCGACTCCTCCTCGGCGACCAGCAGTGTGTGGAAGCCACAGCAGCGGTTCTTGTGCTCGTAAGGAATCGTCTTTGCGCCCAGAGCGTCGAGCAAAAGATCGAGAGAGGTCGGTTCGAGCGGATCGTCCTTGCCGAGCACGGTCGAAGGACGCAGGATATGACAACCATAAAACGGCGCAATACGGAGTTTGGTGAGCGGTGTTTTCACCTTCTTGCGAATGACATCGAGACCGACGTCGTCGATGAGCACCCAGAGCAGATGGCGCACATCGGAGGTCCCGCGATATTCAAGGCCCTCCTCCTTGAGAATCTCGTTGACTTCAGCTCGCAGTGCAGGTGACTCGTCAAGCTTCTTTTTGGCTGTTCTGATGGTCATCAAGCAGGTATTGCAGGAGACAACCAGATCAAGCCCCTGCTTTTCGGCCAGGGCAATATTGCGGGCGTTGACCAGCGCGAACTGCTTCGGGCTCACGTAGTCGAGATTGCTGCCGCCACAGCAAACGCTTTCATGCAACTTGACCATTTCAATGCCAAGATCATGCTGCCAGAGGCCAAGCGACCGATCGACCTCTTTGGTCATCGCTTCATTGATGCAGCTCTGATAGTAGGCGTAACGCTTCATACTGCTTATTCTCCGGATTTTTTTTCGTGATCCTTCGTTATATGGCTGGCCATCTCCTTCATCTCCTTGCGCAGGGACTGAATGCCCTTGGACGCCTTGACCAGCGGCGGCGGCGGCGGGGTTCGACGCTTGATGATCATCTTGACGGCCATCGGAAGCAGGTTCTTGAGCGTCCAGGCGATGCCATTGGTCCTGATCGGCAGGGTGGCCTCGACCAGCTTGCCCTTTTTCTCGATATCATCCATGAAAGCCTCGGCATGGCGGGCACCGCTGGTATCCTTGGTGCCCCGGCGCTCGATGGCATCTTCCCTGAGGCCGTGGATGGCGTCCATGATCGGAATGTTCTTGACGCAGGTCTCCTGGCAGCGGTAGCAGTGCGTGCAATCCCACACCCCGTGATCCTGCACGAGATCCGCCAGACGCTGGTCGTGAATGCCGTCGCGGCTGTCAGCATTCATACGGTACGACCTGAGCAGCACGACGGGAGAAACATACTCCTTGTGCGCCCGAAGTATAGTGCACTCCGAAACACACGAAGCGCAAAGAATACAGTCGGTCGCCTTGTCGTAGGTCTGGAACTCCTCCTCGGAAATGAGGAACTCCTTCTTCCCCCACTGCTCTTCCGGCATCCGGGAAACCACCCAGTTGGAATACTTCTTCATCTTGCCAACCACCGGGTCCATCTCGACCACCAGATCTTTGATGTGCGGCAGATTCCGAAGCGGCTCGATCTTGATGACACCCGGTTCGCGGGCCTTTTCGAGCTCGTCCCAGACCTGGGTGGTGCAGGCGAGCTTCGACATGTTGTTGATCCTCATGGCGCAGGAGCCGCAGATACCGGCCTGACAGAAAGCCCTGAAGGTCAGCGTCGAATCGACATGCTCCTTGATATAGTTGAGAGCCCTGAGCACGGTGATACCTTTTTCGAGCTTGATCGTGTAGTCATCGAAATAGGGCTTGCTGTCAACCTGGGGATTGAACCGGTGAACCCTGAAGGTTACATCCCGGCTCTCCTCATGATGCTGTATCGTTGAATCGCTCATTGAAAATCCTTCGGATTAATAGGTTCGTTCCTGAAGCTCGTAGCGGCCCATCGTGACCGGTTTGTATGCAAGCTTCGGGCGGCCATTCTCGTATGTATAAATGGTATGCTTGTGCCACTTCTCGTCGTCACGCGTCGGGAAATCGGTCCTGGTGTGCGAGCCGCGGCTCTCCTCCCTGGCAAGCGCGCCCGCGGCCACGGTTTCGGACAGGTCGAGCATGTTCTTCAGTTCGAGCACCTGAAGCAGATTGGTGTTGTAGATGTCGCTCGTATCGAAAACCCTGACGTGCCGGAAGCGCTCCTGGAGGCTTTCGATATCGGCGATTCCCTGCTTGATTTTCGAGGAATCGCGGAAGATGCCGACGTTCGCGCCGAGCGTATGGCCCAGTTCTTCGCGCAACGTGCCGTAGCGTTCGTAGTGACCGCGCGGCTGCATGAAGCTGCGCAGCTCATGCTCTTTTTCGGCCACCTCGGATGCGGGAATGGCGGATGGATTGAATTTGCCGCACTCTTCGGCAGCGGCCCTTCCGGCGATGCGTCCAAAGACCAGAATGTCGAGCAGCGAGTTGCCGCCAAGGCGGTTCGCGCCATGCACCGACACGCAGCCGCACTCACCGGCGGCATAGACACCCTCCATGATGGTGCGTCCGAAGTTGTCGGTATCAATGCCGCCCATCGAATAGTGAGCCGTCGGCCTGACCGGCACCGGCTCCTCAATCGGATCGACGCCTTCGAAGTACATGCACATCTCGCGAATCTGCGGGAGGCGCGACTTGATGAGGTCGGCGCCGAGATGGCGGAGATCGAGATGCAAATATTTGCCTGCCGGGCTGTCGAAGCCGCGACCTTCGAGAATTTCGGTTTCAAGCGAACGGGAGACGAGGTCACGCGGGCCAAGCTCCATCTTTTCTGGAGCGTAGCGCGACATGAAGCGCTCGCCGAGCGCGTTGACCAGATAACCACCCTCGCCGCGGGCACCCTCGGTCACAAGCAGGCCGCTTTTGCGCAAACCGGTGGGATGGAACTGCACGAACTCCATGTCCTTGAGTGGAATGCCCGCACGGTAGGCAATGGCCTGACCGTCACCGGTATTGCCCGCCGCGTTGCTGGAACGGTTCCAGTACATCTTGGCGTAACCGCCGGTGGCGAAAATCACCGTCTTGGCCGGAAACGCCTCGACCTTGCCGGTCTTGATGTTCATGGCGATGAGACCCCGCGAACGGCTGCCGTCAACCGAAAGAGCGAGCGCGAAATATTCGTTGAAGAAAAACACGCCCTTGCGCAGGCACTGTTCGTACAGGGTCTGGAGAATGGTGTGGCCTGTCTTGTCTGCGCAATAGCAACAGCGGGGACGGCCCGCGCCGCCAAAGGGACGCTGGGCGATGGTCTTGTCATCCATCCTCGACCACGGTGTGCCCATGTTGTCGAGTTCGCGGATAATCTTCGGAGCTTCGGAACAGAGCACCTCGACCGCATCCTGGTCAGCCAGATAGTCGCTGCCCTTGATCGTATCGTAAATATGCATCTCGACCGTGTCATCCTTGGCCTTGTTGGCCAGCGCCGCGTTGGCTCCGCCCTGCGCTGCCGAGGTGTGGGAGCGGTTCGGATAGACCTTTGAAAGCACGGCGATGTTCAGGCCCGGATTGGTCTTCATTGCCTCCATGGCCGCATAAAGTCCGGCACCGCCACCACCGACGATGACGATATCAAATGGTTTCATAAACAATCGGAAATCCTTGCCTGTCTGCCGAATGGCAGGCTGGCTGGTTGGAAAAAGGGCCGACCGCCTGCTGCGGCACCCGTGCGTTCATGATGAAAACTGCTCCGGCTGTGAAATCCGGTCAACAGCGGGCTGACCGCTTACAACGCGATATGGTCGTCGTGTACGGGAAGCTCCTCAACGGCGTGAAGGACGTCGGTCATGTTAAGCACGCCGATAACCTTGTTCCCCTCCATAACGGTGAGTCGGCGAACGTTGGTGCGTTTCATGAGGCGAAGCGCGTACTTGATCCTCATGCTCGGATTGATGCTGATGATCGGCTTGCTCATGATCTGGAACACCGGCGTATTCCAAGGGTCACGGTGCAGATCTTCACCCGGATCGATCACTTTTTCAAGAATGTCCTTTTCGGTCACAATGCCATAGCAGTCATCTTCGTTGCGAGGCTCAACCACAAGGCCGCTCTCACCGGTTTTTTTCATGAGCTGCAACGCTTCGGCAACGGTAGAACTGCCCTTGATGGTATGATAATCCTTCTGCATGAGGGCAGAAGCCGGCAGGGTCCTTAAGGTAATGAGCTGATCCATATCGATGTTCTCTCGTTTAAAAAAGGACAGACTGTCCCGTTACTATTGCTTGAAAACTAATAGCGTAGAAACTGTGTCAGAATGTTTTAACTGTAAGGAAGGCGCGCTACGAGGCAAAAACCCCAAGAAGCATAATTAAAGAATAAAAGCAAAGAAGAGAGAAAAATCAAGCAAACAGGGAAAAATTCAGCTGATTCCGTGTGCTTTTTTGTAGGCAGACCAGTTGTTTTTCAGGTCAATAAACGATTCTGCATCGGGCTGAAGCAGAAACGGATTGGTAGTTTTTTCATGACCAATGGTTGAAACTGGCGCCGTGCCATAATCATGACCGGGAAATACATTCGTACCAGCCGGTAGCACCATCAGTCGCTCGTGCAGTGAACGGTACTCCAACCGGGCATCCGCCTCGCTCCACGTGCCGCCAACCTTGCCTACAAAGAGCGTATCGCCGGTAAAAAGCGCGTCTCCGGCAAGCAGGCAGATCGAGTCCAGCGTGTGGCCGGGGGTGTGGATGATTTCGACAACGCCCTCGCCAAGCGGAAAACTCGCGCCGTGCATCACCTCGATTCCCAAACGGGCGTCGCGGTCGCCGAAGAGCAGCACCCGGATGCCGGTCAACCGCTCGAACTCCTCGTTGCCGTTGGTGTGGTCGGCATGGCCATGGGTGCAGAAGGCCCGCACGAGCTGCCAACCCTTGCGGGCGGCGGCATCGACAAGCACTTTTGGTGAATTGGAGGGATCGACCGCAAACGCCTCACCTGTCGCCTTGTCGGCGCAGAGATAGCCGAAATTGCGATCCCCGCCCGTTCTGATCTGCTCAACCTGCACGCTCATGGCCACGCTCCTCAGATCATCTTTTCGACATTCATCATGAACGCCTTTGCCGGAAACGCCGGGTCGGCGGCAAGAGGGTTCGCCTCAATGTCTTTCATGATCTTTTCCGCTTTCTCGTCTTCGAGAATCGCAAAGCAAAGGGATGAATAGACCGTGGGAATATCCTTGCCCGCGGGCCACCATGCGACCGGCTCGCCACCCGTCTCGCATGAACATCCTCTGATGGCGATGCTGCTGAACAGGGTGACCTGGTGAGCCGTGAACATCTTGCGAATCAGCGGCCGAGTCTCTTCATCTCCTATAAGGGCGATCAGTTTCATCAGATGTGTCCTTTTTGGTTATGCCGACTTCATGTTTTCGAGCCTTTTTTTCTCACCCTTCTTTTCACTCAGGTAGTAAACCAGCGGCACCACCACGAGCGTCAGGATGGTCGAGAGCACGCCGCCCCAAATAAGCGAGATGGCCAAACCTTGAAAGATAGGATCGAAAAGCATAACAACCGAACCGATAACCACCGCACCGGAGGTCAGAATGATCGGGCGGGTTCTGACGGCAGCCGACTCGATGACCGCCTGCTTCAGCCCGATCCCCTCTTCGCGGCGAATCTGGATAAAGTCGATCAGAAGTACGGAGTTCCTCACCATGATACCCGCAAGCGCGATCATGCCGATCATGCTCGTGGCCGTGAAGAAAGCATGAAGGATGAAGTGGCCCGGTATGATACCGATCAAGCTCAACGGAATCGAGATCATCATGATAAGAGGCGTCTTGAACGACTGGAACCAGCCGATAATCAGCATGTAGATGACGACAAGCACCACCGCGAATGCCGTGCCGAGATCGCGGAACACCTCGTAGGTGATCTGCCACTCGCCGTCCCACTTCATGGCGAGCCGGTTCTCGGTCTTGGGCGGCGCGGTGTAGAGCGGACTAATTTTGTAGCCGCCGGGCACCTTGATTGCCTCGATCTTCTTGTCGAGTTCGAGCATCGCATAAACAGGACTTTCGGTCACGCCAGCTACATCGGCAGTCACGTAAACCACATCCTTCAGGTCTTTGCGGAACAGGCTCTTGTCCTGGATTTTCTCCTTGACGGTCACCAGCTCGGAGAGTGGAATCTGCATTCCCGGACGGAGTCGCGAGGTCAGCGAGTTCATCCCCTGCGACTGCACGAAGATGTTGGACAGGTCCTTCAGCGAGGTTCTGTCGGCCTTCGGCAGGCGGAGCTGGATTGCAACCGGTTCGATCTCGTCCGGCATGTGCACAAGACCAACATCGACACCAGCCAGCGACATGCGCAACGTCTGAGCGATCTGCTCGGGGGTGACGCCACGCAAGGCAGCTTTCTCCTTGTTAATCACAAGGTCGTACACCTTCTGGTCGGCCTCGACCATCCAGTCGACGTCAACCACGCCCGGGGTCGAAGCAAACGCCTTTTTGACCTCTTTGGCCAGCGCAACGCGCGAGGCCTGGTCGGGACCGTAAATCTCGGCCACGATGGTGGAGAGCACCGGCGGGCCTGGGGGAATCTCGACGATCTTGGCGTTGGCACCATACCTGTTGGCAATCTCCTGTACGCCAGCACGCACGCGCTTGGCGATATCGTGGCTCTGCGCACTGCGCTCGCTCTTGTGCACCAGGTTCACCTGGATGTCGGCCATGTTGTCGCCGCGCCGCAGATAGTAGTGGCGCACCAGACCGTTGAAGTTGATCGGTGCGTTGACACCGGCATAGTACTGAATGCTCTTGACCTCCGGCACGGTTTTCAGATAACCCGAAATCTCCTTGGCCACCTGCGCGGTTTTTTCAAGTGCCGTGCCTTCGGGCATGTCGATGATCACCTGGAACTCGTTTTTGTTGTCGAACGGCAGCATCTTCATCTGCACCATCTTGAGCGGAATCATGGCGATGGCTCCGGCCAGCATCAGACCGACCACGCCGAAAGCGATCCAGGTCTTGAAGGTGCTGTCAATGAAGGGGGTCAAAATCCTGTCGAACAAGCGGTAGTAAACGGTCTTTTTGATGTCGTACTCCTCGTGGTGCCCTTCATCGGACTTCAGCAGGCGGAGCGAGAGCCACGGCGTAGCGATGAGCGCGACCAGCAGCGAAAAGATCATCGCTATCGAAGCGCCGATCGGCATCGGGCTCATGTAGGGGCCCATCAGACCAGAGACGAAGACCATAGGCAGCACCGCCGCGATAACCGTGAAGGTGGCCAGAATGGTCGGGTTGCCCACCTCGCTGATGGCGGTGATCGCCGCCTGGAGGCGCGGCTGGCGCTTCATGGCGAAGTGGCGATGAATGTTCTCGGCGATGATGATCGAGTCATCGACCACGATGCCGGTCACGAAGATGAGCGCGAAAAGCGTCACGCGGTTGAGCGTGTAGTGCAAGAGGAAATAGACCAGCAGCGTGAGCGCGAAGGTGATCGGCACAGACATAAAGACCACCAGAGCGCCGCGCCAGCCGAGGAAAAAGCCCACCACGATGGTCACGGCAACGACCGCCATGACGAGGTGTTCGAGCAGCGTGAACACTTTTTCGGATGCGGTCTCGCCATAGTTCCTCGTCTCGGTGACGGTCACGTCCGCTGGAATGAGCGATCCCTTCATGCCATCGATCCGGGCCAGAACCTTGTTGGCCAGCGCGGTGGCGTCGGTGCCCTGGCGCTTGGCGACCGTGAGGGTAACGGCGGGGTAGTCAGACTTGTCTTTTTCGCCAGAGGCCGCGCCCCAACCGAATTCGGTATAGTTGTTGACCTCTTCAGGCCCGTCGGTGATAGTGGCCACATCCTTCAGCGTCACGGGCGAAGCGCCATAAATGCCCACCACGATGTTGCCCACATCCTCCTTGCTTTGCAAGAATTTGCCCGACTTGACGACGATGTTTTCGTTAAAGTCCTTGAAATCACCCGAAGTCATCTGGCTGTTGGTGCTCTGAATCTGGCGGGCAATCTGCAACGGGGTAATGTTGAAATGCGCGAGCTTCTGCTTGTCGAGCTGCACTCTGATCTGGCGCTTCAGGCCGCCCTTGATCTCGACATCGCCGATATTCTCGGTCTGCTTGAGCTGATCGGCCACATTGGCGGCGATCCTGCGCAACTCATACGGACTTTTGTCCTTGCTCCAGAAGGTGAGGTTAAGCACCGGCACGTCGTCGATGGAGACCTTCTTGATGAGCGGCATCTGCACGCCGGGCGGCATTTTGTCCATGTATTTCATGAGCGTCGCCCAGAGCTTGACCATGCTCTCCTCGGCGCTGTCGCCAACCTTGTAGCGGACGGTGACGAGAGCGAAGTCGGGCATCGAAGTCGAATAGACGTAATCGACGCCCTTGATTTCGGTCACGGCGCGCTCGATGGGCTTGGCCACGCGCTCCTGCACCTCGGCAGCGGTCGCGCCGGGGTAGGGGATGTAAATATCGACCATCGGTACGACGATCTGCGGCTCCTCTTCGCGGGGCGTCATGAACGTCGCCATGATGCCGACCAGAAGAGAGGCCAGCATGAGGAGCGGCGTTATCTTCGAGTTGATAAACTGCTTTGCAAGCCTGCCGGCTATACCTTCATTCATTGGTGTTGAGCCTCCTTCGCTCTGTCTTCTGTGTGCGTGTCTGTAGAAATCCTTGCGCCCTCCCTCAAATCCGCCGAGGGAGACTCGACGACGGTTTCACCCTTGTCGAGGCCGCTGAGCACGATGGTGCTTGCACCCTGCGTGTGGCCGGTGCTGACCCAGCGCAGCGTGACGATGCTGTCGGGACGGACGACGAAGACCTGGTCAGTGCCCGCTTTTCTGAATACCGATGAGGTCGGCACGAGCAAAATCTTCCGGCCAGCGGCGTCAGCGGACTCCGTGACGGTCGCGACCTTTGCGGCAATAGCGGGAGCCGTGGCCGTGGTTGATGACGATGGCGTCTGCTCCTTTTTATGGCCGCCACATGCGCCAAGCAGCGCGGGCAGCAGCAGAAAAAGCGGCACGATGATTCGGGTGCTCATACCTTTCATGGTTTTCAGTTTTGCTGTCACGACTGAAAAAAATTCAATGAGCGCTGTAATATTCCAGCTCGCTTTTGGCGATGCAGTAATCATACTTCGCCTGGTTGAGGCTCATCTTCGCCCAGGTCCATGCCTGTTCGCGCATCAGAAGTTCAAAGGTCATCGCCATACCGGTTCTGAACTGCTCGCCTATGAAGTCGAAACTGACCTTTGCTGCTTCGAGCGACTTCTGCGTGACGGCGATCCGCTCGCGCGATGTCACCAGCGCGCGACGGGCCATGTCGATCTCCATCTCGCTCTGCTCTTTGGCGGCCTGGTAGTTGTAGCGGGCCTCCAGCTCCTGGGCCTTGGTCTCCTGCACTTTGCCTTTGGTGGCCATGCCGTCGAAGATGTTCCACTGCACGTTCAGGCCAATGGTCCAGCTCGATCCCTCCGTGCCGAGGAAGCTGCTGTCATGCCAGTTCTGCTGGGCGAAAGCGTTCACCCTCGGCAGGTACTGCGCGCGAGCCATGTCATGCTGATAGCCGGCGACCTCCTGGAATGCGGCAAGCGCCTTGAGGTCGCTACGCCCCTCGGCGCTGGCCTTTGCAGCCGAAGCCGGAATTCTGGCATCGACGGCGAGGTCGCCGATTGGCTGGATGGTATCGTCCGGACCGAGCGCCAGTATCGTGCGGAGTGCATCCTGCGCGTTGCGGATGGCGTCCTGAATCTGGAGCTTCTGATCGCGCAGCTCGGCAAGCCGCACTTCGGTGGAGAGCTTGTCGGACTTGGTCACCAGCCCGGCAGCGTAACCACGCGCGGCCTCGCTGCTGTAGCCCTGCATGATGCGGATCGACTGCTCGATGGCATCGAGATTCTTCTTGGCCAGAATGAGACCGTAAAAAGCCTTCTTGACATTCAGGTCAATGCTCTCCACCGCGCGATCGGTCATAAAGCCCTGTGCCTTACGCGCGCTCCGGGCCATCTTGCCGCCAATGATCGCGTCGCGATTGTAGATCGGCTGCTGCACCTGGAGGCTGGTGTGAAAATCGGTAATCGCCGAAGGATGGTTGAGGTTGTGCAGCGAAAAGTCACCAAAATCGGGCGGAGTCGTATTAAAATTGTAGTAGGCAATCTCCTGCTGGAGCTTGCCCACCAGCACCGCGCCGGGATCGTTGGAGTGTAGCAGGGTTTCGGAGAGCGTCACTTTCGGCAGGTAGGCCTGGCGGCTCTGCACGACGCGCGCATCGGCCTGGTCATTTTTGGCGCGTGCCGCCTTGAGCATGGTGTTCCGCTCGTGAGCCATCTTCAGGGCGTCGCTGAGCGACAGCCTCATGGTGGCCGCATCGGCCTGCGAACAGGTGGCGACAACCGCCACGAGCAGGGCGAAAAACCGTCTGGTTGACTTCTTGGTCATCTATTTTTTCGATATGAGTTTGATAATCTTTTCCACACTTCCTGAATCGTGACGGTTCAGGCAATTCTGCAAATTACGGTTCAGCACGAGGGAAAAGGTGTTGTCGAGGGCCGCCTTGGCAGCCTGGAACTGGGTCACCACCTTCTGGCACTCCTCTCCGGTTTCGATCATTCTCATCAATGCCTGCACCTGACCGTTCACTTTCTTGAGCCTGACGATTACATCGTCCATCCGGCACTCTTCGTTCATCGTCTGCCCCCCTCTCCTGCCTGTGCGGGAAAACCGTTTTATCTTACCTATACCCCGTTAGGGTATCGAAAATAGAAAAAAACAATTCCTTGTGCAACTAAAAGCATTCAGCCGTACAGGGAATCAGAGAAAACCGGCAGCAGGACTCAGACCTTTCCGCCCGAAGCGTCCAGTTCCGCAGTGGTACAACAGCACAGGTCGGACTGCACCTGGCAGAGCATGCTTTCGGTGGCCTGCTGCATGATCTTGGACATGACCGCCTCGGTCATGAATTTGAGTATGCCTTCCGGCATGAGGTTGAGCGGAAAGGAGAGTTCAAAATCGAGCGTGATGTCGGTTTCGAAATGGACTTCGGTACGCCGGTCCTCGAGAGGGTAGAGACAAATCCTCGTGTTGGCCTGCCCGACAAAGGTGTTCTTCTCTTTCAACGGCACATCAGGCACCTGCGGAGCGTTGACCCACTGGATGCACCGACCCGAAACAGCAGAGTCAGGAAAGCTTTCTTCCTCCGAAACCGGACCTGCCGGAACCGTACGGGAGCTATCGAGGTGCTCTTCGTTCTGCGTCACGAAAAAAACCGCCGTTATGGGATTTTCCCGAGGATCGTTGACCTGAAAAATCCACTGATAGACTCCGTGCTCTTTCAGGTAGGTGACGCCGGTACAATATGGATTACACTTAAGAATCCTGACATGATCGGAGAAATAGACCAGCGAATCGTTCAGGTGCGTCTCGATGATCGCTTTTGCTCTGCTTCTTCCTACAACCTCCATAACAACAACACCGCTTGATCGTGAAATAAATTTTGTAATTTTTCAATGAACGCCACCCCAAAACCAAGAGTTCCTCCTCTCATTTCGTGATCCGCATAGCCAGGCAGCGCTCAACGAACGGATCATCACAAGCAAATGCGCCCGTTGGAATGACGGTTTTTTGTTTATTTTGAACGCTTGAAAAACGGCTGCCTACTCAGAGAGACAACCTCTATGCAATGAATAAAGCATCGACCATGACCGATACGTTCAACTATACAACGATTTTCGCTCCTCTCGGCTTCTTCATCGGAGGAATCTTCCTCGTGCTTCTTCTCAACAAATTCATCGGCAAATCGCAGAATAAAAAATCAAGTTGAACGTATCCTGCTGCAACCTCGCTGCCGCGCCAAGTACCTGGCAGGAGCTATAGCCGTCAGACAGCAAGGCGCAACTCGATACGATCATATCACCCCAGCCAGCGCAACAGACCAGGGCCACCGCTCCTGAAATCTGTCAAAGGCGAACACACCAGTATTTCCGGCTTGCAACTCCATCGCACTGGCATCCCATACGTCCCCCGACTGTCGACAGTAATCCTGAAAACAGAAGCGATTATCAATACTTTTTTTTACATCGCCGCGCTTGCTCAACTGCTTAAAATATATTAACTTTATTTCATTATCATGAAAGCATGCCATCGTGCGGAGAATTGCTCTTATGTGCTTTCTAACAACTCAAAACATATACGCATCATGTCAAACGGAACAAACATTGATGTTGCGGGTGCCATCAACACCCTTGCCGAAACTTTCGGCAAGCTCTTCCAGATGCAGATCGACGTGGCCAACACCGCGCTGAAGGCATTGGCTGACGTTGCCGAGCCTCTCGGCAAGACCGCTACCGATCTGATCGGCAGCTTCACTGGTGCAGCCACCCAGGTTCTCCAGAGCGTTTCTTCTGCTATCGCGCCGAAGAAATAAGGTACACCACCTGACTTCAAGCACCTTATGCACTTGTGTAAGGTGCTTTTTTTTTAGGCTCCGCATCCACCCGTCACGCCACATGGAACTCACGGAATCGATCCGACTCCTCTTTCCGCCCGAAGAACGGGCCCAGCTCGACATCAGCGCCATCAAGGGCGACGCCTCCAACCGGCAGTACTACAGGGTCACTGGCCAAGGCAGTGTATCGGTCGTCTGCGCCGATCCAGCGTTCCGGGCAACCGCAGTGGAAAACTACCCTTTCCTGATTGTCCGCGACCTCTTCGCGCGGCACGGAATCCGGGTGCCTGAACTGCTCGGCATGGTACATGAGCAGGGACTGCTACGCCTCGAAGATTGCGGCGACCTCATGCTGCAAGACGAAGTGCCGCTCCTCGACCGCAACCGGCTTTCGGCACGCTACCGGCAGGTAATCGACCTGCTCGTTCGCATCCAGTCGATCAGACCCGACAAGGATGCGTTGACGACTACGCTTCCCTTTTCGCTGAGTTTCGACCACGAAAAGCTCATGTTCGAGTTCGACTTCTTCATCGAACACGCCCTGAATGGCTATTTCGCAGGACGGCTCGGCAAACCGGCAATCGCTCGGCTTCGCGAGGAGTTCATCAATATCTGCGACCTGCTGGTGCTGCCGAAGCATTTCGTCCTGAATCATCGCGATTTCCATAGCCGTAACATCATGCTGTTTCGCGCTGAACCGGTCGTCATCGACTTCCAGGACGCCCGACTCGGCCTGCCGCAGTACGACGCTGTGTCACTCCTGCGCGATTCCTACGTCCGGCTCGATCCGGGCATGGTCAATGAGCTGAAACGCTACCATTTCAACCAGCTCGTCCAACTCGGGCTGACGTCAATGGGCGAAGCGGAATATCTCCGCCTGTTCGACCTGATGGCTTTCCAGCGCAACGTCAAGGCGATCGGCACCTTCTGCTACCAGACCACTGTGGCTGGTAACCGCACGTTTGAACCAAGCATCGCGGCAACCCTCAGCTACCTGAGAGAGTACATCGAAGCCAGGCCTGAACTTGCCATGGCTGGCCGCCTGCTCAAACCGATCATTCCCGAAATTTCGCGATGAACGCTTTCGTCCTGGCTGCGGGTTTCGGCACCCGCCTGCAGCCGCTGACCGACACGATGCCCAAACCGCTCGTTCCGGTGCTGAACGTGCCGAGCCTCTGCTACTCGCTGTTCCTGCTCAAGGAGGCGGGCATCCGCAAAGCGATCATCAATATCCACCACCACACGGAGAGCCTTCGACAATTTTTTGACCGCCACGATTTCGGCAGCCTCGAAATCGTACTCTCGGAGGAGCGTGAAATTCTCGGCACCGGCGGCGGACTGAAAAAATGCGAGCACTTGCTCGATGGAGAAGAGTTCGTGCTCATCAACAGCGACATCATCAGCGACATCAACCTGCGCTCGCTCATCGACGCGCACCAGCGCTCTGGCTGCGGCGGCACGCTCGCGCTCTATGAAACTCCGCTGGCGGCGCAGATAGGGTATATCGGTGTGCGCGACGGACTGGTGCTTGATTTCAGGAACCAGCGCGGCACCGGCCTCTCGTCATCGTTTATCTACACCGGAACGGCGGTGTTCAACCCCGAGATTTTCCGCCACCTGAAAACCGAGTTTTCCGGCATTGTCGAAACTGGCTTTTATGGGTTGGCAGACAACGGGAGGCTGGCATTGTTCGAGCATCGCGGATTGTGGCAGGATATTGGCACCCTGCCGAATTTTTACCGCGCAAACCTCGACGATAATTTGCGTATTCTTCAGCTTGCGGGGCGCATACAACGGGAGATCGGCTTTTTTCCGCACATGATTTCAGATGATGCGTCGATCAACCCCGAGGCCCACGTCGAAAATTCGGTGCTCGGCGCGAACTGCGCGATAGCCGCCGAAGCCATCGTGGAGCACTCGGTGCTCCTGCCCGGCACCATCATCGAACGCGGCGAGACGCTTCGTAACGCAATCGCCGCACCAGGCATCCGCATTCCACTGTAAACTCCCGACAGCGCAAACGGCAACGGCATGGTCATCAACGGTCTCGACATACTCCTCCAGAATCCCGAAGTCCTGCGCCACCGGCGCGTCGGCCTGATCGCCAACCAGACCTCGGTGTCGATGCAGCTTGAATATTCGTGGATGCTGCTCAAGCGCGCTGGCGTCGAGCTGACGAGAATCTTCTCGCCGGAGCACGGCCTCTTCGCCATCGAGCAGGATCAGATCGCCGTCGGCCACCAGCCCGATATCGGCTGCGAAATCGTGAGCCTCTACGGCGACAGCGAGCACTCGCTCGCCCCGGCCCGCGAGCTGCTCGACGGACTCGATCTGGTGCTCTTCGACATTCAGGATGTCGGCTCGCGCTACTACACCTACGTCAACACACTGGCGCTCTTCATGAAGGCCGCCGAGGGACTCGACATCGAGATCATGGTGCTCGACCGACCGAACCCGCTTGGCGGCTCGCTGATCGAGGGGCCGCAGCTCGATCCGGCGTTTCACTCCTTCGTCGGCGTCATGCCGCTGCCGGTGCGCCACGGATTGACCGCCGGAGAGATCGCCCACTTCTACCGCAACTACAAAAAGCTCGACCTCAACCTGAACGTGATTCCGATGCAGGGGTGGTCGCGCCAGATGCTCTTTCCGGAAACCTGCCTGCCCTGGGTGCCACCCTCGCCGAACATGCCCTCGTTCGAGGCTGCGGAGGTTTACCCCGGCATGTGCCTCTTCGAAGGACTGAACGTCTCGGAGGGGCGCGGAACGACCACACCATTCCTCTTGAGCGGCGCGACATTTGTCGATCCGGAAGCACTGGCCGAGCGGCTCGCCTCGATGCCGCTGGAGGGCGTCGTGTTCCGTCCGACCTGGTTCCGCCCAACCTTCCACAAATACGCTGGCGAGGCCATCGGCGGCCTTTACCTGCACGTAACCGACCACGCCCGCTTCCGCCCCTTCGCGACCGGCGTGGCCATGACCTGCGCTTTGTACGAACTCTATCCTGAACAGCTCGCCTTTCTCGACGGTGTGTACGAATTCAGGGACGACATTCCTGCATTCGACCTGCTTGCCGGAAGCAGCACGATCCGCTCGATGATTCTCGACAATCGAGACACCACCGCAATCATCGCTTCGTGGGAAAAAGACGAGGCAGAGTTCGCGGCGATCAAACCCAACTTCCACCTGTACAACAACTGACATCACAACCGATCCGGGCACCTGTTGAGCATGCAACCTCTCGATTACGCCATCATCATTCTCTTTCTGGCGGGCAACATGATGCTCGGTCTGTGGCAAGGACGGAGCAACAAGCAGACCTCCGACTACTTTCTCGGCGGCCACAAGCTTCCGTGGTTCGCGGTGATGCTCTCCATCGTGGCCACCGAAACCTCGGTGCTGACCTTCGTGAGCGTTCCGGGCCTGGCCTACCGGGGCGACTGGAGCTTCCTCCAGCTCGCGTTCGGCTACATCGTCGGGCGGATTCTGGTCAGCTTCATCCTGCTGCCCACCTATTTCAAACATGGCGTCACCTCGATCTATGAGGTGATCGGCATGAGGTTCGGCCACGGTATCCAGAAAACCGCCTCGGTGATTTTTCTGATAACGAGGATTCTGGGCGACGGTATCCGCTTCCTCGCGACCGGCGTGGTGGTGCAGGCGGTCACCGGCTGGCCGCTCTCGCTCTCGGTGCTGGTCATCGGCATTGTCACCCTCGTCTACACCATTTCGGGCGGGCTGAAAACCGTGGTGTGGCTCGACAGCATCCAGTTCGGGCTGTACCTCGGTGGCGGCGTTATCGCCATCGCCTTCATCCTCGCCCGCCTCGACGCGCCGCTGCCCGATCTTCTCGCGCCGCTCCTGGCCGCCGGAAAGCTGAAAATCATCGACACCGACCCGCACATCTTCACCAACCCGCTCTCGTTTGTCAGCGCCTTTTCCGGCGGTATCCTTCTTTCGCTCTGCTCGCACGGCGTCGATTACCTGATGGTGCAGCGCGTGCTCGGCTGCGACGGCCTCGGCTCGGCCCGCAAGGCGATGATCGCCAGCGGCGTGTTCGTACTCTTCCAGTTTGCGCTGTTCCTCCTGGCAGGTTCGCTGATCTATGTGTTTTTCCATGGTGCGCCACTCGTCAAAGATCGCGAATTCACCAGTTTCATCGTCAGAGCACTGCCCGCCGGCCTCAAGGGGCTGCTGCTGGCCGGAATTCTTTCTGCCGCCATGTCAACCTTGGCCTCATCGATCAACTCACTGGCCGCTTCGACGGTCACCGACCTCATAAAAGGCAAGGCGTCGCTCAGCACATCACGCCTCATCAGCGTCGCCTGGGCCGCTGTGCTGATCGGCATCGCCCTTGTGTTCAACGAAAACGACAAGGCAATCGTCATGCTTGGCCTCGAAATCGCCTCGTTCACCTATGGCGGCCTGCTCGGGCTGTTCCTGCTCTCGAAAAGCAGCCGCAATTTCCACTCAACGAGCCTCATCGCCGGACTGCTGGCCAGTATGGCGGTGGTGTTCCTGCTCAAGCTCCTCGGCCTGGCATGGACATGGTACATTGCCGTTTCTGTAACGACTAACATCCTGACGACAGCCGGAGTCGAAGCGTTGCTTCCCGACAGGGAGTCTTTTGCACGGGAATAACCGTGTTTGCGAACAAACCTTTATCTTGTGTAAATAGTATATGAGATAATGGCCCCATCTACCGCCCGTGTCGCAATGTACCAGAGTAGGGTTTCTGAATAACATCGAAAACACTACGGACTATGAAAACCAATGATCCCATCCTGGTCATCGAGGATGAGGACGATATCAGGCAGATGATCTGCGACATTCTCGAAGAGGACGGTTATGCTACCGTTCAGGCATCCAATGGCAACGAAGGATTGCAGCTTCTCCAAAAAACGCCCGAGATACGCATTGTCATCACCGACCTTCTGATGCCTGAAAAAGAGGGTATCGCCATGATCAGCGAACTAAGGGAAGATTTCCCATGGATCAAGGTGGTCGCTATCTCCGGTGGAGGAATCCTCATTCCGGAAAACTATCTCAACCGGGCCAAAGCCGTTGGATCCGATGCCACACTATGCAAACCGTTTGAAAGCGGCGAGCTCCTGAGCATCATAGAGGAGCTGAACCGATAAGCCCGATCGGTGTGTTTTGCCATATCAAAACCCTATCCGCCAGCGAACTGCACCCAGTCACAAACTTTCAGTAATGAACAGTCACAAAACGGATGTGCCGGCAGGCGATGAAAACAGCATGCTCAAGGGGAGCATCGAAGCGCTTGAGAAAAAAATCGCCATGCTTGAAAACAGAGCCTCAATTGCCGAACAGAAGGCTGATGCGCTGAAAACAGCCCTTGAATCAGCCCGGGCAGGGTACTGGGAGTGGAATGTCGAAAACGGGACGATTCTTATCGACCGGCAATGGGCTGTCATTAGCGGTTACAACTCGGCCGATTTTGATATGCTGACGATGGAACAGTGGCGTGAGCTGTGCCACCCGGCCGATCTTGGCGTGGTCACAAAATCGATAGAAGAGCTTCTGGATGGCAGCATGGAGCGTCTTGAACTTGAACTGCGGGTCCGCCATAAGAATGGCGAATGGATCCGGGTGCTCGACTGCGGCAAGGTCACCGGACGCAGCAAGAACGGTAAACCGTCATGCCTGACCGGTTCAAGGCAGGCACTGGCAAGCCTGCACGACAAACCTGAATCACCGGTAAAAAATGTGCCGGAGGAACTGCAAGCGCTGGTCGACAATATCCCGGCGGCGATTTATCACCTTGATGTCTCAGGGCAAGCCACCATTCGTTTCCGGCCACCGGCCTTTCTGAAAACCCTTGTTTCAGAGCATGCCGGCACAACCCGGCTGAACACCCTTTCGATGATTCACCATGATGACCGGCATATGCTGAGCAACGCCTACAGCAAACTCAGAGAAGCCAAACATTCCCTTACTCTGGTCTACCGTATAGTCACCCCGGAGGGAAAACTGCACTGGATCGAAGACCATATGAGGTCATCGTTCTCGGATGATGGACTTTTTTCAGGAATCGACGGTATCCTGTGCGAAGTCACCGACCGGATCGCCAGACTCGAAAAAACACGCAAGCTCGAATCGCAACTGAGCAAATCGCAGAGACTCGAAACCATCGGGACCCTTGCCGGCGGTATCGCGCATGACTTCAACAACATCCTCACGCCGATTCTCGGTTACGCCGAAATGGGGCTTTCGAGTATCGATGAAGATGACCCGATACATGAATATTTCGCTGAAATCATGCAGGCCGCAGAACGGGCACAAAAGCTTGTCTCACAAATCCTGACCTTCAGCAAGGCAGAAGAGGGCAAGACCGCGCCTGTAAGCATTCAGGAGGTCATTGACGAAGTGATCCGGCTTATGCGGCCATCGCTGCCATCGAGCGTTTCCATTGAAGAGGATATTGACAGTTCATGCCACAAGGTTATCGCAGACCCGGCCCAGATGCACCAGGTTGTCGTCAATCTGTGCACCAATGCCCTCCATGCGATGGAACAGACTGGCGGAGTCCTGAAGATCGTGCTCAGGGAAGTGAGCACCGGAAACGGGATGCCGCCGATAGCACCGGAACTGCCTGATGGAAACTATGCAGAACTGATCATTTCCGATACCGGAACCGGTATGGATAGCAGAGCCATAGAACGTATTTTCGAACCATTCTTCACGACAAAATCGGTCGAAAAAGGGTCTGGACTCGGCCTGTCGGTCGTTCACGGCATCGTGACCGGCGCCAACGGACATATCAGCGTTGAAAGCACGCAAGGGAAGGGTTCTGCGTTCCATGTCTGGCTGCCGGTTATCAAAAGTAACACCCCCGACAGATTGGAACAAAACCCACTGTTAGCAAAATATGCTGCCAGTGTTCTCTTTATCGACGATGAACCGGCTACAGTGAATCTGGTAACAATCATGATGACCAAGCTCGGCTATAATATCAGGGCAGAAAACTCTCCGGTCGAGGCGCTGAAATTCTTCAGAGAACAACCAGACCAGTTTGACCTGGTAATCACTGACCTGACCATGCCTGAAATGACCGGCATACAGTTGAGCAGCGAGATCCACAAAATCGCGCCCTCGATTCCGGTGATTCTGATGACTGGATACGGAAAAATGATTGACCACGATATGCCGCTGAGACACTACGGCATAAACCACTTGTTAAAAAAACCGCTCAAGCTTGCTCACTTGGCGTTGGCTGTCAAAGAAGTACTCTCATCAACAACCAATCTCCTCACAGAAATATGAAAATTCTTGTCATCGATGACGATCCTTCCGTCAGAAAATTCATAACCACAACGCTGAAAAAGGAAAACTATGCCGTTACCGAAGCGGAAAACGGCGCAGAAGGATTGATCAAACTTCAGCAGGAGAAAGACATCTCTATTATTATCACCGATCTGATCATGCCTGAAAAAGAGGGCATCGAAACGATCATGGAGGTGCGCAAGATCAATCCCGCTGTGAAAATTCTGGCCATTTCGGGCGGAGGAAAAGCCGGCCCCGAAAATTTCCTGCTGCTTGCCGATGTCGTTGGAGCCAATGCCACGCTCAAAAAGCCCTTTGGCGGCCAGGAACTGCTCATGTGCCTGCGCATGTTGGCCTGACCGGCACAAAGCCGCAGAATCTTTGTTGCACCGCTCTATTATTTTTTTTAACTTAAGCTAAGATATGACTATTCACTAACAAGGATTTTTCACCATGAACAACCCAAGGGGAGCATTCGTCCAGGGAGCTGAAGCCTATGGCAGGTTTCTTGAGGTATTTATCGATGGCCACTGGTGGGTAGTCGGTGATGCCCTTGAAAATATCGGCAAAACAACCAAAAGACTCGGCGCAAATGCCTACCCTCATCTTTACGGCGGCAGCTCGGGGCTGAAGGGTTCATCTCCGAAGTATTCCGGTTATGCCACACCGAGCAAAGAGGTGAAAAGCAGATTTGAGAAGTGAACATCGCCGATGTTGCAAAAAAGGGCTTTAAAGCCCTTTTTTGTTTTCCAATCCACCTTCGTTTGAAGGGTTATCGGCGAATGAGTACATTTTTACAGAGCAATACCCGTGCTGTTGATTTTTGAGGTATTTACCATTTGCTGACAGCGCCGGAACGAAATTCGATCACTCAAAGACTCAATACAAAATCAAAAAAGGAGAAGTCATTATGGCAGACGAGGAAAAAATCGACACTATGAAGTCATTCGACTTCGCCGTCAAAAGCATCACTGAGGCCGGAGTCAACCAGCTCAATCTGATTTCAAACACCATCCAGTCCGCAGTGCCTGCCGTCACCAATGCTGCGCAGAGCCTTACTAACGCTGTTTCGGTATCGGTCAAGACGGTGAGCGAGGCTGCCGGAGCCTTGGCCGGCGCGCTGGGAGAGCTTGGTGGTGCCGTAGCCAACCTAGCTGGAGCTTTGACAAATTCAGCCGTTTCGATCGCCCAGTCGGGAGTGAGCGCCGTCACAAACGCTATCGGATCGGTTCTTCAGGCAAAGAAGATCTGAACCGCTCATCAGAGATTGCCAACCACCTGCAGAACCGGAATCCTGGCAAAGTCAGGATCCCGGTATGCAGTCTCCCCCGCTCCTGCTATTCAGCGAGCTTGTCAAAGCAGCCGGCAAGCGACTCCTGCGGCTCCGGAGTCTCGATAATCACCTCGAAGGTTTTGTTTGCGGCCTTTTCAACCCACAGTGAAAGCACGGCCAGTTCGGCCACGTCTGACCGGTTCATCCAGCCATTCCACAAGTGATCGCCCTGCTCGACATGCAGCCGGTGCTGGAGCGGCTCGCCATCCCTGAGACCGCCGGGGCGGATAACCGTGTATGAACGCCCTTCAGAACCGAAGATTTTCCGAAGATGCTCCTCGGCAGCAAGCTTCATGCTGAGAACACCGCCAAACAGGTTGAGCGGATGAAACCACTTGGTCACCGCAATTGAGCTGACCATTGCGAAATGCCGCACGCCAGCCTTGGCGGCCTCGTCGATCAGCCTGATCGCGCCATCACGGTCAACCTCAGACGGCGAGGCCTCACCGCTCATCGCCGATGAACCGAGCGCAGAGATGACCGCGTCACAGCCGCTGACCGCCCGGCGGATTGCCTCGGCATCCTGGATTTTCCCAGTCACAACCTCGACGCCCTCTCCGAACAGACGTCTCGCTTTCTCCTCACATCTGACAAAAACCCTGACCGGCACACCATAATGCAACAGGCGCTTGACAACCCAACTGCCAGTTTTACCCGTAGCTCCGGCTACAAGCACTTTTTTTCCGTATTCCGATTTATGAGCCATGAGGCTTCCTGATTATCGAGTTTCCTTTTAAACTGGTACTCAATAAACAAAACCATTTCTACAGGCACTCTGTTTCCAGCATTTTTTATAAAAAAGAGGCCGCCAGTATGGGAAAGAGCCTGATGGACTCTCTCTCTTTTTCATTAAGTTTCAACATAAGCCGCTGCTTGCAAGGGAAAACAAACGGCACGCCCGTCAAGTCAGCATTCTTCCAGACACCATACAACATCGCACCATGAAAATCCACAGCCAGGCCTTTCCGGCAATCATTCTTGCGATCACGCTCTCCGCCCCATCCATTGCCCATGCCTATAACCGCGATCAGCTGCAGTTGCTCCAGAAAAGCGTTGCTGAATGGAATGCCATGCGAAATCAACATCCGGAGCTTGCTATCGACCTCTCCAAAGCCAATCTCGAGGATGCGAAGCTGAACGGCGCGAATCTGTCGAAAGCCAATCTCTCCAAAGCCGATCTCAGCGGAGCGTCACTCGACAAGGCAAATCTCGAGGGTGCGAACCTATCAATGACGTATCTGAAAAAAGCCAACATGAAAGCCGTCAATGCCGCCCACGCCTGGCTTGCTGACGCGAACCTGAACGGTGCTTTCATGAAAGATGCCTCTCTGAAAGCGGCCAATCTTGCGAGAGCAAACCTGAGATGGGCGAAGATGAGTGGTGCCGATCTGGAACAGGCCAGCCTCAAAGATGCGGTGCTGTTCGAAGCGGATATGGAAGGCGCAAACCTCAAGGGCACACAGTTCAACAAAGCACGATTCCTCGGAAACGCCATACTGAAAGATGCTGTCCTGTCAAACAACAGCGTACTGCCCTCAGGCGAGCCGGTCACTCGCGGCTGGGCAATGATGCACGACGCTCGTTTCGCCAAAGAGGAACCTGCCGCGCCACTGGAGTTCGTGCCACCGGTCGTGGCCGCGCCGGTGATCATTCCGGAGAACATGCCAGCGGGAGGCGTTCAGGCCATTCCAGCACAGCCCGTGCCAGATGTAAGGGAGGTCGAGGAGTGGAATGCCATGCGACAGAACAATCCTGAAGCGAAAATTGAAATGACCGAGGAAAAACTTGGTCACGCAGAACTCGGTGGCGTCGATCTGAGAAAAGCGTCATTATCTAAGTCTGATTTCGAGCGGGCCAACCTTGACAAGGCCAATCTGGCGGGAGCGAACCTGGCCGGAGTAAACTTCCAGAGAGCTGACATGAAAGAGGCAAACCTGAAAGGTGCGAATCTTGAAGGTGCGAACCTCGACAGGGCCTTCCTGAAGGGGGCTGACCTTTCAGGCGCCAACCTCAAGGGTGCCATACTGTACGGAGCGATGCTTTATGGGGCAAATCTGGATGGAGCGATACTGACCAATGTCTCGCTGTTCGACGCCAATCTGGAAAAAGCTTCCCTGAAAGGGGCTGACCTGACCGGTGCGACCTTGATCGGAGTGAACCTGACCAATGCGCTCATCTCTCCAGCCACGACCACGCCTTCAGGCAAAAAGGCGACACGAGGCTGGGCAACGCTCAACAACGCTGTGTTCATCGATAAATAACTGAGGCCGTAACGCTAAACAGGAAAGGTTCCATCATGGCTAACATTCTTGTCGCAAGCTACTACAGCCGTTGGGATCTGGCTGAGCACAAAGGAAGAATCGCGCTGTACGATTCAAGCAACCAGCTCATCGAAAACCACCTGTTCACAAACCCGTCCGAGTTCCAGGTTGTAGCAAGCATGCTGCGGCATGAAAAACCACTCTGGTTCGATACTGAGGCCAAACACCTCCGTACCGGATCAGAGCCGGTTGGCGAATGGGAAAATTAAGTGCAGGCAAAAAGCGTGTCCCTCATGACAAGAGACGCTTTTTTTGATCAGTTGGGAAAGCGCTTCCTGTGAAAAAGCTGCTGCAAGGGCTGGGCTTTGCTGATATTGGGGTCGTTGACCGGCAGGCGATGCGTTTTCCCCGTACGGGTGATCACTTCGATCGTGCCGTCGCCGTTAACAGCAGTCACTTTCCAGAACTTGTCAACCACATAATGATAATGCTCACCATGCTCAAGGGCGTAGACCTGCCTTGCTCTCGGCCCTGGCGACACGGAGCTTTTTGGCTTGTGATAAATGATTGAGTCACCGACCCTGAATTGCGACATTACCCCTCCTTCCCGTTGATTCAACGGCGTATAACCCTGCATATAAAAAGCTTGTTACCGTTGATTGTATAAAAAAAATCAAAAAAACGCTACACTTTTTTTCATCCTTTAGAAGCAGGAGCTGTGTTGCCTATCTGCATCTCTCCGGCAGCCCACTCACGAAAGCTCTTCTGAAAAGCCGATGATAAGCCGGTCACCCTCCCATCGCGCCCCGGTGGTTCTAAGCGTCGCCAGCGCCTGAGGCAGTACCATGTTCCGCCGGTGGTTACCGATCCTGATATTCAGCTCGTCACCACTCTTGCTCAACTGAACTGAGTCATCAGGAAGGCCCGGAAGCAGCAGTTCAAGATCGTATCCGCCTTCCGACTGTTTGATCTGATAGGGATTCCGCCGGAAATAAACCTGTGAAGGATCCTCGTCTCCGTAAAGCATCTCTTTGAGTTTTTCAAGGGTGGCCATACCGCATATTTCCCTTGAATAGAGAGGCACCTCCCTGACAGGCAGCGGACTGAAACTGTCGATAATCTCCTGCCTGTAAAGCTTCTGGTTCTCCTTCCAGTACTGGAAATAGGGATCGGTCACCTCATCGGGAATGATCCGGTTGGCAACAACCATGTCGATGGCGATGTTATAGAGGCTGAGATAAGCCTGCGCCCGCAGGGACTCCTTGATGACCATCTTTTCGGGATTCGTAACCAGGCGCACGGACGTCACATTGTTGTCGGTCAGTATCTTGCCCAGCGCTTCGATCTGCTCGTAAAATTCGTAAGGAAGATCCATCATCTCCTTGTCGGGCAGCGAAAAGCCGGCAAGCGGCTTGAAAATCGGCTCCACCAGCGGCCTCAGGTACACAGCCATCTTTTCGAGCGGCTTGTACAACCGTCGCATGTACCAGCCACCCACTTCGGGAATGCTCAGGAGGCGCAATGCTGTGCCGGTAGGAGCAGAATCGATGATCAGCACATCGAAATTGCCCTCCTTGTGATGGCGAAACACCCTGACCAGCCCGAAAATTTCATCCATGCCGGGCAGGATGGAAAGTTCTTCGGCCTGCACGCCATCCAGCCCCCTGGCCTGAAGCACTTCGGTCATATAGCGTTTGACGCTGCCCCAGTTGTGCTCGAGCTCTTCGAGCACATCAAGTTCCGCGCCCCAGAGGTTCTCGCAAATCTTGCGAGGCTCATGGCCAAGCGGCACATCGAAACTGTCGGCAAGCGAATGCGCCGGGTCAGTGCTCAGAACCAAGGTTCTGTAACCCAGCTCAGCACAACGCAGACCGGTAGCCGCAGCCGTAGAGGTTTTGCCAACGCCACCTTTACCTGTCATGAGAATCAAACGCATACACGCTCCTTTTTTTTCTTAACCAACCACAGCCGAGAAAAAATAGTTTGTTCTTCCCTGCCATGCCCTCGATCCGGGGACAGAGCAATACCACCCCATGGAATAGCATGCAAAAAAGCCTCTCTGCCATAATGGCGAAAGAGGCCTGTTGCTTGCTCCGGCATTCAGCATATGAAACGCCGGCGTTGCCCGAAGCGATCAGAACAGCGGGTTATCCGTTTTGCGCAGAATAATCGTGTATTCGTACTGATCAGTCATGGGCTTTCTTTTGATCGAAAGGCTCCACTCGACATTCAGCCAGGAACCATCTCCGGTCTTGAATCTCGAATAAAACATGAGCACCGCCTCATGAGGCTTCTGGCGATCAAGTGCCGTCTTGAAATGCAGGTAGTCCTCCGGATGAAGAATTTCCGAAAGCGCCACACCAGCAAGCGAACCGGGCGCAAAATCCAGAAATTTCTCTATCGAGCTACTCAAGTCGACGATCTTCTCTTCGTCGTCAAGCACGGCATAGGCTTCAATGGCTGGCTTGAGGCGTTCTTCAAAGCGACCAATGTGCATCCGCACCTGCCGAAGCAGATTATCAATATCCATCCTGTAACGGGAAAGCGCTAACGCGTCGCTGATCGGACTGGTCTGTTCTCCTACAGCATGGCCGGTGAGAATCCAATCGATATCGGCCCCATCCTTTTCGAGCCGTTCCAGCATCTTTTTTCCCGGCAGGCACTTGCCTTTGAGATATGGAGTCATCTGCGCTGGATATTTGATACCTACCGCCCTGCAGAAAGCGTTGACTGAACCATGCTTTTTAAGGATATAACTTCTGAGACGATGATTGAATCCACTGTGTGTAGTCGTCATGGCAGTCAATAAAGAGCTGTTGATAATTTGTGCGTACTCAACGAAAAACCGTCACGACGCAGTGATGGCAACTGCCATCGGAAATTGTTGTTTCGCGCAGCAGAAAAGCCCCGCAGCATCTCATTCGACACCTTCCTTTGCCGGCACATTAAACAAGGCGCTGGTAACCAAAGGTGCCAGGAAAATGGTCACGGTGATGACCGACATCACAATATCGGCCTGGTGTCCTTCGAGATAACCAAGAATCACCATCCCCGGCCAGAGATGTTCAAAAAAGGAGAAGGTTAGCCTCAAGCCAAGAACAGCAAGAACGATATAGGCACAACTCTCCAGAAATGGGTACTCTTCCATCAATCGTATAAAGCCATACGCGACGAAACGCATGACAAGAATACCGATGAAAACACCGGTACAAACCAGAATGAGATTGTCCGTGAAGGCTACTGCCGCAAAGACATTGTCGATCGAAAAAGCGATATCCATCATCTCGACAAACAACACCGTTGCCCAGAACGGCCCGATTCTTCGAGAAACAAATCGATAGAGGCGATTGTCACGTTTTTCTGTACACATCGCGTCGCCATCCTTCGAGCCGCGGTTATTCCACCAGTTCCAAACAAGATAGAGCAGATAGAGACCACCAAAAGGCCTGAGCCACCATGCACTGACCAAAAAAGCAGCAAAAAACAAGAAAAGGCCCCGAAAAAGATAAGCACCTAAAATACCATATGTTAAAGCTGCTGGACGCTGTTTCTGGGGTAAATCAAGAACCATGGTCGCAAGTACTGCCGCGTTGTCCACCGACAGTAGACCTTCGATCACAATGAGGTTGAAAATGACAAGCAGTGACGAAGCCGGGTGCTCAATGATATGCTGGACAAGTTCTTGCATCAAAATACAGAAAGCTCTTTTCCCTTTCTCTATATCAATATAGAGAATAGTATACAGAAGACAAATACAAGCGCGGGAAAAGCAGTATTAAATCTGTACCTGCACACCTATTTCGATAACCTGCCCCGAGGGAAGATCGTAGTAAGCCGTAGCGCTCAGTGCATTGCGGGCCATAAGCGCGAACAATTTTTTTCGCCAGACGCTCATTTTCGATTTCATACCCGTAACGATCTTTTCCCGATTGATAAAATAGCTGATTGCATCAGTCCTGAAATGCATTCCCTGCTGGTTAGCAAGAGCAAGCACCTGCCTGATGTTGGGATACTCCATGAAGCCATACCGGGCGATAATCTTGTACATCCCGTAATTGAGCTGAATGACTTCCACTTTTTTGCTGTTCGGCACACGAGGCACACGCTCGGTGGAGAAATGCAACAGGCCTACCTCTGAATGCAGAATCTTGTTGTGGCGCATATTGTGTAACAGAGCCATCGGCACCACATCAGGGTTGGCCGTCAGATAGATTGCCTGCCCCTTGACCCGCTGCGGCTGCTGAATGGCGAGGCTTTCGGTGAACTCGCTGACCGTGAGCGTACGATCCTGAATCTGCTTCATCAGAAGCAAACGCCCCTGCTTCCAGGTCAGCATGAGGGTGAACAGCGCAAACCCGATAACCAGCGGGAACCAGGCGCCGTGGAAAAGCTTGCTGACGCTGGCCCCGAAAAACGACAGATCGATCAGCATGAACATGCCCATCAACAGATTGAGGCCAAGACGGTTCCAGTTCCAGAGATCACGAGCGACATAGTAAAATAGCACGGCAGAAATCAGCATGGTCGCCGTCACGGCCACACCGTAAGCCGAGGCAAGTTTACTCGAGGAGCCGAACCCGGCGACAAGGGCAATCGTCGAGAACATCAGCGCCCAGTTGGCCGCTGGAACGTAAATCTGGCCAATATGACTGGCTGAGGTATGCTGTACGGTGAGCCTCGGAATATAACCGAGCTGGATACCCTGCTGGGTCAGCGAAAAGATCCCCGTGATAAGCGCCTGAGAAGCGATGATGGTGGCAAGCGTGGCCAGAATGACCATCGGAATGATGCCCCATGACGGAACCAGGGCATAGAATGGATTCCAGGACTTGGCTGGTTCGGAGAGCAGCACCGCCCCCTGGCCGAAATAATTCAACAACAAAGCCGGCAACACCAGCAGGCTCCAGGTCAGCCGGATCGGCCGCCGTCCAAAATGGCCCATATCGGCATACAGCGCCTCGGCGCCGGTAACGGCAAGAAAGACAGCGCCAAGCACCAGAAAGCCTTTAGCGTGATTGTTTACGAGAAACTCCAGCCCATACCAGGGAAATACCGCCTTCAGAATCGCCGGATACTTGACAATCTCTACCAGACCGCACAGCCCGATCGAGGTGAACCAGAGCAAAATAATCGGGCCGAAAAATGAACCAACCTTGGCCGTGCCATGATGCTGAAAAAGGAACAGCCCGGCAAGGATGGCGATGGTCACGGGAATAACCAGCGGACCGAAGCTGGGGGCGATGATCTGGATACCCTCGACAGCGCTGAGCACCGAGATCGACGGCGTAATCATACCGTCGCCATAGAGCAGCGCCGCACCAAACAGGCCGAGACTGACCAGAATCCACCGTTCGCTTTTGTTCTTCTTGCTGTGGGAAATGATCAGAGCGGTCAGTGCCAGAATCCCCCCCTCCCCTTCGTTATCAGCCTTCATAATAAAGGTCAGGTACTTCAGGGTAACAATCAGGAGTAGTGCCCAGATCAGCAGAGAAAGTACTCCGAGCACGTTGGGAGTGTTCACGGGAATGCTGAATTCGCCATGAAAACATTCGCGGATGGCATAGAGAGGACTGGTACCAATATCCCCAAACACCACGCCAAGCGCGGCAAGCGACAAGGTAACAAGACGCTTGAAATCAAAATTATCGGAGGAGAAAGATAAATGGGATTCGTCTGACGTCGTTGACATAGGGCAGGAAAAGTCTTGTTACCACAAAGGGTTCACCGGAAAACCGGTTACGGCGAGATAAGCCCTTCGCGAATGGATCGTCGTTTCTGGCTGACAGCTTTGGGTGATAACAGACGATCTCATAAGCTTCTGGATAATGCGAACGAAAGAATATACACATTCGCTTCCAATTGCAAACAAGCACCACCCGACGCGGTTCAGGGCGGCATGCTATCCCGGCTCGTTATCTCCCTGAGCGCCTCGACAGCCAAAGAATCGCCAAACGCCGCAGCCCGCCGGAGATCTTCAATGGCACCCTGCCGGTCACCAGCGAGCTTCCGGACGACGCCCCGGTTGTACCAGCCCGCAGCATCTTGCGGAGACTTCGATATGACGAGGTTCAAGTCTTCCAGAGCCCCTTTATAGTCTCCCAGTGAAAGCCGAGCGAAAGCCCGGTTATTCCGGGCGACAAGCATACCAGGATCGAGCACAAGAACCTTCGAGTAATCCTCAACGGCCTCTTTTGCATCTCCGAGGGAGATGTGCGCATTGCCCAAATTGTACCAGGCGACCTTGTAACGAGGATCGATCCGAACCGCTTCGCGGTAATCAGCGACCGCACCTTGAAGCTGGCCAGAGAGATTTCTGGCAAGCCCGCGATTGTTGTACGCACCGGCAAGCAACGGATCAAGCGCTATGGCTCTGGTGAAATCGGCGATCGCAAGCGCATATGCCTTTATGGACATCCTGATCGTGCCTCGATTGTTATACAATTGAGCCATGTCCGGCCGGAGAGCTATCGCTCGTGACATGTCCGCGAGGGCTTCCGCATATCTGCCAAGAGCCGCCAGGGCAAATCCGCGGTTATTGTATGCTCCGGATGAACGGGGATCAAGGCTTATGCTCATGCTATAATCGGCAATCGCGCCTGTCAGGTCGCCAATTGAAACACGGGCAAGACCCCGGTTGTAAAAAGCATCTGCATTGCGGGGAGTAAGACGTATCGCGCGGCTGAAATGATCGATCGCGTCCTGATAATTGCCTTCAAGCCCCCTCCGGATACCCTGATCGATCAATTCTTCAGCAGGTCCGGCGGCGGACACAAACGGCATGGTCAACAGCAGATACAACGCCATCAGAATGGCGCCAGTCACCCGTGTGACGGCAAGCCAGGTTCGTTTGTGTCCCACGTGCTGACTCTACTGGATATGTTTGATCTGAATGCTCAATATCCTGACTCAACCGCAATGGAGGCTAAAAAGCTTCCCGCACCCGGCGACACACCCCGGACCGCGCAGGCCAGCAAAATGAAAAATGGGCACATAATCAGAAGCAGATACAACGCGCATCCGACACATTTCTCGCAGTTCTTTTACTCAAAACGGCGTTCATTTCAAAACAGGAAATCAAACAGAATGGCGGCCTAACTGTCTTTACTATAAATAGTTAATAAAAAATCAAAAACAATTACCTCTGGCTATCGGCATTCAGATCGACAGGATTTCGCACTTTAAAAACATTTTTCTTATATTTTCAGTCAAGCATCAATACTACAAAAAGAAACAGCGCTCTACCAGAAACATTCACATGAAAAAAACCAAAACCATACACAGCACCAGACCGAGTAGACGCGCGTTAAACAACAGTATGCGATTATGAAAAAACGCTTTATTTTGTACAGCCACCTTGTATTGGCATTATCCTTCTTCATGTCAGTTTCTCCGTTCAACGCTTTTGCAAGCCAAAACGGAGCCATAGCTCAATCCTCACCACAGAAAAACAGTTCATCCCGGAACGCAGTATTAAAATTCACAACTGCAAAGCCGCTGGACAACGGCAACCGGTTTATGGTTGCAATCGGAAAAGCATCCTATTACACCAACAGATTCCGCGGCCAGACAACAGCAAACGGCGAAACGTTTGACATGAAAGAATTCACCGCTGCCCATCGTTCTCTGCCGTTCGGAACTATCGTCAGGGTAACCAATCTCAACAACGGAAAAATGGTCTTCGTAAAGATCAACGATCGGGGGCCCTATGTCAAAAACCGGATCATCGACCTCTCGAAAGCTGCAGCCAAACAGCTCGACCTTGTTGACAGTGGCGTCGGCAGAGTCAAGATAGAAGCGTATAACTAACTCTCACATCAGGCTTTCATAAACTCCCTCAGTTTGTTCAGGCAATCGAAGGTTTTCGATTGCCTGTTTTTTTTATCTGAGGATTTTCATCGATTCCGCTTATCCCCTTCTATTCGTTACACGCCCGTAAATCGTTCAGAAAAGCTTGTCGTTCTCCCAACAATAGTGTAATTAGGTGCGGTTTTTTCCCAACTCTTTTCCCAAGAAAAATTATGAACAAACAGGTCGATGTTCTTGTCATTGGCGGCAGCGCGGCTGGCATTGTCGCCGCCACCACCGGCAAGGCATTCTATGCATCCAAATCGTTTCTCATCGTCCGCAAGGAACCCGAAGCGGTCGTGCCGTGCGGGATTCCCTATATTTTCGGCACCCTCGATGGCGTACACCAGAACATCGTTCCCACCGCGCCGCTGGCCAACGCTGACGTCGAGCTGCTCATCGACGAAGTCGTTTCAATTGACCGCGAAGCCAAGTCAGCCACCACCGCCGGAGGCGTGGTCATCTCGTGGGACAAGCTCGTGCTCGCGACCGGCTCCGAACCGAAAACCCCCGACTGGCTCGAAGGGCGCGACCTCGACGGCGTGTTCGTCATCCCGAAAAACCGCGACTACCTGTGCCGTCTCCGCTCGCGGCTCGAAGAGCCTCGCCGGGTGGCCATCATCGGCGGCGGCTTCATCGGCGTCGAACTGGCCGACGAGCTGGCCAAAAAGGGCCATGACGTGACCCTCGTCGAAATTCTTCCGCATGTCCTCAGCATGGCCTTCGACAGCGACCTCTCGCTCAAGGCCGAGGAGCTGCTCGTCAAGAGAGGCGTGAAGCTGAAAACCGGCGAGAAGCTCAAGAAGCTCGCAGGTCAGGCGAGCGTCTCAAAGGTCATCCTCGAAAGCGGCGAAGAGATCGAGGTCGACATCGTCATTCTGGCCACCGGCTACGCGCCCAACGTCGAGCTGGCTCGCTCGGCGGGCATCAAGATCAATGAACTCGGCGCCATCCGGGTTGACGAGTACATGCGCACCGAAGACAAGAATATCTTCGCCGTCGGCGACTGCGCCGAAAAGTTCTCCTTCATCACCCGCATCGTCAAGGGGCTGATGCTCGCCTCGACCGCCTGCTCGGAGGCGCGAATCGCGGGCATGAACCTGTTCGGCCTCTCCCGGCTGCGCACCTTCAGCGGCACCATCGCCATCTTCTCGACGGCCATCGGCGGCACCACCTTCGCCGCCGCCGGAGTCACCGAACAGCTCGCCCGCGAGCGCGGCTTCGAGGTCGTTTCGGCAGGCTTCACCGGCATCGACAAGCACCCCGGCACCCTGCCCGAAACCTCCAACCAGTACGTCAAGCTGATCGTCAACAGCGAAAACGGCCTGGTGCTCGGCGGCGCGGTCATGGGCGGACAGAGCGCTGGCGAGCTGATTAACGTCATTGGCGTCATCATCGAAACCAAGATGACCGTCAACGAACTGCTCACGCTCCAGTTCGGCACCCATCCGCTGCTCACCGGCCCGCCGACCGCCTACGCCCTCATCAAGGCCGCTGAAGCCGTCGAAATGAAGCTCCGCCACTTCAAGTAAAGCCAGCCGAAAACCCACCATCCCCCCGGATCACGCCTGATCGGCAATCCGGGGGAAGCCTGGCCTGCCATGCCTGCGCGACCCCCCTGAGAACGATTTTCCAGCTATCGACTACCGCTCCCTTTCTTTGTTTTCAAATAACAGGTCACCAAAAGACGAGACTCTCGTCAATTCAGATTTTGCAAACAATTAACAATAGTTTGCATTTAGATTATATTTTGATGCAATTTGCTCAGAAAAACTTGCCTGCAACGGCTTATCGTCTGATTGAATAACAACGCCCGATCGGCAAGCTTTACCCTCATCCTTCCATTTTTTTGTGATCCGCCTGCCAAGGGCACGCCACAATGCCTCGGTGCTGATTGCTCGGCGTTCGATTGATTTTTGGATTGCGTCCTGCTCGTCATTGTTTTCGATGGCATCAAGCGGTTCGCGGGTACTTCGGTATTCAACATTGTTGTTCGCCATTTTTTCCAACAATCTTTACGTCAAGTAAATACAGGAGGAATTTTTATGCCACGAACGAAAAAACACGTGTTGGCCATGCTTGCCGCCGCGCCCTTGCTGCTTGCCTCGGGCAACGGATTTGCGACCACGGGGCCGGCAGCAAAACCCGCCGTCAAGCCCGTAACCGAATCGCGCGGCGAAATCCTCTCGCTTTCGTGCGCCGGATGCCACGGCACCGACGGCAACAGCTCCAGCGTCATTCCGTCGATCTACGGCAAATCGCCGGAGTATATCGAAACCGCGCTGATCGACTTCAAGAACGGCAGCCGGACATCAACCGTCATGGGCCGTCACGCCAAAGGATATACCGGCGAGGAGATTCACCTCATCGCCGAATATTTCGGAAATCTTTCCAAAAAGAACCACTAACCCGAAGGAGGCGGATATGAGCATTTCAAGACGTGATTTCAACAAGCTGCTCCTGGCCGGCGCGGCAGGCTCGGCGTTCGGGTTATTCGGCAGCGGCAACACGGCGTTCGCGGCCAGAAAACGGGTGGTGGTTATCGGCGGCGGATTTGGCGGCGCAGCTACGGCCAAGTATCTCAAAAAGCTCGACCCGACGCTCGCGGTCACGCTCATCGAACCGAAACCGGCTTTCGTGACCTGCCCCTTCAGCAACTGGGTGCTTGGCGGGTTGAGAACCATGAAGGATATCACTCACACCTACACGGCTCTCCGTACCAGACATGGAGTGAATGTCATTGCCGACAGGGTCGTTTCTGTCGATGCCGCAAAAGGCACGCTCAGGCTTGCGGGTGGCCGGGTTATCGGATATGATCGTCTCGTCGTCTCTCCCGGTATCGATTTCAAGTATGACACAATTCCGGGATACAGCCAGAAAATCGCCAAGTCAAAAATGCCTCATGCCTGGCAGGCTGGCCCGCAGACGATTCTCCTGCATCGCCAGCTTCAGGCGATGAAAAATGGCGGCACCGTCGTCATCTGCCCGCCTGACAATCCGTTCCGTTGCCCTCCCGGCCCGTACGAGCGCGCAAGCCTGATCGCTTACTACCTGAAACAGCACAAACCGAAATCGAAGATCGTCATCCTCGACGCCAAGGAGAAGTTCTCCAAGCAGGGACTCTTCACCAAAGGGTGGGAGAGCCGCTATCCCGGCATGATCGAGTTGCGCGGCTCAACCGGAGGCGGAAAAGTTCTTGGCGTTGACGCCAAAGCCATGACGGTCGAAACTGATCTCGGCGCGGTGAAGGGTGACGTCATCAACGTCATCCCGGCGCAGAAAGCAGGCAAAATCGCTTTCGAGGCAGGACTTACCAATGAAAAAGGGTGGTGCCCGGTCAATCCTTCATCCTTCGAATCGACGATTCACCAAGGAATTCACGTCATCGGAGACGCTTGCATCGCCGGCGCGATGCCGAAATCCGGCTTCGCGGCCAGCAGCCAGGGTAAGGTTGCCGCAGTGGCGATCATCAACCTGCTTCGCGGACAGGAACCAGCTCCGCCGTCTCTGGTCAATACCTGCTACAGCCTGATCGGGCCGAAATACGGCGTTTCCGTTGCGGGCGTTTATCAGCTGTCTCCCACCGGAATCGTTGAAATACCGGGATCGGGCGGCCGACTCCGGCCGATGCCAGCGACGAACAGCTGGAACAGGAGGCGATTTTCGCCGAAGGCTGGTACACCAATATCAGCAAGGATATCTGGGGATAAACCATTGGACAGCTGCGGAGTACCGGCTGTCAACCATCAAGCGCCATTACCCCTCACGCACAAGGCAACTCCTGATTGCCGTAAGCGCTAATAGATTACAAACTCTGGCGCTACGGCAATCGGTGAGATGTTTTTTTTGATGAAAACCCGCAAGAATAATTCTGACCGCACCAAGTATCCCCCCTTTGATGTTCCATCTCTTCATGCACATCAAGAAACGCTGTTGAAAATGTGTCCTGTCTTGATCTTTCAAGAAGCGCTTTGGGCGGTCGAGTGAAGCTATCCAAGTGTTCAATACGCTACATTTTTGCACATTGCATCTCAAGTCGCAATACTCGCCGATTTTCCCTATGAAGTATTTATGAGTGCAGACCCGATCACGATCTTCCGCAAAACCTGGGGCACCTACCAGAAAGTCATCAGTCACAACCTCATGTTCCACAGGAGGGAGATCACGACTGCCGTGGCAAAGCTGTTCGAAAGCCGCAATGCTAAAAGGTATGATCGCAACGTTTAAACAGAGGTTAACTCAAAATCAAAATTCCATAAAAACACCCATGAAATACCGGATCACATCACAGGAACAGAGGGGTTCCGCAAAACGGCCAGACCAAAATCAACGACTGACAAGCAGATGCGGTTCATTGCAAGAACCATAGCGACGCGGGAACCATCATAAAAAGATTGTTTTTTCAGTCAGTTCTGTTATTGACATGGCGCTATCGTTTCAAAGCTGCCGATACATAGCTTAACCCCAGGCAATTTTACAAGCTACCTGAATGACGATGCAACGGTATCCGCCCGGTACGCCTCGATCCACGCAATCTCAAGCCAGAACGCCCCCGCCTGTTTGTTCGAGACAAGCAGCCCGATCTGCACGATATTGCTGCTATCGAGCGGCGGAACATCGACAAGCGTTCTGCCCCGAAATGACGGAATGAAGCCTGCAAAAGAAAGATCGATCTCCATCCATTCGTCCGGCACGGTCTCGAAATCGAATTTATAGACGACGCCGTCAAACCGCTCGTCATTCCTCGCCCTGAAGCTGTAGCGCTTGCCGTCGCCCTTTACCCTGATCCGAAACCCGGCAAAATCCGCATAGTTCCGCCGCTCCAGCACCGTCCGCACCGAAGCGAACCCGCCGGAGTTTTCGAGCGACAGATTCCCGGCAAACACAGCGGTTCCGTCCTGGGTCAACTGCATCGCGCTGTTCGATACACCGCCCATCACGACATCATCGACATTCACCCAGTTCAGGCAGGTGGTTTTGAAATCACAAACAAGCATGGTGGTAAAGTCGTAAATGTTCTTTGTCTATTTCCCGATACAAAACTTGTCAAAAATCGTATTCAAGACCTCTTCATTCACCACCTTTCCAGTGATTTGGCCGACGTAGTCGAGGGCGGCTCGGAGTTCGAAGGCGATGAGTTCGGTCTCGCTCTCATGCGCGATGAGTTCGAGGGCGTTTTGCAGAGCATCGGAGGCGTTGCGCAGGGCTTCGTAGTGGCGGAGGCTGGTAACGAGCACGCTCGCTTCGTGGAGTTTGTCGAGGTTTTTGACGAGATCGCCCATGTGCTGCTTGAGCGTGTCGATACCGTCTCCGTTGAGTGCGGAGATACCGATGACTTCCGTGCCGGTACCGTCGGCGATGGCGCGGATGAGGGCGTCTGCGTTTGCGGCGCGGTCGAGCTTGTTGGCGACGGTGAGGAATTTCGCTGCGGGGTGAGCCGCTTTCAGTTCGCGGATTTCGGTAAGTTCATCGTCGAGCCGCTCCGTGCCGAGGTCGAGCAGGTAGAGAATCAGGTCGGCTTCGGCCATCTTCATGCGGCTGCGGCGGATGCCTTCGTGCTCGATCTCTTCGCCCGCTTCGCGCAGTCCGGCGGTGTCGGTGAGGCGAAACATGGTCTTGTCGTGAATGAAACACTCCTCGATGTAGTCGCGCGTGGTGCCGGGCATGTGGCTGACGATGGCGCGTTCCTGACCAAGTAACGTGTTGAGCAGCGTGGACTTACCGGCGTTCGGCTTCCCGGCGATGACCGTCGAGACCCCTTCGCTGACAATCCGGCCGTGCTGGTAGGAGTCGATGAGCCGGTTCACTTCGCTACGGAGCGTTTCGATTTGCATGGTCAGTTCGTCGCGGCTCTGGAATTCTACATCTTCCTCGCTGAAGTCGAGTTCGAGTTCAATGAGGGCGCAGGAGCGGATGAGCTGTTCGCGCAATCCACCGAGCCTCACCGAGAGGTCGCCCTTCATCTGGCTGACCGCCGTGCGGTAGGCCGATTCGGTGCGGGCGTGGATCATTTCGCCGATCGCTTCAGCCTGCAGCAGATCGATGCGCCCGTTGAGGAAGGCGCGGCGCGTGAACTCACCCGGCTCGGCCAGGCGGCAGCCGTTGTCGAGCATCAGCCGCAGCACGCGCCCCACCACCACCGGCCCGCCATGGCAAGTAAACTCCACCATCTGTTCGGCGGTGAATGAGCGCGGCGCGCGGAACACCAGCGCAATCACCTCATCCACCATCTCCTCGCCGTCGTAGAGCCGTCCGAAGTGCGCGGTGTACCCGGCGGCCTCGGCGAGCTTGCCGCTGCCGTGCACTTTGCGGAACACGCGGTCGGCCAGGTCGAGTACCCCCGCGCCGCTGATGCGCACGATGGCGAGCGCCCCGACACCGACCGGCGTGGCAATGGCGGCGATGGGGTGGCCGGGAACGGGAAGATGAAGATCGGAAGGTGACATAAGTCATAACAAAATTATGAGTTACAAAGGGCGAACGGTCATTTCGTCGGGAAGCATGCCGTCTGGCAATGCAACAAGCGAGACGATCAGCTGGGCGAGGTCATCCGATTGCATATGCTTTTTCGGTTCGATACCGGCGTGATCGAAAAACTCCGTCATGACAGAACCGGGATTGATGCACGACACGCGGATGCCAAAGCCGCGCAGCTCCTCCATGAGTGATTCGGAGAAGCCGTTAACCGCGAATTTCGAGGCGCAATAGGCCGTGCCACCCCTGATGCCGCGCTTGCCCGCCACCGAGCCGATGTTGACGATCATGCCGCGTCCGGCGGCTTTCATCGACGGCACGACCTTGCGCGTGCAGAGGAACATGGCGGTCAGGTTGGTGTCGATCAACCGCCGCCACTCCACCGGATCGATGGATTCGATGTCGCGGAAAAAGCCGATTCCAGCATTGTTGACCAGCAGATCGATGCGCCCGCTCTCGGCGAACACAGCCTCGAACGCCTGGTCGATCTCGGCTTCGACGGTCACGTCAGTCTTAAGCCAGCGGAACCGCTCGTGCGCGATGGGCGTCTCGCGGCGGCTGAGGCCAAACACCGAAGCTCCGGCGTCGAGCAAGGCGCGGCAGATGGCCAGACCGATGCCGGAGCTGGAGCCGGTCACAACGGCAGTTGAGTCTGCAAGGTTCATGGGCTGGATGCTGATTCAAGCGCTGGGAGCGCCGGGCTCCACAGCTTTCTGTTTTAGAATATTCTGCGTTTCACAATAGTCTAATGCAAATCGTTGCACGAGTTAACTACAAATAAGATGCTGAGCTGAAGCCCGGCGCTCCCCGGGTAAAACGCTTCGTCATTTTAATAGTAAGAATTCTGCACGCGAAAGAGTAACTTCCGGCACATCACAACAAGCCCCCGACATCATGAAGCACGAAGCGAACCCATCCATTGAAACACTGAAGGAGTCCGTTCTCAAACACAACGCGGTCACGCCCGCCGAGCATTTCGAACGGGTGGTGAACCTGGTGCGGGTGCTGCGCTCGGAGTGTCCGTGGGATCGCAAACAGACACCGGAATCGCTGGCGCACCTCTTGCTCGAAGAGAGCTACGAGCTGGTGCATGCCATCGACACGGGGGACGATCCTGAGCTGAAAAAGGAGCTGGGCGACCTCTTTTTGCACGTCTGCTTTCAGGTGCTGCTGGCCGATGAGGCAAAGAAGTTCTCCTTCATCGATGTCTTCGAGGCGCTCTGCCACAAGCTCATCAGCCGCCATCCGCATGTGTTTGGCGACGTGAAAGCTGAAACCGAGCAGGATGTACTCGGCAACTGGGAAAACCTCAAGATGAAGGAGGGGCGCACAAGCCTGCTCGACGGTGTGCCGAAGGCGATGTCGGAGCTGCTTCGCGCCTACCGGGTGCAGAAAAAGGTGGCGGGCATCGGTTTCGACTGGCCAAGCGACGAAGGAGTGCTCGACAAACTCACCGAGGAGATCGGCGAGCTGCGCAACGCGGCCAGCAAGCAGGAGCGCGAGGAGGAGTTCGGCGACCTGCTCTTCACGATCGTCAACTACAGCCGCTTCATCGACACCAACCCCGAAGACGCCCTGCGCAAGGCGACCAACAAATTCATGGATCGCTTCAGGAAGGTCGAAGCCTCTGTTCTGGCTTCAGGAAAAAGCTGGAAGGAGTTCTCGGCTGAGGAGCTGAACGGCTTGTGGAACGAGGCGAAGAAGGCGAAGTAAGCGAAGTCATACGTCGGGCGAAGAATGACCGCAGGGGCAACCCAGGTGCCGTTAATTCACCCTCTCCCTATCTTGTTTAGAAACCTTCCCGCAGCATCAAAATACTCAGCCGTTGGCCCATGCCCTCCCCGGAACTGGCTCACCACCGGCTCAATCCCCGCCTCTCGTAAGCGGGCAACATCGGCCTCGAAACGCTTCTGCGGATAGAACCGGTCACGATCGCCCCGCCCAATGTGCACGGCGCGCATCCTTGAGCAGTCGGCGATTTCCGGCGGGATATCGCCGCCGAGGAGCATCACGCCTACAACCGGATGGCACCCAAGCACGGCGGTTCGACAGGCCATTCCCGCGCCTTGCGAAAAGCCGTGGAGCACGAGGCGACCATCGACCGGCTGCTCCGCCATCACACGCCCGATCACCGCATCGACATAACGCACATTTTCGGCGATGCGTCGGTCGCGGTCGCGCCGGGTCATCCAGCTCGAGCCGGGCTGGCCTTTGGCATTGATGAACGGATGCAGCGCCTCTATCGGCAAGCGGATCCATCTGTCCGAGCCGGGGATGTTCCGCAGCAGTTCCAGCTCGTCTTCGGCGGTCTGGCCGTAGCCGTGAAATCCGGCGAGCAGCGGAAACGGACCGCTGCCGGGTGGCGATTCAACCAGATAGCAGCCGCTGACCGTGGTTTCGAGATAGTATTCATTCATGGAATCGCGTGGCAAAAAAAGCCTGTCTCGCGTTTGCAAGCGCGAGACAGGCGTGAATAGTGCGGATGGGTCAGTTACGGATGAGGCGCAGGATGCCGTTCATTGGAATCGGCAGCCACTCGGGGCGGTTGTTCAGCTCGTAGTTCAGCTCGTAGATCGCCTTGTTCATCAGGTAGCTGCGCAGGAGCAGCTCACGCTGGCGCGGCTCTTTGGGAATCAGGCCCGAACCTTCGGTTTGCTGCGTATAGACATCGATAAAATGCTGACCAACATAGTAGCTCCAAAGCTCGGCCCACGGCTCGAGCGCCTTGCGATCTTCGGGCCGGATAGCCTGGTTCTGCATCAGCACGTTGAAGGCCGCGTAGTCGAACGAACGCAGCATACCCGCGAGGTCGCGGTAGACCGAGCGTTTGATCTTGCGCTCCGAGAGTGAGCGGGCCGGCTCGCCCTCGAAATCGAGAATCACGAAGTCATTACCGGTGTAGAGCACCTGGCCGAGATGGTAGTCACCGTGAATCCTGATCTTGACCGTGTCGATCTTCTCCTTGCGGATCGGCTCGAACTGTTCGAGAATCTCCTTCTGCATATCGAGCAGCTTATGGGCAAGCGGACGGGCCTCCTTGGGAACGGCGTGTATGGATTCACGCAGGAAGATCATGCTGCGCTTGACCTGGTCAGTCATCGCCTGATAGATGGAGCGCTGGTAGAGCGTCGTGAACGGCTCGGGCGAGAAAGCAGCATCGGTATCGACAGAGCCGAGCGCACGATGCATACCGGCCGTGCGCTCAGCAAGCTTGCCGACCATCTGGAAATAGAACTCGCCGATCAGCTCATGGATAAGCTCCGGCAGTTTGCTTGTGGTGCCAGAAAGTTCCGGCAGCGTTGGCGGAAGCACGCCCTGCGAACAGCGCGACAATACATCCTCATAGTACCGGCGGACATGGCCGAGACTCAACTGCCAGCCGTCGGATTCATTCGGAACGAAATTCTGGAGAATGCCGAGCGAACAGCGCTCCCGGTAGCTTTTGCCGTAGTCAAACGAGCCGAGATAGACCGGAATGTTCCGGTACTCTGTCTGATCGGTCAGCACGCGGGAGATTTCGATTTCGGGTGCCATGCCGCTGTCGATCTTGCGGTAGAGCTTCAGGCAGAGCTGCTCACCGTAGCGAATCGAGGTATTGCTCTGTTCCAGGCCCATCAGATGCGAGGCGGGCGGCTCTTCGCCGGCGGTCGAGAGGCAACTGTTTTCGAGCATCTTGCCGGCATCCGCGGTGATCTTGCCAGCTGCGCCGGACCAGGTCTCTCTGTGCAGGATAAGATCGAGCAGCCTTGAACGGAAGGTCTCGTCGGCTGAAGCGTCGATGAGGAACCCTTCAAGGCCATCAAGTTCAACCCTTGCTATGGCATGACGGTAGAACAACTCATCCGCAAGGTTACCTCGCTCCACTGGCACGAAGGTCAGCGGAAGCTGGTAGCGTTCATTCTCGCCACTCGGATAGTTCACTTCAGTCATCGCAAACGCAGTGTTCTCCATTCCGGCGACCGGCACGGTATCGGTCACCCTGATTCTGATGATATTGCGGGCTTTGCCCCCGAACCAGCGCACGCTCTTGTAATAGGGTGGCAGAATAGCGGTTTCGAACTGGTCGAGACTGCGGCCAACAAACAGCTCCTGCCAGCTTCCGGCACGAAGGGCAACCTTTTCAAGCAGGGCAGACCTGTCCGCCGGCGACTCCTCGCGGATCAGCCGAAGCCAGAAATAGCCGTATGGTCCGAGCGCGACCATATATGGTGTTTTGTGCACTCTCGGGAAGCGGTTCATGCTGAAAATCTCCTCCGGCACGCATCCCTCATAAGCGGAAAGATCGACGTTGATCACCTGTGCGTTGCGGGACAGGTTGATCACGGTGAGGATGGTTTCATCTTCGTACGAGCGGATAAACATCAGCACCTTGGGGTTGTTGGCGTTGAGGAACTCGATGGTGCCGCGGCTGAACGCTCGGAAGCGGCGGGCCGTGGCGATGGTGTGGCGCATCCACCAGAGCAGCGAGTTGGGATTGGACTCCTGCACCTCGACGTTAACCGCTTCATAGTGGTACTCGGGGTCGATGATCACCGGCAGAAGCAGGCGCTGCGGATTGGCACGCGAAAAGCCCGCGTTGCGGTCGGCGTTCCACTGCATCGGGGTGCGCACGCCGTCACGGTCGCCGAGGTAGTAGTTGTCGCCCATGCCGATCTCGTCGCCGTAATAGAGCACCGGAGTACCGGGCAGGGAGAGCAGCATGATGTTCATCAGCTCGATGCGGCGGCGGTCGTTCGACATGAGCGGCGCGAGGCGGCGGCGGATGCCGAGGTTGATGCGCGCCTTGACATCGTGGGCATAAACGCGGCGCATGTAGTCGCGCTCCTCGTCGGTCACCATTTCAAGCGTCAGCTCGTCGTGGTTGCGCAGGAACGACGCCCACTGGCAGCTCTCCGGAATTTCGGGCGTCTGGGCGAGAATGTCGATGATCGGAAAACGATCCTCGGTAGCCAGCGCCATATACATGCGCGGCATGAGCGGGAAATGGAAGTTCATGTGGCACATGTCCCCCTTGCCAAGATAGGCGGCGGAGTCCTCCGGCCACTGGTTAGCCTCGGCAAGAAGCATCCGGTTGGGATAATGCTCGTCCACATAAGAGCGCAGCTTGCGCAGGAACTCGAAGGTCTGCGGCAGGTTCTCACAGTTGGTGCCTTCAGCCTCGTAGAGGTAGGGTACGGCATCAAGCCGCAGGCCATCCACTCCCATGCCGAGCCAGAAATCGAGCACGTCGAACAGCGCCTGGTGCACGGCGGGATTCTCGAAGTTCAGGTCGGGCTGGTGATGGAAAAAGCGGTGCCAGTAGTACTGGCCAGCCACGGGATCCCAGGTCCAGTTCGAAGCCTCGAAGTCCTGGAAAATAATGCGCGCCTCGCCATACTTCGTCGGGTCGTCGCTCCAGACGTAAAAGTCGCGCTCCGGCGACCCTTTCGGAGCCTTGCGGGCTTTTTTGAACCACTCGTGCTGGTCGGAGGTGTGGTTCACCACCAGCTCGGTAATCACCTTGATGCCGCGCCGATGCGCCTCTTCGAGGAAGTCGCGGAAATCCTCGATCGTGCCGTAGTCGGGATTGACCGACTTGTAATCGGCGATGTCGTAGCCGTCGTCGCGCAGTGGCGAGGGGTAGAACGGCAGAATCCAGATCGCCGTCACTCCGAGGCTTTCAAGGTAGCCGAGGCGGCTCTTCAGGCCGCGAAAATCACCGATGCCATCGTTATCGCTGTCACAGAAGGTTTTGACATGTAGTTCATAAATAATGGCATCCTTGTACCAGAGCGACTCCGGCTGATAGCTTGTTACAGCTTGTTTTTTAGGCATTGGTGGTAAAAAAGGTGCTTTAGGTTATGATGGGAGATTGACCCTGAAAATATGTGCCGGCATCTGGTGCGGATTCAGCTCGACGTAGTTCCACTCGCCGTTCCACTCAAAGGTGCGTCCCGAAATCAGGTCTTCGACCGTGAAGCGCTCGGTGTGCGGGCGCCCGAACTTTTCAAGCGGAAAGCGCAGCCAGCCGCCCTGCGTGTTCCGGTCGTCGAGCGTCACCACGGTGAGGATGATGTTCGCGCCATCGGGCGAGCACTTGACGTAGCCCATGAGCTGGTCGTGCTCCTGACCTTGCGACACCTCGATCTTCACGAAGGTGATGTCGCTGGTCTGCTGGAGCGCGGGATTGTTGTGGCGAATGCGGTTGACCATCGCAATCTCGGAGCGGATGTTACCAGGGCGGTCAAGATCCCACTGCTTGATTTCGTACTTCTCCGAATCGAGGTACTCCTCCTTGCCGGGATACGGCACGTGCTCGCACAGTTCGTAGGCCGGGCCGTATATGCCGTAGTTCGACGAGAGCGTGGCGGCGAGCACGAAGCGGATGATAAAGCGTGCGCGGCTGCCACCCTGCAACTCCTCGTGCAGAATGTCCGGCGTGTTGGGCCAGAAGTTCGGGCGCATGTACTCGCGCAGCTCGGTCTGGGTCAGCTCGGTGAGGTACTCTTGCAACTCGTGCTTGGTGTTGCGCCAGGTGAAGTAGGTGTAGGAATGGGTGTAGCCGCCCTTCGCGAGCCGCGCCATCAGCTTCGGGCGGGTGAACGCCTCGGCGAGGAACATCGTCTCGGGATACTGCTCGCGGATCGAGCCGAGCGCCCATTCCCAGAAACCGAACGCCTTGGTGTGCGGATTGTCCACGCGGAAAATCTTGACGCCCTTGCCGATCCAGAAAAGAAATACCTCGCGCAGCGCGATCCAGAGGTTCTGCCAGTCCTCCGACTCGAAGTCGATGGGAAGGATGTCCTCGTAGCGCTTCGGCGGATTCTCGGCGAACTGCACCGTGCCGTCGGGACGCCAGCGGAACCACTGCGGATGCTCTTTCACCCAGGGATGGTCGGGCGAGCACTGGAAGGCAATGTCGAGCGCCACCGAAATCCCCTGCGCTTCGGCCTCCTGCACGAAGGCCTCGAACTCCTCCATCGTGCCGAGTTCGGGATGCACCGAGGTGTGGCCACCGTCAGCGCTGCCGATGGCCCAGCAGCTTCCCGGATCGTCCGGCCCGGCAACGAGCGCGTTGTTCTTGCCCTTGCGCTTGGTGAGGCCAATGGGGTGGATCGGCGGCAGGTAGATGACGTCGAAGCCCATTCGTGCAATGCGCGGCAGGAGTTTTATGCAGTCGCGGAAGGTGCCGTGCTTGCCCGGCTCCTCCGACCACGAGCGCGGGAAAAATTCGTACCAGGTGCTGAATCCGGCCTTTTTCTGGTCGATCTGAAGCAGCAAAATCTTGTCGTACAGCGTCGCCATCGCTTTTTCGGGCGAACGCCGCATGGCCGCCAGAAGCCCCTCGCTCAAGGCCGCCTCGACTGCGGCATCGCTGCCGCCAACCGAGAGCAAACCGACGTAGTGGTGCAGCGTGCCCGCATCCTCATCCTTCGCCCGCGCCGCGCCTAACTCAACGATGGTCGCGCCGATGCGCAAGTCAAGCGACACATCCTGCCCCGCATCGAGCTTCTTTTGCAGCCCCTTCCGCCAGGTCTCGAAATGGTCAACCCAGCCCTGCACGGTATATTCACACATGCCCGGCGCACCCACCTCGAACGACGCCTTCCAGCGGTCGTTGCCAATGTGTGTCATCGGAACCGCGCTCCACGCCGCCTCGCCCTTCCGGCGGTACAGCAGCTCGGCGACAATGGTATCCGCCCCATCGGTGAAAATATCGGCCTCGACGGTCATCCGGTCGCCCTCAACTCTTTTGACAGGAAAGCGGCCTCCATCGATTTCAGGAAATACACGATCGATCACAACGCGTCGGCGGCCGTCAAAAGGGCGGTCTAAACGAATCGGAGCTGGCAGAACAAACTCTGGCTTCATAGGCTGTAATGAGTGGAACTTCAGACCGTGCCTCCGGAGACCGGCAGCACTATCCGGGAACAGGCTTCGGCCATCATCATAAAGCTGAGCAATACCGAAAACCCCTGTTTTTCATTCATGAAAATATGAAATGTACCACTCTTTCCCCCGCCGGTAAGCATCTTATTTCTGCCACTGCGAACTACACTGCCTGCCGGATTTGTTTTCATTGAAAAAAATGATTCTTTTCGTGAGCACAGTTTCAACCACAACCTGAATTTTACGACCATGTTTGACGCCGAAAAAGATCGCCTGCACCAGATCGAGCACCGCCTGAACCAGTTACGGGGGTATCTTTAACATCGATGAACGCAAAGAAAAGATAAGCGACCTGGAGAAGATTTCGGCAGCTCCCGATTTCTGGAACGACCAGAAAACGGCCAACGCGCTGATTCTGGAGCTGAAAGAACACAAGTCGTGGATCGATGAGTTCGACGAACTCAGCACCGCGGTGCGCAATGCAAGCGAGGAGATCGAGATCGCCATCGAGCTCGAGGATGAATCACTTGTGTCTGACCTCGACGCCACGCTCGACCGCATCGAGGAGAAGCTGGGCAAGATGGAGTTCCGCAAAATGCTTTCCGGCAAGGACGACGCAGGCAACGCCATGATTATCATTCACGCCGGTGCGGGCGGCACCGAGGCGCAGGACTGGGCGGAGATGCTCTACCGCATGTACATGCGATGGGCCGAGCGCAAGGGCTTCAAGGTTTTTACCGACGACTACCAGGAGGGTGAGGGCGCGGGCATCAAGAGTGCAACGCTTGAAATTATCGGACCTTACGCCTACGGCTATCTCAAAGCGGAGAATGGCGTGCACCGGCTTGTCCGGGTGTCGCCCTACGACTCGAACGCCCGTCGCCACACCTCGTTCGCCAGCGTCTTCACCTACCCGGAAGCACCGCCGGACGTTGACATCGAGGTGCGCAAGGAGGACCTCGAACTCTCCACCTTCCGCAGCGGCGGCAAAGGCGGCCAGAACGTCAACAAGGTCGAAACCGCCGTGCGCATCAAGCATATTCCGTCGGGCATCGTCGTCAGCTGCCAGGAGGAGCGCTCGCAGCTCCAGAACCGCGAGCGGGCGATGAAGATGCTCATGGCCCAGCTCTACCAGCGCAGGCGTGAAGAGGAGGAGGCTAAAAAGCGCGAGATCGAGGGCAAGAAAAAGAAGATCGAGTGGGGCAGCCAGATTCGCAGCTACGTGCTCGACGACCGCCGCATCAAGGATCACCGCACCAACTACGAGCGCTTCGACGTCGAAAACGTGCTCGACGGCGACATCGACGACTACATCCAGCGCTACCTCTCCGAATTCGGCGACTGAGCAACGAAGCGATGAGCGAGACAAAACACGACACGCTCCGGTTCGGCATCGTCACCGACATTCACTACAACCCCGAAAGCAAGACCGGCAACCAGACGCAAGCCGGTCTCGAACGATGCATTGAGCACTGGACGCGCGAGGGCGCGGAGTTTGTCATCCAGCTCGGCGACCTCATCAGCCGCGAAGGCCCCGAAGCCGAGTCGGATTTGATTGCCGTGCGCGACATGCTCGCCCGTTTCCCCGGTAAGGTTTATCACGTCGCAGGCAACCACTGCCTGGCCGTGCCGCCCGAACGTTACAAAACGATCATGGGGCTCGACAGCCTCTACTACACCTTCAGCTCGCACGGCATCCGCTTTATCGTGCTCAACGGCATGGATGTCTCAGCCGTCAACGATCCCCAAACTAAAGCCGACCGCCATCTGCTCGAATACTACCGCGACAATGTCAAAGCCCCCTTCTACTGCGGCGCCATCGGCGCGCGCCAGCTCGAATGGCTCGTGAACGAACTCGACCTTGCGCTGAAAAACGAGGAACCCGTCATCATCCTCAGCCATTTACCGCTTCTCGAAGAGACCACCGACGAAAAACACGGCCTGTTGTGGAACCACGAAGAGCTCACCGCTATCCTGTTCCGCTACCCGAACATCCGCGCCTGCCTCAGCGGTCACTACCACTCTGCTGCCCATGCCCGCAGTGATGGCATCCACTTCATCGTTCTTCCAGCTTTTGCAGGATGGCCGCCGGGGGAATGCTGTCTGACCGTAAAGATCACCGGAGAGAACATCAACATCGGCAGACAAGACGCTCCTCCCCTCTTCGACATTCCTCTTCCCTGACCGGTTGCGACCGGGCGACTGCGAAACTATGGGAAATTATCAGAAATGGCAGGGCATTGTTCGGCAAGAGATGCCGGAAACTCCCCCCAGAACTTCCCGCCATCCGAAACCAGCGCACCATGAAACCAGCACGGCATCTGCTTCTTCTCCTGTTCAGTATGCTTTTGCCAGTAGTCACAACGGCCGCCCGAACTCCCACGCCGTCGATGACCGTCGAACAACCTTCGAAAGCCCAGGGGCAGTTCTTCGTTATCACGGTCTCGGATGCCCTCTGGCAGACCAGAGCTCTTTTTCGGCGGCGAGGAGTACCCGATGTTCCTCCAGAAAACGGTGAATAACCGGGCGCTCGTCCCTGTGGAAAACCTTATGAAACCAGGCGATTACGCGATCCTGGCTCGACGAGAAAAAACAGGGCCTGACGGCGACCGAAGAGAAGAAAGCGCAGGTGAAAGAGGCGATCCATACCCTGAGCAATCTGAGGCTCTGGACAGGAACGCTCCCCTATTCATGCAAAGGAAGGAGATCGAGTCCGTTCGGCGTCAAGCGCTCCTGCAACGGCGCCCCGGTTTCGAGTTACCACAAGGGAATCGACATCGCGGCACCATCCCCCCCCCGGTACGAAATCCGGCAGCAGGGTTCGTGGTGCTGACCGGCTATGAAAACAAACGGTTCCACGTCTATGATGGCAACACCGCGGTCATCGACCACGGCCAGAGGCTCACCTCGATCTCCATGCACCTGAAGAGTATCGACGTCAATCCGGGCGACCGGCTCGCCAAGGGGGAGATCATCGGCACCGTGGGCAGCACTGGCATTTCAACCGCCCCCACCTTCACTGGGGGCACCTGCCTCTACGGCACCAGCGTCGATCCGGAGCTGTTCGGCAGGAAGGAATACTGAGCCGGGTTGTTGCAACAGTGACTTGACACAAGAGAAACCGAACTGATGCCCTTTACGCTCCTCGTTCGAGCACTTCGGCTATGCGCTTTGATGCCGCGCCGTCCCATTTCTCGGGAATCAACGTCTTTTTCAACTGTTTGCCGGAGAGGATGGCCGTGGCACGTTCGAGAATCTCCGCTTCATCGGGATCAATCAGCACGTTGGTACCGAGTTCGACGGTCGAGGGGCGGGCGGTGCTCTGACGCAGGGTGATGCAGGGCACGTTCATCACAGTCAGTTCAGCCTCGAACTCGGCGCTGTCGGTAAGTACGAGCGCCGACTCCTTGAGCAGGCGCAGGAGGTCGATGTAGCCCGGCATATCGATCATCCGGAGCCCCGAAACGCCAACGAGCGCATCTTCGGGCGACTGACTGCCCGGAAGCAGCACGGTCGATGTGGCGGCAAGCGATTCGAGCACCTTGCAGAGCAGGTCGCGATTTCCGAAGGGCTCCGGCTTGAGCAGAACGGTGACGAACTTTTTCGGGGCAAGCGAGAGCGTTTCGAGCACACCGGATTGGTTAGCCTGCGCCATCAGCGTCACAAGGCTGTCGATGGCCGTGTTGCCAACGAAAAGGATGCGCTCATCGGCGACGCCTTCGTTCATGAGGTTGTAGATGCCGCTGTGCTCGCTGACGAAGTGAAGCGCGGCGACCGAGTCGATGACGAGGCGGCTGATCTCTTCGGGTTCGGCGCGGTCGTAACTGCGCAGGCCTGCGTCGAGGCTGACCACCGGGATGCCCATTTTCGCGGCGGCAAACGCACCGGCAAGGCTGGCGCTGTCGTGGCCGCCGGGCACAACAAAGGCTGGTTCAAGTTCACTGAGCACCCGCTCTAACGCAAGCATAAGCGAAGCGGTCTCGGCAACCGGCGTGCATGGCTCCAGTTCGATGGTGCGGAGTTCATCCGACAAGCCGAATGCAGCGGCAAGCGCGTCGTGTTCGGCGCGGTTGCCAGGAGTCAGTACCCGGACAAGCACGGACTCGAAAACACCATTTTTTCTGAAAACGCTGACAAGCGGAGCGACATGGAGAAACGCCGCACGATCCTGGGCAATCAAGACTATTTTTTTCACAGAGGACACCGGAAAGCTTTATTACATTGATAAATTGAACGATAACCTTCGGAGCAAACCCGAACCAGCCGCATGACAACAAGACGATCGATCGCAATAGCCGCATGGTGCCTGCTGCCGGTGGCCCTATGGGTAACTTCCCTGCCGGATAATACGGTCTCTGCGGAAAATAAGAAAACAATCCTTGAACACGCCGACCAGATCGAAGGCGGTGAAAAAGCCGGCCCGTCCGGCACGGCAATTCCTTACCGCTCGGCGGTCGGCAACGTCAAGTTTCTACACGCAGAGACGACGCTGGAGTGCGACCGGGCGACCGACTGGCCCGACAGCGAACGTATCGATCTCGAAGGGCATATCATCATCAAAGACAAAAACGTCGAAACCCGGGCTGATCGAGGCGTTTACCACACCGACAGCGAAACCGGCGAACTGTCGGGCAACGTCCGCGGGCGGGTGACCGGCGACAGCCTCACGATAAAATCGGGACGGGCGGCATTCGACCAGCACAAAAATGAACTCTGGCTTTTCGACGATGCCGTGGCCTGGCAACTCGGGCGCCAGCTCAGCGGGGACTCGATCCGGGTGCACTTCCACGAGGTCGGCGGGAAAAAGAAGGTGGATGAAATCCAGGTGTTCGGCCACGCTTTTCTTGCTGTCCGGGACACGCTCTCCGCCTCGCCTGCGCTGCATGACCAGCTTTCCGGCAAAAAACTGACAGCGAACCTCGACGACAATTCCCGCCTGCAGAAGGTCATCGCCATCGGTAAAGCCAGAAGCCTCTACCATATCTATGACGACAAAAATCAGCCATCGGGAGTAAACTTCACCTCCGGCGAAAGGATTCGCATGTTCTTCGCCGAGGGCAAACTCGACCGGATCCTCGTCACCGGCGGCCCGCTCGGCAAGGAGTACCCGAACTACATGCGTAATGATCCAGAGATCAACCTGCCCGGCTTCCGGTTGCGTGACAAGGAGAAGCCGGTTTTCGCACCCTGAGCCTGACAAAGAAAAAGCCTTCCCGTTTTTCGAGAAGGCTTTTTGCTGTTCTATGAAATCACCGCCCAGTCACTTGGTGAAGGGGCAGGAGCCGGTGGAGCATCCGCCGCCGGACTCCGAGCCTTTGGACGACGATTTGCTGCCACAGTAGTCGGTGCTGTAGAAGCCTGAACCTTTGAGCACGAAACCGCCATCGGCACTGATGACTCGCTCGTACGACTCCGCACCGCACTTGGGACACTTGGTCAGGGCGTTATCGGTCATGCGCTGAAAAACCTCTTCTTCATGGCCACACTGGCTACAGCGGTAATGATAGGTTGGCATATTCTATTCCTCCATTGAGAATCTTTTTCGTGTATGTTGTTTTGGTATCTTCGGGTCGTGAAAACCCTGTAATATTGGACTCTGTATATAAGTATATTTAATGTCAAAAAAAAGTTTCACCGGTGATCGTAAAAACCCGGGCGGTGGTGCTCCGCGACATCAAGTATCGTGACCAGTCCAAGATCTGCCTGCTGCTGACGCGGGAGTACGGACAGGTGTCGGTAATCCTGAAAGGCGGACGCAGCGCAAAAAGCCGCATCGGCCCGCTCTTCTCGCCGGGCAACGTGATCGACGCCGTGCTCTACAAAAAAGGCAACCGCGACATCCAGTTCCTGAGCGACGCCAGCCTCGTGCTCAGTCCGCTCTCCGAATCGCCTGACCTCGACCGCTTCGGCGTACTCTACCGGGTGCTCGACCTCATCCGCTACGCCTCGACGCACGAGGAGAAGAACGTGCCGCTCTTCACCATCACGCACTCGGCCATCTGGCGGCTCTGCCACGCGGAGCGCAACTTCCAGACGATTCTCGCCTGGTTCCTGTTGCGCCTCGTCGGCGTGCTCGGTTTCGCGCCGTCGCTCGACCGCTGCGTCTTCAGCAACGCCGACCTCGCGAGCAGCATCGAGGAGATGAAGCTCGACGAGCTGCTTTTCGTGCACGACCCCGGCGGCTTCGCCCTGCCCGGCAGCGCCGTGACGATGGGCGCGGCCATCCAGACGGTGCCGGTCAACCGCTACCATTTTATCCGCAACCTCGCCGCCACCGGCGGCAACGCGCCATGCCCGGCAGCGCCGGCAGACGACATTGCAGCGGTCACGGCGCTCTTGCAGGAGTACTGCGCCCGCCACCTCGACCGGATGCCACACCGCAAGCACCTCGACATTGTCTCGCGCCTGATTTCCGCATGAACGGCGCGACATGCGGCATGCCTGTTTTCAATCTTCGGGACTATTTTCTATCTTGACCAGTCATTTAAAGCCATAACCCTCGACTAATTCAAACCGAACGATTCGACATGCCTGTACTTACCCGTTCTGCCGAGCTTTTTGAAAAAGCCAAAAAGTTCATCCCCGGTGGCGTCAACTCCCCAGTTCGCGCCTTCAAATCCGTCGGTGGCACCCCGATCTACATGGCCAAGGGCCAGGGCGCTTACATGACCGACGTTGACGGCAACACCTACCTGGACTATGTCGGATCGTGGGGGCCGTTCATTCTCGGCAGCATGCATCCCCGCGTGACCGCCGCGATTGAATACACCCTGCGCAATATCGGCACCAGCTTCGGCACGCCGATCGAACTCGAGATCGAAATCGCCGAGCTGCTTTGCAAGATCGTGCCGTCGCTCGAAATGGTGCGCATGGTCAACAGCGGCACCGAAGCCACCATGTCCGCCGTCCGCCTCGCCCGCGGCTACACCGGCAAGGACAAGATCATCAAATTCGAGGGCTGCTACCACGGCCACGGCGACAGCTTCCTCATCAAGGCCGGTTCCGGCGTGCTCACCCTCGGCGATCCCGACAGCCCGGGCGTCACCAAAGGTACCGCCAACGACACCCTCAACGCCACCTACAACGACATCGAGTCGGTCAAGGCGATCGTCAACGAGAACAAAGGCCAGGTCGCTGCAATCATCATCGAGCCGGTTGCTGGCAACACCGGCGTCATTCCGGCCAAGAAAGAGTTCCTCGTCGCCCTCCGCGAGCTGTGCGACGCTGAAGGCATCGTGCTGATTTTCGACGAGGTGATGTGCGGTTTTCGTGTGGCCCTCGGCGGCGCTCAGGAGCTGTACGGCGTCACCCCTGACCTCACCACGATGGGCAAAATCATCGGCGGCGGTCTGCCGGTCGGCGCATTCGGCGGCAAACGCCACATCATGGAGAACATCGCTCCGCTCGGCTCGGTCTATCAGGCAGGCACCCTCTCGGGCAACCCGCTCGCGCTGACCGCCGGTCTCGAAACCCTGAAAATCCTCATGGAGGAGAATCCCTATCCGGAGCTCGAAAGAAAGGCTGCGTTCCTCGAAGCAGGATTCAAGGCCAACATGGAGAAGCTCGGCCTGAACTACACGCAGAACCGCGTCGGTTCGATGGCCTGCCTCTTCTTCACCGAGACCCCGGTCGTGGACTACAAGAGCGCCATCACCGCTGACACGGCCAAGTACGGCAAGTACTTCCACTCCATGCTCGACCAGGGCATCTACCTCGCCCCGTCGCAGTTCGAGGCCATGTTCACCAGCTTCGCCCACACCGACGAGGATCTGGAGAAGACCGTCAAGGCAAACTACAACGCCCTCGTCGCTGCTACCAAATAAGTTGCAAGAGGACGCACAGAAACGCAAAAGCGGCTATCTCGAATTACCGTGAGAGCCGCTTTTCCTTTTTCATAAAAAACCTTTGGTTCTTCGCAGAAGATCGTGGGTAAATGGTGACTATGGGTCAATCGACTGAAGCACGGCCAAAACGAATGCACTCTGCAAAGAGTGTCCGGCCAAAGGATAAATCACTTTAACGCTTTATCATATGATGAGTTATAAATGTCTTTGACCGAACTGTTAAACTTGTTCATCAGGGATGGTCATGTGAGCATCCTTCATGCCACCCACCAAATTTTGCGAAGAACCAACTTTTTTAATATTGAGTAGTTCATTCTTCAAATCTAACACAGTACAGAAAATCCCTTCCATCAAAATAGGGAAATAATAAGCTTGGCGGTATAGCTTTAATTTCTACGCACAAAGGTTACACACGATTTTCAAGGTACCTCTACGTCGTCCACTGCCGTACTGCCTCTCGCGTCACCAGTGATTGCGCGCCGGAGTCCCGCAGCAGCGCCTCCACAACCGGCAGGAACTCTTCGATCTTTTCGGTGATGTCCACGATTTCGATCACCATCGGCAGTTCACCGGCGAGCTCGAAAATCTTGGAGGTGTGCACTTTGTGGCGCAGGCCGAAGGAGAGGAGGCCGCGGAAAACCGTCGCTCCAGCCATGCCGCGTTCGAGGGCTTCACTGACCAGAAGTTCGTAGAGCGGGCGGTGGTGCAGCTTTTCCTGCTCACCGACGAAGATCCGCAGGAGTTCAGATTCGATGAAGTTCATCATTGCCAGAGTTTTGCAAGAAGGGTTCCGGAAAAAAGACAGGCAAGGCCACCGGCAAGACTACCCGCGACATACAGGCTGGCGTAAAGCGCCTCGCCATCGCGCATGAGGCCGCCGGTTTCGTACATGGCGGTTGAAAAGGTGGTGAAACCGCCACAGAAGCCGGTCGTGAGCAACAGGCGGGCTTCGGGAGAGAGCAGCGTGGTCGAAAGCGCCAGTTCGCTGATGAAGCCGATCAGAAACGAGCCCAGAAGATTAACCGCAAAGGTTGCAAAAGGAAAGCCCGTACCCGAAAACGGTACGGCAAGCGCCACGAGGTAGCGCGCCACCGATCCGGCAAATCCGCCCGCGCCGACCAGCAAAACGTTCTTCATCACCACTCAGCCCCCCCCGCAACGGTCATGACCGGTCTGCCGACCCTCGATGCGCTTGTGCGCGCAGCACATCTCGTCGTGGATGTTCATGAGGATGTTGAAAATACCGAGGCAGATGATGGTTGGAGCCCAGAGGCCAATAAAGATCGCGACAAGCTGGCTGTTCGCCCATGTGCCGAAAATGAACACATAAATGGAAAGCATGATCGACAGGGCCGCAGCCACGAGGTAATACATCGGCTTCATAACGGGTGCTGGTTGGTTGATCGGGTCTGTTCAATGAATGTAACAATTTGCCCCTTTTCCATAAATCCCGGCAGCGACACTGTTCAGCACTCTGCCCGGCGGGCCTTTCCGGCTCCGAAAAGCGCATTCACCAGGAAAACCAGCGCGGCCACCAGAATGATGGTTGCTCCCGAGGCCAGGTTAAATACCCATGAAAGCCACAGTCCGGCAATACTGAAAAGAGCGGCCAGCAAAGCGCCGATAACCATTATCCGGTAAAGGTTGTGGCTGAAACTCCGGGCGACGGCGGCGGGAATGGTCAGAAGCGCGATCACCATGACGATGCCGACAATCCGCACCATGATGACGACGGTGAGGGCAATCAGGCAGAGCATCAGCAGGTCGAGGGCCAGTGTCTTCAGACCGGAAATCCGCGCATACTCCTCGTCGAACGAGATGGCGAGGAACTCCTTGTCGAAAAGCCAGACCACGGCGATGATCAGACAATCGAGTCCCAAAATGAGTTGCAGATCGGAGTCGGGCACGGTCAGGATGTTGCCAAAAAGATAGCTGAAGAGGTTCGGAGCGTAGCCCGGCGTCAGGCCGATGAGAATGACACCGATCGACATGCCTGCCGCCCAGAACGCCCCGATGGCCGTGTCTTCGGCAACCTTCGCCTTGCGAGAAAGCAGCCCGATGCCAATGGCGGCGGCGAGGCTGAAGGGAATGATGCCCGTAAGCGGATTCAGTCCGAGGTAGTAGCTCAGGCCGATGCCGCCGAAGGCCGTGTGGGCAATGCCGCCGCTGATGAAGCCGAGACGCCGGATAACGACATAAGTGCCGATAATGCCGCAGGCGACGCTCGACAGAATAGCCGCCAGAAAGGCGTTGCGCATGAACTCGAAGTGCAGGATGTCAGGCATGGCGGTGATTCTGGTGGGTTGCGTGTCCTTGAGGCGCGCGATGCTCGACCACATCGACCGGATAGCCGTAAAGCTTGTCGAGGGCCGAACGGCCCAGCGTCGAGCCGGGTTCGTGCATGTCAAGCGTGCAGTTCAGGCAGGCGATGCGCGAGACGTGCCGCCCGATGGTGCCGGTGTCGTGTGTGACCAGCACGATGGTGTGGCTCTTTTTGAGCTGATCGAGGAGGTCGTAGATGGTGGTTTTCATGTCGGGATCGACGCTGGCCGTCGGTTCGTCGAGCAGCAGCAGTTCCGGCTCTCCGGCGAGCGCGCGGGCGATCAGGACGCGCTGGAGTTCGCCGCCCGAAAGCGCGCCGATCCGCCGCTGGGCAAGCTCGGCGAGACCGGTGGTTTCAAGCGCTTCGAGCGCCTTCCGGCGATCTTCGTGCCCGTAGCGCTGCAACAACCGCTTGCGTGAAAGGCGGCCCATCAGTACCACCTCCATCGCGCTGATCGGGAAGGTGCGGTCGAAATCGAGGCGCTGCGGCACATAGCCGATGCGCCTGGAAGCGTACCCCGGCTCCTTGCCGAATACCCTGACGGTGCCAGTCGTGGGTTTGACCAGACCAAGTATTACCTTGAGCAGCGTGGTTTTGCCGCCGCCGTTCGGCCCGAGCACGGCAAGAAAGTCCCCCTCGTATACCGAAAGAGAAAGACCCTGCAAGATTTTTGCGCCGCCGAGATTGACGCAGAGCTGCTCGCAAACGATTAACGGTTCGCTCATTGCATGCTCTGGACAAATGCGGCAGTCGCCTTGCGAAGATTGGCCGCGTAGTCGTGCGCGAGCGGATCGACCGTCACGGTTTGGCCTCCAATATCACCGGCAATCGCATCGGCCTGCGCCGAGCTGAACTGCGGCGAAACAAATACCACCCGGATACCCGCACTCCGCGCCTCGCCGATCACCCGCTCCATCTGGCGCGGCGTCAGCGTCTTGCCCTCCTCCTCGGCAGCGATCTGCTCCAAACCGTACTCGTGGGCGAAATAGCCCCATGCCGGGTGGAAAACGAGGAAGCGACGGTTCTTCACAACGCTGAGTTGCTTGCGAATCTCGCTGTCGAGAGCCTGAAGCTCCCTGTCAAGCGCCGCAGCGTTGGCCGCATAATACTCCTTCCCTGCCGGATCAATCGCCGCCAGCGAGCGTTCGACGTTCTTGGCGATTAGCCTGGCGTTCGCTGGCGAAAGCCAAAAGTGTGGATCGAAATTGCCGTGATCGTGATGCTCCTCGGCAGGCACCGCATGCTCGTACTTCTCCGCGCTCATCGGCAGCAACGTCACTCCTTCGGAAGCGTTGCACACCGTCATGCTTTTGTTGAGATCGACGAGGCGCGGCATCCAGTCAAGTTCGAACTCGACGCCCGAACCAGCCTTCACGAAAAGCGCCGCATGGCTGACCTGGGCCATCTGCTTCGGCGTCGGCTCATAGGTGTGTGGATTGCCCCCGGAAGGCACCATAACCGAAACTGACACCCTGTCACCGCCGATGCGCTCCGCGAACCACGCCAGCGGCTCGATGGAGGCCACGACCTGCAACTTGTCCGACTCTGTTTTGCCGGCGCATCCATTCAGCAATGGTATGAACAGCAACAACAGGAGGACAAGAGGTCGGATGGGATAAAAAAAAGAAGAGATGAAGCGGCTTTGTCTGGTCGTCATGTCTGGATTCCCGGTTGATGGAAAAAAGTGTCTCTTTTGTAAAAAAAGAATAACAGCAGAGAATCCAAAACGTTGGAGAGGGTCAGGCTTCCCCATCATCGGGAAGCCTGACGAAAAAAACGATCAAGCCTTTTTGTAGCGGTTCAGCGCACTGACGATGGCCTTGATGGAGGCAAGGCTGATGTTCGAGTCGATACCGGAACCGCACACCAGCGCCACGTCATCGAACGAGAGGCGAATGTAGGCGATGGCCATCGCGTCCGAGCTGTGGCCGATGGCGTGCTCCGCGTATTCGTCGACATGGAAATCGATGCCGGTGTGGCTCACCATGCCGCGCACGAAGGCGTCCAGCGGGCCGTTGCCTTTGGCCCTGAAGCTGAACTCGCCCTGTGGCCCAACCATCGAGGCGCTGACGATCGTCGCCACCTCGTCGTTGCGATCCGGGTCTTCGTCGCTCCAGCTGATGGTGCACTTCTTCATCAGATAGGGCTCGGTTGCGCCGATGTACTCCTTCTGGAACAGCTCGTGAATCTGCTCGGCGCTCAGCTCCTCGCCGGTGCGGTCGGTCACCTCCTGAACAACCGCACCGAAATCTGGCTGCATCCACTTCGGGATCTGAATACCATACTCCTTTTCGAGCACATAGGCTATGCCTCCCTTGCCCGACTGGCTGTTGATCCGGACGATGGCCTCGTAGTTGCAACCAACATCCTCGGGATCGATCGGCAGATAGGGCACGTCCCACACGCCGTCGGCAGCCCGCTGGTGCGCTTTCATTCCCTTGCTGATCGCGTCCTGGTGCGAACCGGAAAAGGCGGTGTAGACCAGATCGCCCGAGTAGGGATGGCGCGGATGCACCGTCATGCGGGTGCAGCGAGAGTAGACCTGCTTGATATGCGGCAGGTTGGAGAAATCGAGCTCCGGATCGACACCTTGCGTCATCAGGTTCAGCGCCATGATGATAATGTCCATGTTGCCACACCGCTCGCCGTTGCCGAACAGGGCACCTTCGATGCGATCCGCCCCGGCCATCACCGCCAGCTCGGAGGTCGCCACCGCCGTGCCGCGGTCGTTATGGGCATGCACACTGAGGAGCACCGCGTCGCGATTCTTGATGTGGCGGCAAAACCACTCGATGCGGTCGGCATAGACGTTCGGCGTCGAAAGCTCGACCGTCGAAGGCAGGTTCAGGATCACCTTGTTGGTGGCCGATGCGCCCCACTCGTCCATCACCGCGTGGCACACGTCCAGCGCGTACTCCAGCTCGGTGCCAGTGAAGCTTTCAGGGCTGTACTCGAAGCGGATGCCTGGATTGCCGCTCGCCTCCTTCAGCTCGCGCACCAGCCGCGTTCCGGCGACGGCGATGGTGATGATCTCCTCGCGGCTCATGCGGAACACTATGTCGCGCTGCTGGCGCGAGGTGGAGTTGTAGAGGTGCACGATGGCGTTCTTCGCGCCCTTGATCGCCTCGAAGGTGCGGCGGATGAGGTGCTCGCGCGACTGCGTCAACACCTGGATGCTCACGTCGTCAGGAATGAGATTGTTTTCGATCAGCTTGCGCACAAAGGCGAACTCCGTGGCCGAAGCCGACGGGAAGCCCACCTCGATCTCCTTGAAGCCAACCGATACCAGCAGCCTGAAAAACTCCACCTTCTCATCGACGCTCATCGGAATCGGAAGCGCCTGGTTGCCATCGCGCAGATCGACGCTGCACCAGATCGGCGCTTTGGTAATGGTCTTGTCCGGCCAGGTTCTGTCTTTCAGCCCAACCGTCGGATAGGGTGCGTATTTCTTATAATTCATCGTACTCATGAGAGAGTCTCCATTTAAAACACTTGATAGTAAAAGTCCCTTAATGAAAAAAAGCCGCTTACCCTGAGAGGATCGCGGCTTTGAATCTCAATTCCATGCAGTCAACGAAACTACAATGCGCTCCCCCTCAGGCAGGTAAGGCCTGTTAGCGATAGCGCAAGAAGAAGCATGTTGCTGACCGTGTTCATACAAGATAGAGTACCGTTCAATCGGCTGTACGAAAAGTTGGGACAATATAAACAATTCTTTTACCTCTGCAATGTTCCGGCTTGATCGACGCTGATTGTGCCGACTGATGACAAGCATCTGGCAAAAGAACCGTGAACCTGCTCCGGACGTTCCCCGCTACGCCCGCATCATCGGAACGGAACCGCCATGAAGCGCAGCACCTCGTGCCCCGTGCGGTCATACATCGTCAACCGGCGGCCCCTGACGATATAGCTGCTGCTCTTGCGAAGCGCGCTGATCAACGCCCGTTCCCGCGACATCACCACCGGCTGGCACATCATTTTCGACGAAGTGATCGCGCCAAAACGGATGCGACCTGGCGACTGAGCGAATGAACCACTGATCTGGTTACAGCCGCCCGAGCCTACCATCTTGCGCGAAGCGTACAGGATGATATGCATGTCCCGCCGCTGCCCGTGGATAAACTCAGCCTTCCGCCCATCGACCTCCTCGACTCGCCACCACGTTCTGAACAGTTCCTGGGTTTTCGCATCCGGCGCCGCCGCATAACGAGAGGCGCAAGCTGTCAGGGCAGTAAGGAAGAAGATGAAGAGGTACCGGAGCATGACGGCAGAAGTTTGGTTCGTGAGGAGGATTATGGCTCCGGGAGTAGTATAATAATACTAGGGGGAGATAACTGTGTAAGGGCGGATGGCAGGGGTATAAAACAAAAAAGGAAGCACCGCATACTCAAGCACTTCCTTTTTTAAACTTTTGAGCAGGTTTGAAACCAACTTTTTTTTGCTCCGCGAGTAGGATTCGAACCTACAACCCTTCGGTTAACAGCCGAATGCTCTACCATTGAGCTATCGCGGAATGCGACCCTTCCTGAGCGAAGAGATGCAAATATAAGGCTGCGATTCGAAATTCCAAACTCACAACGATATTTTTTAATAATTTTTCCGTCTGACTGGCGGGTTCTGGCTTTTCTTTTTCGAATATTATTTTTGTACATTGATGCTCTTTTATGGAAAAGAGGTGGTTATGTCCAAAGAAAAAGCGCTGATCGAAATTCGTCTCGCGGGTCTTGCACAGGGAACGCACGAGTTCGATTTCACCTGCAAAGCGGCTGATTTTGCCGATCCGGCTCTCGCCGGGGCTGGATTTTCAAGGGACGTGTCGGTCAATGTAAGCGTCGAGAAGCTGGATGGCGAGATGATTGTCACCCTGAATACTTCGGCGACAGCCAATCTGACCTGCGATCTGTGCCTTGCACCGATCACCTCCGAGCTGAAAGGTTCGTACCGGATTTATTATGGCTACGAACAGGCTGGCGAACCGCAGGAAGAACGTGACGAGGAGTATCGGCTTATCGACAGGAATACGCTTGCGCTCGATCTAACCGAGGATGTCCGCGAGACACTGCTGCTCTCCGTTCCCATGAAAGTCACCTGCAAGGACAATCCCGATTGCCGGGTGTTCCATCAGGAAAAATTGAGTGAACCGGGCGAAGACCATCTGCCCGACAGCGACTGGCAGGAGTCGCTCGAAAAACTGAAAAACAAGTATCGTTAACCGTTGATTCTAAACTGAATAGATTATGGCCAACCCGAAAGCCAAGATGTCCAAGTCCAGAAGGGACAAGAGAAGAGCACAGTTCAACGCGCGCACCAAGGCTGCCGTTACGGTTGTCTGTCCGAACTGCGGCGAGCCGACCCTTCCGCATCGCGCCTGCCGTCACTGCGGCCACTACAAAGGCCGTCAGGTCACCGGCAAGAGCGTCGTCGCGTAAGCAGTTTCACGTAAACAAGACAGCACCGCCATGTTGACCATTGTCGTGGATGCCATGGGTGGCGACAATGCGCCTGCCTGCGTTGTCGAGGGGGTGATCGATGCCCTCAGGGAGAGCGGAAACCGCTTTGAAATCCTGCTTATCGGGCAGGAGGAAAAGGTCGCCCCGCTTCTGCAGCAGTATGATACCGGAGCCCTCAAGCTCCGCTTCGTGCACGCGCCCGAGGTCATCACCATGGAGGATGTTCCCGCCACCGCCGTCAAGGCGAAGCAGGAGTCGTCACTTGTCCGCGGCCTGAAGCTCTGCAAGGCGAAAGATGCCGATGCCTTTGTGAGCGCTGGAAACACCGGCGCAATGATGGCCGCTTCGCTTTTTGTCCTTGGCCGTATTCCCGGTGTACTGCGCCCGACCATCTACGCTTACTTCCCGCGCCTTGGCGAGGGCCTCACCAACCTCGTCGATGTCGGTGCCAATGTGGACTGCAAGCCGGAAAACCTGGTGCAGTTCGCCGAGATGCTGACGATCTACCAGCGCTACGCGGCAAAAATCGAACAGCCCGTAGTCGGCCTGCTCAACATTGGAGAGGAGGAGGGCAAGGGTCCCGACTATCTCAAGCAGGCATGGAAAATGTTGCAGAAGGCGCACGAGGAGCAGAAAATCAACTTCATCGGCAACATCGAGGGTCACGATATTCTTGCAGGCAAAGCCACTATTGTCGTCTGCGACGGGCTTGTCGGCAACACCATCCTCAAGTTTGGCGAGAGCATTCCACACTTTCTGGGAGCCATCTTCAAACCGGCGCTCGAAAAGCTGGTCAAGGAAGGAAAGCTCGACCAGAACTCGGCGGTGCTGGCCGGTCAGACATTCAAAGGGATATTCGAGCCGTTCGATGTCGAAAAGTTTGGCGGCGTGCCGTTCCTCGGCGTCGATGGCATTTCGATTGTCGGCCACGGACGCTCGTCGGCGCGCGCCATCAAGAACATGATCTACATGGCGGAGCATATGATCGAGCAACGCGTCAACGAACGCATCGCGAAAATGCTCGCCTGACGGCCTGAATTTTCCATGCAGACCCAGAGATGCTCCTGAATGTCTATTCCCTGTCCTTTGCTATTGGCCGAAGAGACTCCGATACAATCTTCGCATTTTCCGTCCGCTTATCAAGAGAAACCACACTATGAAAGCAGCCATAACGACGACCGCCAAGTATCTGCCTGAAGAGATAATGTCCAATCAGGACCTCGAACGAATTCTTGATACAAACGACGAGTGGATAACGACCCGGACCGGCATCAAGGAGCGGAGAATTCTCCGGGATCCGAAAAAGGCCACATCATATATGTGCACCGAGGTTGCCCGGCAGTTGCTTGAAAAGCGGGGCATCTCCGCCGACGAGATCGATCTGATCATCGTGGCGACCATGTCTCCCGACATGCTCTTTCCCTCGACGGCATGTCTGGTTCAGGGCAATATCCAGGCAAAAAACGCCTGGGGCTTCGACCTTTCCGCCGCCTGCTCGGGTTTCGTCTATGGCCTCTACACCGGCGCCCAGTTCATTGAATCGGGCAACTGCAAGAAGGTGATGGTGATCGGCGCGGACAAGATGTCCTCCATTCTCGATTACGAAGACCGGACGACCGCCATCCTGTTTGGTGACGGAGCGGGCGGCGTTATTCTCGAAGCTGCGAATGAAGAGGGGTACGGCGTGCTCGACGCCCGTCTCTACTCCGACGGCCTCAATGGCAGGGAGCACCTCCTGATGCCGGGCGGCGGAAGCCTTCATCCGGCGTCGCATGAAACGGTCGATCAGCACATGCACTTCATCCAGCAGGATGGCAAGCAGGTCTTCAAGGCTGCGGTCATAGCCATGGCCGATGTGGCCGAAGAGATCATGCAGCGCAACAATCTGACTGCGGAAACCATCGACTGGCTCGTGCCACACCAGGCCAACCAGCGTATCATTCACGCCACCGCCGAGCGTATGGGGATCACCGAAGAAAAGGTAATGATGAACATCGCGCGCTATGGCAACACCACGGCAGGCACGGTGCCGATCTGCCTCGCCGAGCTGGACGAGCAGGGCAAACTGCACAAAGGCTCGAACCTCGTGCTGGTGAGCTTCGGAGCAGGCTACACCTGGGGCGGCGTTTACGTCCGCTGGCAGTAAGCCAAACCATTCAAAGGAATTACAGGATATGAAAGCATTTGTTTTCCCCGGTCAGGGTTCGCAGTACTGCGGCATGGGCCGCGATCTGTACGAGCGCTTCCCGGAAGCGCAGGAGCTCATGGACAAGGCCGACTCAATTCTCGGATTCTCGATCACCAATATCATGTTCAACGGCAGCGAGGATGAGCTGAAACAGACACGCTATACCCAGCTCGCTATCTTCCTGCACAGCTTCGCGGCGGCCACCCTTCTCGGACGTGAGGGCGTTAAGATGGCAGCGGGCCACAGCCTTGGCGAATACACGGCGCTCTGCTTCTCGGGTGCGATTTCGTTCGAGGATGCGGTGAGGCTCGTGGCCAAGCGCGGCGAACTGATGCAGAACGCCGGACAGCAGAATCCCGGCACGATGGCCGCGATCATCGGCATGGCCGACGACGCGCTCGACGCGCTCCTGGAAGAGGCGAGTGCAAGCGGCATCGTGCAGGCGGCAAACTTCAACTCGCCCGGCCAGATTGTCATCTCCGGCGACGTCGATGCAGTACGCAAGGCGGTCGAACTCGCGTCGTCGAAAGGCGCGCGCATGGCCAAGGAGCTGGTCGTCTCAGGCGCTTTCCACTCGCCGCTGATGAAACCCGCCGAAAAGGAGTTTGCCGAAACGCTCGACACCATCGCGATCCGCGACGCCGAAATTCCGGTCTGCATGAACGTGGTCGCCAAACCGGTCACGGCGGCAACGGAAATCCGCGCGAACCTCATCAGCCAGCTCACCAGCTCGGTGCTCTGGAGCCAGTCGGTGCAGGCGATGGTGGACGCGGGCATCACCGAATTTGTCGAGGTCGGCCCCCAGAAAGTGCTGCAGGGCCTCATTAAAAGAATCAGCAAATCCACTATGTGCTCGGGAGTCGATACCGCCGATCAGGTGGATGCGATGCGCACTCCGGCCTAACCATAGAAAAACGCAAAGAAACGATTATGACCATGTTCACAGGAAAAACCGCCGTCGTCACCGGCGCGGCACGAGGCATCGGCCAGTCGATCGCCCTCGATCTCGCCGCCAAAGGCGCTGATCTTGTTATTGGCGACATCAAGGCGGAGTGGCTGACCGAAACCGAAGAGGCGCTCAAACAGCTCGGCGCAAAAGTGAGCTGCAAGGAGCTCGATGTCACCAGCACCGACGCGTGCCAGAAGGTTTTCGACGAAGTGGCTAAAGAGAATGGCCGCATCGACATTCTCGTCAACAACGCAGGCATCACCCGCGACGGCCTTCTGATGCGTATGAGCGAAGAGGACTGGGACGCCGTGCTGACGGTGAACCTCAAGGGCGTCTTCAACTGCACCAAGGCGGTCACGCGCACCATGATGAAGCAGCGTTCCGGCTCGATCATCAACATCGCCTCGATCATCGGCCTCATGGGCAACGCCGGACAGGCCAACTACGCGGCTTCGAAAGGCGGCGTCATCGCCTTCACCAAGTCGATTGCCAGGGAGCTGGCTTCGCGCAATGTGCGGGCCAACGCTATCGCCCCCGGCTTCATTTCATCGAAAATGACCGACGCCCTCTCCGAAGAGGTGCGCCAGAAGATGCTCGAAGCCATTCCGCTCGGCGTTTTTGGCACGCCCCAGCATGTTGCCGACGCGGTGGCATTTCTCGCCAGCGACCAGTCAGCCTACATCACCGGTCAGGTGCTGAGCGTCAACGGCGGCATGTACATGTAACCGTAACCTTTTGAGAATCAGAGACTTGGCGGAACCTGACCGTTCCGGAAAGTCTCCGGTTCTCCAGCCGGAGCATAGCTTTGCTCAGCTGCTTTTTCTTTTTATATTAGTGAACTTGCTTTTTTTTAATTGTTTCCAACCACAAACCCGGAGAACAGTGCCATGAGCGCAGCCGAAATCAAAGATAAAGTGTACGATATCATCGTCAGCAAGATGGGTGTCAACAAGGATCAGATCAAGCCGGAATCGAAGTTTGCCGATGACCTCGGTGCCGATTCGCTCGATACGGTCGAACTGATCATGGAGCTCGAAAACGAGTTCGGCGTCCAGATTCCTGATGAAGATGCCGAGAAGATCGGTACCGTGCAGCAGGCCATTGACTACATCGTCAACAAGAAAGTAAGCTAAAAGCATTCTCTTCGGGCAGGGCTTGGCCCTGCCTAAAACCAACGTTAAATCTGAACAGATGGATCTGGAAATGAAAAGAGTCGTCGTCACCGGAATCGGGGTTCTGTCGCCAATCGGCCTTTCGGCTGGGGCATTCTGGAACGCCCTCATGGAGGGAAAAAGCGGCGCTGCACCGATCACCTATTTCGATACGACCAATTTCGCGACCACCTTCGCCTGCGAGCTCAAGAATTTCAAGGCCGATGAGTACATCGACCGGAAATCCGCGGATCGCATGGATCCATACTGTCAGTACGGCGTTATCTCTGCCGAACAGGCGCTGAAAGATTCCGGGCTTGACCTGACCGCGATCGATCCGACCAGGATCGGCGTCGTGCACGGCTCGGGCATCGGCGGCATGACGGTCTACGACCAGCAGTTTCGCCAGTATCTGGAACGCGGCCCCCGCAGGGTCAGCCCGTTCTTCATTCCGATGCTCATTCCCGACATCGCCGCCGGACAGATTTCGATCCGCAACGGTCTGATGGGGCCAAACTATGCGACAGCATCCGCCTGCGCGACCTCCCTGCACGCTATCATGGACGCCGTCATGCTCCTGCAGATGGGCATGGCCGACTACATGGTCTGCGGCGGCTCGGAAGCACCGATCACGCAGATGAGCGTGGCTGGCTTCAACTCGGCCAAAGCGCTCTCGACCCGCAACGACGCTCCGACAAAAGCCTCACGCCCGTACGATGTGGATCGCGACGGTTTCGTCATGGGTGAAGGCGCCGGTTCGCTGGTGATCGAAACCTACGAGTCGGCTGTGAAGCGCGGCGCAAAAATCTACGCAGAGATCGTCGGCATGGGCGCGTCTGCCGATGCGTATCACCTCACCGCTCCGCACCCGGAGGGTCTTGGCGCTTGCAGCGCGATGACCACCGCCCTGAACATGGCGGGCATCACCCCGGACAAGATCGACTACATCAACACCCACGGCACCGCCACGCCGCTTGGCGATCTGGCGGAAATCAAGGCAATCAAGAAGGTGTTCGGCGAGCACGCATCAAAACTCAGCATCAGCTCGACCAAGTCGATGACCGGTCACCTGCTTGGTGCGGCGGGCGTGGTCGAATCGATCGCCTGCATCCTTGCGCTGCAGAACCAGACCGTTCCTCCAACCATCAACCTCGACAATGTCGATCCCGAGATCGATGTGGATGTGACGCCGAACGTCCCGAAACAGCGCTCGATTGAGTATGCGCTGAACAACGGTTTCGGATTCGGCGGGCACAACGGCTGCCTGATCTTCAGGAAGGCTCCGGCCGCCTGACCGGGAATGGCTCGACGATGGCGCACCTGTGGCAAAAACTGATGTCACTTCAGTTCCTTCGTTCAGAAGCGTCCGACGGTGCCGGTGAAACTTCGGACGCCAGCTCCGCTGACTTTCTTCTCGACCCACAAACAGCAACGCACCTCGCACGCCTGACCGGGCGTCCGTGCAACCGGCTGATCTACCGCACCGCCCTGACGCATCGCTCCGTCCTGCACGACCACCACAGCGAAGAGCATAAGCCCGAGTCAAACCAGCGCCTCGAATTTCTCGGCGACGCGGTGCTCGACCTGCTGATCTCCGAGCACCTCTTCAAGCAATTTCCCGGAAGTGACGAGGGGCACCTGTCGAGCAACCGGGCCAAAATCGTCAACCGCAAATCCCTTGCGGCATTTGCCCTTGAACTGCAACTCGGCGAGCACCTTATCATAGGCGAATCCGCCGACAAGCAGAAGATACGCACCAGCGAATCGGCGCTTGCCGATGCCTTGGAGGCGTTGGTCGGCGCCATCTACCTCGACCAGGGCCTCGCCGGAGCTGAGCGTTTCATCACGAACCACGTCATCGCAAAGGTCGATCTGCACAAGCTTGTCGAAGCGGAATACAACTACAAAAGCCGCCTGATCGAGTACACCCAGTCGCGCCAGCTTCCCCCGCCGCTTTATACGGTCATCACCGAAGAGGGGGCAGAGCACGAAAAGACGTTCGTCGTCGAAGTCTCCTGCAACGGTCAGCCGCTCGGCAGAGGAACCGCGCCGAGAAAAAAAGATGCCGAACAGCTCGCCGCCAAAGAGGCCATGAAGAGACTGGAAAGCGGGGATTTGGGCAACCTGAACGAACCATCTCCACAGAACAGCTAACACGAACCTCATGCAGATCGACCAGTACAAAGAGATTCACCGCAATCATGCCGGTTATGGACAGGGCGGCAATGCGCACCATGGCTACCTTGCAACCATCATGTATGCGCTGGCTTTGCACGACGCCATCGATTTTGGATGCGGCAAAGGCCGGCTGGCCGATCAGTTGGGCGGCAACCCCGGATTCACCTGCGACCGTTACGATCCGGCAATTCCAGGCATCGACGTGCTGCCGCAAAAAAACCTTCGACGTCGTCGTCAACACCGATGTGCTGGAGCACGTCCCCGAAGCGGAACTGGACTGCGTGCTGCGCGATTTCCGGAAACTCTCGACCAACGCAATCATCATCCCGCATCTGGCCAAGGCAACACGGATTCTGCCCAACGGCGAGAACGCTCACTGCACGATCAAGACGCCTTCAGAATGGGCTCAGGTTTTCAAGCGCCACTACGCACACGTTTACGAGCTGCCGCACCACTCCGCTGTTCACGCCCTCTTCCTCTGCGGCGATCAGGAGCGTGATGTTACGGCCCTGCGCGGCATTCTGGAGCAGTATGTCGCCGCCAAAAATGAGGTGCGCCACCACCTGCTGCCATTGGGCAAACGCATCGAAAAAGCGATCCGGTTGATCCGGGGAAAGGATATCAACCGTTAACGGCGTTTTCGGGCAAAAACCGCTGGCTCCCTGCGCCAGCAACACAACAATCGTGCCCATGTCATTCTATTCGAAATTCTCGGAATACTACGAGCGGGTCTTTCCGTTCAGGGAGGATGTCTGGCAATTTCTGAAAAGATATGCCGGAAGTCCCGGCAATGCGCTGCTCGACGTGGGATGCGGGCCGGGGCACTACTGTGGACGGTTTGCCAGCGATGGCTTCAACGCACTTGGCATCGACCTCGACGAAGCAATGATCGACGAAGCACAGCGCCGCTATCCCGAAGCTGCATTCCGCTGCCTCGACATGCGGCGGCTGGAGAAGACTGAGGGGCGATTCGACTGCGTCTGGTCAATCGGCAACGTCCTGGCCCACCTCCCCACCGAAGCACTCGCCCCGTTCATCTCGAAAATCCACAATCTGCTCAAACCGGGCGGCTACTGGATCATGCAGGTGATGAACTGGGACACCCTCGCAGAATTGACGAACTACGACTTCCCGGTGCGCACCATCGAAGCCAACGGTTCAACCGCCACCTTCCACCGCCACTATTCATCGATCACGCCTGAGTCGTTGCAGTTCACCTTTTCGCTCAAGGATGAAGATTCGGTGCTATTTGAAGAATCGGTAACGCTCTATCCGGTCGCGATTGAGCGCTACCTGAAGCTGCACGAGGATGCCGGATTTCTGTACGAAGGAATGTACTCGGATTTCAGTGGATCGGCGTTAAGGAGTGTGCCCGGCACAGGTTTGGCGCTGGTGTTTGGGCGGGGGTGAGGAGAGAATCTTCGGAAAAGCTTTTTTTAAAGACAATTACGAGAGAATACTTTCCCATATCTTGCCGGGATCATTGATCGAAATACTCCGTCCGGCTTTAATGTCCGCTTTCCCCTTGAGGATCGAATCAAGGACTTCCGGTTGTTCAAAATAAGCGTCGTACCTTTTTTTATTGCAGCGGAATGAGGCAACCGATGAACGTTCATGATTTTCTGGTTACTGCTATGATTCATCTCTGCTTGATTTTCAAGAATTGACGAGCAAGCTTGATGATGTTTGTTGAATGATATTTTCAGCTCCTTTTACGTGGTTTTTCCACCAGAGTTTTCACTTCGCCCAGGAATCCCTCAAGCGTCATGATCTCCGAACGAATATCCTTGTGGTACAATTTGATGATGTCGGCAGGAACGACGAGTTGCACATCATGCGCACGCATTTCACGAAACTGGTTCAGTGAAATACCTTGCTGAACGGTCAGGAGGTGTTTTTTGCCAATTCGGTTCGCCTCGTTGAGTACCTGCCGCCACCTGTCCTTGCAGGTGGTTTTGACTGCCAGCATTCGCAGGTTTTCAGATGGAAATGCCCCATCATGAGAGTTCTTCGCAGACGGAAAGATGAAGTCTGGCTGCTTGCCGAGTTCGGATATGGGCTGGTAAGAAAAATCTGTCTCTTCCCTGAGTGATTCCTCCCAAGTTTTACATTCATCCCCCGCCCCTCTTTACACGCGCCCCAAAATGCGTATATTGCAAGCCTTCCGGCCAGACTGTCCGGCCGGGAACATCGTTAATCCATGCAGGTTGCGGCGCTTTGCGCTGGCGATGCACTGAATGCCTATCAATCAAGGCCTGTCCATGAAAGAACAACTGATCTTTGACCTTTCCCGCAGCGGTCGCAAGGGCTACAGCCTCTCGCCGCTCGACATTCCCGAACGCCCGGCGGATGAACTGCTGCCGTCGAAATTCCTGCGCAAAGAGCCGGCTGAACTGCCGGAAATGGCGGAGAGCGAGGTGGTGCGCCACTTCATTCGGCTGTCAAACCTGAACTACCACGTTGACAAGAACATGTACCCGCTTGGGAGCTGTACCATGAAGTACAATCCCAAGATCAACGACTACACCTGCGACCTGCCGGGCTTCGCGTCGATGCACCCGTTGCAGCCAGAATCGACGTCGCAGGGCGCGTTGCAGCTCATGTACGAGCTGGCGGAGATGCTCAAGGAGATCGCGGGCATGAAGGCGGTGACGCTGCAACCGGCGGCGGGCGCGCATGGCGAGCTGACCGGCATTCTGCTCATCAAGAAGTATCACGAAAAGCTTGGCAACAAGCGCCACAAGTTGCTCGTGGTCGATTCGGCCCACGGCACCAACCCGGCATCTGCGGCGCTCGGCGGATACGAGTGCGTGTCGGTCAAGTGCGATGAATCGGGCTGCACCGACATGGGTGACCTCCGCGCCAAGCTCGATGGCGAGGTGGCGGCGCTGATGCTCACCAATCCGAACACGGTCGGCATTTTCGAGAAGCAGATTCCCGAAATCGAGAAGCTGGTGCACGGCAACGGCAGCCTGCTTTACATGGACGGCGCGAACATGAACGCGCTGCTCGGCATCACCCGTCCCGGCGATATGGGCTTCGACGTGATGCACTACAATCTGCACAAAACCTTCTCCGCGCCCCACGGCGGCGGCGGCCCCGGCAGCGGCCCGGTCGGCGTCAGCGAGCGCCTTGTGGAGTTCCTGCCGGTGCCGGTGATCGAGAAATTCGAGAAAGACGGCCAGACGCGCTACCGCCTGAACTCCAGCAAGCCCAACACGATTGGCCGCATGATGAACTTCTACGGCAACTTCTCGGTGCTGGTGCGCGCCTACACCTACATCCGGATGCTCGGCGCGGATGGATTACGCCGCGTGTCGGAGAACGCCATCATCAACGCCAACTACCTGCTCCAGCGGCTCGTCGAGCACTACGCGCTGCCCTACCCGCGCCCGGTGATGCACGAGTTCTGCCTGTCGGGCGACCGCCAGAAAAAGGAGCACGGCGTCCGCACGCTCGACATCGCCAAGCGGCTGCTCGACTACGGCTACCACGCGCCGACGGTCTACTTCCCGCTCATCGTCAGCGAAGCGCTCATGATCGAGCCGACCGAGACCGAGGCAAAAGAGACGCTCAACGCCTTCGCCGACGCCATGATCGCCATTGCCGAAGAGGCCAAGTCGAATCCCGACCTCATCAAATCCGCGCCGACAACCACGCCGGTCAAGCGCCTCGACGAAGCGCAGGCCTCGCGCCAGCTCAACATCTGCTGCCAGCACTGAAGCGGCAGATTGCGGCAAGGCATTCCCCAAAAAAAGCTGTTCCGGAAAAACTCCGGAGCAGCTTTTTTTTTGACCAGTCCGATCAGACCGATCAGCCCGATCCGTCCGATCGGTTTTCGGTCTCCGGAATTTGTTTCATAGATTAACCCCTGAAACACCGAGATTTTCAGCCAGACCGGAACAAACCATGCGTTTTTTTCATAGACCGTTCATAGCACTTTTTCTCTTTTCGCTCTTTTCCGCCGGGCCTCGACCAGCAATGGCAAACGGCGTCGATTCGGGAACAGGCACTTTTCCGAAACCGTGGTCCGCACAGACCGTTTTCTCGAACCGGGAGCCGTGGGTCGAGCGCACGCTGCGCAACATGAGCGTCCGGGAAAAGGTGGGCCAGATGATCGTAGCGAAGGTTGACGCGGTTTACAAAAACGATGACGATCCGCAATACCAGCTTATTTCGCGACTTGTCTCCGAAGGAAAAATCGGCGGCATCATGTTCCTGAAAGGCGATGTTCAGAGCGCGGGTATTCTGGCCAACCACTTTCAGGAGCTCTCGAAAGTACCGCTGCTGGTCAGCGCCGACATGGAAAAAGGGGTGGCGATGCGGCTGGACGGGGCAACAAAATTCTCGCCAGCCATGGCGATCTCCGCGGCGGGAAATCCGGCGCTTGCCCGACGCATGGCCGAAATCGTGGCACGTGAAGCGCGCGCCATCGGCATTCACCAGAACTACGCGCCAACGGTCGATCTGAATATCAACCCGGCCAATCCGGTCATCAACACCCGCTCGTTCGGCGACCGCATTCCCTTGGTCAACGCCATGTCGGCGGCGGTCATCGACGGACTGCAATCCAACGGCGTCGCAGCCACCGCAAAGCACTTTCCCGGCCACGGCGACGTAACCGTGGACAGCCACCTTGCCCTTCCGGTGCTCGAAGGCGACCGGCGGCGACTCGAAAACTATGAACTCAAGCCCTTCCGTTCGGCGATTGCAAACGGCGTGCTGAGCGTCATGGTGGGCCATCTGGCCGTGCCGAAGCTGACCGGCACGATGGAACCGGCCTCGCTCTCCAGAACCATCGTCACCGGCCTGCTCCGGAATGAGCTCGGGTTCAAGGGACTGATCGTGACCGACGCGCTCAACATGAAAGCGCTGCAAAGCAACGGCCTGACGCCGGGCGAGGTTGCTGTCAGGGCCGTGCAGGCGGGCAACGACATGCTGCTCTTTCCCGAAGACCCTGAGCTGGTTTTCGATGCGGTTTGCGCCGCCGTCGAAAACGGAGAAATCTCCGAACAGCAGATCGACCACTCGGTGCAAAGGATTCTTCAGATGAAACACTGGCTCGGTCTCGACCGGCGCAAGCTCGTCGATCTCTCCCGGCTGAGCGAACGGGTCGGCACGAAGGAGAACAAACGCATCGCCGAACAGATCGCCGAACAGTCGCTGACGCTGCTTCGCGACCGCAACCGCACTATACCGCTGCGGTTTCCGCAGAACGGCCAGCTGGTCAATATCATCCTGAATGACCGCCCCGGCCAGAAAGTGGGCCGCGAGTTCGTCGATACGCTTCGCACGAGCTACAACGTCACCTCGCTCCGGCTCACGCCGCAAAGCCAGCCGGAGTTTTTCCAGGAGGCATCCAGGGCGGTCGCCCACGCATCCGCCGTGATTCTGACCACCGGCATCCAGGCCTGGTCGAAATCGGTACCATCGGGCCTCAGTCAGCTGCAATGTGATTTCGTCCGCAGCCTGCCCTCGATGGCACCCAAAGGAACACCAATCCTGTTCATCTCTTTCGGCACGCCATACATCCTCGACGCCTTTCCCGAGATCGGCTCGGCCCTGTGCGCCTACAGCGAAAACGAAGAGACCGATGCGGCAATCCTCAAAGCACTGAAAGGCGAACTTGTTCCGAGAGGTACGCTTCCGGTATCGCTCGAAAGCGTTAAACCTTGATCCGTAGGCACATATTATTGTAAATTAGGCGCTTCATCCGTGCTTTCCGGATGAGCTTCGATCAACCCAGCTTACGCCCACCGATCATGGCAAAAACCATCCGGGACGAATCCACCGCAAGCGCCTACTGGGCGGCGGTCAATACCTTCTGCGCACTCAAAGACGTGCACGTCATCGCCGATGCCCCCGTGGGCTGCTACAACCTGGCTGGCGTGGCCGTCATGGACTACACCGACGCCATTCCCTACCTCGAAAACCTCACGCCCACAAGCCTTACCGAGCGGGAGATATCCTCGTCGGGCAGCTCCCAAATCGTGCAGGAGACCATCGAAAAGCTGATGGGTTCCGGCAAGCAGCTCATCCTCGTTTCGAGCGCAGAGAGCGAAATGATCGGCAGTGATCACCAGCACATGCTCGCCATGAAGTACCCGTCGGTGCGCTTTTTCGCCTCCGACTCGCTCGGCGAGAACGAATGGCAAGGGCGCGACCGGGCGCTTGCGTGGCTCTTCGACCAGTTCGACGACGGCCAACCGTCACAGATCGAGCCCGGCACGGTGAGCATCATCGGCCCGACCTACGGCTGCTTCAACAGCCCTGCCGATCTGGCGGAAGTAAAACGCCTCGTCACCGGCGCGGGCGGTAGAGTCGCCCATGTCTATCCCTTCGAGTCGAAGGCGGCAGAGATCACAAAGCTGAAAAACTCGGCGGCAATTGTGGTGATGTACCGCGAATTCGGCGCGGCGCTCGCCGAAAAGCTCGGGCGTCCGGTACTCTATGCGCCATTCGGCATCGAGGAAACCGACCGTTTCATCGGGAAGATTGGACGCCTTTGCGGAACGCCGGAGCAGGCGACACGCTTCATTGCGGAGGAAAAGCGCACGACGCTCAGCCCGGTGTGGGACTTGTGGCGCGGGCCGCAGTCGGAGTGGTTCCCGACCATCCGCTTCGGGGTGGTCGCGAGCAAAAGCTACGCCGACGGTATCAAGCACGTGCTGGGGGACGAGCTTGGGATGCAGTGCCTCTTCAGCCTCGATTCAGCAGAAGTGGACAACAACGCCGTTCGCAAGGAGATCGTGCAGAAGCAGCCACAATTTCTCTACGGCCGGATGCCCGACAAGATTTACCTCGCCGAAGCCGACGCCAAAAGCCGCTTCATCCCGGCAGGCTTCCCAGGCCCCATCGTGCGCCGCGCGCTCGGCACGCCATTCATGGGCCACAGCGGCGTGGTCTGGCTGGTGCAGGAGATCGTCAACGCGCTCTATGACACGCTCTTCAACTTCCTGCCTATCACCCGGCGGCAGCAGGCAGCGGCCCCGACCAAGCCGCTCAAATGGACACCCGAAGCCAATGCGATTCTGGACGGTATCGTCAGAAAAGCCCCCTTCATCAGCCAGATATCCTTTGGTCGAGAGCTGAAACGCAAAGCTGAAAATCTAGCCGCCTCACGCGGAGCTGACACCGTAACGCCGGATATTCTGCAACAGTTGGGCTGAAACCCAGCTCCTTGTCCGGGGCAGGCCTCGCGCCTGCCCTTTCCTTTCCTTCCACATCATCCATCGCATTACCACCAGCTCAAGCACCAGCCTTACAAATCTTGCTTGCATAATTGCAGGATTTTTTGCATTATGCCTAACTTCTTATCGGTACGGGGAAACAGAAACGCCGCTGATTTTCAGCACGGCGCCTAGAACAGCCCTCCCGACCGGCGAATACTGACAAAAAGCGGCTGTCAAGGATTTTTCCCTGCTGAGGGGAGGGGCTGGTCTCAAGACCTTCACCCCGAAAACATGATTATGGACAACAAATTCAATGTCTGAAATAACGGATGACCGTCAACAGGTGATTATCACCTTGCCCGACGGTTCTGAAAGAACCTACTCTTCCGGCGTTACCGGCCTCGAAATCGCTGAATCCATTGGCAAAAAACTTGCCGAAGCAGCACTCGCCTTCACCATCGACGGCAAACCGCGTGACCTCGATACGCCCGTCACTGAGAATGCGAGGGTCTCGATCATCACCTTCGATTCTCCGGAAGGCAAAGAGATTTTCTGGCACAGTTCGAGCCACCTGATGGCCCACGCCATTGAGGAGCTGTTCCCCGGTGCGAAGTTCGGCGCTGGCCCGGCCATCGAGCAGGGCTTTTATTACGACATCGCCTGCGAGCACCGCTTCAACGAAGAGGATCTCCGTGCCATCGAAGCGAAAATGCTGGAGATCAGCAAGCGCAACCTTAGCATCAACCGCGAGGAGATGCCGCGCGAACAGGCCATCGAATACTTCTCGAACGAGCGCAAAGACCCGTACAAGGTCGAAATTCTCGAAGACACGCTGAAGGATGTCCCGACGGTTTCGGTCTATCACCAGGACGGTTTCGCTGACCTGTGCAGCGGCCCGCACCTGCCCTCGACCGGCAAGGTCAAGGCGGTTCTGCTGACTAATATTTCGTCATCGTACTGGCGTGGCGACTCGTCGCGTGAAACGATGCAGCGCATCTACGGCATCACCTTTCCGAGTGACAAGCTGCTCAAGGAGCACATCGCCCGGCTGGAAGAGGCCCGCAAGCGCGACCACCGCAAGCTCGGCGCGGAGCTGGGGCTATTCATGCTGACCCCGGAAGTCGGCAGCGGCCTGCCGATCTGGCTGCCAAACGGCGCGATCATTCGCAACGAACTCGAAACCTTTCTGAAAGCCGAGCAGCGCAAGCGCGGCTACGTGCCGGTGTACACGCCGCACATCGGCAACATCGAGCTATACAAGCGTTCGGGCCACTACCCGTATTACAGCGACTCGCAGTTCCCGCCGCTCACCTACAAGGACGAGACGGGTCGCGAGGAGCAGTACCTGCTCAAGCCGATGAACTGCCCGCATCATCACCTGATCTACAGCCAGACGCTGCGCAGCTATCGCGACCTGCCGATCCGGCTGACCGAGTTCGGTACCGTCTATCGCCACGAGCAGTCCGGCGAGCTGAACGGCCTGGTTCGCGCCCGCGGCTTCACGCAGGACGACTCGCACATCTACTGCCGTCCCGACCAGCTCGTTGACGAAATCTGCAACGCCATCGACCTGACCCGCTTCGTCTTCAATACGCTCGGCTTCGACGAGGTCGAAACGCGCCTGTCGCTGCACGATCCGGAGAACCAGTCCAAGTACGGCGGCACCGCCGAGGTGTGGGGGCAGGCCGAAAAGGATGTGAAGGAAGCCGCCGACCGCATGGGCATCAAATACTTCATCGGCATCGGCGAAGCGAGCTTTTACGGTCCGAAGATCGACTTCATCGTGCGCGACGCGATTGGCCGCAAGTGGCAGCTCGGCACCGTGCAGGTCGACTACGTCATGCCAGAGCGCTTCGACCTCAGCTACATCGGCAGTGACGGCCAGAAGCACCGCCCGGTGGTGATCCACCGCGCACCGTTTGGTTCGATGGAGCGCTTCATCGGCGTCCTGATCGAGCACACGGCAGGCAACTTCCCGCTCTGGCTCGCGCCCGTGCAGGCGGTCGTGCTGCCCATCGCCGAGGAGGTGCACGACTACGCCCGCGAGGTGTACGCCAAGCTGCACGAAGCGGGCATCCGCACCGAACTCGACTTGCGCAGCGAGAAGATTGGCAAGAAAATCCGCGAGGCGGAACTCTCCAAAATCCCCGCCATGCTCGTCATCGGCAGGAACGAGCAGGAGAAGGGCGAGGTCTCGCTACGCCGTCACCGCAAGGGCGACGAAGGCAGCTTCGGCGTTGACGAGCTGATCGCCAGGCTCTGTGAGGAAAGAGATCGACGATTCTGATCTGACTATCAACCAAAAAAGATCGAATGAAAAAACAGAAAACATCCGGCAACCAGAAGCCCAAAGTTTCTTACAGGATCAACGAACAGATCCGTGTACCAGAAGTCAGGGTCGTGTTTCCCGAGGGAGGCATGCAGGTCATGAAAACCCAGGACGCTCGCAGAATGGCCGAAGAGCGAGGGATCGACCTTATCGAGGTGCAGCCGAATGCTCAGCCGCCCGTATGCAAGCTTGAGAACTACGGAAAGCTGATCTACAAAATGGACAAGAAGGACAAGGACCTCAAGAAAAAACAGAAAACCACGTCGCTCAAAGAGCTGAGGTTCCATCCCAACACCGACAAGCACGACTTCGACTTCAAAACCGCGCATCTCGAAGAGTTCCTCCGCAAAGGCAACCGCGTCCGTGCGACCATTGTATTCCTCGGCCGTTCGATCATTTACAAAGACAAAGGTTTCGAGCTTGCCGACCGCCTGACCGAACGGCTCAGTACGGTCGCCAACCGGGATGGCGAGCCCAAGTTCGAGGGCAAAAAGCTCTTCGTTTATTTCGAGCCAGACAAGAAAAAAATCGAGCAGTTCGAAAAGCAGAGGGCTATGGCTGAAAAGATTGCGTCATTGCCGCCGCTACCGCCGGATAATTCCGGAGAGCCGGAAGACGACGAATAAACGAACAACACTGATAAGCACGACTTTTATCATTTAAACCGACGACCATGCCTAAAATGAAATCACATCGCGGTGCCTGCAAGAGGTTCAAGGCCACCGCATCCGGAAAAGTCAAACGCGAGCGTATGAACGGCTCTCATAACCTTGAGCACAAGAACAGGAAACGCACCCGCCGCCTGCACCAGTCCACGCTGGTCGATTCGACAAAAGAGAAGCAGATCAAGAGAATGATCCTCGCCTGAGACAAGTCTATAAACATTAATTCGATACCACGATGCCTAAATCAACCAATTCGGTAGCTTCCAAAGCAAGAAGGAAGAGGATTCTCAAGAAAGCCAAAGGATACTGGGGTTCACGCGGAAACGTGCTGACCGTCGTCAAGCACGCTGTGGACAAGGCCGAGCAGTACGCCTACCGCGACCGCCGCGTCAAGAAAAGAAACTTCCGCTCCCTGTGGATCATGCGCATCAACGCCGCTGCTCGTCAGAACGGCGTCTCCTACTCGCGCCTGATGGATGCCATCCACAAAAAGAACATCGAGATCGACCGCAAGGCGCTGGCCGAAATCGCCGTGAAGGATCCGGCAGCATTCTCTCTGATCGTCAAAACGGCTCTCGATTAATATTTTGTACAACGGCCCTATGGAGACAAGCATTCAGCAACTGCAGCAGGAGATTGACGGATACCAGATCCGGAACGCAAAGGAACTCGAGGCCTTCAAGCTCGAGTTCACGGTGCGTAAGGGCAAAATCGCCGGCCTGTTCGGCCAGCTCAAAACCGTCGATTCCGCTGACAGGCCTCGCATAGGGCAGTTGCTCAACGCGCTCAAGCTCTCGGCAGAAGCGAAAGTTGCCGATGCCGAAAGCCTCTTCGCGCAAAACGCGGAGACTGAGGCACCAGCACTCGACCTCTCCCTGCCGGGACGCCGCTCGTTCCTCGGCTCGGAACATCCCGTGCAGAAGGTGCTGGGCGACATGAAGCGCATCTTCACCGCGATGGGGTTCGGCATCGCCACCGGCCCGGAGCTTGAACTCGACGAGTATAACTTCGACCGCCTGAACTTTCCGCCGAACCACCCGGCCCGCGACATGCAGGACACCTTCTTCATCACGCGAGGCCAGGAAGAGGGGGACGTGCTGCTCCGCACGCACACCTCACCGGTACAGGTGCGGGTGATGCTCGACGAGAAGCCGCCGATTCGGGTGATCTGCCCCGGCAAGGTGTATCGCAACGAAGCGATCAGCGCACGGAGCTACTGCGTCTTCCACCAGCTCGAAGGCCTGTACATCGACAAAAACGTGTCGTTCGCCGACCTGAAGGCCACAATCTACTCGTTCGCCCGCCAGATGTTCGGCAGCGACGTGAAGCTCAGATTCCGACCGAGCTTTTTCCCCTTCACCGAACCATCGGCTGAAGTGGACGTCACCTGCTACCTCTGTGGTGGTAAGGGATGCCGCGTCTGCAAGAAGTCCGGCTGGCTCGAAATCATGGGCTGCGGCATGGTGCATCCGAACGTGATGCGCAACTGCGGCATCGATCCGGAGGAGTGGACCGGCTACGCCTTCGGCATGGGGGTCGATCGCACGGCGCTGTTGCGCTACAAGATCGACGACATCCGGCTCTTTTTCGAAAACGACGTCCGGATGCTCAGCCAGTTCATGGCGTGAAGCCTGGTTTGATAGAATAAAAAAGCCTCGTGAACATTGCGCTCGCGAGGCTTTTTCATTTCCGTCAGACTCCTGAATCAGGCGGACACGGGGTTTTTCAGCGCCAGCGTCCACTCCTCCATCGAAGCGTTGGCCGCAGGATTCGGCGCTTCGAGGAAGCTGATGACAAAGTGCCCGTCCATCTCGGCCACGCCAATGGAGCGCGGACGAACAGCCAGCATCTTGGGGTTCATCAACTCTTTACCGAAACAGAACACGATGTTTTTGGCGGCGGTAATCCCCTCGCCTATCTGCCCCTCTGGCAAAAGAGAGGTGTGACCGTAATGGTCGAACTCGCCGATAAGCACCGCGAATGGATGCGATTCGACTTTTTCGCGAAAGTAGGCCACAATATCATCGACGCTACCGAAAGAGGTCTCTTCTTTTTCAAGTTCGAGAATGTAGATAGGGTATTTTTCCTGAAGAAGAGTTTGTTTCATGGGGCGCTCCCTGGATTGGGTTTGGCTGGATACTGCACAAAGCACGGCTCGATTTGAAGAGATGCCGTCTTAAGAGTAATGGTACGCCAGACCCGAAGATTTTACAACAGAGAAACATAAAAAAAGCCTCATGACACAGAGGTCATAAGGCGTATTTTGCTCGATATGCCAGGATCACAAAATCGATCCGCGGAGGCTGCGAAGTGAGATTACTCCTCGCTTGCGCCTTCTGCTTCAACCTCGATGCTAAGCTTTGCCGTAATATCCATGAAAAGCTTCGCATCGGCCTCGTACTTGCCGAGAGCCTTGATCGGAGCTTCGAGATGGATTTTGCGACGGTCGATATCAACCCCCTGCGCTTTGAGCGCTTCGGCAATGTCCCCGGCGGTCACGGTGCCAAATAGCTTGCCCGACTCACCAGCCTTGGCAAGCACCTTCAGCGTCATCTGCTCGATCTTCGCGGCAAGTTCGCGAGCATTTGTGCGCTGAAGCTCGATTTTGCGAGCCTGCTGTTTCTTTTCGGTTTCAAGCGCCTTGAGCGTGCCTTCGGTAGCACGGATGGCATAGCCCTGCGGAATCAGGTAGTTATTGGCATACCCGTTCTTGACGGTGACCACTTCACCGGCATCGCCAAGGGTTGCCACATCTTTTCTTAAAATTATTTTCACGGTCTGTTTCCTCGTTCTGAATAATTAATTTTTCGTGGACAACCACTTACTTGTATTCGTCGGCAACGTAAGGAATAATAGCCAGAAACCTTGCCCATTTGATCGAATGGGTCAGAAGGCTCTGCTCTTTGGCCGACAGGCCGGTAATACGGCGGGGGATGATTTTTCCCTGGTCGTTGATGAAGCGTTTCAATTTGCGCTCATCGCGATAGTCAAAGAAAACCACCTGGTTTTTCGACACTTTCTTCTTCGATGCCAGAGCATTGCTCAATGATTTGCTGCCCTGCGACGGTGATGATTTCTGTCTCATTGATTTTGTTCAGAATTTTGCTTGCATGATCTTGTGACCCATCGTCTGCCTGTTCCAATTATTGCAGAACAATGTGCCCGTTCTCAGTCGGAAGAGAGGTACTTGTATTCGTACATATGCCCGTCATCGTCGAGATGATGGGTTTCATGCGTATCGTCCTCGATAAAGCCCTCTTCGTCATCCTCTCCGTTTTTCTTCCTCTTGTTGAGGAACTGGATCCTTCTGGCCTTGATTTCAACCACGGTTCTCGACGTGCCATCCTGAGCTTTCCAGGTGCGGCTCTGCAACTCGCCATCAACCAGCACTGCCGAACTTTTTCTCAGGTTGTCCCGGCAGCTTTCGGCAAGTTTGTTCCAGGCGACCACGCCGACGTAGCAGACATCTTCCTGCCACTGGTGGTTGCTGTCTCTGAACCTGCGATTGCACGCAATGGAAAAATTGACAACTGGCGTTCCACCTGAATTAGTCTGTCTGAAGACAGGGTCTTTGGTAAGGTTGCCGGCAATGATGACGCTGTTGATTTCAGGCATTTTCAGTTCCGCCATAGCATCTACTCCTTTTTGTTCACAAATGGAATCGTTTCGTCATTCACACAATAAACCGGGTGCGATCGGCCGTCAGTTCTTGGCGTCAGCGTCAGCCTCAGCTTCAGCCTGGTCTTCCGGGCTGCCGAGCATGACGCTGTATTTCTCGACGCGCTTGCGCATCTCGAGCAGCGGAGAGCTCAACTGGATGATAAGGAACCGCAAAATAGCCTCTTCATAGCGGAACACTCGCTCGATCTCGGCGATAACCGACGGCACGGCATCGAACTCGATGTGTGCGTAGTAACCGATGGAGGTCTTGCGGATAAGGTAGGCCATTTTTCTTCTTCCGACTTCCAGGACATTGTTGATCACGCCGCCTTTGTCGGTAACTGTCTTTTTGACCAGCTCCATGACTGCAGCAATGGCATCATCCTGAAGGCCGCCGTCAATGATGACGGTGCATTCATACTGTTTCAGTGTATTCATAGCGCAATTGTTTTTGAGTGAAGTCATACTGTGCAAATGGCGGAAAACAGGTATTGCGCATCCCTGCTTTCACGGCTTCATGCGGACGCACGAACACCATTCGCGTTTTAGGACACGCAAGGTAAAAATTTTTCTTTTGTTTTCCAACGCCTCGAATACAGCATTGTTAACAGCCTTTTTACAACCATCAATCACAAAGAGAGTTTGACCGATACCGGCGCGTGGTCGGAGCTTTTCTCGTCGAGATCAACCGAGACTCCGGAGACTTTTCTGGCAAGAGCGGGGGTAAGATAGATACAATCGATGCGCCAGCCGAGATTGCGCTCGCGGGCGAATTTCCAGTTGGGCCACCAGGTGAACAGGTCTTTTTTGTCGGGATTCAGCTCTCGGACGATGTCGAGCAGCCCAAGTCCAAGGTGCGCCTCGATAGCCGCCCGCTCTTCGGGACGAAGACCGATGGCGCCGGGCTTGTTCTGCGAGCGGTGCACGTCGATATCGCGAAGCGCCACGTTGATGTCGCCAAGGAGAATGACCTCGCGCCCTTCGGTGAGAAGTTCAGCAATAAACGCTTTCAGATCGGCAAGATAGCGGAGCTTCACCGCGTAGCGTTCCTCCCCGTCGCCACGCGGCACGTAGGTTCCGATAAGGGTAAACTGCGGGGCGTGCAGCACCAGCGTTCGGTTCTCGATGTCGAACGGTGGCGGCTCGCAGGTGAACTCGTCGAGGCTGCCGTCGCGGACGAGCAGGCCGACGCCGCTGTACCCTTTTTTGAAGGTCGAACCGTTCCAGAATTTGCGATAACCGGCGAAATCCCTGATTGTTTCGGGAATCTCGCTCACCTGCGCCTTGATCTCTTCGAGCACGACGATGTCCGGCTTACGGCTGTCGAGCCACGCGGCAAGCGCCTCCTTTCGGGCGCGGATGCCGTTGATGTTCCAGGTAAAAATATTCATGATGATTTCTCATTGAGCGTTTCAACGATGCGATTCGCGATGCGTTCCGGCCCGATTTCGGTCATGCAGCGGAAGTGCCCTTTCGGGCAGGCTGCGCGGCCAATGTGCGAGCATGGGCGGCATTTGAGACCCGACGTCTCGAACAGCTCGTACTCCACCCCCCACGGCATGAAACCGAACTCCTTGACCGACGAGCCGAAAATGACGAAGAGCTTTTTGCCGAATGCCGAAGCGATGTGCATCAGGCCGGTGTCGTTGGTAAGCACCGCATCGACTCCGGAGAGCAGCGCCGCCGATTGCATGAGCGTTGCCTTTCCAGCGAGCGACAGCACGCGGCTTCGCGCCGCTTCGGGAAGCATCGCGATAAGCTTCGCGGCCTCCGGCTCGTCCTCCTTGCCGCCGAGCAGCAGAACGCGCGCCGGAGTTTGGGATGTGACCAGCTCGATGATCCGGGCGAAACGTTCGAGCGGATAGCGCTTTGTGAAGTGGTTCGCCCCAAAGCAGACCGCCAGCACAGGGCCATCAGCGCCGAGCGCTTCGGCGGCGAACGCACGCTCCTCCAGCGACGGATAGAGGGCGCACGGAGCAGTAATTTTCGGCACAAGACCATCGAGCGCCTCGCCGTAACGCTCGACGACAGAGTAATAGCCAGCCGAAACGTTGATCTTGAACTGCACCAGCAACAGCTTTTTCCAGTTACGTTTGTGGTAGCGCGTAACCTTGCCTGCCCGGAGTTTCTGGACAAAGGCACGCGAGCGGCGGTTGTTTTGAAGATCGAGCACCAGATCATAAGCCGATCCGGCAGCAAGCGACTCCGGCGTCACAACGGAAGCCACAGCAGGATTCGACGCAACGAGCGGCACGAAAGGCGCTTTGGTGCAATAGTCGATCCGCGCCTGCGGCAAAGCTTTGTGCAGCTCGGCAAGCACGGGGGTGGTCAGCACGATGTCGCCGATGGCGCTGAGGCGCACGACAAGGATGGTGCGGACAGTATCCGGTGCCGTCACGACCAGAACTCCCACCACGCCTTGTAGCCCGGTTTTTTCTGCTGGTTCGACGCGCCGAGTTGAGCGATTCGGTCGATAGCAACCTCCATCATCCGCTCCTTGCCCGGCGTTTCGCCCTTGCGTTCCTCAATCATCTCGACCACCTTCTTGAACTCCGGCATCGCTTCCGCGCCGCGCCCGAGCCCGTCGAGCGCCAGTGCGCGGCTATAGACCGCCGAAATCCAAAGCTTGCCCTCATCCTGATTCAGCTCGCCACGCCGGTTGAAGTAGTGCAACGCCTTGTCGGCGGAGTGGAGCGCCTCGTCGAACGACCGAAGCCCCGCCAGTGCCTCGGCCAGGCCGGCATGGCAGAACGCATCGAACCCGGCGTGATCGAACGCCTCCTCCGGCGGCATGGTATGCGAAATTTCCATCGCCCTGCGGCAATTCGCCGCCGCCTCGTCATACTCGCCCGCAACCAGCTGGCGTTGCGCATCCGAAAGCGCCAGATACGCCCCGACAACCTCTTTGAGTGGTTTCATAAGCAGATAACAGTAGTGAAAAAAAGATTCACGCTTTCTTCAATGATTCTTGATGATTCTTGCAGAAATCGTTAACAAATCTTGTAAAAAAGTTTAACAAAAATGAACCGCCCTGTCTTGCTAATGGTTTATTTTATAACTCATTGAGTGTAACAAAATAACTAACATTTCTGGCATCATGAAAGAGGTCATAACCTTCAAGTCGGGCAAGTTCATATTCTGCGACCAGTACGACAAGCCTCGCATCGAGAAGCTGCTCGTCGAGGCGTCAACCCTCAACTCCGCCATCAGCGATTTGCCGATTCTGCCAAAGTGGTCGTCACAGATCGATCCGGAGCTTCTGTACAGTTCAGTCGCCGGAACCGCCGCTATCGAAGGAAATTCTCTCAGCGCCGATGAGGTACGGGAACTCGACGATGGGAAAATACCCGATGCGGGCCACACGGCAAAGGACAGGCTCGAAATTACCAACCTCATCGGCGCATACCGGTGGCTCGACGAGCAGAAGGCGAACTTCGCAACTTCGCGTCTCCTGACCGAAGAGCACATTCGCGACCTCCACCGCCAGATCACGAGCGGCCTGCCGTACGAGGACAACATCCCCGGCACGTACCGAAACGGCATGGTCAAGGTCGGCAACAAGGCGCACGGCGGTATCTACACGCCACCGAAAATCATCGAGGATGTCGAGATGCTGATGCGGGAGTTCATCGACTGGATCGACAGCGACGACCTCCTGAACGAGAACGTTTTCGTGCAGGCGGCGCTGGCGCACTTCCACTTCTCGCTGATCCACCCCTTCTGGGACGGCAACGGACGTACCGCAAGGCTGATCGAGGCGATGCTGCTCCAGGCGGCAGGGATTCGTTACGTCCCCAAGATGCTCTCGAACTACTATTACCGGCATGTTGACGACTACTACCGCGCCTTCTCCGACACCATCCGCGCAAGCAAGGATGTCACGCCGTTTCTCGAATTCAACCTGCACGGCGTGATCGAATCGTTGCAGCAAATGAAAAACCGCATCGCGAATTTCATCCGGGTGCTGGCGATGCGCGATTACCTCCATTTTCTCGTTAGCAACAAGGCAATCACGAAGCGGCAAAACGATCTGCTCGCGCTTCTGCTCGACGATCCGTCGGGCAAACCGTTCACACTGCACGAGCTTCAGCGGGCGATGCCCTACGCAATGCTATATCGAAAAGTCTCCGAGATGACCGCGCGGCGTGACCTGAAAAATCTGCTCGAACGGAAGCTTCTCGTCGTCGATGCCGACAATCGTTACTCGCTGAACCTGCGCGGTTTCGATTCGTAAATGCGACGCTCACTCGCCCGGCTGCATTAGCGCTTCGAGTTCTGCCGGAATTTCCGGGCGGCCTCGGCCGTTGAGGGCGGTGCCGATGATTCTGGCTTTGACTGCGGGCTTCATGTCCGGCAGGCGCAGGATGTCCTGGTAAAAAGCGAATCGCAGCGGTGACTGGCGCACCATGTTCAGGCCGACCCTGAAGCGGTCGCCGCTTTGCAGGGGCAACTTGTAGTCCAACTCGGCGCGGACAACCACGAGGTTGATGCCCCGCTCGGTGAACTCCTTGAAATCGATGCCAACCGTTTTGAGATAAACGTGCCGCGCGTGTTCGAGATAGTTCTGATAGACACTGTTGTTAACGATGCCCTGCATGTCGCACTCGTAGTCGCGCACCTCCATTTCAAGCGTGAAGGCGTAGGTTTGCTGATTCATCCGCGTTTTGATTGTCGTTGAAAAAACTGCCCGCTCACCGCCTCGCCCGAATCGCCGCCGTCAGGGCGGACAGGAACTCGGCCACGTCGGCGACGGCGAGCACGTCGGCCACGCTCGTGATGGGCGTGTCGCGGTCGGTGTTGATGGCGAGCACAAAGCCGGAGCCTTTCATTCCGGCAAGATGCTGGATCGCACCGGAGATGCCGCACGCCACGTAGAGCGCGGGCGAAACGCTCTGGCCGCTCGACCCCACCTGCCGCGCCCGTTCGAGCCATCCGGCATCGACCACCGGGCGGCTCGCGCCGACTTCGCCGCCGAGCGCATCGGCGAGCGCCCGCACCAGCTCGACGCGCTCCGCGCTCCCGACGCCGCGCCCGGCACTGACAATCACCCCTGCGCGAGTCAGATCGATACCCCGCTCAGGCTGGACGCAATCGAGAAACTCGATGGTCGAATCCGGTTCGACATCGAGAGCGGTCACTTCGGGAATCCCCGCCATCGCCGGAGCATCGAACGCGCCCAGCTGAAGCGTCAGCACAACGCGGTCGGTCAGCGGCTTGACGGTGCGGCGCATCTTGCCGTTGCAGCTTTCGACCACGTAGCCGCCGTCGTCGAGTCCCACAACCCCGGACACCTGAGCCGACTGCATCGCAAACGCCACGCGCGGCGCGAGTTCCCAGCCATGCGAGGAGTGCAGAAACACCACGGCGTCCGGCTGCTCACGCTCGACGGCGGCCAGCACAAGCCGTTTGTGACAGGCAAGATCGAACGCGTTCACGCCATCCGCGCGATAGAGCTTTCCCTCGAATGAGGGCAAATCGTCAGTCGATCCAGCCAGCACCATCGAAACCTCCGCAGAAAAACAAGCTGCGAATCCGAACAACTCGGCGGTTTCGGCGGTGACGCGACCGTCGCGAACTTCGCCAACAAGCAGCAGCTTCATCGCGCACCTCCTTTGCCGGAAACGAGCCCTTTAGCTTCGAGAATTTCAAGCACCCGAGCAGCCATCGCCCCGGCGTCGCCCTCGAGAATCACACCCGCACCGTTGGGTTCATGGGGGCGGAAATTGCAGGACAATACTTTCGGCGATTCAAGTCCGACCGATTCCGGAGACAGAACGGTGAGCATTGTGCGTTTTGATTTCATGATGTTCGGCAGGGTAGGATAGCGCGGCGAGTTGAGACCGAGCTGGCAGGTCATGAGCGCCGGAGCTTTCAGGCGGAGCCTGCACCTGCGTCCGCCTTCGAGTTCGCGCTCGACCGTCATCGCGCCATCCTGCCACTCGAACGCCGTGATACCCGTCACGGAGGCGATGCCAAGCCGTTCGGCCACCAGCACGCCGACCTGCGCGGAGCCTCGGTCTTCGGACTGCATACCGGTAAAAATGAGGTCGAACCCGCGCCCGACGGCAAATCCGGCGATCATCGAGGCGATCTGCCACGGATCGCGCTCGGGCGCTTCCGGGTCGACGATGTGCACGCCGTCGTCGCATCCCGTCGAGAGCGCCTTGCGAATCGTTTCGACCACCCGCGCCGGGCCGACGGAGAGCACCGTCACCCGCGCTTCGCCGCCAAGCTGCTCCTTAAGCCGAATGGCCTCTTCAACCGCAAAGGTGTCATACTCGTTCATCCGCCAGGCAAGTCCGGCCTCATCGAACCAGCTGCCGGATGAATTCGAAATGAAATGCCCCTCCATATCCGGGACCTGCTTTACACAGACAAGTATGTTCATGAGGTAAGAAAATCAAACACCTTTCATGGAAACCAGCTCGCAATCCGGCCAACGAACGTACCGGAAAGCCATATCCATGAACAACGTAGTGAGCAAGTATCGAACTGGCAACTGAAAAACCGTTAAAATACCAATGAAACCGGCAGTTTTCAGGATTCGGCTGCCTGTTGCATAATTGTAATTTTTTTGCAAGCTTTTGATTGAGCAGTGGCTCATGTTCTGATAAACGATGAAAAAATCAAAACAAAGGACAACCATGAAAAAAATGATTTTCCCCCTGCTGGTGGCAGGAGTATGCAGCGCGCCGTCATTGGCACAGGCAGCGGAGAGTCCCTACGTCAGCCTTTCAGGCGGCCTCGGATTGCTGAACAACTCGACAGTCAATGGAAATAACGATGCGATCAAGTACAAAACCGGCTACCTGATCAACGGCGCTGTCGGTTTGAAAAATCAGGATGTGCGCGTGGAGGCTGAGATTGGCTACCACCGGAACAGTGTCGATTCTTCCGACTATGCCGATCCTCGTGGAGCCCATGTGTCCATGTGGACCTTCATGGCCAACGGCTATTACGACATTCCGATGAAGGACTCCGTCGTATCGCCCTATGTCATGGGTGGGCTTGGAGTTGCCGATGCATCGATCAGCGGCGGCAACATGTCCGGTTCACCTAGCAGCACCGAATTCGCCTGGCAGCTTGGCGCTGGCGTCGGCATCAAGGCGGCCAAGAACACAACGTTTGACCTGGGGTATCGCTACCTCTCGCCATCCGATGCAAAATTTGACGGAGCCAAGGTGTCGCTTGCCAGCAGCAATATCCTTGCTGGTATCAGGTACAGCTTCTGAGAGGCATTGTCAATACGCCTTATCGAGGCTCCGGAAAAACCGGAGCCTTTTTTATTGCCCGCATCAAAGCTCGACAACTTCGTCGGATAATCCGGTCAGCCGTTCACCGCCATGTTCCGTGACCACGAAGGTGTTCTCGATGCCGATCGCTCCTTTGCCGGGAATGACGAATTTCGGCTCGACGGCCACCACCTGGCCTGCCTGCAACGGCATGCCAAAACCTTGCGCGAGCAGCGGCAGTTCGTCGAGCTCGAGGCCAACACCGTGGCCAACGAAGCGCGACTGCTCGCCCGGCATTCCCATGAAGTTACAACCGAGACCTGCCGCTTCGGCCATCGCGGCGGCCTGCTTGTAAATCTCCTCGCCGATCGCTCCCGGCACCATCGCCCGACGCACCGCCTCCTGGATTTCAAGCGAAACATCGAATGCCCGCTGCAATTCAGGGTCGAGCCTGCCGATGACAAACATGCGGGTCATATCAATAATGTAACCGTTAAAAACTCCGGCAAAATCGACCAGCACCGGCTCGTTCTCTCGAATTGCATCGAGAGACGCTCCTTGTGGCGAGGCGCTCGAAAGACCTTTGCCGGTGACAGCCCCATCGAAAAAGCCGTAGCTCGCCGCGCCGCCCGACACCACCATGCCGCCGAAGAGCTCCTGGTTAAACGCCCGCATCCGCACGTACCCCTCGTGGCCGATCCTGCGCAACCGGTACTCCACTTCGGCGGCGAGATCAACCTCACGCATCCCCGTTTTCAGGAAAGTCGGCACTTCAAAGAAAATCGAGACCAGCATCTCGGCGCTGTGGCGGAGCATCTCAATTTCGGCAGATGACTTGACCGAGCGCAGCTCGCGCACAATCATGGTGACGTCGGCGAAAGTACGCCCCGGCAACACCTTCGAGTACCAGGCGTGCTGCGCCATCGGCACGGCGTCGAAGGTCATGCCAACCTTGTCGCCTTCGCGGCCGAGTAGCGCCGAAAGCTCCTTGCTCGACGGAAAGGGGCGAATGTCGTCGATCAGCCCTTCAGCTTTTGCTCGAACGAGGCTTTTGCGCACGAGCAGCACCGGCTTACCCTCGGCGGGAACCCAGAGCGCCGAGTTCTGGCGCGTACCGGTGAAGTAGAAAATATCGACGGGCATCAGCAAAAGCGCTGCCTGCATCCCGCTTTCAGCAAGACGCGCTTGCAGGCGCCTGATACGCTCGCCGATTTCAATGCGTGTCATCATAATCCTTTCAAATGGTTATCAAAGTTCCGGACTCGGCACAATCCACATCGTGATCGAATGGTAATCTGATCCCTCAATGCCGTTCGATCCTCCGGGCGACAATCTCCGCAAGATCGAGCACGTCAAGCCGGGATTCGGCGGGTTCGCGTTTCAGACCGTCTTCAAACATGCTCAGGCAGAAGGGGCAGGCGGTCGCCACCGTCGATGCACCGGCCATCTTTGCCATCCGCAAGCGCTCATCAACAATCGGCATGCCCAGCTTCTCCTCGGCAAGAATGCGCCCGCCGCCTGCGCCGCAGCAGAAGGTTTCGCTGCCCGACCACTCCATTTCGGTCAGTCTGCCGCCTGCGGCTTCAAGCACAAGACGAGGCGCTTCGATAATATCCTGGTACCGGGCAAGATAGCAGGAGTCGTGATAGGTGGCGCTGAAGGACTCCTGATGCAGTTTGAGACGCCCCTCGCCGACGAGCCGCCGGATGAAGGTTGAATGGTGTTCGACCGGCACATCCAGCCCGAGTTCACGGTAATCTCGCACCAACGTGTTGAAACAGTGCGGGCAGGCTGTAACGATGCGCTTCACTTTGGCCGCACGGATGGCGGCGATGTTGCTCCCGGCGACCATCCGGTAGAGGTACTCGTTGCCGAGCTTCCTCGCCGGTTCGCCACAGCACCGCTCCGCCTTGCCGAGCATCGCGACGCTGACACCCGCCGCCTCGCAAATTTTGATGAAGCTTTCGGCAACCCTGCGATTGCGCGGATCGAACGATGCGTAGCAACCGGTGAAGTAGAGAATATCCGTTTCGATTTTGCCATCGGCGGCACTGACCGGCAGGCCCTTGGCCCATTCGCCTCGCGACAAGTGGGAAAGGCCGAACGGATTGCCGTTGATTTCGATGGCGTCGCAGGCGCGGCGGGCCTCGTCGCCGGGGAACTCGCCCTCCATTAGCACGAGGCTGCGGCGCATCTCGATGATCTTGCCGACATGCTCGATGCTCGCCGGGCAGGTCTCCTCGCACGCACCGCAGGTGGTGCACGACCAGAGAGCGTCACGTGAAACCGTGTCGATCAGCGACTTGTCGTTTTCCGTTCCAGCTACCGCCCCGATATCGTTGATCACCTTCATCGGCGAAAGCGGCTTGCCGGTGAGGTACGCAGGGCAGCGCTGCTGGCAGCGTCCACACAAGGTGCAGGCGTCGGCGTCGAAGAGGTCTTTCCAGCTCAGGTCGCCAACCACCGACGCCCCGAACCGCTCAACGCTCTCGTCTTCGAGATCGAGCGGGGCAAGCGTGCCTTTCGGCTCGTGCGGCTCGAAAAAGCTGTTGCCGCTAGTGGTGGCAATGTGGCGCAGCTTCGTCCACGGAATGATGGCAACGAAACCAAGCCCGAGCAGCAGGTGCAACCACCACAACGCCTGATGCACAGACCGCTGCGCATGGACGCTCATGCCGGAAAACAGCGTGGCAAAGAGGTAACCAACCGGAGACCAGAGTGCAAGAGCGGGATTGTCGCGCAGTTCGGTTGCTGAGATACGGACCCCTTCGACGATGAAGCCCGTCAAGAGGATGCTGAAGAGCAGCAGATGAATGCGTGCGTCGGCAGGGGTGCTCTCAAGCCCCGGTGGACGGATGACGTAACGCCTCGCCGCCAGCACACCAAGCGCCAACAATGCAAGCAGACCGGCGAGATCGAGCACAAGGGAGTAGACCCGGTAGAAGTCGCCCGAAAGCAGACTGAAGCGGAAAAAGGGAGTCAGGAAATCGGCCTGCACCATCACCAGCAACGTCCCGGCGAAAAGCAGCAGGAACGCCCAGAACAGCATCGCGTGCGGCACACCACCCTCCG